>NZ_JBEZBX010000016.1:0-194618 GCF_040647275.1 Lentzea sp. NPDC042327
GGGGGTGGGGGGGGGGCCTCCCCCCCCCCCCCCCCCCGGGGGGGGGGTGTTACCCCCCCCCGCCACTACCTGCACCAGTTCCACGGCCGGTCGCTGCTGGTGACCGGTATTGGCGTAATCTTCTGCTGTGAATCCGGACGTCGAAGCAGACATCAAGGACCTCTCCGCCACCCTGAGCAGCATCGAGGCGGTGATGGACCTCGATGCCCTGCGTGCCCAGGTCGCGGATCTGGAGGAGCAGGCAGCCCGCCCCGACCTCTGGGACGACCAGGAGAAGGCGCAGAAGGTCACCAGCCAGCTCTCGCACAAGCAGGGTGAGCTGCGCCGCATCACCGGCCTGCGGGAACGCCTCGACGACCTGCCGCTGCTCTACGAGCTCGCGGAGGAGGCCGAGGACGCGGACGCCGCCGCCGACGCGGACACCGACAGGGCGAAGCTGCGCGACGAGATCGCGAGCCTCGAGGTGCGCACACTGCTCTCCGGCGAGTACGACGAGCGCAACGCGCTGGTCACCATCCGCGCCGAAGCCGGTGGCGTCGACGCCGCCGACTTCGCCGAGATGCTCCTGCGCATGTACTCCCGCTGGGCCGAGCGGCACAACTACGGCGTCGAGGTCTTCGACACCTCCTACGCGGAAGAGGCCGGCATCAAGTCCGCCACCTTCCGCGTCACCGCCCCCTACGCCTACGGCACGCTGAGCGTCGAGCAGGGCACCCACCGCCTCGTGCGCATCTCGCCGTTCGACAACCAGGGCCGCCGCCAGACGTCGTTCGCCGGCGTCGAGGTCGTGCCCGTCGTCGAGCAGACCGACCACGTCGAGATCGACGAGAAGGACCTGCGCGTCGACGTGTACCGCTCGTCCGGCCCCGGTGGCCAGGGCGTCAACACGACCGACTCGGCGGTGCGCCTCACGCACATCCCGACCGGCATCGTCGTGTCCTGCCAGAACGAGCGCTCGCAGCTGCAGAACAAGGCCACGGCCATGAACGTCCTGCAGGCGAAGCTGCTCGAACGGCGCCGCCAGGAGGAGCAGGCGAAGATGGACGCGCTCAAGGACTCCGGCTCCAGCTGGGGCAACCAGATGCGCTCCTACGTGCTGCACCCGTACCAGATGGTCAAGGACCTGCGGAACAACCACGAGGTCGGCAACCCGTCCGCGGTGCTCGACGGTGAGATCGACGACTTCCTCGAAGCCGGCATCCGCTGGCGCAAGCAGTCCCAGCAAGCGTGAGCCGCAGCCGCGGTGTGAGCTGAGGCGAAGGGCACGTCCGGGCCGTCCGATGGTCCGAACGTGCCCTTTCGTCCACCGGTTGTGCTGAACCGACCACGCCGTGTGGGGGAGGAGAACCGCCTTTCCGGGGCTGGAAGTTAACCGGAACGGGGGCTTTACCGCGGCCATGGGTAGACTCGCGCCTCGTGATTCGTCTCGAACACGTTTCCAAGGTCTACAAGACCTCCACGCGTCCCGCGCTCGACGACGTGTCCGTCGAGATGGAGAAGGGCGAGTTCGTCTTCCTGATCGGGCCCTCCGGGTCCGGCAAGTCGACGTTCCTGCGCCTGCTGCTGCGCGAAGAGGTGCCGACCAGGGGACGCGTCTACGTCTCCAACTTCGACGTCGCCAAGATGTCGCGGCGCAGGGTCCCCCGCCTGCGCCAGTCCATCGGCTGCGTGTTCCAGGACTTCCGCCTGCTGCCGACGAAGACGGTCGCCGAGAACGTCGCGTTCGCCCTCGAGGTCATCGGCAAGCCCCGCAACACCATCGTCAAGGTGGTGCCGGAGGTGCTGCAGCTGGTCGGCCTCGACGGCAAGGAGGACCGGTTCCCCACCGAGCTCTCCGGTGGTGAGCAGCAGCGCGTCGCGATCGCCCGCGCGTTCGTGAACCGCCCGCTGGTGCTGATCGCCGACGAGCCCACCGGAAACCTGGACCCCGACACGAGCCAGGACATCATGTTGCTGCTGGAGCGGATCAACCGCACCGGCACGACCGTCATCATGGCCACCCACGACCACGGCATCGTCGACTCGATGCGCCGCCGGGTCGTGGAGCTGTCGTACGGCAAGGTCGTCCGTGATGACGCGCGCGGCGTTTACGGCGTCGGCCGCTAAGCGCTCCTAATCCCCGACCCCCCAAGGAACCCCGCCCCCGATGCGTACCAGCTTCGTGTTCAGCGAGGTCGTCACCGGACTTCGCCGGAACGTCACGATGACGATCGCGATGATCCTCACGACCGCCATCTCGCTCGGGCTGCTCGGCGGTGGCCTGCTCGTCGTCCGCATGGTCGACAAGATGCAGGCCAACTACGCGGGCAAGCTCGAGGTCTCGGTCCTGCTGACCAACGACGTCAGCGCCAACGACAAGGACTGCACCCAGCAGCCGTGCGCGGGGCTGAGGTCCCAGCTCGACCAGACCTCCGGCGTCGAGTCCGTGGTGTACCAGAACCGCGACGAGGGCTTCGAGCGCTTCAAGCAGATCTTCGAGGCCCAGCCGGAGCTGCTCAAGCTCGCCCGGCCGGAGGCCATCCCGGCCACGTTCCGGGTGAAGCTCGAAGACCCGGAACGCACCGAGGTCATCAAGAACGCCTTCGAGGGCAAGCCGGGCGTGAAGGGCGTCGACGACCAGGGCAAGTTCCTGGAGCGGTTCTTCGACGGCCTCAACGGCTTCCGCGACGTGGCGCTGATCCTGGCGCTCATCCAGGCGTTCGCGGCACTGCTGCTGATCTCGAACACCATCCAGGTGTCGGCGTTCACCCGCCGCGTCGAGGTCGGCATCATGCGCCTGGTCGGCGCGACCCGCTGGTACACGCAGCTGCCGTTCCTCATCGAGGCGGTCGTCGCGGGCATCATCGGCGCGGTCACCGCGGTCGCCGGCCTGGTGCTGTTCAAGGCGTTCTTCCTCGACCGCATCACCCGCAACCTCACCGAGTCGGGCATCATCCCGCCGGTCGGCTACCTGGACATCCTCATAGTCTCGCCGTGGCTGTTCCTGGTCGCGATCCTCATCTCGGCCACGACCGGCTACGTCACGCTGCGGCTCTACGTGCGGCTTTAAGAGTTTTACCGACCACGTAGAGTTGTCGCCATGGTCAAGGAACGCGGGCAGAAGGTCATCGCGTCGAACCGCAAGGCTCGGCACGACTGGGCCATTCTGGACACCTACGAGGCGGGCATTCAGCTCGTCGGCACCGAGGTGAAGAGCCTGCGCATGGGACGGGCGTCCCTCGTGGACGCCTTCGCCCAGGTCGACGACGGCGAGATCTGGCTGCACGCGCTGCACATCCCGGAGTACGTCGCGGGCACCTGGACGAACCACGAGGTCCGGCGCAAGCGGAAGCTCCTGCTGCACAAGCACGAGATCGAACGGCTGATCGGCAAGACCAAGGAGTCCGGTCTGTCGCTCGTCCCGTTGCAGATGTACTTCAAGGACGGCTACGTCAAGGTCGAGCTCGCCCTCGCCAAGGGCAAGAAGTCCTACGACAAGCGCCAGGACATCGCCAAGCGCGACGCGAACCGTGAGATCGCACGGGCGCACGGGCGGGCGTTGAAGGGCCGCTACTGACGCCGTCCACCACCGCACCGACGAGAACGCCCGGCCCACCGCACCGCGGGAGCCGGGCGTTCCGGCGTTCGCCTCAGCTGTCGAGGTAGGCGAGGACGGCGCGGACCCGCCGGTGCTCGGAGTTCGACGGTTCCAGGCCGAGCTTCGCGAAGATGTTGCCGACGTGCTTCTCCACCGCGCCGTCGGACACCACGAGCGTGCCGGCGATGGCCGTGTTCGACAGGCCCTGCGCCATCAGGCCGAGCACCTCGCGTTCGCGCGGAGTCAACGAGTCGACCGGGCTCTTCTTGCTGCGCACCATGAGCTGCGTGATCACCTCGTGGTCGATGCTCGTGCCGCCGTCGGCGACCCGCCGCACCGCGTCGACGAACTCCTTCACGTCGGCCACCCGTTCCTTCAGCAGATAGCCGACCCCGCTCGCACCGCCCGCGAGGAGCTCGACGGCGTAGCGCTCCTCCACGTACTGCGACAGCACCAGCACCGGCAGCCCGGGATGGCGGCGGCGGCACTCGATGGCCGCGCGCAGCCCCTCGTCGGTGAACGTCGGCGGCATGCGGACGTCCACCACGCACAGGTCGGGCCGGTGCTCGGTCACGGCGTCCAGCAGGTCGGTCCCGTTCTCCACCGCCGCCACGGTGTCGATGCCCTCGTCGGCGAGCAGCCGCTGCACGCCCTCCCTCAGCAGCACCGAGTCCTCGGCGATCACCACGCGCACGGCAACTCCGCTCGAATCACGGTCGGCCCACCAGCGGGGCTGACGACGACAACCACACCGTCGATGGTCGCAGCCCGGTCCGCGAGCCCGGCGAGCCCGCCACCCGGCTTCAGCTCCGCACCGCCCTGACCGTTGTCGGTGACCTCGACCAGCACGCCCGTGTCGATCCGGTTGACCCGCACGGTCGCCCTGGTGCCGGTGGAGTGCTTGGTGATGTTGGTGAGCGCCTCGCCGACGGTGAAGTACGCGGCGCTCTCCACCGCCGTCGGCGGCCGCGGGTCGACGTCCACCTGCAGGTCCACCTCGATCGGCACGCGGGCGGCCAGCGCGGACAGCGCCGCGTCGAGACCGCGGTCGCCGAGCACCGACGGGTAGATGCCGCGTGCCAGGTCCCGCAGCTCCTTGATGGCGAGCTTGGCGTCCGCGTGGGCCTCCGCGATCAGCTCGGCCGCGCCCTCCGGGTCGCTGTCCAGCTTCGACTTCGCCCGGCCCAGCCCCATCGCCACGGCCACGAGCCGCTGCTGCGCGCCGTCGTGCAGGTCGCGTTCGATGCGCCGGCGCTCCGCCTCGGCCGCCTCGACCCCGCGCGCCCGGCTCGACTGCAGCCGTTCCGCCTCGACCGCCAGCTCGTCGGCACGGGTCGGCCCGAGCATGGCGCGGGCGAACCGGCCGTGCAGCGCGCCGAGCGCCTTCGTGCCCATGACCGCGAGCGGGACCAACGCCAGCCCGAGCACCGCGATCGGCAACGCCGAGGCGAACGAGTCGATGGTCCAGAGCTCGCCGACGACGACCGCGAACGGCGCGTAGCTGATCCAGAACGGCACCGCGGCCAACGCCGCCACGACCGTCCAGAGCGTGAGGACCGCGCCGAACTCCAGGACCCCCACCGGCAGCAGGAGCAGCAGGTAACCGAAGTCGCGCCAGGTGGCGGGGTCGGTGAACTGGGCCTTCCACCGCTGCCACAGCGTGCCCGGCTGCCGGGCCCGGTAGGGCACCGGGATGTCCGTGCGCAGCGCCGCACCGACCCACGCCCGTTCCACCGTCGCGCCGGCCCGCACCGCCTGCATCGCGAGCCAGAGGATCGGCAGGCCCACCCACAGCACGGACAGGGAGAACCCGACGACCGTGAGCACGACGGTGAGGGTGAACCAGAAGATGCCGGTCACCAGGTTGGTCAGCAGGTAGAACCCGGCTGCGAGCGCGTTCGGTTTCCTCATGACGTCCATGTTGTCGTTGTCGCTGGTCAGGGACCATGCGGCCAACCAGTCAGCCGGTGGTGGGGACAGCCCTACCTGCCTCGGGAAGAACTCGGTGGCAGCGGCCGTTATGCTAGGTGCACCACGACGAGGGGGTGAACGGTTTCGACTGTGGACGTTGATTCAGGGGAAGCGTGCCGGTGCAGGCGAGAGACCACCGCAAGCGTCATCGCAAACCAATAAGCGCCACGTCTAACGACAAGCGCGCGTTCGCTCTCGCCGCCTGAGGCGAGTAGCAACGCTGTCGGCCTAGGAGTGCCTTCGGCCTAGAGTCCGGCATCAGCTAGAGGGCTTACCTGCAGTCCCGGTCGCGGGGACTGTTCGGGAAACTCACAGCGACTGGGCCCGTCACATCAGCTCGTCCGCGTGACTGATGGGGTCAAGCAGAGGCAGAGCGGACTGCGCACGGAGAAGCCCTGATGAACCGCCACAGGACCCGGGTTCGATTCCCGGCACCTCCACTCGGACGGCGAGTGCTCGTGGAGAGCACTCGCCGTTTCTCGTTCCGGGTGTTCATCTGGGGGGCGACCCCCAGACCCCCGAGCAGTTCGGGCGCTGAGCGCCCTCACGCAAACCCGAGTGCCATCACGCAGGCTCCCGAGCAGGGTCGGCGGTGAGCGGCCTTAGGTCGACAGCGGCAAGACGTCGGAGAGTGTGGACAGGAAGTCCTCGGCATCGAACATTGCGCCGGCCGAGGCGACGCCGGTGACGTGGAAGCGGCCGGTGAGCAGGCGGTCTACCGCCTCCACGGCCAGAGGGGCGCTGACGGCGTAGATGTCGCGGCCTGCGACTGACAAGCGGCGTTCCTCCGAACCTCGGCGTACGCGTACGTCCACCTCGAAGGTTTCCGGTTCGGAGCGGGGAGTGGCGGCGGCCAGGGCCTGGGCCGCGGTGACGGACATGTACGAGGTCACCGACGGGATCGCCAGGTGGCTGGGCACGGTCACGATGTCGGCCATCGAGAACTCACCGACCACCTCCCGCGGCCCGCTGGGGAAGTCCCAGGTCGACGTGGGCGGCGCGGTGTCGTGGTGCTCGAGCCGGCCGTCGCGGAACCGGACCCGCCGACCACCCCGGCGGTCGCGGGAGACCGCACCGGCGGTGAGCGTGCCGGGGGTCGGCTGCCAGCCGCTCAGGCCGTAGGCGACGTGCGCCTCGGACGCGTCGGGCCAGTCCGCCATCGCGGCGGTGACCAGCAGGTCCGCCAAGCCACCGAAGAACGCCATCGCGGGCACGACCGGGACCGCGGCACCGCGGGCGAACGTGTCGGCGTTCGCCTCGATCTCGGCGGCCACGTCCACGTACGGGATGCCGGCGCGTTCGGCGGCGGCGATCAGCGGCAGCGCCGTCACGGCGAACGGACCGGCCGCGTTGACCACCGCGTCCGCACCGGTCAGCGCCCGGTCGAGAGCGGCGGGGTCGTCGGCGGTGGCCTGCGCGCGGCCGAACGGCAGTGGCGTGAAGCCGCGCTTCTCCAGCTCCGCCTGGATGAACCGGCCGGTGAGGCCGGAGGCGCCGTAGACCGCGATGTGGTGTCCCATGACGGCAATTCAAGCCAGGGCGGCGCTCACTGCCCAGTGTCTGGAACGACACGATGCGTACAATTCCGGACATGCTCGCGTTCGCCGTGACCGACGGGATGCTGCACTTCGAGCTGACCGCTACCTACGAGATCTTCACCGCGCCTCAGCTCGGCTACCGGGTGGTCGTCTGCGGTGACGGGCCGGTGCGCGTCGGCCGGTTCACGCTGGAGCCCGACCTGCCGCTCGACCGGCTCCACGAGGCGGACACCGTCATCGTGCCCGCGGTAGCCGACTGGGAGGGGCCGGTCGACCGGCGGCTGATCGAGGCGGTCCGGGTGGCGCACGCGAAGGGCGCGCGGATCGCCTCGCTGTGCACGGGCGCGTTCGTGCTCGCGGAAGCGGGGTTGCTCGACGGGCTCCGCGCCACCACGCACTGGGCGCACGCCGACGAGCTCGCCCGCCGGTACCCGCGGGTGGAGGTCGCACCGGACGTGCTCTACGTCGACAACGGCCAGGTGCTCACCGCGGCGGGCAAGGCGGCGGCGATCGACCTGAGCCTGCACCTGATCCGCCGCGACCACGGTGCGGCGGCGGCGAACACGGCGGCGCGCAGGCTGGTCGTCCCACCGCACCGCGACGGTGGCCAGGCGCAGTTCGTGCTCGCCCCGGTGCCCGCCGAGGAGGGGCACCCGCTGACCGAGCTGTTCGACTGGGCGAGCGAACGGCTCGACCAGGTGCTCACCGTCGAGGACCTGGCCAGGCAGGCCGGTATGAGCTCGCGGCACCTCACCCGGTTGTTCCGCACCGTCACCGGCACCACCCCGTTGCAGTGGCTGCACATGCGGCGGATCCGGCGCGCGCAGGAGCTGCTGGAGCTGACCGACGACAGCGTCGACCTGATCGCGGAGGCGGCGGGGATGGGGACGGCGACGACGTTGCGCCGGCACTTCCACCGCACCGTGGGTGTGCCGCCGGACACATACCGCCGCACGTTCCGGCCGGTGGGTGGCAGGTAGTCCCCGAGCAGGGCGTTATGTTGGCCGGATGAGCAACGGACAGCGCATCGGGGCGCGGGTGTTGCGGCGCAAGCCGATCGACCAGCTGACCCATCCCGGCAGCGAGATGCGGCGCACGCTCGGCGTCGGCCACCTCACCATGATCAGCATCGGCGCGACGCTGGGCACCGGCATCTTCGTCGTCCTCGGCGAGGCCGTGCCGCTGGCGGGACCGGCGATCGTCGTCTCGTTCGTGCTCGCGGGCATCACCGCGTTGTTCTCCGCGCTGTCCTACGCCGAGCTGGCCGGGCTCATCCCGGCGTCCGGCTCCTCCTACTCCTACACCTACGCCACGCTCGGCGAGATCGTCGCCTGGGTCTGCGGCTGGTGCCTCGTGCTGGAGTACGGCGTGTCCGTCGCGGCGGTCGCGGTCGGCTGGGGCCAATACGTCAACGAGTTGCTGCACCTGGTCACCGGGCTGCGGATTCCGGACGCGCTCAGCCAGCCGCCGGGTGACGGCGGGATCGTCAACGTCCCGGCCGTGCTCGTCGTCGTCATCTCGATGCTGGTGCTGCTGGGCGGGGCGCGCGGCAGCGCCCGGACGAACACGATCCTGGTGTACGTGAAGATCGGCGCGCTGGTCATGTTCTGCGCGGTGGCGTTCACGGCGTTGAAGGCGGGCAACCTGCAGCCGCTGTTCCCGCTGGGGCTCGCCGGCATGAGCGCGGGCGCGGCCACCCTGTTCTTCTCCTACATCGGGTTCGACGCCGCCTCCACCGCCGGTGAGGAGGCGGAGAACCCGCAGCGCGACCTGCCGCGCGCGATCATCATCTCGCTCGTCGTGATCACCGCCCTGTACTGCGCCGTCGCGCTTGCCGCCGTCGGCGCCATGCCGTGGCAGGCGTTCGAGGGCACCGAGGCGGCGCTCAGCCGGGTGCTGACCGACAACGTCGACGGCGCCATCTGGCCGATCCTGCTCTCGATCGGCGCCGTGGTGGCGACGACGTCCGTGGTGCTGACCGTCCTCTACGGACAGACGCGCATCCTGTACGCGATGTCGCGCGACGGGCTGGTGCCGTCGATCTTCGCGAAGCTCAGCCCGCGCACCGGGGTGCCGTTCGTCAACACCGTCGTCGTCGGCCTGTTCATCGCGGTGCTCGCCGCGCTCGTGCCGCTGGGGTCGCTGGCCGACGCCACGAGCATCGGCACGTTGTTCGCGTTCGCGCTGGTCAACATCGCCGTGATCATCCTGCGGCGCACCGAGCCCGACCGGCCGCGAAGCTTCCGGGTGCCGTTCTCGCCGGTCACGCCGCTGCTGGGGCTCGCGTTCTGCGTCTACATGATGTTCAGCCTCGGCCTGGACACCTGGGTCGCGTTCCTCGCCTGGATGGCGCTCGGGTTCGTCATCTACTTCGCTTACAGCGTCCGGAAGGCCCGCCTTGAGGTTTCGAGCGATCACTGACGTCCCGGGTATCGCCCGCGTGGCGCGGTACTACGCCGACGTCTGGGAGACGAGCCTCGACGTGCTGTCCACCGAGACGCTGCACTGCATCCGGCACGCGGGCGGCGCGACGATCGGCGCGTTCGACGGCGACGAGCTGGTCGGTGCCACGACCGGGCTGTTCTGCCCGGACGGGTCGGTGTACTCGATGATCGCCGCGGCCCGCCCCGGTGCCGGGCTGCCGTTGAAGCTCGCGCAACGCGACTGGGCGGTCGGCCTGGGCGCGCGGTCAATGCGCTGGACCTACGACCCGCTGGTGGCGCGCAACGCCCGGTTCAACCTGGTGAAGCTCGGCGCCGTCGTCACCGAGTACGCGGTGGACTTCTACGGGCCGATGAACGACGGCGTGAACACCGGTGAGTCCGACCGGCTCACCGTGCGGTGGGACCTGACCGGCGCGCGGGAGCCGCACGAGTCCGAACCGCGCGGCGAGGTCACGGCGACCGCCCCGGACGGCGGGCCGCTGCGGCGCACCGACGGCGACCGGATCTGGTGCCGGGTGCCGGCCGACGTCGTGCGGGTGCGCAAGGAAGCGCCGGAGCAGGCGCAGGAGTGGCGCGCGGCGGTGCGGGACGTGTTCCTGGACGCCTTCGACCGCGGGTACGTCGCGACCTCGATGTCCCGCGACGGCTGGTACGAGCTGGAGGTGGCCGGATGAGGATCGAGCGGGTCGAGCTGCTGCACGTCGCGATCCCGCTGGTGTCGCCGTTCCGCACGTCGTTCGGCACGATGACGACGAAGGACACGTTCCTGCTGCGGGTCGTCACGGACACCGCGGAGGGCTGGTCGGAGTTCGCCGCCGACCCGGAACCGCTGTACTGCTCGGAGTTCGTCGCCGCGGCGGAGCTGGTGCTGGCCGACCACCTCGTGCCCCGCGTGACACCGGAGGTCACCGCCGCCGAGGTCGGGCCGAGGACGCACGCGGTCAAGGGCCACAAGCTCGCCAAGGCCGCGCTGGAGACCGCCGTCCTGGACGCCGAGCTGCGCTCGTTCGGGATGCCGATCGGCACGTTCCTGGGCGCCACCACCGACAGGGTGCCCGCCGGTGTCTCGGTCGGGATCAAGGACTCGGTCCCCGAGCTGCTCGACGACGTCGAGGGCTACCTGGCGGAGGGCTACGCGCGGATCAAGCTCAAGATCGAGCCCGGCTGGGACGTCGACCCGGTCCGCGCGGTCCGCGAGCGCTTCGGCGACGTCCTGCTGCAGGTCGACGCGAACACCGCGTACACCCTCGCCGACGCCGACCACCTGCGCCGGCTCGACGAGTTCGACCTGCTGCTCATCGAACAGCCGCTGGAAGAAGACGACCTCCGCGGCCACGCCCTGCTGGCACAACGGTTCCGCACACCGATCTGCCTCGACGAGTCGATCACCTCGGCCAGGGACGCGGCCACCGCCATCGCGCTCGGCGCGTGCCGGATCGTCAACGTCAAACCCGCCCGCGTCGGCGGCTACCTCGAAGCCCGGCGCATCCACGACGTCGCCGTGGCGAACGGGGTCCCGGTGTGGTGCGGCGGGATGCTGGAGACCGGTGTCGGGCGCGGGCCGAACCTCGCGCTGGCCGCGTTGCCCGGCTTCACGCTGCCCGGTGACGTGTCGGCGTCGCGCCGCTACTTCGCGGAGGACGTGACGGAACCGCTCGAGCTGCGGGACGGGTTCATGCAGGTGCCGAGCGGGCCGGGCATCGGGGTCGAGCCGGTTCGAGAGGTGCTGCGGCGCTTCACCACCGCGACCCGCGTGCTCTACGCCAGGGACTGAAGCTCGCGGGCCAGGTTGCTCCGCGCGGCGGCGCCCCACCGCTGCCGCGCGGGCTCGGTGACGTACAGGTTCTCGCGCTCCAGCAACGCCTTCAGCACCTTCGCCCGGCCCGCGCGCCACGCCGGTTCGTCGTAGCGCGCGTACTCGCGGCGCACGGCCTGCCGGTAGCGCTCGTAGTGCTCGGGCTCGGAACCGAGGATCGCCAGGTCGGCGTCCAGCAGCACGTGCGCCAGCGGGTCGTCGGACGAGTGCGTGATCGTGGCCAGCACCAACGCCTCCACGCGCGTGACGTGCTCCTCCGCCAGCCCCGCGAGGCGTTCGCGGGCCCACAGCGCGCTGGCCCGTTCGTCCTCGCCCGGTCGCCCGTCGTAGATCACGTCGTGCGCGCACGCGGCGAGGGTGAGGACCGCCCGTTCCTCGACGGAGAACGCGAAGGCGTCCGCGAGCTCCGACGAGTCGCGCACGACGGACGCCACGTGGAACGTGTTGTGGTAGGCCCTGTGCGGCTCGGCGTAGCGTTCGACCAGGTCACCCGCGTCCGGTGTGCCGCCCAGTGCCCGGACCGCGTCGTCCCAGATCCGCCTCACCGCGCCAGCTCCTCTTCGACGACGTCCGCGGCGGCGCTGCTGCCGCCCTCTGGCTGGAACTCCGGCAGCGGGAAGATCGCTGTGTGCGCCACGGTCACCTGCTCTTGTCGTAGGGGCGTTCCGGCCAGTGGTGCTTGGGGTAGCGGCCCTTGAGCTCACTGCGCACGCGCAGGTAGCCGTTGCGCCAGAACGACCTGAGGTCGCTGGTCACCGCGGTCGGGCGGCCGGCGGGGGACAGCAGGTGCACGACCACCGGGACGCCCGCGATCTTCGGGGTGTCGGCCCACTTCATCGCGTCCTGGATGCGGACGTGCAGCGCGGGCGTGTCCTGGGTGTAGTCGACCTTGCCCTGCCCGATGCGCTCCGGGGCGAGCTGGTCGAGCTCCGCCGCCTCCGGCCACGGCAGCAGGTTCCGCAGCACCTGCACGGTGTCGATCTTGGCCAGGTCGGAGCGCTTCTTCGCCTTCCCCAGGTCGAGCGATCCGATCAGGCTCTCGTCGTCGACGCTCGGCCAGTCGCGGGTGCGGTGCAGGAACGCCATGCGTTCGCGCAGGCGCTTGGCGGCGTCGGTCCACTTCAGCAGGCCGAGCCCCTCGGCTTCGAGGCCCATGCGCAGTGCCTGCTGCGACTTGGCCAGGTCGTTGAGCGGGCGTTCGTCCAGGGTGATCGCGCCGAGCTTGCGGACGCTGTTCGCGACGACGTCGCGTTCCCACCGGATGTCGTCCTCGGTGTGCACGAGGGCTTGGGCGGCCGTGACGGCGAGCTCCTCGTCGGCGGGCGCGGCGAGGCGGATGCGGCCGTGCTTGCTGCCCGGTTCGCGGTCGGCGATCGCGACCGCCAGCCACTGGGAGTGCGCGTTGTCGTGCTCGACCGCCGTGCCGTTGGCCATCAGGTAGACGGTGCTGTTCTTGGACCGGCGCTTCGCGAGCCGTTCCGGGTAGGCGAGGGCGACCACGAGGGCGGGATCGCCGTTGCCGTGCGGGTTCGTGCCGAGCTTTTCGAGCTTCTTGGCCTCCTGGCGCCACTTTCCCGGGGCTTTGAGGGCGGTCGCCAGGTCGGTCGTGCTCGGGTGGGAGCTGTCGTCGAGCAGCGCCACGACCTCGGCGGCGGTCCGGTTGCCCGCGAGCGCGCTGCCGTCGATCAACGCCCGGCCCAGGCGCGGGTGCAGGCCGGCGCTCGCGATGCGGTCCCGGCGCTCGGTGTCCTCCAGCGCGCCGATGGAGTGCAACGTCTCCTGGGCGGCCTTCAGCGCACCCTCCGGCGGGGCGTCCCACCAGTTCAGGCCGGAGCCGTCCGGGGTGCCCCACACCGCCAGTTCCAGCGCGAGCCGGGTCAGGTCGGCGGTGCGGATCTCCGGTTCGGGGTAGCGGGGGAGCGTCGAATGCTCGTGCTCCGGCCAGCAGCGGTAGACCCGGCCGGGAGCCTCACGCCCGGCGCGACCGGCGCGTTGGTCGGCGACGGCCTGCGACACCCGGATCGTGGCGAGACCGGCGAGACCGCGGCGGTGGTCGACGCGGGGGACGCGGGCCAGCCCCGCGTCGACCACGGCGCGGACGCCGGGGACGGTCAGGCTGGACTCGGCGATGCTGGTGGCGAGCACGACCCGTTGCCGCGGACCCGGTGTGAGGGCGGCGTCCTGGACCGCTGCCTTGAGCTGGCCGTGCAAGATCACCGTGTCGGCGTTCAGCAGGCTCGCGGTGCGGTTGATCTCGCGCACGCCGGGCAGGAACGCGAGCACGTCACCATCCACTTCGGACAATGCTCTGTTGATCGCGCGTGCGACGGTGTTCTCGATGCGCTCGTTGCGGTTCGGCGGGACGTAGGTGATCGCCGTGTCGAACGTGCGGGCAGCGGTGTGCAGGACGGGTGCGTTGCCGAGCAGGTCCGCGAGCCGTTGGGCGGCAACGGTCGCGGACGTGGCGAGCAGCTTCAGGTCCGGCCGCAGGCCCGCCTTGGCGTCCAGCAGCAGCGCGAGCAGCAGGTCGGCGTCGAGGTGGCGTTCGTGGACCTCGTCGAGCAGCACCGTGCCGACGCCGGTGAGCTCCTGGTCGTGCTGCAGGCGGCGGACGAGCAGGCCGCTGGTCACGACCTCGATGCGGGTGTGCCTGCTGGTCTTGCGGTCACCGCGGACCGAGTAGCCGACGGTGTGGCCGACCGGTTCGCCCAGCAGGCTCGCCATGCGCGCGGCGGCGGCGCGGGCGGCGATGCGGCGCGGCTCGGCGACGACGACCTTGCCGGGCAGGGCGAGCGGCACCAGCGTGGTCTTGCCGGTGCCCGGCGGTGCGACGAGGACCGCCGACCCGTGGTCCTCCAGCGTGCGCAGGAGCTCGGGCAGGACGGACTTCACCGGGAGATCGGGCAGGTGCACGTTCCTGAGTGTGTCAGGGTGGTGGCATGGTGCTGTTGGGTGTGGTGTCCGGAGTGCTGTCCGCACTGCGATCCGCGCGGAACGTGGCGCAGTGGAAGCACGTGCCGATGGTGTCGGAGTCCTCGAAGACCGCCTCCGTGCTGGCCGTGGTCCCCGCGCGCGACGAGGAGGCCACCCTCCCGTCGCTGCTGCCCGGCCTGGTCGGACAGCCGGGGGTGCGCGTGGTGGTCGTGGACGACGCCTCCGCGGATGCGACCGCGAAGGTCGCGCTCGCGCACGGCGCCGAGGTCGTCACGTCGCCGGGACCGCCCTCCGGGTGGGCGGGCAAGGTGCACGCGATGCACCTGGGCGCGCAGGCCGTGCGGGACGAGGAGTGGCTGCTGTTCGTCGACGCGGACATGACCTGCGCACCTGACCTCATTGGCCGGCTCGTGGCCACGGCGTCCGAGCTGGGCGCGGACCTGATCTCGTCGTCCGGGCGGGGGACCGGGCCGGCGTGGTGGTTCCTGCTGCCCGCGTTCAACACGCTGGTGTTCGAGGGCTCGCCGCCGGACGGCAAGGGCCCGACGGCGCTCGCGGTCGGGCACTGCGTCCTCGTGCGGCGGCCCGCGTTCGAGAAGGCCGGTGGCTGGGAGGCGCTGGCCGGGAACCACGCGGACGACGTCGGCATGGCGACGCTGATCAGGGACACCGGCGGGTTCGTGCGGTTCGTCGACGCGTCGGCACTGCTCACGACCTCGGGCCTGGACACGTTCGGGGACACCTGGCGGTCGCTGCGCAAGAGCATCCAGCCGGCGTTCCGCGACATGTTCGGGACGCGGGCACGGCCGCTGCTGGCCGCCGCCGGGCTGCTGCACCTCGCGTACGGGCTGGTCCCGGTGCTGCGGTGGCGCTCGCCGTGGTCGTGGCTCGCCTGGGCCGCGCAGGCCGCGTCGCACCGCGAGTTCGTGAAGCGCGTCGGGCAGCCGGAGGCCTCCGCCGTGCTGGCGCCGCTGGCATGGGCGACGATCGGGGTGTTCCTGCTGGACTGTGCGCTGCGACCCGGCGCGAGGTGGAAGGACCGCCGCGTTGGTTGACCCGTTGCGCGACCCGGACGACCCGGACCTGCTCGACCCGTACCAGTCGCGGTCGCTCGCGATCCTCGTCGAGGGCGCGCGGCTCGCGTCCGGTGCCGTCCGGTACGGCAAGGTCGGGCGGGTCGGCTGCGCCGCCGTCGTGATCAATCGGGAGAACCCGCTGCCCACCGGCAACTTCGGCTGCGCGCTCGACGGGTCCTCGGTGGAGGTCGCCTCGACGCTGCTGCGGCTGGAGCAGACGTTCGCGGACGTCGGGCGGGCCGAGGCCGTGGTCTACGCGTCACCGACGACAGTGGACGAGATCGAGGGCATCGCCGACGACTCCGGCTGGTACGCGGTCGAGGAGCTGCAGACCGTGGTGCACCGCGGCCGTGCCGTCGTCGCCGAGGGGGTGCGGCGGGCGGAGGACGCGGACCTGCCGGGGATCGTCGAGCTGCTGTCCGACGAGCTGGTGGGCAACCGGGCGCGGCTGCAGAAGTGGCTCGGCCACCGGCTGGACGACCCGCGGTGCCTGCTGCTGGTCGTGGACGACGGCGAGCGGATCGGCGGGTTCGCCTCCGGCTTCGCCGAGCGCGGCGTGGGCCTGGTCGAGCAGTGCGTGGTGCGACCGGCCCGTCGCCGCCGGGGCGTGGGGCGGTCGCTGGTGGTCTCCGCGGTCGCCGCGCTGCGCTCGGCCGGTGCGGCGCTGGTGGCCTCCCAGGTCGACGAGGGTCCGGGGGAGCGCTTCGCCGAGGCGTGCGGGTTCGTCGCGATGTATCCCGTGACGGCATACGTACGCAGGGTGGATGAGCTGCTCGATTGAAGTGTTCAGTTGCCGCGTGACATATCCTTAGCAGGGCTAAGGGAGGCATGGGGTGCGCGAGCGCTTGCCGGTAGAGGTCTGGGTACTGGTCGCGGCCAGTTTCATCATCGCCATCGGGTTCGGGATCGTGGCACCGGTACTGCCGGTGTTCGCGGCGACGTTCGGGGTCGGGCACACCGCCATCGCGATCCTGATCAGCGTGTTCGCGGGGGTCAGGCTGGCGTTCGCGCCGCTGAGCGGCATCCTCGTCAACAAGTTCGGCGAGCCGCGGATCTACATCGTCGGCATCCTGATCGTGGCGGCCGGTACCACCATGGCCGGGTTCTCCGGCAGCTACTTCGAGATGCTCGGCTGGCGGGCCCTCGCGGGCATCGGGTCGACGATGTTCACCGTCGCCGCGCTCGCGCTGCTCATCCGGATCACCCCGGCGCCCATGCGCGGGCGGGCCTCCGGCATGTGGGCGGCCGGGTTCCTCGTCGGCAACGTGGCGGGCCCGATCGTCGGCGCCGGTCTCGTGCCGTTGGGTCTCTGGGTGCCGTTCGTGTCGTACGGCGCGTTGCTGTGCGTCGCGGCGTTCGTGGTCTGGTTCTTCCTGCGGAAGTCGACGCTGGCGGCACTGGACAAGTCCGGCGGCGCCGACCACATGCCGTTCATGGACGCCATGCGCCACCGCGCCTACCACGCTGCGCTGGCCTCCGGTTTCGCCAACGGCTGGGCCGTGTTCGGCGTGCGCATCTCGCTGGTGCCGGTCTTCGTGATCGAGGCGCTGGAGCAGAGCCCCGCCGTCGCCGGCATCTCGATGTCGGTGTTCGCCGCCGGCAACGCCGCGATGCTGTTCCTCTCCGGCCGCATCGCCGACACCCGCGGCCGCAAGCCGGTCGCCATCGCGGGCCTCCTGGTCAGCGGCGTCACCACGATCTGGATGGGCTTCACCACCGGCACCTGGGACTTCATGGCCGCCTCGCTGATCGCGGGCATGGGCGCGGGCCTGCTGAACCCGCCGCAGAACGCCGTCGTCGCCGACGTGATGGGCGCCCGCGGCCGCGGCGGCCCGGTGCTCGCCGGCTTCCAGATGGTGACCGACCTGGGCGCCATCATCGGCCCGATCTCCGCGGGCGTCCTCGCCGACACCTTCGGCTTCGAGGCCTCGTTCGCCGTCACCGGCGCGGCACTGCTGCTGTCGGTCGTCTTCTGGCTCATCGCCCCCGAGACCCTGCCCACACACGAGGAGGAGCACACGGCCGCGGCCGTGGCACCGGAGTGCGGCGCCCTCGACGAAACGGCCGAGGTCCCACTGGGCGAACGCGTCGGCGGCAAACCACGCCACCCGGAAGCGTGAGCGCGTACTCAGGTTCTTTTCAGCCTGGATCGCTACCCTCGCCCCCGTGGGTGGAGCAGAGCGCAGTGCGCGGAAACGGAAGCAGGCCGCGCGTGCGGTGACCCAGGCTCGCAAGTCGGGCGGGGACAGGACGAAGGTCATCGCCGGCATCGCCGTGGTGGCCGTGCTGGCGGTCGCCGTGATCGGTTACGTGATCTACCAGCAGCAGTCCGGCGACTCGACGACGGACGGCGCGATCCCCGCCGCCCCCGCCGAGAAGGTCATCTCGGCGCCGTCGGTGCGGGACAACAACGTCGTGGTCGTGGGCAAGGACAGCGCCACCACCACCATCGACGTCTACGAGGACTTCCTCTGCCCGGCCTGCGGCCAGTTCGAGGAGATCTACGGCAAGGACCTCAAGACCGCGGTCGAGGACGGCAAGCTCAAGATCCGCTACAACATCCTCCCGATGCTGGACCGCCTCTCCAAGCCGGCCGGCTACTCCTCGCTGTCGGCCAACGCGGGCCTCTGCGCCGCCGACGCCGGCAAGTTCAACGAGTTCCACGCGGCCCTGTACTCGAAGCAGCCAGAGGAGGGCGGCCCCGGCTACACCAAGGACCAGCTGATCAAACTCGGCAAGGACCTCGGCATCACCGACCCGGCCTTCGAGACGTGCGTGCAGAACGACACCTACAAGGCCCCGCTCACCGACCTCATGTCGAAGACGAGCGCCAACGACGCCCTGAAGAACAACGGCGGCTTCGGTACGCCGACCGTGGCGCACAACGGTTCCCGCGTGGACATGGCGGCCAACGACAACTGGCTGGCCGACCTGCTCAAGTAAGCCCCTCGCTGACAGCGCCCGGTCCCCGTTCGTTCGTGGGGGCCGGGCGTCTTCGTTCTCGCTGGCCTTCGGTTGTTCGTGAGTGTGCTGCGAGTCACTTCGGTCTTCGGGGGTCGGGAGCTGGGGTGAAACTGGGGTTGCGGGTGGGTTGGACCGGGGTCTACCAGGGCGGATGGGGGTTCGGGACCCCCGATTTTCATCTTGTGGCACCGATGTTGTACGGTATTGGCACACGAGAACGGCAGGGAAACCAGCCGGGAACGTGGACCTTCAAGGGGCTGTGGCGCAGCTGGTAGCGCATCACACTGGCAGTGTGAGGGTCAGGGGTTCGAGTCCCCTCAGCTCCACAATTGGATAGCACAAGAATTGCCCGCTGACCTGCGCAAACAGGTTCGGCGGGCGATCTTGTTTTCTGTCCTAAGTGGACGCCGCCTCACCGTGAGCTCCACGACGAGTCCTTTGGTCAGCGACCGCGCACACTCGACTTGGTCGGCAGCTCGCGCAACACGTCAATCACCGCCTGCGAGCCGACCTCCACCTCGCCGTCCACAAGGCACGCCCAAGTCGTGGCCACGAACCAGCTACCTGACGCTCTTGAGCGCAGCGGTGAGGGCCTGCCACGGAAGCAGGACGCAACGTACGCGGCTTCCGGTGGACCGCACGGCCTCGAAAGCGCCCATCGCGCCGACCGAGGCCGGCGGCTCCGGAGTTGCGCCACGCAGGAAGTCGCGGACCGCGTCGTGCAGTTCAGCGACCCTGTCCGCGGTCTTCGCCTCCATCACCAGGGTGTGCATGACCGACGCCGACGCCTGGCTCAGCGTGCAGCCGGCGACCTCGTGGCTCAGCTCGTCGACGATGTCGTCGTGGTGGCGCAGGCGCAGGGTGATCTCGTCGCCGCAGGACGGGTTGACCTTGTGCACCTCCGCGGTGAACTCGTCCTGCAGGCCGTGGCCGCTGCGCAGGCGGTAGTGCTTGGCGATGACGTCCCGGTAGAGGTCGTCGAGCTTCACGCGTGCTCCTCCAGGTCGATGAACCCCTGCGCGGCGAAGAACTCGCGGGCCCGCCGCACGCCGCTGACCAAGCGGTCGATGTCGTCATGTCCGTTGTAGACGTGCACGCTGGCGCGGACGGTCGCTGTGACGCCGAGGGCCCGGTGCAGCGGCCATGCGCACTGGTGACCTGCCCGCACCGCGATGTCGTCGTCGTCGAGGATCTGCGCCACGTCGTGCGCGTGCACCCCGTCGACGACGAAGCTGATGATCCCGGGCCGGCGCGCTGGGTCGTCGGGTCCGAGGGTGCGTACGCCGGGGAGCGCCCGCAGCTCGGCGAGCGCGTATCCGGTCAGCTCGACCTCGTGGTCGAGCACCCGCTGTTCGCCCAGGCCCTGCAGGTAGCCGATGGCCGCGGCGAACCCGACGGCCTGCGACACCGGTGGCACGCCGGGCTCGAAGCGGCGCGGCGGGTCGGCGTAGGTGGCGCCGGTGAGCGTGACCGTCTCGATCATGGAGCCGCCGGTGAGGAACGGCGGCATCCGCTCCAGCAGGTCGAACCGGCCCCACAGCACGCCGATGCCGCTCGGCCCGAGCATCTTGTGGCTCGACAGCACGAGGAAGTCCACGTCGAGCGCGCGCACGTCGATCGGGATCCGGCCTGCGGCCTGGCAGGCGTCCACCGCGACGAGGGCTCCCGCTCGGCGGGCGGCGCGCACGATCGGAGCGGTGTCGGTGACCGCGCCGGTGACGTTGCTCTGGAGGGTCACCGACACCAGCGCGGTCCGCTCGCCGATCACCTCGTCGAGCACGGTGAGGTCGAGACAACCGTTCGGGGTGCTGGGGATGTACCGCAGGGTGGCGTCGGTGCGCCTGCACAGCTCCTGCCACGGCACGAGGTTGGCGTGGTGCTCCAGCTCGCTGACGACGACCTCGTCGCCGGGCCTGATCGACAGGCTGTCCGCGCCGGTGCCGGGTGAGCCGAGGGAGAACGCGAGCAGGTTGATCGCTTCGGTGGCGCTCTTGGTGAACACGACCTCGGAGGGGTCCCCGCCCAGGTAGGCGGCGACGACGGTGCGGGCGTCCTCGTACGCGGCTGTCGCTTGCTCCGCGAGCCGGTGCGCGCCGCGGTGGCACGCGGCGTTGGAGTGCTCCAGGAACTCGCGCTCGGCGTCGAGCACGGCGCGCGGGCGCTGGGTCGTCGCCGCGGAGTCGAGGTAGACCAGCGAGCTCGCGTCCGAGGCGGTCAGCAGCGGGAAGTCGGCCCGGACGCTCCGGGAGTCCAGGCGGGGGAGGGCGGGTGTCCGGTCGACGGCGGTCATGAGACCGTCCTGTGGTCAACGGTGCCGGACTCGATGATGATGTTCGCCGTCTGCAGGCACAGGCCCCGCACGCACACGCTGATCTCGTCGGCGTCGGCGATGTAGTCGGGTTCGGCGAACTTCGGGTTGAACGCCTCGATCCGCTTGGTCCGCACACCCTCCTGGTAGTCCGGCAGCCGGGTCCAGACGATGCCGTCGTAGGACTCGGTCCGCTCCGGGAAGACCGCCGGGTCCTGCCAGCGCACCACGACGCCGAACATCAGCAGCGGTTCGAACAGCGGCTCGGCCAGGCCGTCCTCGTCCAGGTCGCCGTCCGCGGCGTAGCTGAACCCGCCGCCGACCATGGACAGCGAGCAGGTGGCCAGCGGTTCCTCGGCGGTGGCGTGCTCGAGCGCGGTGCCGCAGCCCAGCTTGCGGGCCAACAGGTCGGCCACGGCGTAGGGCAGCGCCTCCGCGGTGCGCGGCACCGGGCGCACGTCGTTCTCGGCGTAGCGGGCGACCACCCGCAGGTCGTCGGAGCGCACCTCGTCGAGCAGCAGGGGCAGCTCCTCCTCCAGCGAGCCCTTGCTGTCGTCGAGGATCGCCGAGGCCAGCGGCACCGGCAGCATGCTCGTCGGCGTGCTGACCACGTTCGGGTGCGTCCGGTTCGCCGAGGCGCGGCGCGTGCCGTTGAGGACGTGCGGCTCCCCGTCGATGTCGGTGACGATGGTCAGCTGCAGCACCGGCTGCCACAGGCTCCCGGGCTCCAGGCACTCGCGCAGCGTCGTCACCCGGTTGGACACACCCGGCAAGTGGGCGCGCAGAAACTCAGCGTCATAAACCTTGGCCATTCGAATTCCCCCTCGTGGTGACACGGTTTCGTGTTGTCATCCACGGCAGCATGCGTTCTCGCCGCCTGCCCTCCAGTGGAGGCTGGTGGCGCACCGAGGCGCTCTCCCCCAAGCTAGCGCGACCTGTGAACGAGCGGTTGTGTTGTCCTTGTCGTCCGTTATGTGCATAGGGCTGGACGAGTGAGTTCTTGAGTCGGGCCGACCGCTTCTTCCGGTCAGAACAGGTAAGCCTGAAATCCATCTTGCGACTCAGCGTGATTCTTGATTCATGTGCACGAGGAATTTCTCACGCCGTTGCCCCGGAAGGGTGGTCTTCTGCACTACTCTCTGATGCTGATCGAGGAAACCGGGGCTATGCCATTCCTCGTCAGGAGAAAACACGCGGTGGCCGGCATTGCTCTACGCTCGGCCCGGTGACCTCCACCCTTGATCGCCTGTACTCGTTCATCCAGTTCTCCGCGCGCCTGCGGGAGGTCGAGCGGCACAACCTGGCGACCCCCGACCGGCCCGAGTCGGTGGCCGAGCACTCCTGGCACCTCGCCCTGATCTGCTGGCTCCTGCGCGACGAGTTCGAGCGCGAGTTCAACGCACCCGTCGACCTGGACAAGATGATCAAGATGTGCCTCCTGCACGACCTCGTCGAGATCGACACCGGCGACCCCTCCGCCTGGCGCACCGACGGTGCCGCCGAGGGCAGCGCGGAAGCCAAGCGGCAGAAGGCGTTGGCGGAGGAGCAGTCGGCTCAGGAACGATTCGGTTCCCTCCCGGAACCCATTGCCTCCGAAATGCTCGCGGTGTGGCACGAGCACGAGGCAGCGGAAACGGTGGAGGCGCGGCTCGTGCGGGCGGTGGACCGGTTGAACCCGGCGCTGATGCGGCACCTGACGGGGCAGGGGTGGTCGGATGTGAGCGCTACCGCTGAGGACCTGGACAACCTGCAGCTCCCGCGGGTGTCGGTGAGTGCGACGCTCACCGAGCTGTATCAGCGGGTTCGCGCGGCTGCGGTCGAAAACGGGCAGTTCGTCGTCAAGGGCGCTTAGTCTGCGTTTTTGTCGAATTTGAAGTGGAATCGGTGTGATGAGCCGGGAATTTCTGTTCTGCAAGGGTCAACTGGTCCTGCGGCAGGCTTTCCGAGGTCCGCGGGAAGGCTTCCGGCCCGTGAGCAGGTTCAGCGGCGCTACGGGGTCGGCGACCCTACCGGGGCACGTCGATCGCCGTGGTGCGTCACCAACTGCACAGCCGGAGGCGTGCCGTTGGTCACCGTGTCGGTGGTGACGGTGATCTGGATCAGGCCGGTTGCGCGCTGTGGAAAGAACCGTTGGCGCACTGGGTGTTCACCAGCTGGTAGTCGTCTGTTGTGGACTGTGCCGTCACCGACACGTTCCCCGCCTTGAGCACCGCCACGTCCATGTGCCCGTGGAAGGTCGCGACCGGGGTGGACGTCGACACGGCCGGGTTGAAGACGTTGAAGCCCACATCGGTGTTCGTGGTCTCGTTGGTGGTGCCGTAGGTGATGCTCGACCACGCCGCCAACGGCCGGGTCGCCGCACCGGCGACGAAGCTCGTCTGGTTCCAGGTCCACGCCGTCACCGACAGGTCGTCTGGGGTCTGGTTCCAGATCGTCGTGTACAGCGTGTTGGCGTTGCAGTCCTGGTAGTGCGTGTACAGGTTCCACCCGTTCTGGTTGCCGAACACGTCCTGCGGCACCGCGCCGTTGTTCCAGATGTCGGCCAGCGCCGCCTCGCTGGGGCAGTCGCCGGAGGAGGCGCCCGAGGCCAGCAGGTTCACGTCGTAGACCCCGCCGGGCAGGGCGACGCTGTACTGCGCGCCCTGCGGACCGTCGACCGGGCCCTGCGACCGCGGGTACTGCGCCCACAGCTGGTTGCCGTACCGGGACGGGACCAGCGCCTGCATGATCGCGAGCGAGTAGCCGGGCGTGGCCGCTTCCACCAGTTGCCCGGTCAGCTCGGCCGACCAGTTCAGCTCGCCATCGGCGATGCCCGACTGGAAGGCCTGCATCTGGGCCCAGCTCTGCAGGACCGAGGTCTCCGTGGACCCGGCCGCCGCCAAGATGCCGGTGTAGGCCTCGCTCAGCGCGCCCCACAGGTCGGCGAACGCGCCCTCGAACGTCGCCAGGGGGTTCTTCGTGGTCGTCTCGTAGACGTTGTAGGCCGTGCTCATCAGGTTCGCCACCACCGAGGCCACCGGCCCCAGCGCCGACAGCGCGGTGTAGACGGTGCCCTCGACCAGGGCGAGGACCGTGGCGGCGGTGTGCGACTGGGACCCCAGGCCCACGTCCGCGCCCAGCTCGTCCAGCAACGCCTCACTGTTGATGAAGAACGAGTTGATGAACCCGGTCAGCTCGCCGAACAGGCGCTGGATGTCGTCGGCCAGGCTGAGCTGCTGCTGCAGCGAGGTGACCACCGCGCTCCAGTCGGTCGCCGACACCCCCGTCGGGCACGTGGCCGAGGAGCTGATGAACAGCGACAGCGTGAGCGGGCTGATGGTGAGGTTGCTGTAGGACTGCTCGACGGTCATCGTGCGCGGCAGCAGCTCGGCTTGCTGGAGCTGTTCGTTGATCGAGTCGTAGGCGGTGCCCTGGCCGCCGGTGTAGGCGGGGAACTGCCCTGTCGGCAGCCCCAGGATGCCCTGCACCGGGTAGGCCGGCCACAGCGTCCAGGTCTGCGCGGGCGACCCGGTGCAGCTGTCCACCACCACGGGGGTGCCCGCCGCGGTCGACCCGTCTTGAACGGTGAGCGCGAGCGTCCCGTTGCCCAGCGAGCTCATGAACGCGCCGTCGGTCAGGGTGAAGACCTCGTTGGCCCCTCCGTTCCCGTGCCAGGCGATGACCTGCGTGCCCGGCGCGGTCAGGTTCGCGGTGACGTTCGCGTAGAGGCCGTTCAGCCGGTTGACCAGGAGGTTGCCGTCGACGCACCACAGCTGGTTGGGCCGTGGACCCTGCGGCGCCGGCGTCGAGGTCAGCGGGTTGAGCACCAGCGGCGTCAACGGCTGGCCGTCGGCGTTGGCCAGGTCCAGGACGAACTTCGTGCCGGTCGGCTCGGACAGGTCGCTCACCACGAACGAGTGCCAGTTCTGCATGACTGCCCACTTCCCACGGCTGGACTACCCGACCGATGGCAACACGTTCGCCCCTGCCCCACCAGAAGGGTCACCCGGAGGTGTGTCACCTCCCCTTGTCACACCTGCCTGCCGGGGACAGCGGGATCGGCTGCACCGCCGAACAACCCGGAGTGACCTCTGGGACGCGTTGACCGAGCCGTTTTCGACGTGCTCGCACAAGCCCTGGCGCAGTGACAGGACGTCCTGACCACGCCGCACCGGCAGCACCACCTGGAGCGGACCTGGCGGCGCCGGGCAGCCGGCCCCCGCGCCGGGGCGGGCGGAGGGGCCGGCTGCCGGGGGTCAGGCCGCGTGCGCCTGCAGCGACGAGTAGCCGACCCCGGACTGCGCGAACGCCTCGACGGCGAACTCGGTGAGCTGGTCGACCACCGTCGGGTTCAGCAGCAGCTGTTGCGTCTGGACCAGGCTGGCGCCGGAGAGGCGCGGCTGCTCGCTGTACTCGATCTTGACGCTGTTCCCGCCGGTGGTCGTGACGTTCACCTTGACGTCCCGGTAGACGCCGGTGAGCTTCGAGGCGATCTTCATCGTCAGGTCGGCCACGACCACGGCCGCGGTGAGACCGGCGATGATCGTCAGCATCACCTTCGGGTCAACCCCGAACGCCTGGGACTGGGCCGGCGTCGTCCACTTGCCCCCGCTGTACAGGCGGGTCGCGGAGTTGGCCGAGCTGAGGTCGACCTCCACCGAGTTGGACCGCGCGTCGCTGAACATCGTGCTCGTGGTGATCTTCTGCTCGAACCACACCTGGACCACCTCCGCCGGCGTGAGCACGTCCTCGCCGAGGACGATCTCCTTCTCGGCGACGTAGATCGGGGTCGTCGACCCGTTGCCGTGGATGTCCGTCGAGTACGACGACAGACCGGGGTGGATCTTGCCGTACTGGTTGACCAGCGTGATCCCCGTGCTCAGGCCGCCGGTGACGGCGTCGTGGAGCAGGCCGTCGTCGTCCAGGACCGCTTTGTCGCCCAGGCCGATCGCGACGTCGTTGGTCGAGACGCTCACCGCCACGTCGCCCTGGAAGCCGTTGCTGCCGAAGAGCCGGTAGAGCGGCTGCCACGAGAAGGTGTTCTTCGAGAGGTACCTGTCGGCCGACTGCCACACGACGTTGTAGGTGCCGTTCACCTTCTTCGCGAAGCACAGGTTGTACTTGTTGTCCTTCAGGGTCTTGAGGTCGTCCGGTGCGATGTGGATCGAGACCGTCTTGAACTGGCCGTCGGCCATGGTGCACTCCTCGGTCGTGGTGACGGGGCCGGTGCGACCCCGTGGGGCACACGCTCCGGCGCCGCCGTCTCCGACCGGTCGCCGCGCCGCACGAGGGGGTGTCGCCGTGCCGTCGCCGTCACTCGATGGGCTGGACTGGGCCAGGCGGGTTCCGTTGGGCCATTGGCGGTACAGGTGCCGACGGGGGTCCCCGGGGGCTGGTGACGCGCCGTTGCCGTTCTTACCCGGACGGGTGACCACGAAGGTATGGGTCAAGTCCGCGCACGACTGAGTGACGGCGGTCCGGCGGCGCCGGGGCGGACGCCGCGGCAGTCGGGCGGGAGATGCCACGGAGACGCTTCCGGGCGATGCTCGGGTCGTGGGGCGACGGCGCCGGTGCTCGCGGGGAGGACGACGATGACCGAAGCGGAAGGTGGCAGACGAGCCGGGGGCGCGGGGGTGCGGCTGGTGGTGCTGGGCCGGTTCGAGCTGCTCACCGGAAGCGGGGACGTCCCGTTGCCCAAAGGCGCGCAACGGCTGCTGGCCTACGTCGCGATCCACCACGGCGAGGCGGTGAGCCGGCAGGCCGTCGCCGAGCAGCTGTGGCCGGAGTGCCGCAGGCAGCGGGCGACCGCGAACGTGCGGCAGGCGCTGTGGCACCTGCGCAGGGCCACGGAACGGCCGGTCGTCGAGTGCTCCGTGGACCGGTTACGCCCGTCGCCCGCGCTGACCGTCGACTTCTGCCGGGCGATCGAGGCGGCCCACCGCGTCGTCGGTCCCGCCGCGACCGTCGACCCGGCGACCGCGGGGGACCTGGTCGCCGCGCTGTCGCGGGACCTGTTGCCGTACTGGGCCGACGAGTGGCTCGCACCCGAACGCCGGCGCTGGGAGCAGGTCCGGTTGCACGCGCTGGAGGCGGTCGCCCACCGGCTCATCTCGGCCGGTGCGCACCTGGCTGCGCTGGAGGCGGCGTTCACGGCGATCTCGATCGACCCGGTGCGGGAGACCGCGCACCGCACGGTGGTCGCGGCGCACCTGGCCCAGGGCAACTGCGGGTCGGCGCTGCGGCACTACCAGCACTACCGGGCGTTGCTGCACCGCGAGCTGGGGGTGGCGCCGTCGTCGCACATGACCCGGTTGGTGGCGTCGCAGGCGGCGTTGTGACCCGGTACCCGTCAGCGGTGCAGCCGGGCCCACAGCGCGGGCCAGCCGCCCTTGCCCAGCACCGCGGCCGGGATCAGCAGGCCGTGTTCGGCGATCTTCGACCAGAACAGGTCCACGGGCGCACCGAGGTCGGCGGCCGCGGGCAACGCCTGCTGCCAGGGCCCCTGCGGGTCGGCCAGGTCGCTCGGGGGAAAGCCGGGCACCGTCGTCTTCCTCGGCCCGGCCACCACGACCGTGTCCTTTGTGGACTCCGAGCAGGTGGTCGCGATCGCCAGCGCGCACACCAGTTCCGTGGACGGGCGACGGGCCACCGAACGCGCCAGCGCGGCGTCACCGAGCAGCTCGCCCATGGCCGCGCGGACCGACCGCGCCACGACGTCCAGGGCGTGGGCGGGAGCGATCTCGGGGCGGCGCACCAGAGCGCGCAACGTCCTCGGCAGCGGTGCGCCGCCGGTGAGGGCGTGCAGCCGCTCGTGGTCGCGCAGCTCCTGGTCGAGCCGGTGCACCGCGGCGGCCAGCGGGCGGACGCGCGTGGCCTGCCACAGGGTCGTCGCGGCGAGGCCGTCGGCGAGGGCCGCGCGGACCAGGTCCACGTGGTCGTCCACGCGCTTCAACGCCACCACGGCCGCGTCCGGTTCGAAGTCGGCGGGACCGGGTCGGCCGAGACCGCGGGCCAGCTCGGCGTAGGCCCGCCGGGCGGTCACGACCGGCTTGCCGGCCAGCTCCCGTTCCACGGCGGCGGTCAGGGCGCGGACGAGCTCGGCGGGCAGGTTTCCCGCGGCGGACCGGCGGGCGGAGCCGCCCCGCACGCGCACCGGGGGAACGGGCACCACCGGCTCCGGTTCCGGCGGCCGGGGCGCGGGCAGGTGCTCCACCCACTTCCTGACCTGCTGCTCCAGCTCGTCCGCGACGGTGTCGTTGAACCGCGCGCGCAGTTCGTGGACGTGCCAGCCCGCG
The DNA here is from genome assembly GCF_040647275.1 of Lentzea sp. NPDC042327. Taxonomy (NCBI): domain Bacteria; kingdom Bacillati; phylum Actinomycetota; class Actinomycetes; order Pseudonocardiales; family Pseudonocardiaceae; genus Lentzea; species Lentzea sp. NPDC042327. The sequence continues at coordinate 27,903 of NZ_JBEZBX010000016.1, forward strand.
GTGTGGCGGCGCACGTCGAGGTTCGCGGCGATGCGGCCGTCGGGAGCCCGCAGGGCCATGAGCACGCAGTGGCCCTTGCGCGCCTGGTCGGCGTACCAGGACTCGCCGATGCAGTTGCCCATGTACCCGGACCACTCGGCCAGCTGCCGCGGTTCGCGACCCAGCTCCACGGTCAGCCCCGCGACGGTCGAACCGTCCACAGCGGACACACCGGGCGGGATGGGGAACACGCCGGTGTCGGCCTCGGCGATCACGGCGCTGGAGGTGACGCCGGTGACCAGCTCCGCCCAGCTCCCGCAGCGCGGTGGTGGCACCGCGCCGAACATCACGAGCTGCGCCACCTCGGCCACGGCGAGCGGCAGCGAGGTGTGGCCCGGCTTCGCCGGCGCGTCGTCGTAGGTGACGGTGGGGTGGGGGTGCTCGTGCCGGACGGTCGCGGAGTCGCCGCCGTGGAACGGTGCCAGCGCGTCGGCGAGGTCCGCGAACCACAGCAGGTCGTGCGGCAGCTCGACGTCGGCCGGATCGGCGCCGGCGAGGCGCTGGGCCAGCGGTGCGGTGGGGGCCTCCTCGCGCGTGTCGGCTAGCGGCGGCTGTTCCCAGCTCTGCGGCGCACGCGGGTACCCCACTTCCCGGCGCCACCCGGCCAGCTGCGGCGACCGCCCCGGATCGCCCTCGCCAGGGTGGTGCAGCGGCTGGAACAGCCTGTCGAGGAACCTCTCCACGGCCTCGAACACGACCACGCCGTAGTTGCGCGCCATGGCGGTGTACGTGCGCACCCTGCCCTCGGTCCGCGCGTTGACCGTCCGGTCGGGACCGGTTTCCAGCACGATCCGGTGGACGTAGGCGCCTGGCCGGGCCGGGTGGTTGTACGCGCCGTCGGGCCGGTGGGTGGCCGCCGTGCGGCTCCTCTCGGTGAGACAGGCGTCGGCGGCGACCAGCTCCGCCCGGTGCCGGTCCACGGCGACCGCGAAACCCTCGTCGGACGTCGTCCGCGCGAACCGCAGCAGCGCTGTCGCCGCGATGGCGTCGTGCAGCAGGTGTTCGAGCTCGCTGGCGGTCCACCACTTCGGCGGCTGCCAGCGCGCGGCGTTGGCGAGCGTCACCGGCTGTCCGCTGAGGTCCCAGGTCAGGTGCTGCACGATCTTGGCGTCGAAGTGCTCGCGGTGGCGCTCGCGGAGCTCGTCGAGCCGCTCCGTCCGCACCTGCGACGCCACCAGGCGGGCCCGGCGCTGCCGGTCCAGCAGCAGCCCGCACACGTGGTCCCACAGGTCGAGGACGAGCTTCAGCCTGCGCGGCTTCGGGTACGCGGCCAGCACGCGGGACAGGTGACCGGCCACAGTGGACGCCGCGCCGCGCGGGAACGGGTCGACGTCCTCGGGCGCACGCAGGTCCAGCACGCGTTCCAGCTGTTCCGGCCCGAGCAGGTCGGACGCCGCCGAGGCCAGCTGCACCGCGGCCCAACGCCCGTCGGTGACCGCCCGGTGCGCCGCCGCGCCGACCCGTTTGGTGACCTGCTCGCCGAACAACGCCACCAGCACAGCGGTCCGGTCACCCAGCCGGTGCGCGCCGTCGGCACCGAGGCACCGCAGCGCGGCCAGCACCGCGTCGCGGCGGTCGCCGTGCGCCCCCGCGAGCCGGGCCGAGTGGAAACCGCCACCGAGGTCGACGCCCGCACCCGCCGCGACCTCACCGCCTTGGCGCACCAGCCGGTCGAGCCGGCCGGTCGCGGCGCGGACGGCCGCGGGAGCGGCACCGGCGGGACCGAGTGCGACCGGTGCGCCGGGCACGGGCGGTCCGCCCGACGGGACCGGCCAGCAGCCGAGCCCCGGTCCGGCCGTCACGCCGAATGCCAGTCGAGTCGTCATCGGCACCATCATCGCGCACGCGTGCCACCCGTTTTCCCGGCTGAAGCGCGTCCGGTGACCCGCTGACACCGCGCTGGCACGCGGTGTCAGGGAAGTGTCAGCGCGCGTCGCAATTCTCATGGCCATGAGGAAGTCAGCGCTCTCGGCGCTCAAGAGGATCACTTTCGTGGCGTTGATGGGCGCGCTGGTCGGCGTGTCCGCAGGCGCCGCCACGGCCAACGCGGCGACCGCCCGCAACGGCTCCTGCGAGGCGGGCGAGTTCTGCCTGTACTACAACAGCGACCACGCCGGTTCGGTGTCGGACTTCGCCACCTCCGTTCCCGACTACGGCGACGAACAGCCGAGCTGCTACGACTTCAAGGGCGCGGGCAACGGCAAGGGCCTGTGCGTGAAGAACGAGGCCGCCTCGGTCTGGAACCGCACCAGCGGCCCGGTCACCGTCTACTTCAACAGCGGCTACGCCGGTCCCCGGCAGACCATCGCCGCCGGTGGCAAGGTCAACCTGAACTCGGAGCTCAAGAACGAGAACGCCGCGCACAAGCTGGGTGACGGCGGTGGCGGCACCCCGCCGCCGAGCGGTTCCTACGGCACCCCGGCGACCAACCCGCACCCGTCGGCCACCGCGCGGGCCCCGCAGGCCACCAAGCGCACGCAGTTCATCGACGACCAGATCCGGTCGCTGACCGGCGAGAAGGACTGCTGGGTCGGTGACTACCGCAGCTACGAGCCGTCGACGAGCAACCACAACACCGGCAACGCGCTCGACTGCACCATCTCCAACGCCATCGGCTCCTACCCGAGCGCGGCGCAGAAGGAGCAGGGCTGGAAGCTGGCCCGCTGGCTGCAGAAGCACGCCGCGAAGCTCGACGTCCGCTACGTGATCTGGCAGGGCAAGATCTGGAGCGTCGCCCGCTCGTCCGAGGGCTGGCGCGACTACACCGCGGGCAGCGGTGTCACCGGCGGTCACTACGACCACGTCCACGTCTCCGTGCAGAACCCGCACGGTGACTGAGCTGCCGGACAGCTGACGTCCGGCAGGGGGGACGTCGACCTGGTCCGGTGCTGTGCAAGGGGAGTGCCCGTCGCGGGTGCTCCCCTTGCCGCGTCGCTCAGGCGTTCCGGCGGCGCACCACCTCGGTGATCCAGACCGGTGCGAACGGCGACGTGCAGTTCGGTGGTGTCGGGTAGTCCTTGAGCACCTGCAGCCGTTCGCCGATGTCGATCGCCCGTTGCCGCAGCGCCGGGTGCTCGATGCCGATCTGCGCCAGGCAGTGGTTCATCGCCCACTGCAACCGGTCCGGGGCGTCGCGCAGCTCCTCCTCGACGACGTCCAGCAGCCCGTCGAGGTCGAGGCCCTCCGGTTTCTTCGCCACCCGGTCGACGGTCAACGCCCAGCCGGCGCTCGCCACCACCGGGTCGGGGTCGTCGATCCACGTCACGCGCAGGTCTTCGGCGTGAGCGCTCTTCTTGACGACGTAGTTCACGAGCCAGTCGTGCACCTTGGGCTTGCGCGCCTCGCGCAGCATCGTGTCGAGCTCGGCGCGTGAGAACGCCTTGGGGCGGCAGATCAGCAACGCCAGCAGGCGCGCCGCCGTGTCGCCGGTGGCCCACAGCTGCACGGCGAGGTCCTGCTGGGTCTTGAGCTCCTTGGCCAGAGCGCGGAGCCTGCCGAGGTTCACGCCGTGGTCGTCGCCGTGCTTCTCGTTCACGGCACGGGCTTTCGGGTCCTCCAGTGCGGCCAGCCTGTCGAGCACCCCGGTCACCGTCATCGCAGCCTCCCGTTCGTCACCGACAACAGAATACGTCGGTGACGAACGGGTCGTGCGGCTAGCGGCCGACCACCGTGCAGGTGGCGGTCGCGGTCCTGGCCGGGTTGCTCTCGGACGTGGCCTTGAGCGTCACCTTGGACGTGATCGGGCCGCCGTCGCGCTTGGCGTGCACCGGCACGTCCACGCGGCCGCCGAACTTCGCGGTCGCGAGCGCGTTCGGCAGCGACACGGTCCAGCCGGTGTCCGCGACCGTGGCGGACACGCGGTAGACGTCACCGCCGAGGTACTGGGTGACGTCCTCGGGGTGGCCGCCCGCCGCGGCCGCGCGACCGGTGTTGGTCAACGGGAACCGGCACGTGGCCACGCCGTCCGAGCCCGTGCGGGCCGCCGTGGGCGTCACGCGCACGCCGCGCTGCTGCGGGCCGGCGCCGTCCAGCGAGCGGACGGCGACGGTGTAGGACAGCACGCCCGCGGCGTCGCGCTGCACGTCGAGGACGTAGAAGTGCAGGCGGTTGGCCTGGTCCACGTACTCGAACTCGCTGCCGGAATTGGTGCCCGCGTGGAACAACGCGTCCGACAGCTGCCGGTAGTCGCCGACGGTGATGGGGACCTTCGTGCCGTCCGGCAGGACGTAGTCGGTCATGCCGATGTCCTGCGGGTTGGCGTCGACGACCCACGTGAACGGTGCGGCGTCGGCGTTCTTGGTCTTCGCGAGCAGCACACCGGAGTCAGGGGTGAACGAGTCGGCGCCCATGCGGTCGACGACTTCCAGCGTGTAGTTGTTGTAGCCGCCGCCGTCGCAGAACGGGTTCGCCGACACGGTGCAGGTCGGCGACCGGTCGGCGTTCATCGCGATGTTCACGCCGGTGAGGCCGGTCGCGCCGGGCTGCACGGAACGGGCGGTGACCTTCGCGATGACCGTGCCGGAGCCGGCCAGCGCCTCCCGCGACAGCCGCAGGACGTTCTGCTCGTCGACGATGCCGAGCTTGATCTTGTTGCGCAGGGTCTGCTGCGCGCCCAGCGACGCACCGCCGGTGGCCGGGATGGTCCACCGCGAGTGCGGGCCGCCGGGGCCGTTGAACGAGCCGCGCGACAGCATGTCCCACGGGCCGGAGTAGTCACGCCGCGGCGGGCTGCCGTAGGGGTTGCTGTAGTTGTCGCCGATGCCGAGGAGGTGGCTCAGCTCGTGCGCGTAGACGCCCTGGCCGGAGCTCTCGGCCTGGGTCGACGAGCCGCCGCCCGCGTTCGGCCAGATCGACGAGCCCGCCGCCCACGAGGTCCAGTCCACGTACCGGGTGCGCGACCAGTTCGGCAGCGCGGGGTCCGGCGGGCCGAAGTCGTCGGTGACGTCCTCCCTGGTGCGGAACTTCATCATCCCGAACTCCTGCCAGGTGCCCGACTCGTCCTGGCCCGCCGACAGGTAGTAGGTGAAGTCGTAGCCCGCCGGCACCTCCGCGCCGACGTCGGCCACCCACGCGGCACGGCCGTCGGTGCGGATGTCGCGGGTGCACGTGTCGCCGGCCGGGCAGCCGGTGCCGCCCTGGAACTCCATGGCGTACTCGTGGTCCTTGCCCGGCATCGTGTACGGGCCGAACGCCTTCAGGTCGACGCCGTAGCGCCCGCCGGAGGTCTCCATCCAGTACTCGTGCACGGTGTGGCCCCGGTTGAGGCCGTTCGGCTTGTTGAGGAAGTCCTGGTAGAACTGCGCGACCTGCTCGCGCGGCACGCCGCTGGCCTCCGCGCTGGGGTTGCCGAACACCGTGGAGTGCTCGGGCTGCGTCACGACGAACGGCTGGTTCGGGTAGTCCAGCAGCACCAGGGCACCCTTGAACGTGCGCACCGACCCCCGCTTCGAGGGGTCGGCCCAGGTGGTGCCGGGGATCTTGCGGTAGTCCCCCTCCCACGTCATGTGGTCGGGGTTGACCCAGTTCTGCGGGTCGATCGGGCCGGGCAGTCCGGCGTGCGCGGCCACTCTCGCGGCGTCGCGCGACTGCTGCCACGGCTGCTGCTGCGGCCAGTGGTCGAACTGCCAGTGGTGCAGGGGTTCGTCGGGCGGAGCAGCGCTCACGCCGGTGGTGCCGGCGACGAGTCCGCCGACCGAGAGCAACGCGGTGACCAGCAGTAACGGACGCCGGTTCCGGCGACGTGCAGGTGTGCGGTCCATACCACCCACCGTGGTGCAGACCGCGGTGCCGTCACCACGGCCTGGCGTCGGGTGGCCGCGTTGCCAGTTGACACAGCGGAACGGTGCCCGACGCCCTCCACAGGGGAGGTTCGGCCCCGCACGACCGGGGTGAAGCCGCTCGTGGGAAGCCGTCCACAGTAGAGCCTTTTCGGCTCACTGAAGCTGGAGTTGCCCCGTCGATCAGTGGCCTGAAGAATGCGGACGCTCCACGCGGAATTTGCCCTCTGACCACCGGCGGAGCTTCCTTGTCAGTGTTCTGCGCAGCCTCTACTCTCGGATCCAAGAGCTTTGACGACTGCTGGGGCGGAGTTCGTCGGATTGTTTCGCCTATTCGGACGGGCTGCCACGGCCGCGTTACTGCAGTTGTATTTACGGGTTGACCGGTCAACGGTCCGGTTCGCCTTCATGGTCCGCACGGCCGCGGCGGTGGTCGGTGCGCGTTGACAACGAGGTCGGCGGAAGTGACGAGGAGGGGGACACGTCATGGGATCTGGAGACGTCCGAGGGCGCAGGGCTGCGGCCAACCGTGCAGGTCGAAGCGATGACCAGGTGATGATGACACGGGTCGGGCTGCGCATCCCCACGGCGTTGAGCTTCGACGAGTGGGAGCGGGCAGGTCGCAGGCTGGCCGAGCTCGTGGACTCCTCGGCGTGGTCGCTGGGGGACTGGCTCGTGTTCGGCAAAGAACACTACTCCGAGCGCTACCAGCACGCGGTGCGGGCGGTCGGTCTGAGTTATCAGACGTTGCGCAACTACGCCTGGGTGGCCGGTCGGTTCGATTTGCACCGGCGGCGTCCGGCGTTGACCTTTCAACACCACGCGGAAGTCGCCTCCCTGCCGGCTGATGTCCAGGAATACCTGCTCAGCCAAGCGGAGATGAATTCTTGGACCACCCGGCAGCTGCGTTCCGCCATTCGCGGCGAAAAAGACTCCGGAAATGAGGTTTCGGCCGACTCGCGCATCAGCCTGCCGCAGGACCGGATCGAGACCTGGCGGCAGGCGGCGGACGTGGTCGGGCAGGACTTCGAGCAGTGGCTGGTGACGAACCTCGACCGGGCCGCCGAGCGCACGCTGAGCTCGGGGCAGGGGCTGCGGGTCGTCTCCTGAGCGACGGCCCGGCGCCGGCGGCTGTCACAGGTTGCGGACGAGTCCGCCGTCGCAGCGCAGCGCCGTGCCGGTGATGTAGGACGCCGGCTCACCGCACAGGAACGCGGCCGCGGCGGCGAACTCCTCCGGGCGCCCGTAGCGGCCGGCCGGGATCGTGGCGAGGGAGGCACGGGTGACCTCGGCGACGGTGCGGCCGGACCGCTCGGCGTTCGCGGCGTCGACCGCAGCGAGCCGGTCGGTCTCGATGCGGCCGGGCAGCAGCATGTTCACGGTGACGCCGGCCGCGGCCACCTCGCCGGCGAGCGTCTTGAGGTACCCGGCGAGCGCGGCCCGGCCGAGGTTCGACAGCGCCATGTTCGCGAGCGGCGCGGCGACCCCGCTGGAGCCGACCGCGAGGATCCGGCCCCAGCCGCGGTCCCGCATCGCGGGCAGGCACAGCGCGACGAGCCGCAGGTGCGGGCGCAGCAGTGCGTCCAGCGCGCCGTCGGCGTCGGCCACGTCCACCCCGTGCGCAGGGCCCTGGCGCGGCCCGGGACCGTTGAGCACCAGCACGTCCGGTGGCCCGAACCGCTCGGTCGTCGCGGCGACCAGCGCGGCAGGGCCGTCCGGTACCGTCAGGTCCACCTCCACGCCCACCGCGCTGGGCAACGACGCGGCGACCTCCCGCGCCCGGTCGCCGCGGCGGCCGCAGATCACCACGCCGGCCCCCTCCGCGGCGAGCGCACGGGCCACCGCCTCACCGATTCCGCCGGTCGACGAACACACGAGTGCGGTGCGCCCGGTCAGTCCGAGATCCATGGGTTCCACTCCAAACCTGAAATCGGCGAGTTGTTGGATTGAATATCAGTGCGCCGGGGTACGTGCAACCGGCGTCCTGCCGACAGGACAACCGGCAGGACCGGAAGAGGTGTGGAACGAGCGCTATTTGTTGCGGCCTCGCGATAACGCGTGCTAGGCATTTGTCACCACCCGACCTGATTATGGGAATGGATATGACTGCCGAATACGACCCACTGCTGCTGCCGTTGACCAGTGAAATTCTCGACACGACGTTGCGGGACGGCTCCTACGCCGTCGATTTCCAGTTCGACGAGAATTTCGTCGTCGAACTGATGTGCCGGCTGGACGCGACCCCGATCCAGAAGATCGAGATCGCGCACGGGGTCGGGTACGAGGCGGAACGGGCGGGCAACCGGCCGGGCAGCATCTCGCTTCGCCGCTGGTGCGAGCTGGCGGGCACCCACCTGCGGTCATCGACGTGGGGCGTGTTCGCGCAGCCGTCGTTCAGCCGCCTGGAGACCATGTCCGAGCTGGTCGGGGCGGGCATGAGCTTCGTGCGCGTCGGCATGGAGGCCGAGAAGGTCGCGGCCAACCTCGACTACCTGCGCAGGGCCACCGAGATCTGCGGTCAGGTCTACCTCAACCTGATGAAGTCCAGCTCCACGCCCTACGAGGCCCTGCCGGACCTGCTCAAGGCCGTGCCGCGGGAGGTCGCGGGCGTCTACGTCGTCGACTCCTACGGCTCGATGCTGCCCAGCGACGTGCACCGCTACGTCACCGTCGTGCAGCGGTCGTTCCCCGTCGTCGGTTTCCACGGCCACAACAACCTGGGCCTCGCCAACGCCAACAGCATCGCGGCGCTCACGGCCGGCGCGTCGATCGTCGACGGCACCCTGCACGGCTTCGGCCGCGGCTCCGGCAACGCCGAGACCGAGTCGCTCGCCGGCATCCTCAAGGTCAAGGGCGACGACCGCTACGACTACCGCGAGCTGTCCCGGATGGCCGAGTTCTGCCGCGAGCACCTCGACGTGCTGCCGGACAACCGGAACATGCAGGTCCTGGGCGGTGTGCTGGGCGTGCACTCGAACTACTACCAGCTGGTCGAGGACCTGTGCGAGCAGCACCGGCTGGACCCGGCGTCGGTGATGGAGAAGGCCGCCGGCCTGGCCACCCGCAGCATCGACGGCGCCGACATCAGGGCCGCCGCCGAGCTGTTGTCCGCGCCCGCGACCGTCGGCGCTCGGGCCTGAGGGGGAGACGCCGTGAAGCTGGCGCGGTTCAGCACGGGCATCAGCCACGAGGTCCACGCGGGCCTGCCCGACGGGCGCTGGGTGCCGTTGTCGCTCATCCCCGGCTACGAGGAGCCGGTGCGCCTGGTCGACCTGCTCGTCCCCGACCACCGGCCGGAGCTCGAAGCACAGGTCGCAGCCCTCGCCGACCGGGCAGTCGAGCTCGACCTGGGCGACGCGGCCACGATCGCCCAGGGCCCCGTGTGGGGTGCCGGGCTCAACTACCGCAAGCACTCCCAGGACCTGCTGACCGAGCAGCCCAAGTCCGGTCCGGGCTCCTACCTGCGCCCGGACAACGCGCTGATCGGCAACGGCGGTGTGATCGAGCTGCCGCGGCAGAGCGAACGCGTCACCGCCGAGGCCGAGCTGGGTCTCGTGATCGGCACGGAGTGCAAGAACGTGCGGCGCGACGAATGGCTTTCCGTCGTCGTCGGGGTCGCCGCGGTTCTCGACATGACCGCGGAGGACGTGATCCGGGAGAATCCGCGGTACATCCCGTGGGCGAAGGGGTTCGACACGTTCTGCAGCGTCGGTCCGCAACTCGTCACGGTGGACGAGATCACCGACTTCGCGACAATTCAGGTGTCGACCGTGCGAAACGGGGAAGTCATGTCTTCGGCACCTGTTTCCGACATGCTCTACGACCTCGGCTATTTGGTGGAGTACTTCACCGCCGGCCGCACGATCGCACCCGGCACGGTCATCTGCACGGGAACTCCGGGTGCCGCCGTGATCTCCGCGGGCGACTCCGTCCGCGCGGTGGTCGAGGGGGTCGGAACGCTCGTGCACACCGTCAAACAGGCACCGTGAAGGGGCGACAGGCGTGTTGGTTGAGCAGCTTTCCATCGTGGACGCGATCCGGCGTGCCTTCGTCGAGCACGCCGATCGCGCCGCCGTCGAGACGGCGGCCGAGACGATCACCTACCGCGAGCTCGGCGACCGCGTCGCGGCGTTCGCGGGACAGCTCGAAGCGTGCACCGCTCCCGGCGAGTTCGTCGGGGTCGAGGCCGCGCGCGGTGCCGCGACGATCGTCGCGCTGGCCGGTGCGCTGACCTCCGGCCGGCCGTTCGTGGTGCTGGACCCGCGCGACAGCACGTCGAACGCGGAGAAGGTCGCCGCGCTCGGCGTCGCGTGGCTCGCCCGCGGCGGTGAGCTCGTCGAGGTGCCCGGCGAGAAGCGGGCGGTCGGGCAGACCGGGGCCGCCTACGCGATCCACACCTCCGGCTCGACCGGTGAGCCGAAGTGCGTGCTGGTCGCGGTGGACCCGCTGGCGCGGATGATCGCCGACCACGTGCGGCGGCTGGAGCTCACACCGGACTGCCGGACGTTGCAGTTCGCGCGGCTCACGTTCGACGGCTGCGTCACCGAGATCCTCTGGACCCTCACCTCGGGTGCCTGCCTGGTCGTGGTGGACGAGTCGCGGCTGGCGCCGGGCCCGGTGCTGCAGGCCACGCTGGAGGACCTGCGGATCACGCACCTGAAGACCACGCCGTTCGCGCTGACCGCGACCGAGCCGACCGGCTCGATGTCGTTGCGGCACGTGGTGAACGGCGGTGGCGCGTGCCGTCCGGCGCTGGTCGGCAAGTGGTCGGCGGTGGCGGCGTTCCACAACGCCTACGGGCTGACCGAGACCACCGTCTGCAACCTGCTGAGCGACGTGCTCGACCCGGCGCTGCACACGGAGACCGTGCCGCTGGGCGAGGTCGTCGGCGACTGCGGGTACGAGGTCGTGCCGCGCCCCGGCGACCCGGCCTCCCGCGGCGAGCTGGTGATCATCGGGCGCAGCGTGGCGATCGGGTACCTGACCGCCGACGGCGTGCAGCGCTTCGAGGGCGCCTACCGGACCGGTGACGTGGTCGAGGAACGCGACGGGCGGCTGTACTTCGTCGAACGCGCCGACCGGCAGCTGAAGGTCCGCGGCTATCGGCTCGACCCCGGTGAGATCGAGAGCGCCGCCTGCCGGTTGGCGGGCGTGGTCGAGGCGGTCGTGACGGCCGAGTCGCACGACGGTTCCGAGATCGCGGACGCCTTGGTCTGCTACTTCGTCGGCACGGTCGACGAACGGGCCGTGCGCGCCCATCTGGAAGCGGTGCTCGACCCCTACAAGGTGCCGTCGGTGGTCACGCGCATCGAACAGATGCCGTACACGCCCAACGGGAAGGTCGACCGGGACGCCCTGCGGGCCGCGCGCACGACGACGGCGGCGGCGGTGACCGATCTGCCGGAGGACCGGGTGCTCGCACTGGCCCGGCAGCTCACCGGTGTCTCCGACGCCTCCCTGGACGACAACTTCTTCGACATCGGCGGCGACTCGGCCTCGACCGTGGTGCTGGTGAACGAGTTGCGCAGGCTCGGCTGGATGGACGCGGGCGTGCGGGACGTGCTGCGCGCCGAGAACCTGAAGTCGCTCACCACCGCGCTGCGCGAGCGGAGCGCCTGATGTGCGGCGTGTGCGGGACGTTCGCGCCCGACGGCCAGGTCGACCGCGGTGTCGCCGCGGCCATGCACACCCGGCTCGTGCACCGCGGCCCGGACGAGACGTACTCGCTGAACACGCCGACGCTGGCGGTGAAGCTGGGCCGGCTCGGCATGACCGGACTGGTCGACGGCTGGCAGCCGGCGGAGGACCGCGGCGGCCGGTTCGTGGCGATGACGAACGGCGAGATCTACAACGCCCGTGCGCTGAAGGCGCGGCTGGGCACCGACCCGGCCAACGGCGTGGACGTCGCCGTGATCCCCGACCTCGTCGCGGCACACGGCATCGCGGGGCTGGCGGAGGTCGACGGGCAGTTCGCGTCGGTGGTGTTCGACCGGGCGGAGAACGCGCTGTACCTGGCGCGCGACCGGTTCGGCGTCTGCCCGCTGTACTACACGGCGGTGGGCTCGTCCGTGCACTTCTGCTCCGAGCTCAAGGCGCTGGTGCAGTGCGCGGGGCAGGCGTGGCGGGTCGACGTGACCGCGGTGGACCAGTACTTCTCGCTCGGCAACGTCGTCGCGCCCAGGACGCTGGTGCACGGTGTGTCCGCGGTGCCGCCGGGATGTGCCGTCCGGATCTCGGCCGACGGCGTGGAGACCGTGCGGTACTGGCGTTACGGCGACTTCACCGAGGACCCGGTGCCCGCGGAGGAGCTGCGGTCGGCACTGCGCGAGTCGGTGTCGGCGCGGCTGCACGCGGACGTGGAGATCGGCGCGTACCTCAGCGGTGGCTTCGACTCCACGGCGATCGTGCTGGAGGCGGCGTCGCTCGTGGACCGTCCGATGAGGACGTTCTCGGTGGTGTTCGACGACCCGTCGCTCGACGAGGGCCGGTTCCAGCGCGAGGTCGCCGCCCTCGCCGAGACCAAGCACGAGCAGATCCGGTGCGGGGTCTCCGACATCACCGCGTCGTTCGAGAAGATGGTGCGGCACTGCTGCTTCCCGCAGCGGGAGACCTACAACGTCGCCGCGATGATGCTCGCCGACGCGGTCCGGTCCGCCGGGATCAAGGGCGTGGTGTCCGGTGAGGGCGCCGACGAGCTGTTCTTCGGCTACGACTCCTACGCGTTCGACAGCGCGGGCCGCGGCCGTCGGCCCGGTCGTGACGAGAACGAGCAGGCCTGGGGCAGGGCCGACTTCGCGTGGGAGGTGAACTGGGACAAGGTGTCCTCGCGCCGCACGGCGTTCCTCGCGCCGGAGGTTCAGGAAGCCCTGCGGGGCGCGGAGTTCTGGCGCTCGCGGCTGATCCCGTTCAGCGACGACGAGGTGCGCTCGCTCTCCCCCATGCAGCTGCGGTCGGTCGCGGACGTGCACGTGCAGCTGTCCGGGCACCTGCTCGGCGACCACGGTGACGCGATGGTCATGCGGAACTCGGTCGAGGGGCGGTACCCGTTCCTGGGCAACGGCGTGGTGGCGGCGGCGTTGCGGGTCCCGGACGCGGAGAAGGTGGCGGACTTCGAGGGCAAGGCGTGCCTGCGGTCGGCCTACCGCGGGATCGTGCCGGACTCGGTGCTGAACCGGGGCAAGCACGGGTTCACCGCCTACGACCTGGACTCCGTCGTGGACCCGGTGACGTGGGCGCGGTGGGAGGAGCTCGTGGTGGCCAGCGGGGTGCTGGCGCCGGGGTCCCTGACCGTCGCGCCGGGCACGGACAAGTTCGACTTCCGGTTGAGTGCGATCAGCATCGCGATGGTGGTGGATGAGCTCGGGTTGCGGGTCTGAGGTGTTCGTCTTCCCCGGTGCCGGGTCCTACGGCAGCGACTGCCGGGCGTTGCTGCGCTCGGGGACGCTGGTGAAGTACCCGGGGCGGTTCGGGCGCAGCGCGCCGGCGGCGTCGTTCGGCGCGCTGGTCGAGGCGTGCGCGGAGCAGGTCACCGGGGAACGGCCGGTGCTCGTCGGGCACAGCTTCGGTGCCTACGTGGCCTATGCGGTCGCCGGGGTGCTGGAGACCTCCGGTGTCGCCGTCGAACGGCTGGTGGTGCTCGGAGCCGTTGCGCCGTCCCGGCATTCCGTGGCACCGGAGTCCATTTCGGACACCGAGGCGTACCTGGAGCGGGTGGCGCCGGGGCTCGTCGCGGGGGAGTGGCGCGACGTCGTGGTGGAGACCGCGGCGCGGGACATGACGCTGCTGGGCGAGTTCCGGCCGTCGGACCACCCGGTGCTGCGGTGCCCGGTCTTCGCCGCGCACGGCGAGGAGGACCCGCTGACGTCCCCGGCCGGTGTCGCCGCGTGGGCCGAGGTGACCACGGGCGTGTTCACCCGCACCGAGTTCCCCGGCGGCCACTCAGCCCTGCTGGAGGCCCCCGACCTGCTCTGACCAGCCCTCTCCTGGCATCTGCCTGGGCAGCAAGGGAGGGGCTAGGGGGAGGTTTTGGCTGCGCAGATGGGCGAGCAGGTGTTCGCGAGCAGTGGAACCAGGGCCTCGGCGACGTGTCGCACGACCCAGCGCTGGTGCAGCTCGGTCACGGGGCCGTCGCACACGCTGCACGCGCGGACGTGCTCGGTGCCGTGCGTGCCGGGGTCGAGGCGGGAGAGGTCGGTCGTGGGCGGCACCAGCACCGGGAACACGTGGCCCGCGTAGAGCGCGTCCGCGCTGACCCGGCTCTCGGCGAGGTTCCGGCAGCGGGTCAGCTCGTACGGGAACCAGTGCAGCCGGTGCGAGGTGTGCGGGTCGAACCGCCGCAGGCTCGTCATGGCACCGATCTCCGGCGGCACGCGGACCAGGTTCGACCCGCGCAGGTCCAGCACCTCGACCGCCGTCAGCTTCGCGATCGTGGGCGGCAGGGTGATGATCTGGTGCTGCTCCACGGGACTCAGCTCGCGCAACGGCCGGAACAACGCGCGCCCGTCTGCCGCGGCCTCCTCGACCACCTCCAGCAGGTGCAGCCAGCCCGGTGACGCCGGGTTCTGGCGGTCCGGGTGGAAGCGCACGAGCTGCCGGGTCCTGTCGACGCACCGGCACCCGTCCTCGGTCTCCCCCATGACGGGCAGGGTATCGCTGCCACCGTTCGGCCCGTCGGGATCAACCGGTTGCCCTGCACGCCGAACGGCTAGACCTGGGCCTGTGCGGCTCGGCGGCGCGGGCGGAACCACATGGTGACGCCGGTGGCCATCAGCACGAACAACGGCAGCAGCGGCACGTACGACACCCACACCACCGAGCTGTCCACCGTCAGCGCGACCGCCGTGAAGACGACCGTGACCATGAAGACCATGCTCACGACGCGGTGGAACCGGCGCATCCGCTTGCTCATCTCGAACCTCCCAGTCGGGTGTTTGTCGAGGTCAACGGTATGAGCACGGGTGCGGTCCGCGCTTCTCGATTCCTGACCGGTCGTTCACGGGGAAATCAGGCAGGATGCGCGTGTCGATCGCGGCCGCTCCCGATCGACGTGCTGGTGAGAGCACACCGGAGCACCTGAGGAGAAGATCGATGCGCACCCTGATCGCCACCGCGTTCGTCTCGCTCGACGGCGTCGTCGAGGCCCCCGGCGGCGAGCCGGGCCACCGCAGCTCCGGCTGGACCTTCAAGGACATCGCGTTCGACGAGGCAGCCTACGAGATCAAGGGCCGTGAGCAGGAGGAGGCCGCGGCCATGATGATGGGCCGGGTCAGCTACGAGGCGTTCTCCCCGGTGTGGCCGGCGCTCGACTACTTCCCGCGGTACAACGCGATGCCGAAGTACGTCGTCTCCAGCACGTTGGAGGAGGACCAGCTCGTCGGCAACTGGGGCGACATCACGATCCTGCGCTCCCTCGACGACGTGGCCGCGCTCAAGGAGACCGACGGCGGCCCGATCTCGATCCACGGCAGCGCGACGCTGAACCGCAGCCTGTCCGACGTCGGCCTGATCGACCGCTACCACCTGCTGGTGTTCCCGGTGCTGCTCGGCGCGGGCAAGCGGCTGTTCAGCGAGACCGACAAGGACAAGCAGCTGCTGACGCTGGTCGAGAGCGAGTCCTACTCCAACGGCATCCAGAAGCTGGTCTACGACGTCACGCGCTGACGCTCGCGCTCCGGCACGGCCACCGGTCGTGCCGGGGTGAGCTGGACCAGGACGATCGAGCCGATCAGCACCAGCGCGCCGATGAGCTGGAGCAGCGACAGCGTCTGACCGAGGAACACCAGCCCCAGCAGGGTGGCGACGAGCGGGCTGAAGAACCCCAGGAACGACAGCCCGATCGCCGGCACCCGGTCGGTGCCGCGGAACCAGACCGAGTAGGCGAAGAGCGACCCGAGCACGATCAGGTAGCCGAAGCCGAGCGCGTTGGTGCCGTTGATCGTGCTCGGCAGGCCCTCCAGCAGGAACAGGGCCGGCAGCAGCACGATCCCGCCCGCGGTGAGCTGCCAGCCGGTGAACAGCAGCACGTTGACCTCGGCCGGCCGCTGCCACCGCTTGGTCAGCACGATGCCCGACGCCATGCAGACCGCGCCGCCCAGCGCCGCCAGCACGCCGACGACGTCCAGCTGCGCCGTCGCCTTCAGCACGAGCAGCGCCACCCCCGCCGAAGCGGCCAGGCACGCCAGCAGGTGGGGGAGCCGGACGCGGTCGCCCAGCAGCAGCGCGGCGAGCACCAGCACGACCATCGGCTGCACCGAGCCGACGAGCGCCGCGACCCCGCCGGGCAGCCGGTAGGCGGCGACGAAGAGCAGGAAGAAGAACGCGCCGATGTTCAGCGTGCCCAGCACGAGCGCGCGCCACCACCAGATGCCGGTGGGCAGGATGCGCCCGAACAGCAACAGGATCAGCCCCGCCGGCAACGCGCGCACCACCGCGGCCAGCAGCGGCCGGTCCGGTGGCAGCAGCTGGGTGGTGACGAGGTAGGTGCTGCCCCAGATCATCGGTGCCAGCGCGGTGGTCGCCGAGTCCGCCAGCAGTCGGTTGCCCTTCATGGCACTGCCCCCGTCACTTGTCGGTGCCGAAGAACCGATCCCCGAAGTCACCGATGCCGGGCAGCATGTAGGCGTTCTCGTTGAGCCGTTCCTCGATCGCGGACGTCACGATCCGCACCCGCGGGTAGCGCGAGCACACCGCCTCGATGCCCTCGGGCACCGTGATGAAGGTGACGAACACGATGTTCTCTTCTAGCACCCCGTGGTCGAGCAGCACTTGAACCGCGGCCAGCGCGGTGCCACCGGTCGCGAGCATCGGGTCGAGCAGCAGCACCTGGCGGGACGCGATGTCCTCCGGCAACGCCGAGTAGTACAGCTTCGGCAGCTTGGTCACCCTGTCGCGCTGGATGAGGATCTTGCCGATCCGCACGCCCCTGACCACCGCCCGCAGCCCGGCCTCCATGCTCTCGCCCGCCCGCACGATCGGGACGCCGACGAGGTCCTCCGCGAACCGCAACCCGTGGTAGGTCGCGCCGACCGGGGTGGTGACGTCGCGCGGTGTGAACGGCAGCAGGTCGAGCCCGGCCTCCACGAGCAGCCGGATGATGCGTTCGGTGTAGAAGACGAACTCCTCGCGCGACACCTCGCGGTCGCGGACGATCGTGTGCATCGCGCGCAGCTGGTTGGTCTGCGGCAACAGGTGGACGTTCTTCTCGAGGTAGGCCTCGATGGAGATCACGGGCACTCCTTGGCAGCGGCCACGACCCCGGCGAACGAGTCGACGAGCCAGGTGGGGTTGGCGCTGAGCAGTTGTTCGACGCTGTGCACGCCGTAGGTCACGCCGATCGACGCCATCCCGGCGGCGTGCGCCATCAGCACGTCGTGGGTGGTGTCGCCGACCATCACCGCGTTCGCCGCGGCCACGTCCAGCGCGTCGAGCACCACGAACCCGGACGCGGGGTCGGGCTTCGGCGCGGGCACCTGGTCCGCGCCGACGACGACGGCGAAGTGCTCGCGCAGCCCGGCCGCGGTGAGCAGCGCCTCGGCGTTGGCGATGAACTTGCTGGTGGCCACGGCGAGCAGGACACCGCCGTCCGCCAGCTCCTCCAGCCCGTCGTGCACGCCGGGGAACACGAGCCGGGTGGCCATCGGCAGCACGATCCGGCGGAACGTCGACTGGTAGAGCTCCACGCAGTCGGCGGCCACCGGGTCGTCGGCCGCGACGCCCAGCAGCTTCGCGAACGCCGCCGGCAGCGGCAGCCCGATCGTGGACCGGATCGCGCCCGAGTCCGCGGTGGGCAGTCCGAGCTGGGCGAACACGGCGGCGAACGTCGTGACGATCCCGGTCGGGGTGTCGACCAGCGTGCCGTCGAGGTCGAACACCACGCAGCGGCGGCTCATCGGCTGAACTCCCTCGCGTGGGCGGCGGCCAGCTCGCCGGCGACCTCGGCGGTGCTGACCAGCACCGCGGTGTTCGCCTTGGCGGAACGGCCTTCCGTGGCGCGTTCGACGGCCTTCATCAGGTACTTCGTGATCGCCTGTCCGGTCACGCCCTCGCGTTCGGCGCGCTCGACCGCCTCGGCGATCACCGACTCGACCTCACCGCCGTCGATCGCGTCCCCCGGTTTCGTGGGTGTGGTGACGAGGAACGAGCCGGGGCCGCCGAGCCGCCAGTGGTTCTCGACCGCGCGCGCCAGCACCGCGGGGTCGTCGATCCGGTGCGGGCTGCGGAACCCGCTGGAGGTGCAGTAGAACGCCGGGAAGTCGTCGGAGCGGTAGGACACGACCGGCACGCAGTGCGTCTCCAGGAACTCCAGGGTGAGCCCGAGGTCCAGGATGTTCTTCGCGCCCGCGCACACCACGGCGACCTTCGAGCGGGTGAACTGGATCAGGTCCGACGACACGTCCATCGTCCGCTCGGCGCCGCGGTGCACACCGCCGATCCCCGCGGAGGAGAAGAACTTCAGCCCGGCGAGCTCGGCGGCGATCACCGACGACGCGACGGTCGTGGCGCCCATGCCGCCGCGGGCCAGCACGATCGGCAGGTCCCGGCTGCTGACCTTCGGGATCTTCGGTGTGGACGCGAACCGCTCGATGTCGGTGTCGGTCATGCCGACGAGGATGCGGCCGCCGTCGATGCCGATCGTCGCGGGCACCGAGCCACCCGCGCGCACGGCGTCCTGCACGCTGCGGGCGGTCTCGGCGTTGTCCGGGTAGTCCAGGCCGTGCGTGATGACGTTGGACTCCAACGCCACCACGGGCTGTCCGGCGGTGATCGCCTCGGCCACTTCCTCGCTGTACACCAGGGGAATGCTCACGAACTACCTCCGATCGCCAGCGTGACCGCCTTGGTCACGGCCTCGATCAGCTCGGACATCTGCTCGTCGGTGAGCAGCACCGGCACGTGCGCGGCGGCGTGCAGCTCGACCTGCCGGCGCACCTGCGACTGGCCGATGGCGGTCATCAGCTCGTCGATGTCGGGCTCGCGCAGCAGGCTGTAGTGGTCCGCCTCCAGGTCGACGATGACGGGGGGCACTGCAGAGAAACCTTCGCTGCCCTCGATGAACGAGTAGTCGTCGCCCCGCGCCTTGAAGATGGTGATGGGCGCGGTGATCGTGCGTTCGGCGAGCTCGCTGAAGGTGTACTTGAAGGAGAACGTCTCGGTGACGATCCGGATGATCCGCCGCACCAGCTCGGGGTCGAGGTCGCGGAACTCGGCGCTGACGAACCCGGCGAAGCTCTCCTCGTCGCGCGCCACCTCCAGGCACCGCTGCAGCCGCGGGTCGGTGATGCTGCCCGCGAACACCGAGAACAGGATGGTCACGAACGCCCTGTTGTCGTACGCGGCCTCGTTGCTGTCGCGCTCGTCGCGGACTTTCGGCGAGCCCGGCGCGATCAGGAACAGGGTGCGCACCTCGTGCCCGGCCTGCTCCAGCTGGTGCGCCGTCTCGAACGCGACCCGCGCGCCGAACGAGTAGCCCCACAGCGTGTACGGGCCCTCCGGCTGGACCTTCTTGATCGCCTCGACGTCGGCGGCGGCCATCTCGCGGATGGTGCGGTACGGCGTCTCGCCCTCGTTGATGCCGTGCGCCTGCACGCCGTAGAACGTCTTCTCCGACTTGCTCGCCAGCGTGCGCAGGTTCATCGGGTAGCCGCCCAGACCGGGCCAGCAGAACACCGGTGCGCCGGTGCCGCCGGAGCTCATCGGCACGAGCCGGGAGATCGGTCCCTCGTGGACGCCGTCGACCCGGCGGGACAGCTGCTCGATCGTCGGCGACTCGAACAGCACCTGCAACGGCAGCGAGGTGCCGAAGTCCTTGTTGATCCGGTTGACCAGGCCGACCGCGATCAGCGAGTTGCCGCCGGTCTCGAAGAAGTCGTCGTGCGTCGACACGGTCTCGCGCTTCATGAGCTTCTTCCACAGCTCGCTGACGCGGCGTTCGGTCGTGGTGCGCGGGGCGACGAACGGGCGGTCGTTGTCGTCGGCGTTGGTCTTGTCGGACTTCTCCAGCGCCTTGACGTCGATCTTGCCGTTCGCGGTGACCGGCAACGCGTCCAGCACCACGACCTTGTTCGGGATCATGTAGTCGGGCAGGAAGTTGACCAGGTCGTCGCGGATCAGCTCGGCCGGTCCCTTCATGTGCACGACGTCCTCGTTCATGCCGGGGCTGCGCCGCTGGGCGTAGGAGACCTTGCCGCCCAGGAAGAAGTACGACGGGCCGGGCGCCTCACCGAGGTCGGCCAGCACGCCGTTGATGCGCTTGGCCGACGGCAGGTCGTTGCCGGACTTGGAGCTGTAGCCCGACGACATGAAACCGAGGTCGACGTCGTTGGCGGACAGCCGGTGCATGGTCCGGCCGAGGTCGACGTACTCGCGCCACGGCTCGGTGGTGCGGCTGACGACCGTGACGCCGAAGCTGGCCCGCTCGTACACGGCCTGGTTGATGGCGATGACGTGCTTGCGCAGCACCAGCTCGTCCGAGACGCGCTCGAACTCGCCGTCGCGGTAGCGGTACTGGCCCGCGGGCAGGTCCGCGACCTTGCCGGGGTGGGTCTGGACGTAGACGTCGACGGCGTCGTCGGTGCGCGGGCCGGTGTGGGCGGTCAGCTGGAACGTGCCGAGGTAGTGGTCCTCGTCGGCGACGTCGAGCAGGTCCTTGATCTCGGGGGTGTGCGCGGCGGCCCGCAGGTCGAGGCCGTAGCCGGGCAGGACCTCCTCGAAGAGGCCGACCATGTGGCCGGTCTCGATCTCCAGGACCTCCTGGACGTTGTTCTGGTACACGCCCTCGATGGCGGCCCTCCGCCCGATGAAGTGCAGCTTGACCTGCGGCTCCTGCTCCTCGACCTGGGCGATCCGGACGAGCTGGTGGCGCAGCGGGTGGTAGTAGTACAACCCCGCCGGCAGGCCCGCGATGTGGTGCAGCTCCAGGTAGATCTGGGTCGCGTAGAGCGAACCCGGCGAGGCGTAGCCGTACTTGGGCAGCAGCCGCTGGTCGCTGTAGTGCGCGCCGAAGTAGCGCAGGATCTCGCCCAGCTCCGCGAACCGCACGGACTTCGGGTCCTTCGAGCCGGTCGCGTCGACCTGGCGGCCCAGCAACGCGGCGAGGTCGGCCGCGGTGACCGCGCCGCCCTCGTAGAACCGGTAGGACTTGCGCGAGAACACGACCTTGCGCTGCAGGCAGGACGCCTCCTCACCGGGCAGCTCGAACGCCTCGCGCCCGCCGAGGTCGTCGCGCACGCCGGGGTTCGACAGCTGCGCGCGGACCTGCAGCCGGGAGGACTTCGACTGGTGGTGGGCACCGGAGTTGCCCTGGTCCATCAGCGCGGCTTCCTTGGGGTTCAGCTCGACGCACGCGATCAGGTTCTGGAACCCGGTGCGCTCGTCGGACTTCACGATGACCGCCGCGTTGCGCACCCAGTCGTGCGTCTCGATCGCGAGCCGGATCTCGTCGAGCTCCACCCGGTAGCCGCGCAGCTTCACCTGGCTGTCGGCGCGGCCGGCGAACTGCACGGTGCCGTCCGGGTTCTGCGTGACCAGGTCGCCGGTGCGGAACATGCCGTCCACGAACCGCTCCGCGGTCAGCTCCGGCTGGTGCAGGTACCCGCGGGCGACCTGGAGGCCGCCGATGTGCAGCTCGCCGATCTCGCCCAGCGGCACCATGTCGCGGTTCTCGTCGAGCACCAGGTAGGTGGTGTTCGCGGCCGGCGCTCCGATGGAGATGGACTTGGGGGCGTTCGCCAGCTGCGCCGGGTCGACGGTGAACGACGACGAGTTGATCGTCGTCTCGGTCGGCCCGTAGAGGTTGACGAGCTGCGTGTCCGGCATGGTGGCGGTCGCGCTGACCGCGAGCGTGCGGGACAACGCCTCACCGCCGCTGAAGATCTGCCGCAGGCTCGTGCAGGTGTGGAGCTCCTCGGTGTCGATCAGCGCCTGCAGCAA
Source organism: Lentzea sp. NPDC042327 (assembly GCF_040647275.1). Taxonomy (NCBI): domain Bacteria; kingdom Bacillati; phylum Actinomycetota; class Actinomycetes; order Pseudonocardiales; family Pseudonocardiaceae; genus Lentzea; species Lentzea sp. NPDC042327. The sequence continues at coordinate 49,646 of NZ_JBEZBX010000016.1, forward strand.
CGTCGGCACGCACTGCAGCGTGGTGACGTCGTGCTCGCGGATCGTGCCGATCAGCATCTCGGGGTCGCGGTAGATGCCGGGCCGTCCCATCACCACCGTGCTGCCGACCGCCGGTGCGAGGATCTCCCACTGCGCGGCGTCGAAGCTCATCGGCGTCTTCTGCACCACGCGCTTCGTGCCGTCGATGCCGTGCGCGTCGTGCAGCCACAGCATCTGGTTGACGATGCTGCGGTGCTCGATCATCACGCCCTTGGGCTTACCGGTGCTGCCGGAGGTGTAGATGATGTAGGCGAGGCTGTCGTGCGCGGGGCTGAAGCCGTCGTCGAACGCCTCGTCGCAGTCGGCGAGCGTGACGATCCTGGTGCCGCTCGGCGCGAGCTCCGCGAGGCGGGCCTTGAGCCCCGGCTGGGTCAGCACGACTTTCGTGCGCGAGTCCTCGATCATGTACCGCAGGCGTTCCTCCGGGTACTCGGGGCTCAGCGGGAGGTACGCGCCACCGCTGCAGAGGATGCCCCACGCGCCGACCACGAGGTCCAGCGACGGTTCGACGAACATGCCCACGCAGTCGTCGGCCGTGATGCCCAGTCTGCGCAGGTGCGTCGCCAGCGCGGAGCTCTGCTCGAACAGCTCGCCGTAGCTGAGGCTGCTGTCGCCGAACACCACGGCCGTGCGGTCGGGGTGCTCCTCGACCTGCTTGCGCAGCAGGTCGGGCAGGCACCCGCCGTCGCGCTGCGTACCGTCGACTGAAGCTGCGTTCGGCATGCGAGAAGCCCCCAAGGCGTCGGTGGTGACCAATGGGTACGAGAGCCCAGTGCGGTGGAAAACGTACGAACGGCGCCTCGAATCCGTCTGGAGGACGTGCCGAGACGAGGCCGTCACGGCACGTCGGACCCAGGGTCGTTCCACTGAGGACGGTCGGTCCGGCCCGCGCGGGCCGGTGAGGGGCGTCAGGCCGACGTGGAAGGCCCGGTCATCGTCCACTTCGGACTGCGTCGAGCGCCTGCCAGGTGAGCCGGCGCAGCTCGCCGAGGTCGCCGCCGCCCTGGCGCAGCCACACCGTGCTGGCCGCGTCCAGGCACGCCAGCAGGGTCGCCACGACCGCCTCGCCGACGAGGCCGGCCGGGGCGCCACCGGTGCCGACGCGGCGTTCGACCTCCGGGGCCAGCGCCTCCTGCCAGCGCAGGTGCTTCTCCAGGTGGGCGGCGCGCAACGCGGGGGTGGTCGCGACCAGCCGCCCGATCGCGGCGCCGCGTTCGGGGCTCGTGTGCTCGCCGATCACCTCGAACGCGTGCGCCAGCGCCTCCCAGATCGGCTCGTCGTCGGGACGCGCGCGCAGCGCCGCCAGGATCACCGGCCCCTGCTCGGCGAGGTCGCCGAAGACGATGTCCTCCTTCGAGCCGAAGTAGCGGAAGAAGGAGCGCCGGGAGATCCCGGTCGCCGCCACCACCTGGTCGACCGTCGTCTCCTCGAAGCCCTGCTCCAGGAACAACGCCAGCGCGGCGTCCACGACCTCCTCCTGGACGCGGCGGCGGGTGCGGTCCCACAGGCGCTCTGACATGCCGCCAACCCTAGTGCCGTGGCGCACTCCTGGCATCTGGTGCTAGGTTGGCACTTGATGCCAGGGAGGCCCAGAAGTGACAATCGACTACCGAGGTGCTCGCGTCCTCGTCACCGGTGCCAGTGCCGGGATCGGTGCGGAGTTCGCCCGTGAGCTCGCCCGCAGGGGCGCTGACCTGGTGCTGGTGGCGCGCCGGGCGGAGCGGCTGGAGGCACTGGCCGCCGAGCTGAAGGGTGTCGAGGTCACCGTGCTGCCGTGCGACCTCACCCAGCCGGACGCCGTGCCGGAGCTGGCCGCCGGGCTGCGGGCGCGCGGGCTCACGCTGACCGGGCTGGTCAACAACGCCGGGTTCGGCACGTACGGGCCGTTCGCGCAGGAGGACGTGGAACGGCTGCGCACCGAGATCGCGCTCGACGTCTCCGCGGTGGTCGAGCTGTCCAGGACGTTCCTCGGCGAGCTGGTGGCGTCCGGGCGCGGGGTGCTGGTCAACGTCGCGAGCATGGCCGCCTACCACCCGACGCCGCGGATGGCGGTCTACGGCGCGGCCAAGGCGTTCGTGCTGAGCTTCACCGAGGCGCTGTGGCAGGAGCACCGGCGCAGCGGCCTGCGGGTGCTCGCGCTCTCACCCGGCGCGACCGAGACGGAGTTCTTCGCCGTCGCCGGCGAGCAGGCCTCGGGCGGTGCGCGCAAGGTCGGGCCGGAGCTGGTGGTGCGCACGGCGTTGCGGACGCTGGACCGGCGCAACCCGCCGCCGAGCATCGCGGTCGGGCGGGCGAACCGGGTCCTGGTCAGCTTGTCGCGCCTGGTCAGCAGGCGGCAGGCGGTCAGGGCGATGGCCGCGCTGTCGGCCTGAGGCTCAGGTGCCCTGCGGCCAGGCGACGGTTCCGGTGCGCGGCAGCCTTTTCACGACTGGTGGTTGTGCACCGACGTGCCCGCCCTGGTCGCGTCCCGGCCCCAGTTCGCGAGCAGCTGCAAAGCCTCCGCGGACGCCGAACCCGGTTCCGCGTGGTAGGTGGTGAAGAACAGCTCCGGCTCGCTGGGCATCCGCAGCGTCTCGTACGCCAGTGTCATCTCGCCCACCAGCGGGTGCCGCAACACCTTGGTGCCGAAGGACTTCTCCTTCACGTCGTGCTTGGCCCACAGCTTGCGGAACAGCGCGCTCTTCAACGACAGCTCGCCGACCAGCGCGGCCAGCTCCGGGTCGTCGGCGTAGCACCCGGCGTCCATCCGCAGGAAGGCGACGACGTCGGCGGCCTTGCTCTGCCAGTCGGCGAACAGCTCCTGGTAGGACGGGTGCAGGAAGATCAGCCGGCCCCAGTTGCGCTCGCGCGGCTCCAGCTCGGACCAGTCGCCGAACAACGCCGCGGCCATCGGGTTCCAGGCGAGGACGTCCGAACGCCGGCCGCCGATGTACGCGGGCACGCCGACGTTGTCGAGCAGGTGCTGCAACGCCGGGCGCACGTGCGAGCGCTGCGCCTTCTTCTTCGTGCCGGTGCGGCTGCGCGTGAGGTTGCGCAGGTGCGCGTGCTCGGCGTCGGACAGCCGCAGGGCGCGGGCGATCGAGTCCCAGACCTCGGCCGAGACGTTGCGGCCGTTGCCCTGTTCCAGCCGCGTGTAGTACGCGACCGAGACACCCGCCAGCTGGGCCAGCTCCTCGCGGCGCAGACCGGGGACGCGGCGGGCGCGGCCGAACCGCGGCAGCCCCACGTCGTCGGGTGACAGCCGCGCCCGGCGGCTGCGCAGGAACTCGCTCAGCTCGGTGCGTGGGTCCACTGTCATGCCCCGAGTATCCCTGACCTGCGTGAACCGTGCCTGCTACTGCCAGTGGTAGGCACAGCGGACGTACGAAAACCAGGTGTCTGGGTAGCGACCGGCGACCGGGGCAGTGTTCTCGGTGACACGACGAGACGAGGAGAACCTGATGAGCACCGTCGCTGCCTACGCCGCTGCGGCACCCAAGGCACCGCTGGAGCGCACCACGATCGAGCGTCGCGCCGTCGGCGCGCACGACGTCCTGATCGACATCAAGTACGCGGGCATCTGCCACTCCGACATCCACCAGGTCAACGAGGGCTGGGGCGAGGCCATCTTCCCGATGGTCCCCGGCCACGAGATCGCGGGTGTCGTCGTCGAGGTCGGCTCCGAGGTCACCCGGCACGCCGTCGGCGACCGCGTCGGCGTCGGCTGCATGGTCGACTCGTGCCGCGAGTGCGACTACTGCCTGCGCGGCCTGGAGCAGTACTGCGCCAACGGCAACACCATGACCTACAACGCCATCGGCCGGGATGGCCAGGCTACCCACGGCGGCTACTCGCAGCAGATCGTGGTCGACGAGAACTTCGTCGTCCGCATCCCGGACGCCCTGCCGCTGGACGTGGCCGCGCCGCTGCTGTGCGCGGGCATCACGCTGTACTCGCCGCTCAAGCACTGGGGCGTGGCGCCCGGCAAGAAGGTCGCGATCGTCGGCCTGGGCGGTCTCGGCCACATGGGCGTGAAGATCGCCGCCGCGCTCGGCGCCGAGGTGACCGTGCTGTCGCAGTCGTTGCGCAAGAAGGACGACGGCCTCAAGCTCGGTGCCCACGACTACCGCGCCACGAGCGACCCGGCCACGTTCTCCGAGCTGGCGGGCCGGTTCGACGTCATCGTCTCCACGGTGTCCGCGCCGCTCGACCTCACCGCCTACCTCGGCCTGCTCAAGACCGACGGCGCGCTGGTCAACGTCGGTGCCCCCGAGGAGCCGGTCTCGATCAACCTGTTCGGTCTGCTCGGCGGTCGCAAGACCCTCGCGGGCTCGATGATCGGCGGCATCGCGGAGACCCAGGAGATGCTGGACTTCTGCGCGGAGCACTCCCTCGGCGCGGAGATCGAGCTGATCACCGCCGAGGAGATCAACACGGCCTACGACCGGGTGCAGGCCAGCGACGTGCGGTACCGGTTCGTGATCGACGCCGCCACGATCTGACCGGCATCTGCGAGTACCGAGCCTTTTCCATCCTCATGGTCGGGTGCGTTGTTCGAGGGTGACCTGAGCAGCAAGGAGGGTGCGGGGGCGGGCAAGACTCCCGGCCGGAGGCGCTCAGGCCGGCGCGCACTGAACCCCGGCGTCCTCACCCCAGCCGGTCGCACGGCAGCACGAAGAACCAGCCCGCCGGTTCGTGCTCCAGCCGTGCCTCCGGCGCGTTCGCCGCGCACTGCGCCCGGCCCTGTTCCACGCTCGCGTCCCACGGCACACCGCGCAGCACCGTGCCGGGCTCCTGGAGGTGTCCGATGACGCTCGACACCAGCAGGATGCCGAGCACCCACTGCCCGGCCCGCACGGCGAACCGCTGCCACGCGGCCGGAGGCGCCGCGTCGAGCCCCACCGCGACCGCTGTGAACAGGAACAGCACCGGCGCGACGCTGTAGCGCTGCCCGGCGAGCACCACGCCCGGCTGCTGCACCTGCAGCGCCGCGCTCCAGTTCAGCACCAGGCTCAGCCCGATCAGGAGCACGCTGCAGCAGGTGGCGACCGCGGCCAGCGCCCGCCCGGCGCGGTCGCCCCACCACAGCGCGGCGAGGACGGGCAGACCGGTCACCAGCAGCGCGCCGAGGACGACCAGGTTGCCGTGCGCGGGGTAGAAGAGGCCGAGCCGTTCCGACCCGGTCAGCGCCACCACCGGCACCCGCAGCAGGGCCGCGAGCAGCACCTGCACGGTGTCGACCGGGTCGTGCGAGTACGGCGTGCGTTCAGCGGACAGCACCACCGCGCCCTGCACCAGCGCACCGGCCAGGAACACGACCGGAACCTCCCGGCGCGGCAGGAACAGCCGGACGAACGCGATCGGGACCAGCAGGAGGACCAGCGGGCTCGACAGCGTCGCCAGGACCACGAACACCGCGACCGGCACGCGCGGCGCGGTCCGCCACAGCAGCGCCCAGAACACGCCGTACAGCAGGAACCAGTGCAGGTTCGCCATGTTGTTCAACGTCTCGGAGTTGCCCGCCGGCACCACGACCACGAGCGCGGCCAGCACGAACCGCAGCGCCGTCGACCGCAGGTACGCGCCGGACGCCGCGAACGTGACGAGCGCGACGACCGCCCGCAGCACCGCCGCCGCGACCGCGAACCCGGCCGCCGTCCACGGCAGCGGCAGCAGCGCGACCAGTTCGGCCACCAGCCGGGGCAGCACGTGCAGGTAGCCGCCGTACGGGTCGGCCAGGTTCTGCAGCGCGGGGGAGCGGAGGGCGTCGACGGCGAACCGCGCGCCGTCCTCGGCCCACAGGTGGTCTAAGCGCGCCCAGCCGGCCGGGACGAGCAGCAGGAACGCCACCGAGGCCAGGAAACCGGCCACGTACCCGGTGACGGCGCGATCTCCCTCCGGTTCGGGGAACACGCTGTCCGCGAGCGCCCGCGGTCTGTCCGTCGTCACCGTCACTCTTGTCCCCCATGTCCGAATTCAGGGGTGAAGGTACCGGTCAGCGCGCGGCGAGGTCCTGGTGGCGTTCGTAGCGCTCCCACTGCTCAGCGGACACCTGCTTGACCGCCGACGAGTTGAGGGTCGCCACCTCCACCGAGCCGATCACCCACAGCTTGTTCTCGAGCAGCAGCCCGACGACGCCTTCTGGGTTGGCGACCGCGGGCGCACCGGCGGGCACCTGCGCCGCGACCTTCAGCTGGTCGACGCCGACCGGGCGGTCCGGCAGCACGGCGCGGGCGAACTTCTCCGCGACCGAGCGGCGTTCGAACCGCACGACCTTGCCGCCCATGACCACGTCGACCGTGCGTTCCGGTGACGGCAGCGCGAAGCCGTTGAGCGCGCTCGCCTCGTCCGCCGTGGTGCAGCCCTTGAGGCCGACCGCGTCGAGGCCGAAGCGGATGATGTTCGTGGGCGCGTTCCCGGGACCGTCGACCGTGGACCGCAGCACGTCCAGCGCCACCCGGCCGCACGGGTCGGCGCCGTTGACCGGTGCGTGGCCCTGCGGCGTGCGCACCAGGCCGGGGCCCTCGCGCCAGATGCCGGGGATGAGCACCGGCTTGAACGGGTGCCGGGTGAAGTCCTTGTTCCAGAACGTCATGGTCGTGCCGTCGTCGGTGGAGTGCGCGATGGCCCACGTCGAGGCCGCGTCGATCCACATCCAGTCGGCGCTGAACGCCTCGACGACCGACCGGGTGCGCGGCTTGTTCGTCGCCGGCACCGGCTGGAACCCGGACTGGCCGAGCGCCTCGACGCCGGTGGCGAACGTCGGGTCCTTCGACCGCAGCACGTACTGGCCCGCGCCGTTCTGGTGCGAGGCGAGGCCCGTGGTGTCGGTGAACATCAGGTACACCCAGCCGTCGAGGTAGACGGCGGACTGCTGGCCCGCGCCGTAGGTGTTCTCCCGGATCACGTCACCGGCCGGCCCGATGATCGACTGGCCGTTGTTCGCGCGTGACCAGCTCAGGCCGTCCGGGCTGGTGGCGACGCCGACGGAGCTGCCGTTCGCGTGGTTGTCGCGCGCCGCCCCGGTGTAGTACATGTAGTAGGTGCCGCCGATCTTGATCAGCGACGGGTCGCACGTGTGCATGGCGTCGAAGCTGGTGCCGCTGCCGGAGAACACCGGGACCGCGGTGCTCATCGGCCCGTCCAGCGCCCCGCCCTCGCTGTAGAGGACGTCGTCGCCGCCGGGGGGCGCGGCGCTGAGCTGGCTGCACCACCACGCGCGCACCTTGCCGCCTTCGAGCATCACGGCCGGCCCGTAGTTGTACGGCGCGTCACCGGAGCCGGCGATCACGACACCGGGGCTCTGCCGGGCGTTCTCCGTCTTCAGGTCGAGCTGGTTCCTCGCCGGTGGTGCCTTGCGCGTCGCGCCGGTCTGCGTCGGCCTGCCCTCGCTCGTGACCGCCACGGGGTCGCCGGCGGCCGCATCGGTGCACGCGGTGACCGCGCCGAGGAGCGCCAGCGCAGCGAGCAGCGGAAGAGGTCGGCGACTCAGGGGCACGCACCCATCATAGTGATCAAGTCCTCCAGACGGGTGAAGAACCTGGTAGCGGGCTGTTTCCCGCCCGGCCGGTCCACCTGCGGTTAGCGGGTGCGAGGCCGTGTTCCGCGGGCAACGCCGCTGCGCAACACCGTGATCCGGACGGCCTGCGGGACCACCGGGTGCGCAGCGGGGTTAGCCGGGAGCCGCGCCGGTGTGCCAGCGTGGCCCCCATGTCGTTGCCAGAGCCGGTGGTCCGCGCCGACGCGACCGACCACTACGACCGGGTGCTGTCCTGCGGTCTGCTGCCGTCCGATGCGCTTTGCCTCACCGCGGTGCGCGGCCTGTCCGTCGGCGAGGCACTGCGCCGCTTCGACGGCCTCCCCGGCGAACGCAGGGCCGACCTGGGCGAGGTGAACGCGCGCTCCGGTGGCGCTCACCCCGACGAGCTGCCGGTGGTCCTCGCCGACGAGGTGGACGGCTGGGTGCTGCTGGTCGAGGACAACGGGTGGCACGGTGCGGATCGGGAGGTGCTGGAACGCCTGTCCGCCGGCACGGTGGCGGCCTCGGCGTTCTGGAACGTCAACTTCGACAGCACCCTGAGCCTCGCGCACGACGGTGAGCTGCTCGGGGCGTTCGACTTCGTCCTGCGGCAGGAACGGCCCGCCGCGCTCGTGCCGTACCTGGAAGGCCTGGAGTTCGACGACGCGCACCGCATGTGCGCGGAGTCGCTCGCGTTCGTGGAACGGGTGTCGGGCGTGCGGCTCACCGAGCAGTGGGCGGCCGGACCGCACTTCGCGTCCGTGGTCGTCGACCTGCGGCGGTTCCGGCCCAGCGACCCGAGGCAGTGGCTCGACGTCAACGAACCCGGCCTGCTGGCGTGGGCCACCACCGCGCGGGAGGCCGAGGTCCGCGCCGCGGCCGAGGAGGTCGCGCGCACCGCCTGCGCGGCGGCGGGTGTCGAACCCGAGGCCACGGTCGACGACGTGCTGCGGGACCACCGACGGGTCATGGAGCTGCGCTGGGACCGCGCCGCACCACCGGACCCGGACCTCGACCCGGTCGCCCGCCTCCAGGCCGCGGTCCGTCAGCGCGACACCGAACCCGTGGCGGAACGCGAGGTCGAGGCGCGGGCCCACGCACGGGCCGCTGTCGTCGCACTCCGGGCGGACGACCCGCTCGCGGCTCTGGTCGGCGGCCGCTACAACGCCCACCAAGCGGTGCGGTTGCGGCAGCCACGGCCTCGGGTGCCGCCGCAGCACGCCGGCTGACCCCGGACACGCCGGTGCCCCCCGGCCGGAGTCGGCCGGGGGGCACCGGGTGGTGGGAGCGATCAGCCGTTCTCGGGCTGGGTGACACCCTCGTGGACGTCGTAGCGGTCCGCGTTCATGACCTTGTTCCACGCGGCGACGAAGTCGGCGACGAACTTGTCGGCGGCGTCGTCACTGGCGTAGACCTCGGCCACGGCGCGCAGCTCGGAGTTCGAGCCGAACACGAGGTCGTTGCGGGTCGCGGTCCAGCGCACCGCACCGGTGGCGCGCTCACGGCCCTCGAAGTTCTCCTCGTCCTCGGTGACCGACTTCCACTCCGTCTCCATGTCGAGCAGGTTGACGAAGAAGTCGTTGGTCAGCGTCTCCGGCTTGGCGGTGAGCACACCGGCCGTCGAGCCGCCGTGGTTCGCGCCGAGCACGCGCAGGCCGCCGACCAGCACGGTCAGCTCCGGCGCGGAGAGGCCGAGCAGGTTGGCCTTGTCGATCAGCAGGTACTCCGACGGCAGCGGGTTGGCCTTGCTGCCGAAGTTGCGGAAACCGTCGACCTTGGGCTCCAGCACGGCGAACGACTCGGCGTCGGTCTGCTCCTGCGTGGCGTCGGTGCGGCCGGCGAGGAACGGGACCTCGACGTCGCGGCCGGCGGCCTTGGCGGCCTGCTCGATCGCCGCGGCACCGCCGAGGACGATCAGGTCGGCCAGCGAGACCTTCTTGCCGCCGGTCGCGGAGCTGTTGAAGGCCTCCTGCACGCCTTCCAGCGTGCGCAGGACCTGCGCGAGCTGGTCGGGCTCGTTGACCTCCCAGCCGCGCTGCGGCTCGAGGCGGATGCGGGCACCGTTGGCGCCACCGCGCTTGTCGCTCTGGCGGAACGTGGAGGCCGAGGCCCACGCGGTCTTGACCAGCTGCGAGACGGACAGGCCGGTCTCCAGAATCTTCGCCTTGAGCGCGGCGACGTCCTCGGCGGAGATCAGCTCGTGGTCGCGGGCCGGCACGCGGTCCTGCCAGAGCAGCTCCTCCTGCGGCACCTGCGGGCCGAGGTAGCGCTGGATCGGGCCCATGTCGCGGTGGGTCAGCTTGAACCACGCACGCGAGAACGCCTCGGCGAACGCCTCGTGGTCCTCGGCGAACCGGCGCGAGATCGGCTCGTAGACCGGGTCGACCCGCAGCGAGAGGTCCGTGGTCAGCATCATCGGCTGGCGGTTGAGCGTGCCGTCCTCGGGGTCGGGCACGGTGTTGGCGCCCGCGTCGCCCTTCGGCTTCCACTGGTGGGCGCCGGCCGGGGACTTGGTGAGCTCCCACTCGAACTCGAACAGGTTCTTGAAGAACAGGTTCGTCCACTTGGTCGGCTGCTGCGTCCAGGTCACCTCGAGGCCCGAGGTGATGGCGTCGCGGCCCTTGCCGGTGCCGTGCGTGCTGATCCAGCCGAAGCCCTGCGCGTCCATCAGCGAGCCCTCGGGCTCGGCGCCGACGAGCGACGGGTCACCGGCACCGTGCGCCTTGCCGAAGGTGTGGCCACCGGCGATCAGCGCGACGGTCTCCTCGTCGTTCATGCCCATGCGGCCGAACGTCTCGCGGATGTCGCGGGCGGCGGCTAACGGGTCCGGGTTGCTGTTCGGGCCCTCGGGGTTGACGTAGATCAGACCCATCTGGACCGCGGCCAGCGGGGACTCCAGGTCGCGCTCACCGCTGTAGCGGGTGTCGCCGCCGAGCCACTCGGTCTCCGGGCCCCAGTAGACGTCCTCGTCCGGCTCCCACACGTCCGCGCGGCCACCGGCGAAGCCGAAGGTCTGGAAGCCCATGGTCTCCAGCGCGCGGTTGCCCGTGAAGATCATCAGGTCGGCCCACGAGACCCTGCGGCCCCACTTCTTCTTGACCGGCCACAGGATGCGGCGGGCCTTGTCCAGGTTGCCGTTGTCCGGCCAGCTGTTCAGCGGGGCGAAGCGCTGCATGCCCGCGCCCGCGCCACCGCGGCCGTCGTGCGTGCGGTAGGTGCCGGCGCTGTGCCACGCCATGCGGATCATGAACGGGCCGTAGTGGCCGAAGTCGGCCGGCCACCAGTCCTTCGACTCGGTGAGCACGGCGTCGACGTCACGCGCCAGCTCGTCGAGGTCGACGGTCAGGAACTCCTTCGCGTAGTCGAAGTCCCCGCCCATCGGGTTGGCCTGCACGGGGTGCTTGCGCAGGATCCGCAGGTTGAGCTGCTTGGGCCACCAGTCGCGGTTGCCACCGCCCTCGGTGGGATGGCTGCGCCGGCTGTGCGCGACGGGACAGCCGCCGGCCTCCTCCTCGTTCAGCTCGCTCACCTTGGCGTCAGTGCTGTCTGACACAGGAATCCTTCCGGGTGTTCAGGAACTCTTCGCGGCGGTCGTGCACTCGGGGCAGGTGCCCCAGTAGATGACCTCGGCCTCGTCGATGACGAAACCGTGGTCGTCGGACGCGTCCATGCACGGCGCGTGGCCGACGGCGCAGTCGACGTCGGCGATGGCGCCGCAGGAACGGCATACGACGTGGTGGTGGTTGTCCCCGACGCGGGCCTCGTAGCGCGCTACCGATCCCTGCGGCTCGATCCGCCGCAGCAGTCCTGCTCCGGTCAGCGCGCGGAGCACGTCGTACACGGCCTGGTGGGAGACCGCGCCGAGGTTCTGGCGCACGACACCGATGATCGAGTCCGTGTCGGCGTGCGGGTGGGTGTGCACCGCGGACAGCACAGCCATCCGCGGAGCCGTCACCCGCAGTGACGCCCCGCGCAACATGCGCTCGAATTCGGAAGCCGTGGGCACGAACGCCACCCTGCCCGCTTTTCTGGAATGAGTCAAGTTATTGAGTGATGTCAGACAATCGCCGGACGCCCTCGACCAGCGCGTGCTCCGGTGCGCCCCCGTAGGTCAAACGCAGGAAGTTGCCGGGCGGTTCAGCCGCGAACCACGGCCGTCCGGGGAAGACCACCACGTCACGGGCTGCGGCGGCGGTCGTCAGCTCCACGTCGTCGAGCCCCTCCGGCAACCCCACCCACAGGTGCAAGCCGCCCGACGAGGGCGCGACCGTGAAGTCGGGCAGGTGCGTGGCGAGCGCGGTCCGCAGGGCGTCCCGCCTCGACCGCAGCGACTGCTGGAGCGAGCGCAGGTGCCGCCGCCACGCCGGGGACGTCACGAAGTCGATCGCCGCCTCCTGCAACGGTCCCGCGACGTACAGGTCCTGCCGCGACCGGGTGGTCCGCAGCCGCCGCCCGGCCGGTCCGCGCGCGCCGATCGCCGCGACCCGCAGCCCCGGTGCGGCGATCTTGGTCAGCGAGCGGACGTGCACGACGTGGCCGTCGGTGTCCTGCGAGGCCAGTGTGGGCGGCGCCGTGCCGTCGACGGTGAAGCCGCGCGCCCAGTCGTCCTCGACCAGGAACGCCCCGGCCGCGGCCACGATCCGCATGACCTCGGGCCGTCGTTCGGCGGACAGCACGCCGCCGTGCGGGTTCGCGTGCAACGGCTGGCAGTAGAAGAGCTTGGCGCCCGTGTGCGCGAAAGCGGCCTGGAGCAGGTCCGGGCGCACCCCGTCCGCGTCGGCGGGCACCGGCACGACCTTCAGCCCCGCGTCCCTGGCCGCCGCGATCGCACCGAGGTAGGTGGGCGACTCGACGAGCACCGTGTCACCCCGTCCGCCGAGCCCGCGGAACACCGTGGCGAGCGCTTCCTGGGCGCCCGCGCACACCGTCATGTCGCCCGCCCTGAGCTCGCCGCCCGCCTCCCTGGCGAACCAGGCGCGCAGCTCCTCCCTGCCCTCGACCGGCACCCGCCCCCACGCGGCCGGCCGGCGCGCGGCCCTGGTGAGCGCGGCGCCGAGCGCCTCCACGGGTTGCAGGTCCGGGTCGAGGTACCCGCTGGAGAGCTGGATGACCTCGGGCCTCGGCACCGCGACCAGGTTCGCCACCAGGTCCTCGCCCGGCCGTCCCTCGCCCAGCGCCACGGACTGCCACGACAGGTCCTGCCCGCCCGGCCCGCTCGCGCGTGCGGCGACGAAGCTGCCGCGGCCCGGCCGGACCTCGACGAGCCCTTCGGCCGCGACGCGCTGGATGGCCTGCTGCACGGTCGCCGGCGACGCCCGGTGCCGCGCCATCAGCTCGCGCACCGACGGCATCCGGTCGCCCGCGCGCCCTGACCGTGCCGCCGCCCTCAGGTCCTCGATAACGCGCATCGCTGCGTTATCCTCATTCATGAGAGCCAAGAGTAACGTTATCGTGCCTCCGGGGGTAACGCTCGGCGCACTCGCCGTGCTGGGCTTCAGCTACTCGTTGCCCGCGACCCGGCTGGCCGTGCAGGGACTCGACCCGTGGTTCGTCGCGTTCGGCCGTGCCGCCGGTGCCGCCCTGCTCGCGATCGGCTACCTCGCGTTATCGCGTGCGCCGCTGCCGTCGAGGGCGCAGGTGCGCCGTCTCGCCGTGGTCGCCGCCGGCATCGTCGTCGGCTTCCCGCTCTTCACGTCCCTGGCCCTCACCACGCAGACCTCCGCGCACGGCGCCGTCGTCATCGCCGTGCTGCCCATGTCGACCGCGATCTGGGCCGTCCTGCGCGCCCACGAACGCCCACCCGTCGCGTTCTGGCTCTCCAGCGGCGCTGGCCTGCTCGCCGTGCTCGCGTTCCTGGCGGCCGGCGGTGGTTTCTCCGGGTCGTTCGGCACCGCCGACGCGTACCTGCTGATCGCGGTCGTGGTGTGCGGCCTCGGCTACGCGGAAGGCGGCGCGTTGTCCCGCGAGCTCGGCGGCGCCCGCACGATCTGCTGGGCGCTGGTCGTCGCGCTGCCCGTGACCATCCCGGTCGCGGTGTGGACAGCGGACTTCTCCCGTGCCACCGGCACCGTGTGGTTCAACTTCGGTTACGTGACAACGGTTTCGATGTTCCTCGGTTTCGTCGCCTGGTACGCCGCGATGGCCGCGGGCGGTGTCGCGAAGATCGGCCAGCTCCAGCTGGCGCAGCCGGTGCTGTCGCTGGGCTGGGCCGCGCTGGTGCTCGGCGAACCGGTCGGCTGGCCCGCGCTCGTGACCGCCGCGGTGGTGCTCGTGTGCGTGGTGCTGACGCAACGAAGCCGTGTGGTGTCAACGAAGTCCGTGCCGGAGCCGGCCGTGCGCTGACCGCCTGGGTGTCGTACCGCGGCCCTATACTGCACCCCTTCGGCTTTGGGGGTCGGCAGTGGCTACACCGGACGAGTTCCTGGGCATCGCGGGCGCGCTCACCGAGGCGCACCGCTCGCAGGGGCAGCAGTACGACACCTTCCGCGTGCGGGGCAAGGTGTTCGGCTACTACTGGCCGCGCACGCGGACCGCCGGTCTGCGGCAGACGCTGTCCGAGCAGCAGGCGCTGGTCGCCGAACGCCCGGACGTGTTCGAGGTGCAGTTCACCTCGGGCGGCTTCGGCTGGGTCGTGGTGCACCTGGAGGGCGTCGGGGCCGACGAGCTGGCCGAGCTGGTCTTCGAGGCGTGGCGGCTGTCCGCGCCGGAGGAGCTGGTCGCGCAGGTCCCCGACCTCGCGGGCGGTGTCCGCGCGGGCTAGCGGAACAGGATGCGGGTGATCTCCGTGTCGGTGGCGCGGCCCTCGTCGTAGCCGCCCTCGCGGCCGAGGTCGTTCATGATGGCCAGCGTGTACCGCTGGCCGGGGCCGACGAAGCCGACGGAGTTCATCACCCAGCCGCTGTCCTCCTCCGACCAGCCGTTCTTCGCGCCGGAGTCGGGGCCCCAGACGCCCCACTGCTGTTCGGGGCCGACGCCGCGCATCTGCTCGACGAGGTAGGCGCGGTCATCCGGGTTCACCTGGTCGAGGACGTGGTTGACCAGGCGGTCCAGGTCGTCGGCGGTGCACTTCTCAAAGCCCCAGTAGGGGAACGCGCTCGTGTAGCCGCGTTGGGCGACGAGGCCGGTCATGCCGTACCGGGGGAACGCGGCGTTGAAGGTCGTGCCGCTGTAGCGCTTCCACAGCGTGTCGGTCGCGTCGTCGTCGGAGCTGTGCAGCATCGCCGTCATCAGGCGGCGGTCCTCGCTGCTCAGGCGGATCTGGCCGGCGCGGTGGCGTTCGAGCAGGTTCACGGCCATCGCGAGCTTGATGGTCGAGGCCGTCCACACCTCGTCACCGGCGTGGTCGTTGCGCCAGACCACACCTTTCTCACGGTCGCGCAGGACGATGCCGACGGTGCCGGGCCGGGTCTCGGCGTACTGCTGAGCGGCCTGGATGCGCTGCTGGAACGCGCATTCGAAGCCGCTGTCGGGCAGCGGGCACGCCGGGGGCGTGGCCACGAGCGGCGCCGCGGCAGGGGTGTGGGCGGCGCCGGTCGGGGGAGCGGGGAGCGGGGTCTCGGCCGTCACGGCGGCGCCGCAGGCCGTCAGGGCGAGCGCGCACGCAACGAGGATCGGCCGGAGCATGAGCCGCACCCTAGACACCCGGCCAGGTGGCGTCGACCGCCGGACGGCAGACCGTCCGATCTGCGCGTTTTGTGGCTGAACCCGACTTCGAGTCAAAGATGTTTGACACGGTGTCGGGTTCGTTTTACCTTGATGATGTCAGGTTTCTTTGACATCAGGAGCGGGACCGTGGCGGTGGAGGAGAAGCGCGCGTGGGCCATGGGGATCGTCGCCCTGGTCGGGTACGCGGTGTACGTGGTGCTGGTGCTGACAGGTGCCGATGGACGGCCGTTGGCCGAAGCGCCGTACGTCGGCGCGGCGTTGTGGACGATCGGGTCGGGGATCGTCGCCGGCATCGTGGCGGGCATCTGGTTCGGGATCGCGTCCCGGCGCGAGGGCGGGCTCCAGGTCGACGAACGGGACCGGGAGATCGGCCGGTTCGGTGACCACGTGGGCCAGTCGTTCGTGGTCATCGGCGGGATGTCCGCGCTGGTGCTCGCCATGGTGGAAGCGCCGCACTTCTGGATCGCGAACGTGCTGTACCTGGGTTTCGTGCTGTCGGCGGTGCTCGGCTCCGCGGCGAAGCTCGGCGCCTACCGGCAGGGCGTGCTGTGAAGCCCACGAAGGTCACGAACTCCATCCGCGCGCTGCGGTTCGCGCACGGCGAGATGACGCAGGCCGACCTCGCCGCGGCGATCGGCGTGACCCGGCAGACGCTGATCGCCGTCGAGCAGGGGCGGTACTCGCCCTCGCTGGAGGTCGCGTTCCGGATAGCGCGCGTGTTCGGGGTCCCGCTCGAAGAGGTGTTCCAGTACCCGGAGGAGGAGACGACGTGAAAGCCGTTGTGCAGCGAAGATACGGGTCGGCGGTGCTCGGTGACCTGGACGTGCCGGTGCCGGGGCGGGGTGAGGTGCTGCTGGAGGTGCGGGCGGCGGGGGTCGACATGGGCACCTGGCACCTGCTCACCGGCCAGCCCTACCTGGTGCGGGTCATCGGGTTCGGGTTCCGCGGCCCGAAGTCGCCGGTGCCGGGCAGGGACGTGGCCGGTGTGGTCGCGGCGGCCAGCCCCGGCGTGACCGGGTTCGCCGTCGGCGACGAGGTGTTCGGCACCTGCGACGGCGCCTTCGCCGAGTACTCCGTCGCCCCCGTCTCCCGGCTGGCGCGCAAACCGGCGGGGCTCTCGTTCACGGAGGCGGCCGCCCTGCCGATCTCGGGCGGGACCGCGGTGCAGGGCCTGCGCTCGGTCCAGCCGGGCCAGCGGGTCCTGGTGCTGGGCGCCGGCGGCGGCGTCGGGTCGTACGGCGTGCAGATCGCCCGGTCACTCGGCGCGCACGTCACGGGTGTGTGCAGCACGGGCAAGGTGGAGCTGGTGCGCTCGTTGGGCGCGCACGAGGTCGTGGACTACACGGTCGCGGACTTCACCGGAACCTACGACCTGGTGCTGGACTGCGGCGGGCACCGTTCGCTGTCCCGGCTGCGCAAGGCGGTGGGACGGCACGGCACGGTGGTGATCGTCGGTTCCGAGACGGCCGAACCGCTGTTCGGCGGGTTCGACCGGTCGCTGCGGGCCATGGCGCTGAACGCGTTCGTCCCGCAGAAGCTCGTCGCGCTGGCCTCCGCGGAACGCGCCGACGTCTTCGAGGAGCTCCGCGTGCTCGTCGAGGCGGGCCACGTCAGACCGGCCGTCGGCCGCACCTTCCCGTTGGCGGCGGCGGTCGAGGCGATCGAGCACGTCCACTCGCGACGGTCACCCGGCAAGGTCGTCGTCACGATCTGACCGCCGATCCCGCCGGTGGTCACGCGGTGCCGTCGCGCATGCTCACCGCGCGTGCGGCAGCGTGAACGAGTCGACCTGCGGCAGGTCGTGCCCGAGCCGGTCCCGCTTCGCCGTCAGGTACGCGATGTTGTGCGGGTTGGGCGGCATCAGCAGCGGCACGCGGGCGGCGACCTCGATGCCGTTGTCCTCCAGGGCCGCGATCTTGTCGGGGTTGTTGGACATCAGGCGGACGGACCGCACGCGCAGGTGCCGCAGCACGCGGGCGGCGGGGGAGTAGTCGCGGACGTCGACGGGCAGGCCGAGGGAGGTGGCCGAGTCGAGGGTGTCCATGCCGGCGTCTTGCAGCACATGGGTGCGGACCTTTGCCACCAAACCGATTCCGCGGCCTTCGTGGCCACGCAGGTAAACCAGCACGCCGCTGCCCTCGCGGACGATGGTGTTCAGCGCGGCGTCGAGTTGTTCGCCGCACTCGCAGCGCATGGCCCCGAAGATGTCACCGGTCATGCACTCGGAGTGGATGCGGACGAGGACGTTCTCGCGCAGCTTCGTCTTGCCGTAGACGAGTGCCATGTGTTCGTGGCCGTCCGCGCGGAAGGCGATCGCGCGGAAGGTGCCGCGGCGGGTCACCAGGTCGGACTCCGCCACGTCTTCGTCGGTGAAGGCCTGCTCGAACATCTCGGGTCCCCTCGTCACCAGGTTCCTCCCGGGCGGTCAACTACGCTCGGGCCTGACGTCGCACCGTAACCCGGCCGCACAGCGGAGGTCATCCTGTTCAGCATCACCGTCCGCGATCACGTGATGATCGCCCACAGCTTCCGCGGCGAGGTCTTCGGTCCGGCACAACGTCTGCACGGAGCAACGTTCCTGGTGGACGCAACGTTCAAACGGGCTGAGCTCGACGCCGACAACATCGTCGTCGACATCGGACTCGCCACCCAGGAGCTGGGCAAGGTCCTGGCCGCGTTCAACTACCGCAACCTCGACGAAGAACCGCAGTTCGCGGGCATCAACACGTCGACGGAGTGGCTCGCGAAGCACATCGCCGACCAGCTCGCCGACGCCATCGCGGCGGGGGCGCTCGGTGAGGGCGCTCACGGCATCGATGGGATCACCGTCACACTCCACGAGTCGCACGTGGCGTGGGCGAGCTACGAACGTGCACTTCGTACTGCCGGCTGACGTCGCCGATCCGGGCAGTCCCAGCGGCGGCAACGTCTACGACCTCCGGGTCGGCGACGGCCTGCACAAGATTGCCGTCGCTGGTGACTGGCCGCGTCCGCGTGACAGCGGAGCGCTTGAGCAAGCGCTTGCGGGCGTTCCGGACGGGGAGGTGGTCCTCCTCGACGGACTGGTGAGCTGCGGTGTGCCCGAAGTGGTCGTGCCGCACGCACGGCGGCTGCGGCTCGCCGTGCTCGTGCACCTGCCGTTGGCCGATGAGACCGGTCTCGACCCGATGACCGCGCACGACCTGAACGAGCGGGAACGACAGGTCCTGCGCGCCGCCGCAGCTGTCATCGCGACCAGTCCGACGGCGGCGCGTGACATCAAGACCAGGCATGGGCTGGAGCACGTCCACGTCGTCGTCCCGGGCACGGACCCGGCGCCGCCGGCCACCGGCACGGACGGCAAGACGAACCTGCTCTGCGTCGCGTCGATCACACCGCGCAAGGGCCAGGACGTCCTGGTCAGAGCGTTGCAGAGGACGAACCACGACTGGCGGCTGACGTGTGTGGGCCCGCACCGCCCGTTCCTGCACCAGATCCCGCGCGACGACCGCGTCAGCTTCCCCGGACCGCTCACCGGCGAGGCACTGACCAGCGCCTACGTCAACGCCGACCTGTTCGTGCTGGCGAGCAGGAACGAGACCTGGGGCATGGTCGTCACCGAGGCCCTCGCGCACGGCCTGCCGGTCATCGCGAGCGCCGTCCCGGACGCGCTCGGCACCGGCGGGCTGCTCCTCCCGCCGGGAGACGAAAACGCCTTCGCAGCTGCACTGACGCGCTGGTTCGAAGATCACCGGTTCCGCGCGGAGCTCCGGCGCAGGGCGCGGTCCAGAAGGGCTCATCTGTCCACTTGGGACGAATCTGCGCAGGGCCTGCGGAGGGTGCTGGCTAGTCTGCGGCCATGACCTTCGCGCCGGAATGGCTGGCACTGCGGGAAACCGCCGACGCACGCGCACGTTCGACGGAGCTCGTGGACGTGTTCCGCGGAACTCGGGTGAACCGAACCCCGCTGACGATCCGTGACCTGGGGTGTGGAACGGGATCGATGGGCCGGTGGCTCGCCGGGAAGCTCGGCGGCGTGCAGCAGCACTGGGTGCTGCACGACCGCGACCCCCGGCTGCTCGGCCTTGCGCGGGCGAGCATGAACGCCGTCGAGAACGTCACCGCCGAGACGCGGGAGGGCGACCTCACCGCGCTCACCGCCGCCGACCTCGCGGGTGCCGACCTGGTCACCTGCTCCGCGCTGCTCGACCTGCTCACCGCCGCCGAGGTGAACGCTCTGGCCGCGGCCTGCGTAGGAGCACATGTGCCCGCCTTGTTCACGCTCTCGGTGGCCGGCCGGGTCGAGTTCGACCCGGCCGAGCCGCTCGACGCCGCCTTCCAGGACGCGTTCAACGCGCACCAGCGGCGGGTGGTGGACGGGCGCGCGCTGCTCGGGCCGGACGCACCGGCCGCCGCGCAGGAGGCGTTCGCGGCGCTCGGGGCGGCGGTGCGGACGGCGCAGAGCCCGTGGCGCACGCGTGGTGACGCCCTGCAGCGGGAATGGCTCAGGGGCTGGGTCGCTGCGGCGGTCGAGCAGGAACCCGCACTCGCCCCGGCCGCGTCCGAGTACCTGCGCCGCAGGTCGGAGGCCTCCGCGGTGGTCCACCACGTCGACCTGCTGGCCCTACCTGGAGCTGTGTGATGAAACGTTTCTGGCCGTGGCTCCGCCTGCTGGTGGCGGTGGCGATCCTCGTGGGGCTGGGCCTGCGCCTGGGCACCGGGGCGTTCCTCGACGGGCTGCGCGCGATCGACGCGTTCTCCGTCGCCGCAGCCCTCGCGATCGGGTTCGCGACGACGCTGCTCAGCGCGGGTCGCTGGGTGCTCGTCGCGCGCCGCCTCGGCCTGCCGCTGACCGTGCGGACCGCGGTCGGCGACTACTACCGCGCCCAGCTCGTCAACGCCGTGCTGCCCGCGGGCGTGCTCGGCGACGTGCACCGCGCGGTGCACCACGGGCGCGAGTCCGGTGACGTGGGACGGGGCGTGCGCGCCGTGTTCTTCGAACGGTTCGCCGGCCAGTTCGTGCTGATCGGGATCGGGGTCGCGGTGTTCCTCACCCACCCCGCCCCCGGCCTCGGCTTCGCACCGGACGTGACCACGGTCGCCGTCGTGCTCACCGGTCTGGCGGTGCTCGCCGTCCTCGGCTGGCACGTCGGACCGGTCAAGAGGGTGCTGGTCGACACGCTCGCGGACGGCATCCGGCTGCTGTCGCTCAAGACCTGGCCCGCGGTCGTCGTGCTCTCCGCCGGAGCGGTCGCCGGGTACGTCGCGCTGTTCCTCGTCGCCGCTCGCGCCGCCGGGTCGGACGCCACGGTCACGCAGCTCGCGCCGGTCGTGGTCGTCGCGCTGCTGGTGATGGCGATCCCGGTCAACATCGGCGGGTTCGGCCCGCGCGAGGCGTTCCTCGCGGTGGCGTTCGGCGCCGCCGGGCTGGGCGCCCAGCAGGGGTTCACCACCGGCATCGTCTACGGCGTGCTCGCCCTCGTCGCGAGCCTGCCCGGCGCGGTCGTCCTGCTCACCTCACGGCGCAAGACCGTCGGCCAGGTCGAGGTGATGCCGGAACGACTCGACCAGCCCCGCGAGCACCAGCTCGCCCTTGCGCGCTGAGGCCAGTGACGGCCGCCCGACGACACCGGAGGACGTGTACGGCCTCAGACCCAGGGTGAGCATGTGCCGCCGGTCCTCCGCGAGGTGGTCGGCGGACTC
The DNA here is from genome assembly GCF_040647275.1 of Lentzea sp. NPDC042327. Taxonomy (NCBI): domain Bacteria; kingdom Bacillati; phylum Actinomycetota; class Actinomycetes; order Pseudonocardiales; family Pseudonocardiaceae; genus Lentzea; species Lentzea sp. NPDC042327. Next base: position 70,530 of record NZ_JBEZBX010000016.1, read on the forward strand.
GAAGCCGGGACGGACCAGATCGGGGTGGGCGTGCAACAGGATCGAGGTCTCCAGCTCACCCGCGTGCATGTCGCTGTACGCCGAGGTCTCGATGCCCGCCTTCTCCCGCGCGAACGCCCAGTCGTCGCGGCCGGGGAACAGCGCCATCCCGGTCGACTCCTGCACCACGTTCGACAGCACGTAGTTGCCGCCGTGCGCGTTCACCAGCACGAGGTGCTCCACCCCGTTGTGCCGCAACGAGTCCGCGATGTCCGTGACCAGTGACACCAGCGTGCGCGCGGAGATGCTGACGGTCCCCGGCCAGTCGGCGTGCTCCTGCGAGCAGGAGAACTGGACCGGCGCGAGCAGCCGGACGTCGTACGCCTCGGCGATCCTCGACGCGATCGTCCAGGCGATCACCGCGTCCGTGGCCAGCGGCAGGAACGGGCCGTGCTGCTCGGTGCTGCCGACCGGGAGCACGGCCACGCGCTGCCCGCGGACGTCGGCGGTGGTGTCACTGGGGAACATGGCCCCGACCGTAGTCAATCCGGTGGCACAGCGCAGGAATCTCCCCGGCGGCCAGCTTCGGCATGACCTCGGGCAGCTCCTCGAACGCGCTGGAACCCGTGATCAGCGCGTCGAACCGCTCGTCGGCGAGCAGGTCCAGGGCGAGCGCCATGCGCTCGGCGTACGACCGGTCGGGCCGGCCGACCACGCCGACCTGGCTGCTGCGGATCGTGAGCCGCTTCGAGTGGAAGAACTCGCCCAGCGGCACGGCGACGCGCCGGTCGCCGTACCAGCTCAGCTCGATCACCCGGCCCTCCGGTGCGAGCAGGTTCAACGCCGTGGTGAGCCCGGCTTCCGTCGCGCTCGCGTGGAAGACGAGGTCACAGCCGTCGAGAGCGGCGTCCGGCAGCGCGAACCCGACCCCGAGCCGCCGGGCGACCGACTCGCGGCCGGGGTCGGCGTCGACGAGCTCGACCCGCGCGCCGGGGAACGTCGCGAGCACCGCCGCGATGCTCGACCCGACCATGCCACCGCCGACCACCGCGATCCGGTCGCCGATCAACGGGCGTGCGTCCCACACGGCGTTCACGGCCGTCTCCACGGTCCCCGCGAGCACCGCGCGAGCGGCGGGAACGCCGTCCGGCACCGGGGTGACCGCGGATTCCGGGACCACGTAACGGGTCTGGTGTGGATAGAGGCAGAACACCGTCCGCCCGCGCAGGTCCGCCGGTCCGTGTTCGACGACGCCCACGTTGAGGTACCCGTACTTGACCGGCCACGGGAAGTCACCGTCCTGGAAGGGGGCCCGCATCGTGGCGTACTGGTTCTCCGGCACCCCGCCGCGGTGCACGAGCGTCTCCGTGCCCCGGCTGACCCCCGAGAACAGCGTGCGCACCTCGACCTCACCCGGACCCGGTCCGGCCAGCTCGACCGGCCGAACCTCCCCTTTTCCGGACTCATTGAGCCAAAAGGCATCCGCCGTACGTGTCACTCACAACACCTCCGCCGCGCTAGGGGCCACTGATGACCACACTCCAGCACACCCGCACCTCCGCCGCTGTCACGCGGGGGCCCCGCGTTCCCCTCAGGGGCACGCGGGAGTCCTACGTTCCCCTCGAACCGGGGGTGTGGGCGGGGGCGCAGGTCGCGTTGCTGGTGGTCGTGGCGGCGATGGTCGGGCTCGGGCCGCTCGGGTGGGCCGCAGGGTTGGCCTACGGGTTCGCCACCTGGGCGTTCCTCGGCTATGGCGTGCAACGGCACCGCATCGCCTCCCTCGGGCCCGCTGACCGGGTCACGCTGGCGCGCGGCCTGCTGGTCGGCGCGGTCACGGCGCTGGTCGCCGACCGCGCGGGGCAGGACGTGCCGGTCGCGCTGGTCGTGGCGCTGGCGGCGGTCGCGTTGTCGCTGGACTGGGTGGACGGCCAGGTCGCGCGCCGCACGGGCACGTCGACCGCGCTGGGCGCCCGGTTCGACATGGAGGTCGACGCGTTCCTGATCCTGGTGCTGAGCGCGTACGTGGCCGTCCACACGGGTCCGTGGGTGCTCGCGATCGGGCTCATGCGGTACGCGTTCGTCGCCGCGTCGTGGAAGTTCCGTTGGCTCAACGCGCCACTTCCGGCCAGCTACGCGCGCAAGGTCGTGGCGGCGGTGCAGGGCATCGTCCTCGTCGTGGCGGCGTCGGGGCTGCTGCCGTTCGCGGGCGTGCTCGTCGGTCTCGCGCTGGTGTCGCTGGTGTGGTCGTTCGGTCGCGATGTGCTCTGGCTGTGGCACAACGGCGCTGCCGTGGTGGGAGAATCCCGCCATGTCTGAGCAGACCTCCACCGCGGCGAAGGTCGGCAACGTCGTCGTCTGGATCTTGCAGATCGCGCTCGCCGTGCAGTTCTTCCTGAACGGCTACTCGCTGTTCACCGACCAGTTCGTCGCGAAGTTCGACGACATCGGCCTCGGCCAGTGGTTCCGGTACTTCACCGGCGTGCTGGAGATCGCCACCGCGGTCGGTCTGCTGGTCCCGCGCATCTGCGGCCTCGCGGCGCTCGCGCTGGCGGGCATCATGGCCGGCGCCGCGCTGACCGAGGTGTTCCTCGTGACCAACGGCGGCCTCGACGACGCGAAGATGCCGCTCCTGTTCATGGTGTGGGCGCTGGTGATCGCGGTCTACCGCCGCGAGCAGGTCCTCGGCGCGCTCAGCCTCGCGAAGAAGAAGTGACCTTCGGGAAGTAGCGCAGCACGGCGACGTCCCCGACCTTCTCGACGTCCTCCAGGTGGAACCGGCGGGCCGGTCCACCGGGGAACTCGGCGGGGTTCACGAAACGCGGGGCCGTCGCCTGCCCGATCAGCATCGGCGCGACGGCCACCCTGATCTCGTCGGCCAGCCCGGCGCTCAGGAACGCCGTGTGGACGCTCGTGCCGCCCTCGACCATCAGCTTCCGCACACCGCGTTCGCCGAGGTCGTCCAGGATTTCGGGGAGTTCGCCGAAGGTCTTCGTCTCCGCCAGGTGGCCGACCGTGGTGACCGGGGCCTGCGAGTACACCAGGCGCTCCCCGCCGCAGTGCCAGAAGCGCAGCCCGGGGTCCAGCCGGCCGCTCCTGGTCACGGTCACCCGCAACGGGAACTCCGGCTTCCCCCCGGCAACCCTGCGCGCGCGCCGCTCCTCGCTGTAGACGAGCAGCCGCGCGTTGTCGCGCCGCAACGTCTCGGCCCCGACCAGGACCGCGTCCGACTCCGCGCGCATCCGGTCGACGTGGTCGAAGTCCTCGGCGTTGGAAAGCGGGAAGCGCTCGGTGCCGCGGTCGTCGATGTGGCCGTCGAGGCTGACGGCCACGCTGAGCAGAACGTGCGGGCGGGTCACGCATCCGATGCTAGTGCAGTTGAACCGGTCCGGGGTCGCGCCGCGTTTAACCCAGGAGCAGGGAAAGGGGAAACTCGGTGCGGACGGTGTTGCGGCGGACGGCCACGGTGCTGGCGGGGTTGTTCGTGTTGTTCGTGCTCATCGCACCGAGCGACCTGGAGAGGTTCACGGTCGAGGCGTTCCTGCGGGTGCCGCTCGAAGGTCTCGTCGGCGTGCTGCTGCTCGTGCTGCTGCCGGACCGGTTCCGCCGGCCCGCCGCGCTCGTCCTCGGTGTGGCGCTGGGGCTCTTCACCGTCGTGAAGGTCATGGACATCGGGTTCGACGCGGTGCTGTACCGGCCGTTCGACCTCGTGCTCGACTGGCCGCTGCTGGTGCCCGCGGTCGACTTCGTGGACGTGACGTTCGGCCGCTTCGCCTCGGTGCTGGCCGTGGCGCTCGCGGTCGCGCTGGTCGCCGGGATCGTGGTGCTGGCCGCGATGTCCGTGCAGCGCCTGGGATCGGTGGCCGCCGGACGGCGCCCGGTCGTCGTCCGGGTCGTCGCGCTCGCCGTCGTGGGGTGCGTTTCCCTTGCGGTGCCGGGAGTCCCGGTCTACTCCGACGCGGCGGCGACCTCGGTGGCCGACCACGCGCGGCGCTTCCAGGCGGGGCTGCGCGACCAGGACGTGTTCGCGAGGGAGGCCGCGGTCGACGCGTTCCGCGGCCGCCAGGGACTGCTGTCGGCGTTGCAGGGCAAGGACGTCGTGTTCACCTTCGTGGAGAGCTACGGCAAGTCGGCGCTGGACCTGCCCGACGTGGCCGCGAAGCTCGCCGACGGCGGCGCACGGCTGAACGCCCGCGGGTACACGGCGAAGTCGGCCTACCTGACCTCGCCGACCGCGGGCGGCGGCAGCTGGATGGCGCAGGCGACGCTGCTGTCCGGGCTGTGGATCGACAACCAGCAGCGCTACCGCAACCTCGTGGCGAGCGACCGGCTCACGCTGCCGCGCGCGTTCCGCGAGGCGTCGTGGCACTCGGCCGGCGTCGTGCCGGGCATCACGCAGGCGTGGCCGGAGGGCGGCTTCTTCCACTACGACGAGGTCTACGCGGCGCAGGACCTCGGCTACACCGGCCCGCGCTTCGGGTACGCGACCACACCGGACCAGTTCACGCTGGAGTCGTTCCAGCGCAACGTCCGCGGGAAGCGGCAGGGCCCGGTGATGGCCGCGATCCCGCTGGTGTCCTCGCACGCACCCTGGTCGCCCACACCGGACCTCGTCGACTGGGACCGCCTCGGCGACGGCGCCGTCTACGCCGGCATGCCCGCCTCGGACGACCCGCCCGAGTCGATCTTCGGCCGAGACCCGGCCGCGGTGCGCGCCGACTACGCGCACTCGGTGTCGTACTCGCTGGAGTCGGTCGTGTCCTACCTGGAGCGCTACGGCGATGACGACCTGGTGTTCGTGTTCCTCGGCGACCACCAGCCCGCGCAGGTGGTGACCGGTGAGGGCGCCTCGAAGGACGTGCCGGTCACGGTCGTCGCCAGGGACCCGGCCGTGCTGGAGCGGGTCGGGGAGTGGGGGTGGGACGACGGGCTCCGTCCGGGCGCGACGGCACCGGTGTCGCGGATGAGCGACTTCCGCGACCAGTTCCTCTCGACGTTCTCCCCGCCGGAGGCGTAGCCGGGGTGCGCCCGGACCCGAGCTCCTCCGGGCCGCGGCGCCGACCGCGAGCCCGGACCGTCGTCCCCCGGACCGTCGTGCTCAGCCCATCGTCTTCTGGCCGTCGATGGTCTCGCGGATGATGTCCGCGTGGCCGGCGTGCTGCGCGGTCTCGGCGACGATGTGCACCAGCACCCGCCGCGCCGACCGGGTCGCGCCCTCGGGGAACCACGGCGCCGTGGGCAGCGCGTGCGTCAGGTCGAGGTCGACCGTCTCGACGAGCCGGTCGGTGTAGGCCGCGACCTCCTGGTAGCGGGCCAGGACGCCCTCCAGCGTCTCGCCCGGCGCCATCCGGAAGTTCGCGGCGTGGTTCTCGTAGTCCGTCGACTCGTGGTCGACCTCCATGGCCGACGTGCCGTGCTCGATGAACCGGACCCAGCTCTCCTCGACCGTCGCGACGTGCTTGATCAGGCCGCCGATGCACAGCGCGCTGGCCGTCGGGCTGGACGCCGCCTGCTCATCGGTGAGGCCCTGCGCGGTGAACGTCAGGAACCAGCGGTGCTGCCGCAGGCTCTCGAGCAGGTCCGCGCGTTCGCCGGTGAGGATCTCGGTGGTGGTCATCGCCTGTGTCCTTCGCTCGTTTGTCCGACACGAAGGACTCTATGACCACTTGAGGTCAGCTTGTGTCCTAGACGAACGCCGCTCAAGCGGAACTTGAGCGGCGTTCGAGCGACAGGGCGGCGACGTGGTCGTCACCGTCGGTGGTTCACCGGTTCAGGTAACCGTCGTCCGGGCGATCGACCCGGCCGCCGCCCTCCTCGGTCTCCTCGACGTGCATGGCGGTCTCCTCGGGCGCGGTGACGTGGCCGCCCTCGCCCGCCGCGACCGCGACCGCGTCCGGCTCGTCGTCGACGGGCTCGCCACCGCCCTCGGGCGTCGTGAACTGCTGGGGTTCGGTCATGCCCTGGTGGTTTCCGGTGATCGGGACCCGCAAACTCATCGGCAGTGCAGCCGCACGGCCGTGTCCCGGCCGCCGCCGCGCAGCGTGGCGAGGTTCGCGCCGGTCAGCCCGAGCACGGCCTGGGCGGTCGCACGGGTCGCCGTCGCCGGGGTGAAACCGGTCGAGTCGAACGCGATCGCGCCCCGGTCCGCGACCGGTGCCGAGCAGCCGACCTGCAGCGACCGCAGGTACGCGCGGGCCTTCGCCGCGCTCTGACCGGACAGCACCTGGGCGGCGAGGCCCGTGCTGTTGGCGTTGGAACCGGACTGGGCGCTCGGGAACCCGCCGTCGGCCTGCTGCCGGCCCCGCAGCCACGTCAGGGCGCTGCCGGTGGGCTTGCCGGTCGAGCGCAGGGCCTGGACGACGATCGCGGTCGCGTCCACGTCGCTGACGCACGGCGAGGTCTCGAACGCCACCGGGAACCCGCCGTCGGGGCACTGGCTCGCCGCGAGGTACCCGGCGGCCTTGCCGTCCTTCAGCGCGATGACCCCGTACGACTGCGTGAACGCGTTGGAGAAGTCGCCGAACTGCGACCGGTCGGTGTAGCGGCCGGAGGGCGCCTGCAAGGCCGTGAGCCCGGCGAGCAGGTCACGCCCGGCGAACGCCCGCGGGTCCTTGCCCTTCACCCGTGCGGCGACGGCGAGCTTGGCGTGCGCACCGGCGTACGCCTCGCCGTCCGTGCCGAGGTAGGCGCCGGCGATCTCGGGCTTCGCGAGCCACGCGATGGCCCGGTCGGCGTGGCCGTCGGCCGAGCGGGCGGCCGAGAACGCGAGCACCGCGTCGATCGTCAGGCCCTGGTCCGGGTACTTCACGCCACCGAAGTCGGTCTCCAGCCGCTCGCCGTCCACCAGTTGCGCGGCCAGCCACCCCGCGGCGGCGTCGACGCGGTGGGCGGTGCCGGCGTGGGCCGGGACGGCGGTGACGAGCGAGACGCCGACGACGGCGGCGACGATGAGTTTCTGCACGCACCGACACTCTCATCCCGCTGCGCCCCACCGGCGGGTTTTGCGAGACTCGTCGCATGATCGCCGACGACCTGCGCCACTACCTCCAGCAGACCCGCGACTCCGTGGTGTCCTCTTTGGACGGACTGGCCGAGTACGACGTGCGCCGCCCGCTCGTGCCCAGCGGCACCAACCTGCTCGGCCTCGTCAAGCACCTGGCCGGCATCGAGCTCGGCTACCTCGGCGACTGCGTGGGCAGGCCCGCTCCGGTCGTGCTGCCGTGGGTCGAGGACGGTTCGATCTGGGAGGGCGCCGACATGTGGGCGAAACCGGACGAGACCCGCGAGTACCTGCTCGACCTCTACCGCACGGCCTGGCGCCACACCGACGAGGCGATCGCCGCGCTGCCGCTGGACGCACCCGCCTCCGTGCCGTGGTGGGCCGAGCACAAGCGGCAGACCACGTTCGGGCACCTGCTGGTCCGCGTGGTCTCGGAGACCGCCCACCACGCCGGGCACTGCGACGTCGTGCGCGAGCTGGTCGACGGCCGCACCGGCGCCGGCAACCCGCCGGAGTACTTCGCCTTGGTGGAGCGCATGGCGGCGCAGACGCGCTGACGGCCACCCTTGCCGAAAGTTAAGGTGCACCGGTTCCGAACGCCAGAGGTGCGCGGGCGCCGGGCTTCGTAGGTTCGACCGGGTGACTTGGCTGACTGTGGGCACCGACGCGGTGCTCGGTGTGTTCGCTCTGATGTTCGCGTTCCTGTGGTTCCGCTTCCGGTTGCGGGCCGTCCTGGCCGGAGCGGGGGTGGTGCTGGCCTACGCGGTCAGCGAGGTGGTCAAGCTGCTGGTGCGCGAGGACCGGCCGTGCCGGACCAGGCCGTCGCTCGCGGAGTGCCCCGAGGTGGGCGACTGGTCGTTCCCCAGCAACCACTCGGTGATCGCGGGTGCGGCGGCGATGGCGATCTGGGCCATGCACCGCGCGCTGGGCTGGGTCGCGGCGGTGTGCGCGCTGGCAGCGGCGGCGTCGCGGGTGGTCGTGGGTGTCCACTACGTGCACGACGTGCTGGCCGGGCTGACCCTCGGTGCGCTGGTGTCGTGGGGGATCGCGGTGCTGCTGACCAGGGTGCTGCCGAAGCGGCGGGTACTGCCCGACGACGCGCCGACCGTGGTGATGAGCCGGCTGGGATGATGGGCCCCGTGTGGCTGAGGCTGGTCCTGTGGGTGTGCGCGGCGCTGCCGGTGGTCGCGGCGGGCGTGACCACCAGGGCCGGGCGCCTCGCCGGGTGGGAGGTCCTGCTCTACCTCGCGGTGCTCGCGGCGGCGTTCGCCGCGGTGCGCCGCAGACCCGCTGTCGCGCTGGGCTCGGCGCTCAGCGCGTGGCTGGTCTGCTACCTCGTGCGCGTCGAGCTCGACAGCGCCACCGGTGTCCTCGCGCTGGCCCCCGCGCTCGCGGCCACCAGCTTCTTCGCCGGCCGGTACGCGCGTGACCCGCGGGTCGGCGCGATCACGCTGACCGTCGCGGAGGTCATCGGTGTGGTCGTGGCGCTGGTCGACCGCGGTGGCTCCGACACCGCCCTCGCCGTCACGTCCGGCATCGGCGTCCTGGGCGTGGTGCCGTGGGCGTTCGGGCGGTTCCGCCGCCGGTACGCCGAGCTGCAGGAGGTCGGCTGGGAGCACGCCGCGTTGCTGGAACGCGACGCCGAGAACGCCCGTAACGCCGAACGCGCGCGCCTGGCCGGTGAGATGCACGACCTCGTGGGCCACGAACTGGCCAGAGCCGCACTGCTCGTCGGTGCGCTGGAGCTGGAACCGGCGCTGTCACAACAACAACGCGAGGCCGCCAGGACCGCGCGGGCCAGCGTCACCGCCGCCGCGGAACGCCTCGCGGACGTCATGCAGGTGCTGCGCGCCGACGCGGACGAACCGGTCACGTCGGTCGAGGAGGTCGTCAGCCGCTCCGGCCTGCGGGTGGCGCTCGTCAACGACCGCACCGAGCCGCTGGACGGGATCATCGCGCGGACCGTGCACCGCGTCGTCGCCGAGGCGCTGACGAACGTGATCAAGCACGCCCCCGGCGCCGACGTCAGCGTGCGCCTCACCGCGAACCTGGAGCTGCGCGTCACGAACGGTCCCGCGCCGCGGACGCAGGCCGTCGGCAGCGGCAAGGGCCTGGTGGGCCTCGCCGAACGGGTCGCGCTCGTCGGCGGCTGGTTCGAGGCGGGCCCGTCGGACGACGGCGGGTTCGAGGTCAGGGCGAAGCTCCCGGAACGCCCGCGCGCCCGCACCACGCCCACGCACGTGCGCCGTGAACGCACGGAGGAGGAGATCCGCCGGACCGCCCGCCGAACCGTGCTGATCACGTCGGTGGTGTGCGCGGGCATCGCGATCGGCGTGCCGGGCTACATGGTGTTCGACGCGGCGACGTCCGTGCTCACCCCGCAGCAGTTCGACCGCGCCCAGCCGGGGCAGCGCGAGGACGACCTGGACCTGCCGCTGCGCACCCGCGTCGACAACCCGCTCGGCGTCACCGCACCGCCGGGCACCGACTGCCGCTACTACAGCACGCACCCCAACCCGTTCGACGGCGACCGCCACGACCTGCACCAGCTGTGCTTCCGGGATGATCGGCTCGTGTCCAAGCTGTGGCTCGCGAGGAGGAGCGGTTGATCAGGGTCGTGCTCGCGGACGACGAGCCGGTGGTCAGGTTCGGCGTGAAGGCCGTGCTCGCGACCGCCGGGGACGTCGAGGTGGTCGCGGAGGCGGAGAACGGCAGCCAGGCGATCGACCTCGTGGCCCGCCACCGGCCGGACGTGGCCGTGCTCGACATCCGCATGCCGGTGTTCGACGGGCTGGACGCGGCGAAGGTGGTCCGCGAGTGCCACCCCGGCACGAAGACGCTGGTGCTGACCACGTTCGCCGACGACGCGTACATCAGCAGGGCGCTGGGGGAGGGCGCGGCCGGGTTCGTGCTCAAGACCGGTGATCCGCAGGAGATCATCGCCGGTGTGCGGGCGGTCGCGAGCGGGGGCGCGTACCTGTCGCCGCTGGTGGCCAAGCGGGTCGTCGACCGCCTCTCCCGCGCGCACCCGCGACCCCTGGCGCAGCAGCGCATCGAGGTCCTCACCGCCCGCGAACGCGAGGTGCTCGGCCTGCTCGGCGCCGGCCTGTCCAACGCCGAGATCGCGTCCCGCCTGCACGTCGTGGAGGGCACCGTGAAGGTCTACGTCAGCACGATCTTCCGGCAGCTGGGCGTCCGCAACCGCGTGCAGGCCGCGATCATCGCCCACGAGTCCGGCATCATCCCTGCCTGACCGGCATCTGCAAGTACCACCAACTCGCAGTTGGCGGTACTTGCAGACGCCGGAAAAGGTCAGGTGCGGGCGCCGATGCCGGAGATGGCGCGGACTTCCATCTCCGCGGCCAGTGCCGCGTTCTCCGGCTCCCGCTTCGAGAAGATCGTCGCCAGGAACCCGCACAGGAACGAGAACGGGATCGACACCAGGCCGGGGTTGCCGAGCGGGAACCACGCGAAGTCGACGTCCGGGAAGATCGACGTCTTCGCACCGGACATCACCGGCGAGAAGATGATGAGCACCAGGCACGACCCGAGGCCGCCGTAGATGCTCCACAGCGTGCCGGTGGTGTTGAAGCGCCGCCAGAAGATCGTGTAGAGGATCGTCGACAGGTTCGCCGACGCCGCCAGCGCCAGTGCCAGCGACACCAGGAACGCCACGTTCTGGCCGTTCGCCGCGATGCCACCGATGATCGACAGCACGCCGACCACCACGGCGGTGAGGCGGGCGACCTTGATCTCGCGGCGCGGTTCCACGTTGCCGCGCTTGATCACGTTGGCGTACACGTCGTGCGCGAACGAGGCCGACGCCGCGAGGGTCAGACCGGCGACCACCGCGAGGATCGTCGCGAACGCCACGGCCGACACGATGCCGAGCAGCACCGCGCCACCGATCTCGAACGCGAGCAGCGGCGCCGCCGAGTTCTCACCGCCCGGTGCCGCGGCGATCTTGTCGGTGCCCACCAGTGCCATCGCGCCGAAGCCGATCACCAGCGTGCACAGGTAGAAGATGACCATCGTCCAGGTCGCCCACACCACGGAACGGCGCGCCTCGGCGGCGTTCGGCACGGTGTAGAAGCGCATCAGCACGTGCGGCAGCGACGCGATGCCGAGCACCAGTGACAGCGCCAGCGACACGAAGTCCAGTTTGGACATCGCGCTGAAGCCGTACTTGGCGCCGGGGTCGAGCACCGCCGCCCCGAGCTCGTTGTGCTCGGTGGCCTGCTCCATGATCGCGGACAGGCTGAAGCCGAACTTGCCGAGCAGGAAGACGCTCATCAGCGTCACGCAGAGCAGCAGCAGGACGGCTTTGATGATCTGCACCCACGTCGTGCCCTTCATGCCGCCGACCAGCACGTAGAGCACCATGACCATGCCGACGACCGCGATCAGCAGCGCCTGGCCCCACTTCGAGGACACGTTGAGCAGCAACGCGATCAGGCCGCCCGCGCCCGCCATCTGCGCGATCATGTAGAAGAACGAGATCACCAGCGTCGCGTTCGCCGCCGCCGCGCGGACCGGGCGCTGCCGCATCCGGAACGCCAGCACGTCGCCGACGGTGAAGCGGCCGGTGTTGCGCAGGCCCTCCGCGATCAGCAGCAGGCCGACGAGCCACGCGACGACCCAGCCGACGGAGTACAGGAAGCCGTCGTAGCCGTGCGCCGCGATGCCGCCGGAGATGCCGAGGAACGACGCGGCGGACAGGAAGTCGCCCGACAGCGCCACGCCGTTCTGCGCGCCGGTGAACGAGCTGCCCGCGGCGTAGTAGTCCGACGCCGTCACGTTGCGGCTGCTGAAGCGGTAGACGATGTAGAGGGTGATCAGGACGAACACCGCGAAGACGCTGAGGTTCAGCACCGGGTTGCCGGTGGTGGGCATGCCTTACTCCTCGACGCCGGTCTTCTCGGCGAGCAGCCTGCGCTGCGGGTCCAGCCTCCGTTTGGCGTAACGCGCGTAGGAGAGCGTGATGACGATGGACACGACGAACTGGCCGAGACCCAGCAGGATCCCGAGGTTGATCACTCCGATGACCTTCGTGCTGACGAAGTCCTTCGCATACGCGGACAGCAGCACGAACGTCAGGTACGAAGCCAGGAACAAAGCGGTCATCGGGAAGATGAACGTCGTGAGCCGGCGGCGCAGGGTCCGGAATTCATCGCTCTGTTGAATCAGCGCGAAGTTCGGTTTGCCGTTCGAATCGACGTACGACAAGGCCTCGGGGTCGTCGAACGACGCGAAACCCCTGATTTCCGGTTGTCCGTGCTGTGTTTCGCCAGGCGACCACATCGCCTTGGTCATCTGTTCCCGCCCCTCCTGCGTGCGGGCACACTCTAGCGCCCGCACGTGTCCAGTCAACGCCGCTGGGAGCTGCGCGAGTACCGGGAACAGGACAAAATCGGACAGGTCCATTCGTCTCAAATGGTTGTCCAGCAGGGATCTTCTGGTTCGGCAGCACCGGAGCTGCGAGATGCGCAACATCACCGCGACTGGTTCGGACCGTTGTCGCACGTGTGCGGCTGGCCTAGGATCGTCCGGTCCGCGTTTTCGTGACGGTTGGGGATAAAGTGGGGTTCTTAGCGCGCGAACGCACGATCGCGCCTCCCGGTTGGAACCGCTGGCTCGTTCCGCCCGCGGCTCTCGCGATTCACCTCTCCATTGGCCAGGCCTACGCCTGGAGCGTCTTCAAGACGCCGCTGGAGAAATCGCTGGGCATCACCGGGACGCAGAGCGCCCTGCCCTTCCAGCTCGGCATCGTGATGCTGGGCCTGTCGGCCGCGGTGCTCGGCACGACCGTGGAGCGCCGCGGACCGCGCTGGGCGATGTTCATGTCGCTGGTGTGCTTCTGCTCCGGCCTGCTGATCTCGGCCGCCGGCGTGTGGGCCGGCCAGTACTGGGTCGTCGTGGCCGGCTACGGCCTCGTGGGCGGCATCGGCCTCGGCATCGGGTACATCTCGCCGGTCTCGACGCTGATCAAGTGGTTCCCCGACCGGCCGGGCATGGCGACCGGCATCGCGATCATGGGCTTCGGCGGTGGAGCGCTGATCGCCTCCCCGTGGTCGACCTCCATGCTCACCGCGTTCGGCAACACCTCGACCTCGGGCATCGGCAAGGCCTTCCTGGTCCACGGCATCGCCTACGCGGTCTTCATGACCGTCGGCGTGCTGCTGATCCGCCTGCCCTCCAAGGAGTTCGAGGCGGCGAAGGCCGAGCTGGCGAAGGACCGGCCGAAGGCGGTCGTCCCCCACAACGTCTCGGCGAACAACGCGATCAAGACGCCGCAGTTCTGGCTGCTCTGGGTCGTGCTGTGCTTCAACGTCACCGCGGGCATCGGCATCCTGGAGAAGGCCGCGCCCATGCTGGTCGACTTCTTCAAGGAGTCGTCCACGCCGGTCGCCACGGCGGCCGCCACCGGTTTCGTCGCGCTGCTCAGCGCCGCGAACATGGCCGGCCGGATCGTCTGGTCGTCCACCTCGGACCTGGTGGGGCGCAAGAACATCTACCGCCTCTACCTGGGCGTCGGCGCGCTGCTGTACCTGCTGCTGCTGACCATGGGCTCGACCAGCGTCCCGCTGTTCGTGATCGGCGCGATGGTGATCCTGTCGTTCTACGGCGCGGGCTTCGCGACCGTCCCCGCCTACCTGCGCGACCTCTTCGGCACCTACCAGGTCGGCGCGATCCACGGCCGCCTGCTCACCGCGTGGTCGGTGGCAGGCGTGCTCGGGCCGCTGATCGTCAACGCCATCGCGGACGCGGGCAAGAAGGCCGGCCACACCGGACCGGACTTGTACGCGACGTCGTTCTACATCATGATCGGCCTGCTGGTCGTCGGTTTCGTCGCGAACGAGCTGATCCGCCCGGTCGACCCGAGGTTCCACGAGCCGAAGGCCGCGGCCGCGGTGCCGGCCACCGGGGACGCGGCAGGTGACCAGACCACCGTGGCCAGGTGGAACGAGGCCGAGGCTGCGGACACCGCCGCCGAGAAGGCCGAAGACGCGGACAAGTCGGAAGGCGTGGTGCAGAAGTGAGCGCGGAAGTGAACTCTGCCCAAGGGGAGAAGTCGCAGCTGCTGTTGCTGGTCGGCGCGTGGCTGTGGGTGGGCATCCCACTCGCCTACGGGCTGTACCGCCTCTTCCTGAACGCGGCGAAGCTCTTCGTCTGAGCCGATGTTCACCACGCTCGTCAACTGGCGCAACTGGCGCCTGCCGGTGAAGCTCGCCGCGGTGTTGATCGTCCCGGTCACCATCGCGGTGGTCTCCGGCGTCCTGCAGATCCAGTCGCACATGGAGCGGGCCGACTCCTACGCCGCACTGCAGCGGCTGGAGAAGGTTCGCACCGCGCTGATCCCGGTCGTCGAAGGCGTCCAGGCGGAACGGCGGGTCGTCGCGGAAGGCGGCGGCCAGGACGTCCTGCGGGACCAGGTCCGCCGCACCGACGACGCACGGGAGGCGTTGCGCACCGCGATCGGGAAGGCCTCGCTCAGCGAGGTCGTCACCGCGCGCATGAACGACGTCGAGGCCAAGGTCGCCCGGCTGCCCGCGCTGCGGGAGCAGACCTCCGACGTGCCGGCCGCGGTCAAGGAGTACACCTCGCTGACCGAGTCGATGCTTGACGTCGACGAGGTGCTCGCGAGCGACTTCGGCGACCCGGCGCTGTCGAAGACCGCGATGGGCCTGCACCACGCGCTCCACGTGCAGGAGGAGGTCCTCTACCAGCAGGCGGTCGTGCTGTCGGGCCTGGACCGCGGGCTGCTCGCGCAGGCCGAGGTGCGGTCGCTGGTCGAGTCGAACGTGAAGCTCAGCTACATCGCCGGCCAGTTCGCCGCGCTCGCGACGCCGGAGCAGCTGAACTCGTACTGGCAGGGCTTCAACGGCCCCGACATCGAGGCCCACCGCAAGATGCTGAGCGCGGCGCTGCTGCACCCGACCTCGGACTCCGCGGCGTCCGGCGGCGCGCGGCCCAGGCCGTTGCCGATCGCGGCCGCGGACTGGACGAAGGCCTCCGGGGCGGTCGCCGAGTCGCTCGACGGCGTCGTCCGCGGCCTGCAGACCGACCTGCGCGACACCGCGAACCGGCTGCGCGACGAGACCAGCGACGCCGCGGGTGCCGCGTCGGCGCTGCTGTTCGCGAGCCTCATCCTGGCCGCGACCGTCGGGTTCGTCGTCGGCCGCTACCTGCTGCGCTCGCTCAACGCGCTGCGCCGCTCCGCGCTGGACGTGGCCTGGGAGAAGCTGCCGGAGATGGTGGCGACCGGGCGCGGCACCACCGAGGTCGAACCGGTGCCGGTGCACACGACCGAGGAGTTCGGCCAGGTGGCGCGCGCGTTCGACGCGGTGCACCAGCAGGCCGTCCGCTCGCTCGTGGAGCAGGCCGGTCTGCGCGCGAACATGCGCAACATCTTCGTGAACCTCTCGCGGCGCAGCCAGAGCCTCGTGGAACGCCAGCTCAGGCTGATGGAGGAGCTGGAGAAGTTCGAGGAGGACCCGGAGCAGCTCGCGAACCTGTTCAAGCTCGACCACCTGGCCACCCGCATGCGCCGCAACAACGAGAACCTGATGGTGCTCTCCGGTGGCGATGTGGCCAGGCGCTTCACCCGCCCGATCCCGCTGACCGACGTGCTGCGCGCGGCGGCCGCGGAGATCGAGCAGTACCAGCGGGTCGTGGTGCACACCGCGCCCGGTGCCGAGGTCGTCGGCTACGTGGCGAGCGACCTCGTCCGCCTGCTCGCCGAGCTCCTCGACAACGCGACGGCGTTCTCGCCGCCGCACACCCGGGTCAGCATCAGCGCGTCCATCGAGGCCGGCGACATCGTGCAGATCGACGTCGTCGACCAGGGCATCGGCCTCGACGCCGAGGCGCTGGGTGCCGTCAACGGCCGGTTGGAGGCCGCCGGCGAGGGCGCAGACGTGCAGGTGTTCCGCGAAATGGGACTTTTCGTCGTCGGCAGGCTCGCGGCGCGCCACCAGATCGTGGTACGTCTCGATGCGAAACAAGGCAAGGGGACTCGCGCGATCGTGTTGGTTCCCGCCGAACTGGCACCACGGCGGGACGAGTCCTGGGAGTCTTTCCGCGGGGAGGCGATCGAGGAGCAGACGTTGCAGACGCCCATGCGCGTTCCTGGACAGCACGCGTCCTGGTTCGCCGCACCCGCTGCGAGCACCCCGCCGCCCCCCGCACGCCAGACGCCCGAGTCGGCCCGAGGCTTCCTCGACGCCTTCCAGCGCGGCGTGCAGAAGGGCCTTCCCGACCGGCAGGAGAGTCGATGAGCACGCAGGTGGACCAGTTCGGCTGGCTGGTCACCAACTTCGCCGAACGCACGCCCGGCATCGAGCACGCGGTGGTGATCTCCGCCGACGGCCTGGTGCTGGTCTCGTCCTCGAAGCTCCCACCGGAGTCGGCCGAGCAGTTCGCGGCGATCGTCGCCGGCGTCGTCTCGCTCGCCGAGTCCGCGTCCTCGTGCTTCGCGGGCGAGGCCGTGGTGCGCACGGTGGTCCAGATGGACCGCGGCGTCATGCTGCTGATGTCGATCAGCGACGGCTCGGTCCTCGCGGTGCTCGCCGCCGCCGGCTGCGACGTCGCGCAGGTCGCGTACGAGATGACGGTGGTCGTGCGGCAGGTGGGTCAGCTGCTCACGCCGGAGCTGCGGGCAGAGCTGGCATGAGCGGCGACGACGATCAGCAGGTCAGCTTCGGCGACCTGATGAGCGGCTTCAGCCTGGACAGCGACCGGATCAGACGCCGTGGCCGCAAGCACAGGGCCAAGCGGGAACCCGCGCCCGAACCGGTCGAGGAACCGGACCGCCCCGCACCGCCGGTGTTCCCCCGGCCCGACCTGTACGCCCAGCCGGACCCGTACGCCACGACGGTGTTCGAGCCGGTGCCGCCGCTGCCGCCGATCGAGTCGGCGTCGATCGTGCGCGCCTACGCGTGGACCGGTGGCCGGACCACCTCCGAGGTGCACCTCGAGATCGAGACGCTGGTCTCGGTGAACGAGCGGTCGGTGACCGCGGTCCGGCCGGAGCACCAGGAGGTGCTGGCGCTGTGCTCGCAGCCGCGGTCGGTGGCGGAGATCGCCGCACTGCGCGGCCTGCCCCTGGGCGTCACGAAGGTGCTGCTCGGCGACATGGCGGGCCACGGCCTGATCGACGTGCACCGCACCGCGTCGTCGTACGGCGACGACCGTCCCGACGGCGCGCTGATGGAACGCGTGCTGGCCGGCCTGCGCCGCCTCTGACCCTCCTTGCCGACGGCATCTGCAAGTACCACCAACCCTTGATCAAACCACCGCTGACTACCACCAACTTGTTCGCCGTGCACCGAACCTGGCCGGGCGCGGCGGGGAGCCGGAAGCGCTGTTGGTAGTAGAAAAGTGCTGGTTGATGTTGAGTTGGTGGTACTTGCAGATGCGGGGGCGGGCAGGGGGTCCGCTACGGTCGGGGGACCGGGCGATCTGTGGGGAGGGGCCGTGGAGTTCCAGGACGTCGTGCGCAAGCGGCGCATGGTGCGGAAGTTCACCGACGAGCCGGTCAGCGACGAGAGCCTGCGGCGGATCATGCGCAACGCGGTGCGCGGGCCGTCGGCCGGGTTCTCGCAGGGGCAGGGGTTCCTGGTGCTGCAGGGGGAGTCGCTGCGGCGGTTCCGGGAGCGGTGCCAGGTCTGGGCCACCGACGACACGAAAGCCGCGCCGGTGCTGGTGGTGCCGATGTCGGTCAAGGACACCTACCTCGACCGGTACGCGCAGCCGGACAAGGGCTGGACCGACCGCAGCGAGGACCACTGGCCGGTGCCGTACTGGCACGTCGACACCGGCATGGCGGCGCTGCTGATCCTGCAGACCGCGGTCGACGAGGGACTGGGCGCGGTGTTCTTCGGGATACCGCGGGAGGAGTGGCCGGCGTTCCGGGCGGAGTTCGGCGTGCCGGACACGCACGAGCCGATCGGAGCCATCGCCATCGGGCACCCGGCGGAGACCGAGGTGTCGCCGGGGGCGTCGCCGCGGACGCGGAAGCGTTCGGCGTTCGAGGAGGTCGTGCGCTGGGGGCAGTGGGGGTGACGACGGCGTTCCGGCTGCTCGGGCCGCTGGAGGTCGTGCTCGGCGGACGGCACGTGCACGTGCCACCGGGCAAGCGCCGGGTGGTGCTGGCCGCGCTGCTGGTGCGGGTGCGGCAGGTGGTCGGGGTGGACGAGCTCGTCGACCTGGTCGGCGGCACCCGCAACGCGCTGCAGACGACGATCGGACGGCTGCGGGAGGACCTCGGCGACCCGGAGCTGATCAGGACGCGACCGGGCGGGTACCTGCTCGACGTCGACCCCGCCGAGGTCGACCTGCACCTGTTCGGGCACGCGGAACCGGAGGTGGCGCTGGGGCTGTGGCGCGGGCGGCCGTTCGCCGACATCGGCAGCGACCGGCTGGAACGCGACCACGGGCCCGCGCTCGTCGAGACCCACCTCGCGGCGCTGGAGGCGCGGATCGAGGGGGACCTGCGCCGGGGCCGGCCCGAGCAGCTGGTGCCGGAGCTGCGGGCGCTCACCCGGCAGCACCCGGTGCGGGAACGGATGTGGGCCCAGCTCGTGCACGCCCTGCACCGCAGCGGCCGGCCGGCCGAGGCGTTGCGGGCCTACGAGGAGGTGCGCCGCAGGCTCGCCGACGAGCTCGGCGTCGATCCGGGCGCCGAGCTGCAGCAGGCGCACCAGCAGGTGCTGCGGGCGGACAACCGGCCCAGGGCGCGCAACGACCTGCCGGGCGACATCGCGGACTTCGCCGGACGGCAGGACGACCTGGACCGGGTGCTCGCCGCGGTGCCGCCGGGGTGCGTGGCGATCACGGCGATCGACGGCATGGCGGGCATCGGCAAGACGACGCTCGCGGTGCGGGCGGCACACCGGCTCAAGGACCGGTTCCCGGACGCGCAGCTGTTCGTGGACCTGCACTCGCACACCGACGGCGTCGAACCGCGCACGCCGCTGGACGCGTTGCACGCGCTGCTGACCGCCCTCGGGGTGCCCGCGAGGGACGTCCCGGACGAGCTGGACGCGCGAGCGGCGCTGTGGCGTGCGGAGATGGCGCACCGCAGGGCGTTGGTGGTCCTGGACAACGCGGTCAGCGCGGCGCAGGTCCGGCCGCTGCTGCCGGGCAGCGGGCTGGTGCTCGTCACGAGCCGGCACCGGCTGGTGGACCTGGACGCGGCCCGCACGATCTCACTGGACGTGCTGCCCGAGCAGGACGCGCTGGACCTGCTGACGGGCATCGTCGGCCCGCGCGCCGGCCAGGACCCGCGGGCGGCCCGCGAGATCGTCCGGCTGTGCGGGTGCCTGCCGCTGGCGGTGCGGATCGCCGGTGCGCGGTGGCGGACGCGACCGGCGTGGACCGCGCAGGACCTGAGGCGCCGGCTCGGCGAGCAGCGGCTGACCGAGCTGGCGGCGGGGGAGCGCAGCGTCGCGAAGGCGTTCGCGATGAGCTACGACCAGCTCACCGGCGAGCAGCAGCGGTTGTTCCGGCTGCTCGGGCTGCACCCCGGCGACGACTGGGACGCGTCCCTCGCCGCCGCGCTGATCGGCACGACCCGGCCCGACGCGGAACGGTTGCTGGACGCGCTGCTCGACGCACACCTGGTGCAGCAACGGGACAACGGCCGCTACCGCTTCCACGACCTGCTGGCTGACCACGCGAAGGCGAGCGTCCTCCCGGACGAACGGGAGGAGGGCGTCGTGCGCGTCCTCGACCACTACCTGCACAACGCCGCCGCGGCGGAGGTCCTGATGTCGCCCGGCAACCCGCGGATCCCGCTGGCGGTGCGGTACCCGCCGCTCGACCCGCCGCCGCTCGCGAACGCCCGCCAAGCCGCGGCGTGGCTCGACACCGAGCGCCGCAACCTGCGGGCCGCCGTGTACCTGGCCGCCTACCAGGGCCACTACGAGCACGCCTGGCAGCTGCCGCACCACCTGTCGCAGTACCTGCTGAACCGCGGCCACGGCCGTGACCGCGTGGAGGTGCACAGCCTCGCGCTCGCCGCCGCGTACCAGCTCGGCGACCTCCGTGCCCGCGCGGAGGCGTTGAAGGGCCTGGGCAGGGCGCACTTCGCCCGTCCCGGCGGCAACCCGGCCGAGCACCTGCACGCGGCGCTCGACCTCATGCGCCAGATCGGTGACGTGCGCGGGGAGGCCTCGGTCCTCGGGCTGCTCGGCATCACCGCGCGGGAGGCGAACGACCTCGACGCGGCACAGGGGCACTTCGAACGCGGCCTGGAGCTGATGCGCCAGGTAGGTGCGCCCACCGGTGAGGCGAGCGCGCTGCACCACGTCGGCGTGATGCACGCGCTGCGCGGCGACAACGACCGGGCCATGACGCACATCAGGGCGGCGCTGGCGCTGCTGGAGGAGCACGGCGACCGCAACCGGGCCGCGATGGCGTTGCAGGACATCAGCTTCGTGCACTACAACCTGGGCGACGACGACGAGTGCGTCGCCCACCTGGAGCTGTCGCTCGCGGCGTTCCACGAGGCGGGCGACTGGCGCGGTGAGGCGTTCGCGCGCACCGACTTCGCCCACACCGCGCTGGAGCTCGGCAGGCCGGCCAAGGCGCTGGAGATGGCACGCACGGCGGCGGCGTTGTGCCGCACCGGAACCGGGCTGGCCGACGACGACGCGGTGCTGCGCGGCCTGGCCGACGCCGAGGACGGCTACGGCGAGCTCGGCCTGTCGTTCGCGCTGGCCATCGCGGCCGAGGTCGAGGGACGGCTGCACGACGCCGTCCGGTACGCGCGGTGGTGCGTGGACGCGATCACGCGGTCCGGCCGCCACTGGGCCGGTGACCGCGTGCTGGGCCAGCTGTGCCGGCTGCACGCGGCGCTCGGCGACCACGGGACCGCCGTCGCCTTCGGGGAACGGGCGGTCCGCGCCGCCGAGGGCCTGAACCAGCCCAGGGCGGTCGCCGTCGCCCGCGCGCTCCTCGCCGCTGCTACAACCACAGCCCCAGCAGCACCAGCGCGGTGACGGCCGCGGCCACGACCGCCACGGCCACCCACTGCTCCACGACGTCCCTCGTCCTGCGCATTCCCGGCTCCCCTCGGTGGTGTGGCCACCGAGGGTGCGCGGCACCGCCCACACCTCGTCCCCACCGCGGTCACACCGGCTCACCCGGCGGAACGGTGGTGACGGGACTGCGTGCGCGCAGTGGTGCGCTGAGTGTGCGCCGTGAACGTCCGGTTGATCTGATCGGGCGACGTCCCACCGCCAAAGTGTGGATCAAGGTCGCACCATCTGGCGCCGTCGGGCACCGGACTGGTTGCGTTCGGGGCATCACGTCCACCGCGCGGAGGTCCCACGCCCATGCAGCCGTTCCAGCTGCCGGAGTTCTACACGCCCCACCCGGCCCGGCTGAACCCGAACCTCGAACGCGCCCGCGTCCACACGCGGGCCTGGGCGTGCGAGATGGACATGGTCGACGCGCCGCAGCACGGCACGGTGATCTGGACCGCCGCTGACCTCGAAGCGCACGACTACGCGCTGCTCTGCGCGTACACGCACCCCGACTGCGACGGGGAGGCGCTCGACCTGATCACCGACTGGTACGTCTGGGTCTTCTACTTCGACGACCACTTCGTCGAGCTGTACAAGCGCACCAGGGACGTCCCGGGCGCGCAGGCCCACCTCGACCGGTTGCCGCTGTTCATGCCGGTCGACGGCCACATCACCGCACACCCGGCGAACCCGGTGGAGAAGGGCCTCGCCGACCTGTGGCGCCGCACGGTCGGCCGGCACTCGCTCGACTGGCGGGAGCGGTTCGCCGCCAACACGAAGCACCTGCTCGACGAGTCGATGTGGGAGCTGCACAACATCAGCGCGGCCCGGCTCGCCAACCCGATCGAGTACGTGGAGATGCGCCGCAAGGTCGGTGGCGCACCGTGGTCGGCGAACCTCGTCGAGCACGCCGTCGGCCTCGAGGTGCCCGCGCGCATCGCGCTGTCCCGGCCGATCGGCGTGCTGCGCGACACCTTCAGCGACGCCGTGCACCTGCGCAACGACCTGTTCTCCTACGAGCGCGAGGTGCTCGACGAGGGCGAGCTGTCCAACGGCGTGCTGGTGTTCGAGAAGTTCCTCGGCCTGTCCACCCAGGCCGCCGCGGACGCCGTCAACGACCTGCTGACCTCGCGCCTGCACCAGTTCGAGCACACCGCGCTCACCGAGGTGCCGATCCTGCTCGACGAGCACGGCATCGACCCCGTCGGCCGCGCGGCCGTCCTGGGTTACGTGAAGGGCCTGCAGGACTGGCAGGCGGGCGGTCACGAGTGGCACCTGCGGTCCTCGCGGTACATGAACTCCGGTCCGCCGCCGCAGCTCGGCGTCCTGGGCTCGTTCGCCAAGACCCTGCCGCAGCGGCTCCGGCAGTTCTCCAGCACGCCCAGGGTCGTCGAGCCGTACGCGCTGCCGGCGTTCGAGGTGCCGTTCACCCTCTCCCTGGCACCGCACCTGGACCAGGCCCGCGACCAGGTGGTCGCGTGGGCGGTCGAGCAGGGCATGACCGGTGAGGGCGTCTGGGACGAGGCCCAGGTCCGCGGGTTCGACTTCCCGCTGTGCTCGGCGGGCATCGACCCGGACGCCACGGCGCAGGAGCTGTACTTGTCCGGCTGCTGGCTCACCTGGGGCACCTACGCCGACGACGCCTACCCGCTGTGGTTCGGCCGGACCCGCGACCTGCTCGGCGTGAAGACGCAGACCACCCGCCTCAAGGCGTGCATGCCGGTCGACCTCGTGCAGACCGTGGTGCCAGCCAACGCGATGGAGCGCTCGCTGGCCGAGCTCTGGCAGCGGACCGCGGCGCCGATGAACCCGGCCTTCCGCGCCACGTTCCGCCAGACCGTCGACGCCATGCTCGACGCGTGGGTGTGGGAGGTGGTCAACATGCACCACAACCGCATCCCGGACCCCGTGGACTACGTGGAGATGCGGCGCAGCACGTTCGGCTCCGAGCTGACGACGTCGCTGTCCCGCTTCTCGCACTCCGCGATCGTTCCCGAGCAGCTGTGGCAGACGCGGGTCGTGCAGACGATGGAGCGGTCGGCCATGGACTACTGCACGATGCTCAACGACGTCTTCTCGTACCGCAAGGAGATCCAGCACGAGGGCGAGGTGCACAACATGGTGCGCGTCGTCGAGAACTTCCTCGGCGTGCCGCAGAGCCGTGCCTTCGAGCTGACCTACGCGCTGATGGACGCCCGGCTCGGCCAGTTCGTGCGGTCCGTCGAGACCGACCTGCCGAAGATGTTCGACGACCTGGCCCTGGACGCCGGTGCGCGGGCCGGCCTGACGCGGTACGCCGACGAGCTGAAGGACTGGATCGCCGGGATCATCCACTGGCACGAGGAGACCAGCCGGTACGACGAGGCCGGCGCGCTGCCGGTGGGCCGGCTCCCGGTCTTCCACCGCGGTCCCACCGGTCTGGGCACCGCGGCCGCCCGGCTCACCTCCCGAACGCCGGGCTGAGCCCCCGGTCAGCCCCGGTCAGCCACTGACAGCCGTTGGTCAGCCCCCGGTCAGCGCACCCCGCCACGGTGTGCGCATCGGCCACTCCACAGGGGGAGCACCATGACGAACGTCCTCATCTCCGGCGCCAGCATCGGCGGTCCGGCGCTGGCCTACTGGTTGCGCCACCACGGCTTCGACGTCACCGTCGTCGAACGCCACCGCGGCCTGCGCCCCGGCGGCCAGGCCGTCGACGTCCGCGGTCCTGCGCTCGACGTGGTGGAGCGGATGGGCCTGGGGGACCGGTTGCGGTCCATGACCACGGGCATGCGCGGCATGAGCGTGGTCGACGAGGAGGGCACCGAGCTCCACCGCTCCACCGAGCACACGCTGACCGGCGGCGACCTCGCCAGCCCCGACGTCGAGGTCATGCGCGACGACCTGGCCCGCCTGCTGTTCGACGCGGTGGAGGGCGTCGAGTACCTCTTCGACGACACCATCACCGCGATCGACGGCACCCGCGTCACGTTCGAGCGGGCCGCCCCGCGGGACTTCGACGTGGTCGTGGGCGCGGACGGGCTGCACTCGAACGTCCGGCGGCTCGTGTTCGGTCCCGAGGCGCAGTTCGTCCGCCACCTGGGCACGAACCTCGCCGTGTTCACCGCGCCGAACTTCCTGGGCCTCGACCACTGGCAGGTGTTCCAGCAGGGCGAGGTCGTCGGCGGCGGGGTCATGAGCGCCCGCGCCAACGCGGAGTGCCGGGTCTACATGGGGTTCTACGGCGAGGTGGACTTCGACCACCGCGACGTCGAGGCCCAGCGGCGGCTGGTGGCGGAGGAGTTCGCCGACGCCGGGTGGGAGTGGCAGACCGCGCTCAAGCACATGTGGGAGGCGCCGGACTTCCACTTCGACGCCATGGCGCAGGTCCGGATGCCGTCCTGGTCGCGCGGTGGCGTCGTGCTGCTCGGCGACGCCGGCTACTGCGGTTCGCCGTTGTCCGGTCAGGGCACGAGCTTGGCGCTCGTCGGTGCGTACGTGCTGGCCGGCGAGCTGAGCGTGAACCGCGAGACCGCGTTCCAGCGCTACGAGGAGCTGCTGCGCCCGTACGTGACGGCCAACCAGGACATGGCGCTGAAGAACCAGGCCAACGGCGGGCAGCCGACCGAGGAGTTCGCCGCGGTCGTGAGCTCATTCCAGCTCCCCGGCCGCTGATGGCCCGGCTCACAGCCATTTGACTCGGGGTGATCCCTCCCGCACGATCGGGTGGACAACAGCATCCGCACGCCGCGGGGGAAGCCGGTGGAACTCCGGCGCTGACCCGCAACGGTGACAGTCCGAATGCCCGTGGCGCGCGGTGGCTCCATCGACCCGTCGAGGACAGCGGGGCAGGGGGAAGAGCAGTGATCCGGACATCCGCGCTGGCCGCAGTGGTAGCGGCCGCGCTCGTCGTGACACCGGCCGCTCAGGCGGCCGAGCCGCCGTCAGCGGGAACGTGGCTGGCCGGCCAGTTCGTCGGTGGCGACCACCTGGTGAAGGGGCCGGACCTCGTCGACCACGGCCTGACCGCGGACGGCGTCTACGGGCTCGCGGCCGCCGGTGTCGGCCGGTCGACGGCGGTGCGGGCCGCGGCGTGGCTCGCCGAACCCGAGCAGTTCCAGTACTTCGCGGGCGACGGCGAGGCCGAGTCCTACGTCGGTGGCCTGGTGAAGCTCGCGCTGGTCGCGCAGGCGCTGGGCACCGACCCGCACGCGTTCGCCGGTGCCGACCTGCTCGAACGCCTTGCGGCGCTGCGGGAGGAGTCCGGCCGCTACCGCGACCGCACCGACCCCGACTACGACCAGACCAACGCGTTCACGCAGGCGCTGGCGATCATCGTGTTGACCCGCGCCGACCAGCCGGTGGCGCAGCCGGTCGCGTTCCAGGTGTCCACGCAGTGCGCTGACGGCGGGTTCCCGATCTCGTTCGGGCAGCCGGTCTGCAAGTCCGATGTGGACGCGACGGCGATCGTGCTGCAGGCGTTGCAGGCGGCGGGGGAGCCGACGGCGTCCGCGCGGGCGCTGGACTGGCTGGTGGCGCAGCAGAAGGCGGACGGCGGGTTCCCGTCGGCGTTGCAGGGCTCGAACGCCAACAGCACCGGCCTCGCGGTCGGCGCGCTCGTCGAGGGTGGCCGGACGGCGGCCGCGGACCGGGCCGTGGCGTACCTGCGGTCGTTGCAGGTCGGCTGTGCCGGACCGGAGGCCGCTCGCGGCGCGATCGCCTACGACAGCACGGGTTTCGAGGTCTACGGCGCCGTGCGCGCGACCACCCAGGCGATGCTCGGCCTGGCCCGCAAGGGCCTCGCCGACGTGTCGTTCGCCGGTGCCACGCCCGGTGTGCCCGCGGTCGACTGCGCGACCCCGCCGACCACCACGCCCCCGTCGACCACCGCACAGCCGACCGTGCCGCCGACGACGACCGCTCCGGTGACCACCTCGTCGACGGCCACCCCGGTCGCTCCCGCGCCGGCCGGTCCGACGCCCCCGGCCACTCAGCGGCTCGCCGCGACCGGCCCCGAGGAGGCCGTCGCGCTGACCCTGCTCGGTTCCTCCGCGCTGCTCGCCGGCGCCGTGCTCGTCCTCGTGTCCCGTCGTCGGAAGGTTGGTGCGTGATGCGCCGCATCCTCGCTGTCCTCGCCCTGGTCGCGAGCTCGTTCGTCGTCGCACCCGCCTCCGCCGCGGACTGCGCGGGCGTGAAGGTCGTGGTGGACTTCACCGCGCTGGGCGGCGGCGTCCAGACCGGCTGCGCTCCCGGCGACCCGGCCACCGGTCTCGCCGCGCTGACCGGCGCGGGCTTCACGTACTCGTTCGTGCCGCGCCAGGCCGGTTTCGTGTGCCGGATCAACGCGCTGCCGAACCCGTGCACCGCGCCCACGACCAGCGCCTACTGGTCGTACTGGCACGCCTCGCCCGGCGGTTCCTGGGCCTACAGCTCCGCGGGTGCGGGCAGCTACGACCCGGCGCCCGGCAGCGTCGAGGGCTGGGCGTTCGGTGCCGGCACCGCCCCCGGCGCCACCCCGTGACGAGGTTCTTCTGCGTGCTGGCACTGGTGATCGCCGCGGCGGTCCCGGTGCCGGCTCAGGCGGCGGGCTGCGACGGCGTGACCGTCGTCGTCGACTTCCGCGGTCTCGGCGGTGGTGTGCAGCAGGGGTGCGCGGCGGGCAGTCCGGGTTCCGGGGTGGCGGCGCTGGCGGCGGCCGGGTTCAGCTACGCCTACGCGTCACGGCAGCAGGGGTTCGTCTGCCGCATCAACGGCAGGCCGGGCACCGACACCGACAGGTGCGTCACCACCTCGCCCGCCACCGCGTACTGGTCGTACTGGCACGCGCCACCCGGTGGTTCGTGGTCCTACAGCAACCAGGGCGCGGCGACCTACGTGCCGGCCCGCGGCAGCGTCGAGGGGTGGGCGTTCGGCGCGGGGGAGCAGCCGGGGATCGCCCCGCCGGCCGCACCCGCACCTGCACCGCCACCGGTCCAGCAGCCGCCCGCTCAGCAACCCCCTGCCCAACAGCCTCCGGCCCAGCAACCGCCCGCACCGCCGCAGGTCCCCGTGACCCCGCCTGCCGGGCAGCCGTCCACCACTGCACCGCCCTCGTCCTCTGCCGCGACGACTTCGGCGTCGGCTTCGGAGCCGTCTTCGAGCACGGCCGCCGCCGTGACCTCGGCCGCGGTCGAGGAGAAGGCGCAGCAGCAGGACCAGGAGCCGGGTAGTCCGTTGTGGACGGTGCTCGGCGTGCTGGCGATCGGCGCGCTGGTCGTGGCGGGACTGCTCGTGGCCCGTCGCCGGCGCAGCGCGGAAGAGTGAGCGCTCGGCGGAGGTCCGCGGCGTGAGGCTCCACTCCGGCGCGTGGTGGCTGTGGGCCCTGGGCCTGGCCACCGCCGCCAGCCGCACCACGAACCCGTTGCTGCTGGGCCTGGTCCTGGCGGTGGCGGGGGTCGTGGTCGTGACGTGCCGCGCGAACACGCCGTGGGCGGGAACCTACGGCGTGTTCCTCAGGTTCGGTCTGCTGGTCATCGGCCTGCGGGTGCTGCTGCACGTGTTCCTCGGCGGCATCGCGGGCCCGACGACGTTGTTCACCCTGCCGCAGGTCCCGTTGCCGGACTGGGCGCAGGGCATCCGCATCGGCGGACCGGTGACCGCGGAGGGGCTGGTCTTCGCGCTGTACCAGGGGTTGCTGCTCGCCACGATCCTGAGCTGCGTCGGCGCCGCGAACGCCCTCGCCAACCCGAAACGCCTCCTGCGCTCCCTGCCCGCCGCGCTGTACGAGGTGAGCGTGGCCGTGGTGGTGGCGCTGACCGTTGCGCCGCAACTGGTGTCGTCGGCGCGTTCGGTCCGCAGGGCCCGCCGGTTGCGCGGTGACGCGGCTCGCGGCGTGCGCGCGATCCGCACGCTGCTGGTGCCGGTGCTGGAGGACGCGCTGGAACGCTCGCTCGTCCTCGCCGCCTCCATGGACTCGCGCGGCTACGGCCGCACCGCCGGCATCTCGCGCCGCGACCGCGCGGTGACCGGCGCACTGGTCCTGGCGGGCCTCTTCGGCCTCTGCATCGGCACGTACGGCCTGCTCGCCGACGCCTACTCCGGCTGGCCCCTGCTCGCGCTCGGCGTGCTGCTGGCCGTCGCGGGCCTGCTGGTCGGCGCCCGCCGGGTGCCGCGCACCCGCTACCGCCCCGACCGCTGGACCCCGCGCGCGGTCGCCGTGGCGCTGAGCGGCGTGGCGAGCGCCGCGGCACTGGTGCTCTCGACCGACCCGGCGCTGTCGCCGGCGACGGTCCCGCTGCAGGCACCCGAACTACCGCTCGCACCGGCGCTGGCCGTGCTGGTGGCGCTGGCACCGCTGGGGATCGCGAGGGAACGATGATCAGGTTCGAGGACGTCACCATCACCTACACCGGCACCCCGGTGCTCACCGGCCTGTCCGCGGAGATCCCCGAGGGAGAGCTCTGCCTGGTCGTCGGCCGCACCGGCGCGGGCAAGTCGACGTTCCTGCGCGCGATCAACGGCCTCGTCCCGCACTTCAGCGGCGGCACCCTGGAGGGCCGCGTCCTCGTCGACGGCCGCGACACCGCCCACCACCCACCCCGCGAACTCGCCGACGTGGTCGGCTTCGTCGGCCAGGACCCGCAGGCGGGCTTCGTGGCGGACAACGTCGAGGACGAGCTGGCCTACTCCATGGAGTCCCTCGGCCTGCCCGGCGACGTCATGCGCAAGCGGGTGGAGGAAACCCTGGACCTGCTGGGCATCGCGGACCTGCGCGACCGTCCACTCGCGACCCTGAGCGGCGGCCAGCAACAACGCGTCGCCATCGGCGCCGCCCTCACCGCCCACCCGCGCGTCCTGGTGCTGGACGAACCCACCTCCGCCCTCGACCCCGGCGCCGCCGAGGACGTCCTGGCAGCCGTGCAACGCCTGGTGCACGACCTCGGCATGACCGTCGTGATCGCCGAACACCGCCTCGAACGCGTGGCCCAGTACGCCGACTCCGCGCTGCTCCTGCCGGGCGGCGAGCTGGGGGACGTGGGCGCGACCCTGGCCAAGGCCCCGGTCGCCCCGCCCGTGGTGCGCCTGGCGCAGCTGGCGGGGTGGACGCCGGTGCCGGTCTCGGTCAGGGACGCGCGCCGCATGGCCAAGGACTTCAGGGCCCGGCTCACCGAACCACCTGCTGCAACGGCACCACGCGGTGACACCGCCCTTGCGGTCGACCAGGTCGTCGTCAAGTACGGCGACGTCCACGCCGTGCGCAACGTTTCCCTCCAGGTCGCGCACGGCGAACGCGTGGCGCTGATGGGCCGCAACGGTTCCGGCAAGTCCACCTTCCTGTGGGCCGCCCAGGGCAGCGGCCGCCGCACCTCCGGCACCGTCACCGTCGCCGGCACCGACCCGAAGACCCTCAAGCCCGCCGAGCGCCGCCGCACCGTCGCCCTGGTCCCCCAGCAGCCGAGCGACCTGCTCTACCTGGAGACCGTCGCCGACGAGTGCGCCCAGGCCGACCGCGAGTCCGGCCGCCCCGCGGGGACGTGCCGCGCTGTGCTGGACGGCCTGGCCGACGTCCCCGACGGGACGCACCCGCGTGATCTGTCCGAGGGGCAACGGCTCGCGCTCGTGCTCGCGGTCATGCTGACCGGCACCCCGCGGGTGCTGCTGCTCGACGAACCGACCCGCGGTCTCGACTACCCGGCCAAGGCCGCGCTCGCGCGGGTGCTCGCAGGTCTGGGGAGCGCGGTCGTCCTGGCCACCCACGACGTCGAGTTCGTCGCGGAGTTCGCGACGCGCGTGGTGGTGCTGGCCGACGGCGAGGTCGTCGCGGACGGGCCCGCGCGTGCGGTGGTCACGTCGTCGCCGGTGTTCGCGCCGCAGGTCAGCAAGGTCCTCGGGCCGTGGTTGACCGTGGAGGAGGTCGAGGCAGCGCGATGATCGCCCTCCGCACCCGCTCGGCCGTCGCGCTCGCGATCTCCGGGGTTCTCGGGCTGGCCGCGTTCACGTGGCCGTTGTTCATCGCGCCGACCAGTGACCTCGCACGTGGTGGTGACGCGCCGTGGACGTTCGCGTTGCTGCTGCCGGTGGTGCTGGCCGTGGTGCTCGCGGAGATCAGCGACCGCGGCATGGACTCCAAGGCGGTCGCGATGCTCGGCGTGCTGTCGGCGCTCGGTGCCGCCATCCGGCCGCTCGGCGCGGGCACCGCCGGCATCGAGACGGTCTTCTTCCTCATGGTTCTCGGCGGGCGGGTGTTCGGGCCGGGGTTCGGGTTCGTGCTGGGCAACACGACGTTGTTCGCCTCCGCCCTGCTGACCGGCGGCGTCGGGCCGTGGCTGCCGTACCAGATGCTCGGCGCGGCCTGGGTCGCGCTCGGGGCCGGGCTGCTGCCGCAGTGGCGCGGCAAGGCGGAGATCGCGCTGCTCGCCGGGTACGGGGTGGTCAGCTCGCTGGTCTACGGGTTCCTGCTGAACCTGTCGTTCTGGCCGTTCGCGGCCGGCGAGGGCACGAGCGTCAGCTTCGATCCGGAGGCCTCCGCCGCGCAGAACCTCGTGAAGCTCGCCGCGTTCACCCTCGCCACCTCGCTCGGCTGGGACCTCGGGCGTGCCGCCACCACCGCCGTGCTGGTCGCGGTGACGGGGCCGGTGCTGCTCAGGACGTTGCGCCGGGCGGCGCGAAAAGCGGCCTTCCTGCCCGGTCGCGACCGGCCGGAATTGGCTCAGACCATTGACGGCAATCGGGAGGTGTGACCACCCTGTGAGTCGGGCCGCCGCCCCCGACTCGGAGGAGGAGTCGTGAGAACTCGTGTTCTCGCCGCGGTCATCACCGTGACCGCCGCGCTCTCCGTCAGTGCGCAGTCGCAGGCCGCGGAACCGTTGCAGGGCCTGGTGCCGGTCCCGGTCTCCGTGCAGGCACGCGCCGGCGTCACGCACGCGCTGACCGCCACCACCAAGGTCTACACCGCTCCGGCGGCACGGGACGTGGGCGACTTCCTGGCCGGCGTGCTGCGGCCGTCGACCGGGTTCGCGCTGCCGGTGTCCGACACGACCGGCACGCCCGCCGACGGCATCGCGCTCCTGCTCTCCGGTGCGCCGGGCACCGTGGGGCAGCAGGGGTACCAGCTCGACGTGGCCGCGTCCGCGATCACCATTCGCGCCAACACCTCCGAGGGTCTGTTCGCGGGTGTGCAGACGTTGCGGCAGCTGTTGCCCGCCAAGGTGGAGAGCACGACCGCGCAGCCCGGTCCGTGGACCGTGCCGGGTGCGTTGATCGTCGACCACCCGCGGTTCTCCTACCGCGGCGCGATGCTGGACGTGGCACGGCACTTCCACCCCGTCGCCTCGGTCAAGAGCTACCTCGACCAGCTCGCGCTCTACAAGATCAACTACCTCCACCTGCACCTGAGCGACGACCAGGGCTGGCGGATCGTGGTCGACAGCTGGCCGCGGCTCACCTCCCACGGCGGCAGCACGCAGGTCGGCGGCGGCCCCGGCGGCTTCTACACCAAGGCCCAGTACAGCGAGATCGTGCAGTACGCGGCGGCCCGCAAGATCACGGTCATCCCGGAGGTCGACCTGCCGGGCCACACCAACGCGGCGCTCTCCTCGTACGCGGAGCTCAACTGCACCGGCCAGGCCCCGCCGCTGCGCACCGACATCGAGGTCGGCTACTCCTCGTTGTGCGTCAACAAGGACATCACCTACAGGTTCGTCGACGACGTGGTCCGCGAGATCGCGGCGCTGACCCCCGGCCCGTACTTCCACATCGGCGGCGACGAGGCGCACGCGACCACCGACGCCGACTACAAGGCGTTCATGGACCGCGCCCTGCCGATCGTCAAGAAGTACGGCAAGACCGTGCTCGGCTGGCACGAGTTCGTGAAGACGACGACCGACACCGCCGCGATCCCGCAGTACTGGGGCACCTCCACGGCCAACGCGACGGTGCAGGCGGCGGTCGCGCGCGGCAACAAGGTCGTCATGTCGCCCGCGAACAAGGCGTACCTGGACATGAAGTACAACTCCAGCACGCCGATCGGCCTGACGTGGGCGGGCCTGATCGAGGTCCAGACCGCGTACGACTGGAACCCCGGCACGCACCTGAGCGGCGTCCCCGAGTCCGCCGTGCACGGCGTTGAGGCTCCACTGTGGACCGAGACGGTCACGACCTCGAACGACGTCGAGTACCTGGCGTTCCCGCGGCTCGCGGCGATTGCCGAGCTGGCCTGGTCGCCGTGGTCGACGCACAGTTGGGACCAGTTCAAGGTGCGCCTGGGCAGCCACGGCCCGCGCTGGACCACCATGGGCATCAACTTCTACCGGTCCGCCCAGGTCCCGTGGGACACCGGTGGCCCTGGGCCCGGCCCGTGCGCGGAGCCCGCGTGGGACCGCGACAAGGCCTACAGCGGCGGCAACGTCGTTTCGCACGGCGGCCACAGGTGGACCGCGCAGTGGTGGACGCGGGGCGAGGAGCCGGGAACCACCGGGCAGTGGGGTGCGTGGCGCGACGGCGGCGTGTGTTGAGCGCTTCTGGGTACTCCGCCGGACATGACTGATCCGGAAGAAGCCGAGGAGTTCGCCGAAGAGGTCGGTGTCGACCCGACCCCGCAGGAGGTGGACGAGTACCGCGAGATGACGCAACCGGGCGAGTGGCGCGCCGACGAGAAGATGGCACCGGGTGGCGCGCCCGCACCGCAGGACGGCGACGACCCGACCGGCGGTTCCGGCGCGTGATGTCCGATTTATCCGGTGCGGGTGAATAGTGTTCGCCCGCACCGGGTACCAGGGTGTCGTGGATGCCCGAGTTGCCGTATTCGCCCCGTCCCCTCAACTGACCGTCACCGTCGAGGACCTCGACGGTGAGCCCGACGTGCACCTGCACGCGGGCGGCCAGGGTTTCTGGCAGTCCAGGATGATCGCCGCGTTGGGTGTCGAAGCCGTCGTGTGCGCGACCTTCGGCGGCGAGACCGGACGTGTGCTGCGCACGTTGCTGGAAGGCGAGCACGTCGACCTGCGCGCACGTGATGTCGCCGCGCGCAACGGCGCCTACGTGCACGACCGCCGCGACGGAAGCCGGTCCGAGGTGGTCGAGATGCTCCCGGACGCGTTGTCCCGCCACGAGCTCGACGACGTCTACGAGCTGGCCCTGATCGAGGGCATCCGCGCCGGCACGGCCGTGCTGAGCGGCCCGTCCGACGACCGGGTGCTGCCGCACGACGTCTACCACCGCCTCACCGCCGACCTCACCAGCAACGGCTGCCGCGTGATCGTCGACCTCGCCGGCGACCGGCTGGCCGAGGCCGTGCGCGGCGGCCCGCACGTCGTGAAGGTCAGCCACGAGGAGCTGGGCGAGGAGGACGTGCCCAAGCTCATCGCGAAGTGCCGCGAGCTCGCCGAGTCGTGCGTCCACGGCGTGGTGGTCTCCCGTGCGGACGAACCGGCATTGGCCCTGCTGGAGGACAAGCTGTACTTCGTGAAGATGCCCCAGTTGCAGCCGGTCGACACGCGGGGCGCGGGCGACTCCATGACCGCGGGGATTTCAGCGGGCCTCGCACTGGGTATGTCGTTGGAGGACGCGGTGAAGCTCGGCGCCGCCGCGGGCGCGGTCAACGTGACGCGCCACGGTCTCGGCAGCGGGAGCGGCGACGCGGTGCGGGAGCTGAGCAAACGCGTGGAACTGGAGCCGATCGAGGAATGAGCGGATGCGCGCGCTGATCACCAACGACGACGGAATCGACTCGCCCGGCCTGCTGGTGCTGGCGCAGGCCGCAGTCTCACTGGGCTACGAGGTGGTCGTCGCGGCACCGGCCCAGCAGGCCAGCGGCACCAGCGCCTCGGTGGCGGCGGTCGGCGACACCGGCAGGGTGGTCAGCGAACGCCGTGACCTGCCCGGTCTCGACGTCGAGGCGTGGGCGGTCGCCGCCCACCCCGGCCTGATCTCGCTGATCGCCTGCCAGGGCGGTTTCGGCGGCAAACCCGACGTGCTGCTCTCCGGCATCAACCTGGGCGCGAACGTCGGACGCGCCGTCCTGCACTCCGGCACCGTCGGCGCCGCCCTGACCGCGCACGTGAACGACGTGTCCGCGCTCGCGGTGTCGCTCGACGTCGGGTTGGACCACCCCGAACCGCTGTGGGACAAGGCGGGCGAGCTGGCACGCGTCGTGCTGCCGCTGCTGGGGGAGATGCCCGATGCGACGGTGCTCTCGCTCAACGTGCCGAACGCCGGTGACGTGCGCGGACTCCGCTGGGCGGAGCTGGCCCGGTTCGGCACGGTGCAGAGCCGCGTGGACGAGGCCGGCGAGAACGAGGTCGAGCTCGTCGCCGTGTACTCCGAGGAGTCACCCGCACCCGGCACGGACGCCGCGCTGCTCGGCGAGGGCTACGCGACGCTGACCGCGCTGCGCTCGGTGGAGCGCGACACTAGCGTCGAGCGCCCTTTGCCGCCCTGGCCAGCGTGATCACGAGCCCGATCAGCGCGGTCCGCACCTCCAGGAAGC
This sequence comes from Lentzea sp. NPDC042327, assembly GCF_040647275.1. Lineage (NCBI taxonomy): Bacteria > Bacillati > Actinomycetota > Actinomycetes > Pseudonocardiales > Pseudonocardiaceae > Lentzea > Lentzea sp. NPDC042327. The sequence goes on from NZ_JBEZBX010000016.1 coordinate 104,980, forward strand.
TCTCGGCCGTGATGTCGTCGACGTAGAACGCCAGCAAGCCGAACGACACGAGCAGCAGGAGGCCGTACATCCGCGCCAGGTCGAGCCGCCACGCCATGACGACGCCGAGCGCGCCGACGCCGATCTGCAGCACGTGGTAGTTCGGGTCGAGCCCGAACAGGTCGAGCCACCCGAAGACGAGCTGGAACACCCCGGCCGTGAGGGTGAGCGCCTGTGGCCTGGTGAACCGGAAGCGGTCGGTCGTCGCCAAGGCCATGGTCGCCCTACCCTTCGGATCGCCGCCACACCGCGTCGTACTTCGCTTGGCTTTCGCGGTCCTGCGCGGCGTTGCGCTCTCGACGGCCTGCGGTCGCTGTTCCTCTGGGATACCCGTACTTCGTGAGGCGGTAATCCACGCTTTCGGGTGCGTAGGACAACGCGAAGTAAAGGCCCACAACGAATCCCAGCGCACCGCACGCGATGGCGAGCGGCCACGGCGACCCGAGCCCGAACACGAGCGCCAGCGTGATGGCCGTCGTCAGCGGCGTGACCTGCACCAGGCTGCGGAGCGTGAAGCGCAGCAACCACTTCGGACCGGTCACGTCGTCGTAGACGAACGCGCGGTGCTTCTGCGGCACGCGCCCACCGGCGTAGTACCAGAGCTTCAGCGCGGGGTTCATGCCGTGGCCTTCGCGATCACCTTGCGCAGCACCTCGTTCAGCTGGGCGAGCTCCTCGAACGACATGCCGAGCTGCTCGACGACCTTGAAGGGGATCTTCAACGCCTCGTTCCTGAGCTCCTGGCCCTGCTCGGTGAGGGTCAGCGCCAGCGCGCGCTCGTCGGCCTTGTCGCGCTGCCGCTCGACGTACCCGATGGCCTCCAACCGCTTCAGCAACGGGCTGAGGGTGCCGGGGTCGAGCTGCAGGGCCGTGGAGAGGTCCTTCACCGTGCGCGGCGACCGCTCCCACAGGGCCAGCATCACCAGGTACTGCGGGTGGGTGAGGTTGAGGGGTTCGAGGATCGGCCGGTAGACCGCGATCACCGTGCGGCTGGCCACCGCGAGCCCGAAGCAGACCTGCCGCTCCAGCTCAAGGGGGTTCTCCGGGATACTTGGTGTGCTAATCATTTGTGCACACAGTATCTCGGGGGCGTGCCTGCGGTCCAGCGGGTGTGGCGGGGGAGACGTTCCCCGCTCCAGGCCCTACCTCAGCGCTTCGGTCAGCACCCCGGCCGTCACCGCGGCACCGGCGGCCGTCATCACCGTGCCCCCGTGGTCGACCTCGGGGATCAGCACCGGCTCGTGCAGCACGGGCAGCGCCGCGCGGAACCCGGCCGCGTCCTGCGCCGAGTAGGCGGGCGGGGTGTCCGGCCCGGTGCTCCACCCGGCGTGCACGAACCACGTCGGCACGGTCAGCGAGCGCCAGGGCGAGGTGCCGAGGACTGTGTCACGCGCGTCGGCGAGGACGGTGGCCCGGTCGAGCCTGCGGTGGCCGTCGGGGGACAGGTCGTGGGCGAAGTACGCGCGCTGCAGCGGGTCGGCCGGGTCGATGAGCGGGTTCGCGGCGGCGTTCGCGGCGAGGTAGCCGTCCGGTGTCCAGGTCCGGTCCAGGACGGCGAGCTGCGGAGCGAACGCGGCCTCGATCAGCTCGGGGGTCATGGCGGCGTGCGCGGGCATGGGCAGACCGCCGTCCACGAGAACGAGCGCGCGCACCCGGTCCGGATGGCGTACGGCGAGGTCGACGCCGACGTACGCGCCCATGGACATGCCGCACACCGTCACCGCGTCGAGTCCCAACGCGTCCAGCACGCGCACCATGTCGTCGGTGTGCTGCCGGAGCGACGAGCCCGTCAGGGCCGCGCTGTCGGCACGGCCGCGCAGGTCGGGGGCCACCAGCGTGAAGCCGTGCGCGGCGACCCAGCTCCACAGCTTGCGGTTGCTGGTCAGGCCGTGGACGGCGAGCACGGGTGCGGTGTCGCCGTCCACCACCTCGACGGTCAGGGTCCCGCCGGTGACGGGGACGTGGTGCAGCATGTGCCGGAGCTCCTCTCAGGCCTTGCCCGGGTTGAAGATGTGCAACGGGTCGAGGGTGTGCTTGACGGCGTCCTGCACGGCGCACACGTCGGGGCCGAGCTCGCGGATCATGCCGTCGCGCTTGAGCAGGCCCACGCCGTGCTCGCCGGTGACGGTGCCGCCGAGTGCGAGCGCGGCGTCGATGATGTCGGTGAACGCGGCCTGCGCGGCGATGCGCGCGTTGTCGTCGCCGGGCGGGGTGACGAGCATCGGGTGCAGGTTGCCGTCGCCGGCGTGGGCGATGGTCGCCACCTGGACGCCGTGCCGCGCGCCGATCTCCACGATCCGCGCGAGCATCGCGGGCACGGCCGACCGCGGCACGCACACGTCCTCGGTCAGCAGCGGCCCGAGGCGTTCCAGCGCCGGGTAGGCGAGGCGGCGGGCGGCGAACAGCGCCTCGGCCTCGGTCGAGTCGGTCGACCGCTCGGTCCACACGGCGCCGGCCTCGGTGAACGCGCTGGCCAGGCCGTCGGCGTCCGCGGCGGTCTCGGCGCGGGCCAGCAGCATGGCCTCGGTGTCGGGTTCGATGCCCAGGCGCTTCCAGTCCTCGACGGCCCGCAGGCACGCGCGGTCGACCAGCTCCAGCGCCGCCGGTTGCAGGCCGCGGCGGGTGCACAGCGCGACCGCGTCACCCGCGGCGACGAGTCCGGCGAACGCGCCGACGACGGTGGCCTGCGGTGCGGGCGCGGGGCGCAGCCGCAGGGTGATCTCGGTGACGACGCCGAGCGTGCCCTCCGAGCCGACCAGCAGGCTGGTCAGGTCGTACCCGGCGACGCCCTTGGTGGTGCGCCGCCCCAGCCGGACCGCCGTGCCGTACTCGACGGGCCCGCCCATCACGACCTCCAGGCCGAGGACGTAGTCGCGGGTCACGCCGTACTTCAGGCAGCACAGGCCGCCGGCGTTCGTGGCGACGTTGCCGCCGATGGTCGACCACGGCGAGCTGGCCGGGTCCGGCGGGTACCAGAGCCCCTGCGCGGCAACGGCTTTCTTGAGGTCGTCGTTCACCACGCCGGGCTGCACGACGGCGAGCAGGTTCTCGGGGTCGATCTCCAGCACCCGGTCCATCCGGCTGAGGTCGAGCACGAGGCAGCCGTCGACGGCGTTCGCCCCGCCGGACAGCCCGGTGCCCGCACCGCGCGGCACGATCGGGACGTTGTGGGCGGCGCAGTGCCGCACCGCCTCCTGGACCTCCGCCGTGGACTGCGGCCGGAACGCGGCCCAGGGCGTGCCCGCGGGCGCCCACTCGGCCTCGTCGTGGCTCAGGTTCACGAGCGAGTTCGGGTCGGTGATCAGGTTCGGCAAGGTCATGACCGCTCCAACGCGCCGTGCGCGGCCTTGTGCGCCACGCGTTCCAGTTCCGCACCCCACTCTGCCGGAGTCGTGTCCGCGTGGAACGGCACGACGCCGAACCCCGCCACCGCGAACCGCGCGAAGAGCAGCAGGTCGAAGGCCTGCGCGGGGGAGGCGAGCGGAGGTGTGAGCAGCGCGGCGATGCTCTCGGCACCCGCGTTCAGCTCCCGGGTACCGGTGGCGATGAGGTCCGGTTCCCGCAGGATCACCTCGCGGCGGCCGAGCTTGAGCGCCCACTGCTCCGGCGTGATCGTGCCGACCGCGGCGCGAACCGCGTCCACCAGTGCCGCGACGGGGTCCGGGCCCGGCCGCAGCGCGCGGACGACCCGGCTGAGGAACGCGTCGTACCAGAAGATCGCGGCCTTGCTGCCGAACGTGCGGAACAGCGTCCGCTCGGACACCCCGGCCCGGTCGGCGATCGCCTTGGTCGAGGTCGCCGCGAACCCGTGCTCCAGGCACAGCTCGATGGCCGCCTGCTGGATGGCGAGGCGGGTGCGCAGGTCCTTCGCGGCGCGGCCGGTGAGCGTCTCCACGCGGCTCAACCTAGCGCGAAATGTCAGCAACTGCCAGATTTTCTGGCAGGAACTGTCAGAGTGTGGGGTGCGGGTTCTGGGGTAGACGACCTGCATGCCCCGCACGACCGTCGTCATCGCCACGCGGAACCGCGCCGACAGCCTGCTGCGCACCCTCGCGCACCTCAGCCCGTCGCGGGTGCCGGTGATCGTGGTCGACAACGCCTCCACCGACGACACCGCCGCACGCGTGCGGGCCGAGTTCCCGCTGGTCCGGGTGTTGCAGTCGCCGGTCAACCGCGGTGCGGCCGGTCGCAACGCCGGGGTGCTGGCCGCGCGCACGCCGTACGTGGCGTTCGCGGACGACGACTCGTGGTGGGCGCCGGGGGCGTTCGAGCGGGCCGAGCGGATCTTCGACGACCACCCGGACCTCGCCGTGATCGCGGGCCGCACGCTCGTCGGTCCTGAGGAGAGACCGGACCCGATCACACCGCTGCTGCGCGACAGCCCGCTCGGTCAGGGCGTGGCGGGGCCCGCGGTGCTGGGGTTCCTGGCCTGCTCGGCGATCGTGCGGCGGCAGGCGTTCGAGGAGGTCGGCGGGTTCAGCGCGCTGCTGTTCTTCCGCGGCGAGGAGACGCTGCTGGCGTGGGACCTCGCGGCAGCGGGCTGGGCGCTCTGCTACGTCGAGGACGTGGTGGCGCACCACCACCCGTCACCGCACCGCGAGCAGGGCGGCGAGATCGTCGAACGGCGCAACGCCGTGCTGACGTCGTGGATGCGCAGGCCCGTGAGCCGGGCACTGGCGGACTCGCTGCGGGACCCGGTGGCGTTCCGCGCGGCCGTGCCCCGCCTGCGCCAGGCGCTCCGGCAGCGCAGCGCGTTGCCGGAACACCTGGAGGCGCAGATCAGGAAAGCGAGCGGACCGCCGCGGCGAGGCGCGTGATGCCCTCGTCGATCTGCTCCGGCGTGACACCCGAGAACGCGAGGCGCATCTCGTTGTCGCCGCCCTCCAGCAGGAAGTCGGAGCCCTTCACGAACTCGACGCCGTGCTCCTTGGCGACCGGGAACAGCTTCTCGATCGACACGCCCGGCAGCTCGACCCACATGAAGTAGCCGCCCTGCGGCGCCGTGAACACGGCCTCGGGCAGCTCCCGCCGCAACGCCGCGACGAGCGCGTCCCGGCGGGCGCGCAGCGCGGTGCGCACGTTGACGACCGACTCGTCGAGGCGACCGGACCGGCAGTACGAGTTCACGATCGACTGCGCCACCATGTTCGGCGAGATGTACGTGGTGGTGGCGATGTCCTGGACCGCCTTGATGACGGACTTCGGCCCCACCAGGTACCCGCAGCGGATGCCGGGCGCCATGGTCTTCGAGAACGACGACGCGTAGACGACCTTCTCGTTCTCGTCCTGCGACAGCATCGTCGGCAGCGGCTCGCCCTCGAACCGCACCTTCACGTACGGGTCGTCCTCGAACAGCACGAAGTCGTACCGGGCCGCGAGCTCCAGCAGCCGCGCCCGCTTGGCCGCGGACAGCGTGTAGCCGGCCGGGTTGTGGAAGTTCGGGATGATGTGCGCGAGCTTCGGCCGCACACCGCTCTCCAGCAGCTTCTCCAGCGCGTCGACGTCGATGCCGTCGGTCTGCAGCTCGATCGCGTGGACCTTCGCGCCGCGCTGGCGCAGGTTCAGCAGCGTGCGGTCGTAGGTCGGCGCCTCGACCACGACGTCGTCGCCCTCGCCCACGAGCAGCTCGAACAGGAACGCGTCGGCCTGCATCGACCCGTTGGTGACGAGCACCTGCTCCGGCTCGACCCCGTGCTGCTCCGCGAGCCAGGTCCGCAGCGGCACGTAGCCGACGCTCGTTCCGTACGCGAAGGTGCCGCCGGGGTCGTCCGTGAAGGCTTTCTGCGCTGCTTCGCGCAGACCTTCCTGGTCGATGATGTCGAGAGAGGGCGCTCCGCGCGTGAACAGGATCGAGGCCATGCGCGGAGCGTACAACTCCCACTATTTGGGCTACGGCGCGTATGCGTATGCGTTGAGCTGGTCGACCGCGCTCTTCGCGCCACCGAGGTGGTAGAGGTCGACCGACAGGTAGTTCGGCTTCTTCCGCGCCGCGGGCTGGCAGAACTGCTGCGCCCGGTTCAGCACCTTCTCGTTGTCCGTCGTGGCGGTGTTCGTGAACGGCACGTCCCGGAAGTGGTTCATGACGAACAGCGGCTGGAACCGGTCGGTGGCCGTGAGCGGTTTTTCAGCCCATCGGCTGTAGCAGGACCAGTCGGACGCGCCCACCCCCGGCCCCATCGACCAGTAGTTCTCGACGGTCCAGTCCCGCTGGTACAGCACACCGGTGTCCTCGCGCCCGTCCTTGTCGTGGTCGGTGAAGACGATCAACCGCTTGTTCGCGCTCTGGAGCTGGCTGCGCGTCGGCCAGCCGTTCTCCTTCACGCCCTCGGCCCGGTACAGCACGTCGTCGAGCCCGTTGACCTTGCGCAGCTCGGCGCGCAGCGTGGCGGCGTCGACGTAGTCCTCCAGGAAGACCGTGATGATCTCCTGGCGGTTGTTACGCAGGAAGTCGACCATGCGCTGCAGGTCGACGTTGAGCGCCACGGGCCGGCTGACGAGCGTGCAGCTGTTGTGGCAGAGGATCGCGCCGTCCGGCGTCTGGTGGATGTCGAGCATGAACCCGCGCACGCCGTCGTTCAGCTGCTGCACGATGCCGCGCGTCTGGTTCTTGGCGAGGTTGACGAACGGCGGCGCGAACCCGCCGTCGACCCCGTTCGCATACGCGTTGTGGGCCGTCAGGAACGTCATCTGGTCGAGCCGCGGGTCAGCCGGCATCGGGTTCTGCCGACCGGTGACGGGCGTGAGGTACCACCGCGTCTCCCCGCCGAGGCCGAAGACCTCCCACTGGTCACCGAACTGCGTGAGCGAGTGGACCGTGTCCCCCTGTGAGCACGGCGCCATGCTGAGCTGGCGGGTGATGCACTGCCCCGGCGAGTCGGTGTTCTCGAACCTCCCGTCGGCGAGCCGCCACTGCTGGTGGTCCTCGTTGCCCTTCGGGCGGTGCAGGGCGAGTCCGGTGCCGCTCTGGGCGACGTTGAGCCCGGTGCGCACACCGGTGACGTAGAACGTGCCGCTCGGGGCCGCCACCGCCGGGGAGGCGGTGACGACGGGCACCAGGGGCAGTAGCAGCGCGGCTGCGATGGCAGGGAGGTATCGCATGGTGAACAGCGTCACTTAGATGAGCGAAACATGAAACATCTTCAGCAGTGTGAACGTTTAACACTGTGGATGTTCCGCGCGTCGGACCGCCCGCCGCACCTGGTTGCGGGGCCGGTTGAGGGCCTGGTCACGGGCCTGCGGGTTTGGTTGCGAGCGAGGCAGCCGTCGCTCAGGCGAAGGGTCAGGGCCGGGGTGGAGCGCCGCCTCCACAAGCCGCGCAGGGTTCGACTCCCTCAGTCGCCACTCGCTGCGGTGCCGCTCGCTGCGGTGCCGCTCGCCGCACGGCGCGGGTTCCGCGCGGCACAGACCTCGCCGGGCTACGCGTCATCCCGACGACCCACCTTCCAGGGCCTTCTCACTCCAGCGCCCCTCCCGGACCTCCTCGCCCCGGCGGGGCCAGCACGGCACGCAGCCGCTCCTCCACGTACCGCAGCGCCTCCCGCATCTGCCCCTCGGTCGCACCCCCGGCGCGACCTCACGCCGACCCGGCGGTTCACCTCCCGCGGGTGCCGCCACGTCCAGCGGGCGAGCTGGACGACCCTGGCGTTGACGGCGGAGGCGAGGTGCGTGCTGTCGATCACTGGTCCTCCTCGGACGCGAAGTCGTGGAGAACCCAGGATGACGACGAGGTCTGACATTTCCGGGAACCGCAGGTCAGAGCCCCCGGGAAACCTCAGGGACGCCCCGGATGCCCCCACCCCGCCCCCTCGCCACCATCAGAACCATGGACGACGGACTGCGGAGGCTGACCGGCATCGCCTCGATCATCTTCACCATCGGCACGGCACTGCACGCGTTCGTGGTCGTCAACCACCACACGCTCACCCTGATGATGGTGAAGGCGAACGCCGACCCCGCCACCGCCGGCCAGTTCCTGACCACGTTCCGCGTCGTCGGCTGTCTCTACATCGCCGGCAACGCCCTCGGCGTCCTCGCCCTGCTCAAGAGCCCGCCGAGGTGGCTCTTCTGGCCGGTCCTCGCGGTCAACGTCACCCAAGCCGCCGGGGTGTTCATGGTGCCGCCGGAGATGTGGGCGGCCGCGAGAGAGGAGTTCGGCCTGGTGGGCATGCTGCCGTCGCTGGTCACGGACGGCGGCGCGCTCGTCCTCGCCGTCATCCTCGTCGTCGGCCGAGGCCTGAGCATGCGAAAGGGCCCGTCCAGCGGAGCTGAACGGGCCCTTCGTCACACCAAGAGCGAAATCAGATGACGCGGACGTCCTGCGCCTGCGGTCCCTTCTGACCCTGCCCGATCTCGAACTCCACGCGCTGCTGCTCGTCCAGCGACTTGAAGCCGTTGCCGGAGATCTGCGAGTAGTGAACGAAAACGTCCGGTCCGCCGCCGTCCTGGGCGATGAATCCGAAGCCCTTTTCGCCGTTGAACCACTTAACGGTGCCCTGCGCCATGCGAAATGCTCCCTAAAGTCTGCCAACCCCGGAGACCGGGGTAGGACCCAGTGTGCCAGGTCCGCGTCCTTCTCACATCGTGGTTAGCCCGGTGGTGTGAAGAAGTAAGTTGGCACGGGTGCCACCGAGAGGAGCAGGGATGACGAACTGGCTGGACGTCGCGCGGGACGTCGCGGCGACGCTCAGGTCCGACGCGGCGGACCGGGACCGGGCCAACCAGCCGCCCACCAAGGAGGTGGAGCTGCTCCGGCAGAGCGGCCTGCTGAACGTCGGCGACTGGGCCGTGCAGCAGCGGGTCACCCGGGTCATCGGGGCCGCCGACGCCAACGCCGGGCACCTCCTCGGGTACCACTACCTGCAGGTCTGGCGTTCCGGCCTGTTCGACACGTCCTTCTCCCGCCACGACGACCAGTTCTGGGCCGGGGTCAGCAACCCGCTCGACGCCGCGCTCGAACTGACGCCCACGGGCTCCGGGTTCCTGCTCAACGGGCGCAAGACGTTCGCCACCGGCGCGAGCGTCGCCGACCGCATCGTGGTCAGCGCGACGCGCACCGACAACGGCGAGAAGCTGACCTTCCTGCTCGACGGAAAAGCGACGGGAATCACCTACCTGGACGACTGGGACAACATCGGTCAGCGGCTCACCGCGTCCGGCGGGGTCGTGTTCGAGAACGTCGAGGTCTCCGAGGTCCTGGGCGTGCAGCCGGCGAACGAGGACCCGCGGCTCAGCCTCGCCGCGATCGGGTTCCAGCTCGTGCTCGCGCAGCTCTACGTCGCCATCGCCGAGGGCGCGCTGGAGGAGGCCGCCGACTACACCCGCACGAAGACCCGCCCGTGGTTCGTCAGCGGGGTCGACGCCGCCACCGAGGACCCGTACGTCGTCGCCGCCTACGGCGAGATGGTGGCGCAGACGAAGGCGGCCGGGCTGCTCGCGGACAGGGCGGCCGAGCTGCTCTGGGAGGCCAGTGAGCTGGGTCGGCACCTCACGCCGCAGAAGCGCGCGCAGGTGGCCGTCGAGATCTCCGCCGCCAAGGTGGTCAGCACCAAGCTCGTCAACGACGTCACCAGCCGCATCTTCGAACAGGTCGGCGCGCGCGGCACGGCGGCCAAGTACGGCGTTGACCGGTTCTGGCGCAACGCGCGCACGCTCACGTTGCACGACCCGGTCGTCTACAAGGCCCGTGAGGTCGGCGAGCACTTCCTCACCGGTGCCCGTCCCGCGCACACCGGGTACAGCTGATGGAACCCGTTCTCGCCGACTCGGTCCGGCTCACCGACGAGGGCGTGCTGGTCCTGGACCGCCGCCGCTTCCCGTTCGAACGCGAGTGGGTGCTGTGCCGGACGGCCGAGGAGGTCGCGAAGGCCGTCGAGGACATGGTCACCCAGTCCTCCGGACCGTACTTCGCCGTCCTCTACGGCATGGTGCTCAAGGCCCGCACCCTCGAACACCTGCCGTTCGAGCAGGCCAGGCAGCAGCTCGCCGCCACCGCGCACGTGCTGGAGAACACCCGGCGCACCAACAACGCCCTGCGCAAGGCCACCGCGGTCGTCCTGGAGGCGGTCGACGAGCACCGGGACGTCAGCCGGGCGCTCGACGGCGCCCGCACCGGGGACGAGCGCTACCGCGGCAAGAGCCGCGCGCTCGGCGAGCACACCGCGGCCCTGCTGCCCGACGACGCGACCGTCCTGACCCACTGCTGGGCCGACCTCTACCTCACGGAGACGGTCAAAGCCGCCCAGCGGCGGGGCAAGCGGCTCAAGTTCTTCTGCACGGAGACCCGCCCGTACCTGCAGGGCGCCCGGCTCACCGCCGAGACGTTGATCGAGATGGGCGTCGACACCACGCTCATCACCGACGGCATGGGCGCGGCGGTGTTGCAGAGCGGTGAGGTCGACGCCTTGGTCACGGCGGCCGACCGGGTGACCATGGACGGGCACGTGGTGAACAAGGTCGGCACACTGGGCCTGGCCGTGGCCGCGCACGCGTTCGGCGTGCCGTTCCACGCCCAGGTGCAGGCGCCCGACCTGAACGCGCCGACGGCGCAGGACGTGGAGATCGAGTACCGCGATGGCGCCGAGGTGCTGCAGGTGCTCGGCCGGCCGAGTGCCACGCCGCGGGCGAAGGGGCTGTACCCGGCGTTCGACGTGACGCCGCCGCGGTTCGTCACCGACGTGGTGACCGACCGCGGTGTCTTCCGCGCCGGGGAGCTGGACGAGTACTACGAGGGAGAACAGCGGTGAGCAAGTGGGTCGTGCTCGACATCGAGGGCACGCTGAGCGCGACGGACCAGGTGCTGGTCGTCCTCTACGACTACGCGCGCCCGCGGCTCGGGCCGTGGATCGAGCAGCACGGTGACGACCCCGTGGTCGCCGACGCGGTCGCGCAGGTCAAGGAGCTGTCCGGTCACGACGACGTCGTGAAGGCGCTGCACGACTGGATGGACGCCGACCAGAAGGTCACGCCGCTCAAGACGTTGCAGGGCCTCATCTGGCAGCAGGGCTACGCGCAGGGCGACCTGGTGGCGGAGTTCTTCCCGGACGTCGTGCCCGCCATGCGCAAGTGGCACGGCGAGGGCGTGAAGCTCGCGATCTTCTCCAGCGGCTCGGTCGCGGGCCAGGTCGCGTTCTTCCGGCACACCACCGACGGCGACCTGACCCCGTTGCTGGAGCACCACTTCGACACGGTCAACGCCGGCCCGAAGCGCGAGGCCGCGTCGTACCACAAGATCGCCGAGACGCTGCGGTCCGACGACATCACCTTCTACAGCGACGTTCCCGCGGAGCTGCACGCCGCGCAGGAGGCGGGCTGGAAGACGGTCGGTGTCGCGCGCGCGGGCGAGCCGTACGCCAACGCCGACTTCGCGCCGCACCCGACGGTGTGGGAGCTGTCGTGACCGCGGAGCTCGCCCGCGAGTGCGCCCGGTTCGCCGCGATGGGCTGGATGCGCGGCACCTCGGGCAACCTCTCCGTGGTCCTGCAACGCGATCCGCTGCGGCTCGCGGTCACGGTCAGCGGCGTCGACAAGGGCGAGATCACCGCCGAGGACAGCGTCGTGATCGACGAGAACGGCGCCGCCGTGGACAGCGACAAGGTCCCGAGCGCCGAGGCGGGCCTGCACGCCCGCATCGCGAAGGTCGCCGGGGCGGGCGCGGTCGTCCACGTCCACGCGCTGGCGCCGGTCGTGGCGGCCGAGCACTGGCCGGACGGCGTGGTGCTCAAGGACCTGGAGATGCTCAAGGGCTTCGGCCGGTACGCGCACGAGGAGGTGGTCGTCCCGGTCGTGCCGAACTCGCAGGACATGGTCGAGCTGGGCGACGCCTTCGAGAAGGGCTTCGACCCGCGCACGCCCGCGCTGATCGTGGCACGGCACGGCGTCTACGTCTGGGGCGACGACCTGGTGCAGGCCCGGCACCGGCTGGAATGCCTGGAGTGGTTGCTGCGCTTCAAGGTGGAGACGCGCACGGAAACCTTCACGGGGAGGCACGCATGACGCTGCTGACGGTGTGGCCGGACTCCGGCCCCGAGGAAACCCTGCTCCGCACCAGCGACCCCGAGGAGGTCGCCACCGCGCTCAAGGAGCACGGCGTGCGGTTCTCCCGCTGGTCCGTCGTGGACGGTGTGACGGCCGAGAACGCGTTGCAGGCGTATGAGAAGGACATCGCCCGCGTCAGCGAGACGGAGGGCTACACCTACGTCGACGCGATGGAGATGACCCCCGCCGACACCGACGAGTACCGCGCGAAGGCCGTCGAGTTCCGCAACCGGTTCCTCGCCGAGCACACGCACGACGACGACGAGGACCGCTACTTCGCCCGTGGCGCCGGTGTTTTCTACCTGCACATCGGCGACAGGGTGTACGGCGTGCTGTGCACCGAGGGCGACCTGCTGAGCGTCCCGGCGAACACCACGCACTGGTTCGACATGGGCACGAAGCCGGACTACGTGTCGGTGCGGTTCTTCCACGACGACGACGGCTGGGTCGGCAACTTCACCGGCAGCGACATCGCCACGAAGTTCCCCACCTTCGACGAGCTGGTCTCCGGTTCAGGAATGTGAAAAGTTCGCCCATCTGAATGTTGTCCCGGAATTCCGGAGAACTGTTGATCCCTCCGCCTTCGTGCCCCCAAAGTGGTGCAGACCACTTGTCGAAGGTCGGAGGGATTCACCGTGGAAACCCCTGCGCTCCACCCACGCCGTTCCGTGCTCGCCCTCGCCCTCGCCCTCACCGCACCCCTGCTCGTCGCGCCGGCCGGTCAGGCCCTCGCCCAGCCGCCCTCTGCCCAATGGGTTTCGGCGCCGTACACCTACACCGTGCAGAAGCCGCACAACCTCGCCACCAGCGCGCGCTACAAGTTCGAAGGCGGCGTCCACACCATGTGGGTCTACGACTACGACGAGCCGCACACCCCTGGCAGCCCAACTGATCCCCGCACCGAGCTGCGCTTCAACCAGGAGTACTCCAGCGGGTCGCGCGCCTGGGAGGGCGAGGTCTACATCCCGTCCGGCGTCAGCGGCCCGACGGTCGTGCAGATCCTGCGCGGCAGCCGCCCGGACGGCACCCGCGCCACCGACGTGATGCTCAACGTCGCCAACATCAACGGCGGCACCCTGCGCAAGGACAGCGACCAGGTCATCGCGACCGGCATTTACAACAAGTGGTTCCGCATTCGCGTGGAGCACACCGCTGTCGCGGGCGGGCGCGGCACCGTGAAGACCTATTACAACGGCACCCTCAAACTCACCCACCAGGACGAGGGCCCGGCCACGCGGTACTTCAAGAACGGCGTCTACCACCACGGCAGCGGCCGCGCGGAGGCCCGTTTCCGCAACATCACCTACTGGCGCCAGTGATCCTTTGCCGGAACGGCAACGGAAGTGGTGCGGGTCGGGTCGCGGCTGGCAGGTTTCACCCATGCACGTTTTCCTCACGGGCGCCGGCGGCTACATCGGCGGCGCCGTCGCCAGGCGGCTCATCGGCGCCGGCCACACCGTGCGCGGCCTGACCCGCACCCCCGGCGTCGTCGGCGAGCTGGCCGCGGCGGGCATCGACCCGGTCGTCGGCGACCTCGGCGACACCGCCCTGCTCGACCGGGAGGCCCGGCGGGCGGACGCGGTCGTCAACACCGCGAACAGCGACCACCGCGGTGCGGTGGACACCTTCGTGGAGGCGTTGCGCGGCACGGACAAGGTGCTGGTCCACACCAGCGGCACCAGCGTGGTCGGTGACGACGCGCAGGGCGGGCCGTCCGGCACCGTCGTCGACGACGCCGTGCCGTTCACCCCGGGGGACCACCCGGTCCGGCGTGCCCGCTACGACCTCGACCGCGCCGTGGTCGACGCGGACCTGCGCTCGGTCGTCCTGTGCAACTCGCTGGTCTACGGCACCGGCACCGGCCCCCGCCCGCAGACCGTCCTGGTCCCGCCGCTGGTCGAGCAGGCCAGGAGCAGCGGTGTGGTCCGCGTGGTCGGCCGCGGCCTCAACCGCTGGTCCACCGTGCACCTCGACGACATGGCCGACCTCTACCTCCTGGCCCTCACCGAGCCCGCGGCCACCGGGTTGTACTTCGTGGCGGGCGGTGAGGACGTCTCGTTCGCCGACATCGGCCAGGCCATCGCCCGCCGCCTCGGCCTCGGCCCGGTGCGGCCGTGGGGCCTGGAGGAAGCCGGTGCCGCGTGGGGCGAGGGGTTCGCCCGCTACGCGCTCGGCGCCAACAGCCGGGTCCGCGCCACCCGCGCCCGCGCCCTCGGCTGGCGCCCCTCGCGTCCGTCCCTCACGGACTGGCTCGAACACGAGATGCCCTTATCGTGAGCGCATGGGCTCACAGGTGGCGGTGGCATCGCTCGGCGGCACGATCACGATGACGGGCTCCGGCGCGGTGTCACCGACCCTGGGCGCGCGGGACCTCGTCGGCGGCCTGGAGGTCGGCGAGATCGCCACCCTCGCCACCACCCCCGGCGCCTCGCTGACGTTCGACGTGCTCTTGGAGACCTTCGACTGGGCCGACCGGCAGGTCGCCGAGGGCGCGAGTGGTGTGGTGATCGTCCAGGGCACCGACACCCTCGAAGAGACCGCGTACTTCTTCGACTGCCTGTGGCCGCACGACCACCCGCTCGTCGTCACCGGCGCCATGCGCCACCCCGGCCTGCCCGGCGCGGACGGCCCGGCGAACCTCGCGGCGGCCGTCGCCGTGGCCCGGGCCGAGAACTCCCGCGGTCGCGGCGCGCTCCTCGTGCTGGGCGACGAGGTCCACGCCGCCCGCTGGGTCCGCAAGACGCACAGCAGCCTGCCCAGCGCGTTCAGCTCCTTCCCCGGCCCGCTCGGTCTCGTCGTGGAGGGCGCCCCGCACTACTTCCACCCCGCCCACCGGCTGCCCGCCCTGCCACGGCCCCGCACCGTGCCACCGGTCCCGCTCGTCGAGGCCACGATCGACGACGACGGCACCCTGCTCGACTGGCTCGACGTCGGGGGAGTGGTCATCGCCGCGACGGGCGTCGGGCACGTGTCGGCGGGCATGGCCGCGGCGATCTCACGGGCGCGGTTCCCGGTCGTCGTCGCCACGCGGACGGGCGCGGGCACCACGTTCCAGAACACCTACGGCTTCACCGGCTCCGAGTCCGACCTCATCCAGCGCGGCGCGGTGATGGCCGGCTGGCTATGTCCCCGTAAGGCACGCGTGCTGCTGCGGCTCGCCCTCGGCGCGATGGTGCCTATCAACGACGTATTCGCAGCTCGCGGCGGGGTTTTCTAGCTCTGTTTTCACCCGAACGAGCCAGTTACTTGGTTTCATTCCACGCCATAGCGTCCCCGGAATGACCGCGATCACCTCCACGCCGTACAGCCGGGACCTCGGCGACGAGCTCCGCCGGATAAGGGAGTCCTGCACGCCGTTCCACGGCCGCGCGATGGCACTGCACCTCGGCTGGGACCCGAGCAAGGTGTCCGACATCGAGTTGGGCAAAGCCCGCGCCAGTGAGATCGACCTGGCCCAGTACCTCGCGACGTGCGGCAAGGACCTGGAGTTCCTGACGGACTTCCGCCGCCGGTACTACAACGCCTTCGACCTCTACCTCGCGCAGGTGCCCGACAACCTGCGCACGCTCGCCATGACCGAGGCGATGGCCACGAAGATCACGGCCTACGACGTGCTCACACCCCACGGCCTCCTTCAGACGGAGGACTACGCGTGGGCGCTGTTCGAGGACGTAGGACTCGAAGCGCCGGAGGACATCCGGAAGTACGTGCAGGCGCGCATGGACCGGCAGTCGATCCTGCGGAGCCACAACCGGCCGGAGTGCCTGTTCTACGTTCACGAACGCGCGTTGCAGGCACGGTTGGGCAATGCGGCGCTCATGGAGGACCAGTACCTCCGGCTGTTGTTCAACACGCACATCCTCCGGGTGGTGCCCGCGAACTTCACCGCGTTCCGGTCGGCGTGTGCGCTGTACGAGTTCGGAAAGGCGTCACCGGTGACGTACACGGAAACCGAGCTGGCGCATGTGTTCGCACAGGAAGACAGGGCCGTGAAGCGCGCCAGGCGGCTCTTTCGGCGGCTGGATGAGGTCGCGTTGGATGAGGAACAATCGCGGAGCAAGCTGGCCGAGTACGTCAGCGGACTGCGAGAGGACCTCGATGACCGGCGAACGGACCTTCCGTAAGAGCAGCTACAGCGGTGGAACGGGCGAAAGCAGCTGTGTGGAGGTGTCACTGGCCCAGGACGCGCTCGTGCGGGACACCAAGAACGTGAGCGGTGACGTGCTCACGTTCTCGACTCCCGCGTGGCGCGCGCTCGTCAGCTGGATCGGCTGACGGCGACCGAGGTGTTCGCGGTCTCGACCGTCACGCGGACGGTCTGAGGGGCGAGCGACTGCAGGTACTGGGCGTGGTCGCGGCCGATGGTGTCGCCGAGCGCGATGAACGCGAGGCGCGGCAGGTCGAACGCCGTGGTGGCGCAGAAGTCCTCCAGCCGGTCGAAGCCGCGCCGGATGCCGGTGGCGTCAAGGCCGAAGACGGCGTGCCGGTCGAGCTTGGCGGCGCCCACGTCGAGCAGGTGCAACGCGTGCAGGGCGTGGGTGAACGCCATCGCGCACACCTCGATGCGGGCGCACGACGCCAGGAGCGTGCGCACCATCGACGGGTGCAGCGACTTGCCGGACGTGCGCAGGACGACGTCGATGCCGGCTCGGCGGAACTTCTCGACGATCTCGAACAGGCCGGGCACGCCGAGGGGTTCGCCCCCTCCGAGCGTGACCGCGTCGGGGCGCATGGAGATGAGCGCCTTGGCGATGTGCAGCATGCGGTCGTGGCTGAGCCGCGCGTGTGCGACGTCCCAGGTGATGTCCATGGGCAGGGCTCCCTGAAGGCTCGGCGGATGCGCCGATCGAAGCCGGGGAGGTGTCCCGCTGTCAGGTGACCGGTGTCCCGAACCGGCCGGGACGGCGGTTGACCGGCGCGTGGTCAAGAGCTGCCTAGGCCTGCTTCCCGTGCCGCCACGATGGCCTGCGCGCGGTCCGCGACCTGGAGTTTCGTGAAGATGGCGGAGACCCGGTTGCGGACGGTCTTCTGCGAGAGGCTGAGCCGGTGCGCGATGGAGGCGTTGTCCTTGCCGGAGGCCATCAGCTCCAGCACGTCGCGTTCGCGGTCGGTCAGCTGCGGGAACGCCACCGCCTTGGACGACGAGATCGCCGTGAAGTAGCCCATCATGCGCTGGGCGATGGTCGCGCTGAAGATCGCCTCACCGGCTCCTATGGCCTGCACCGCGCGCACGATCTCGTCGTCGTCCGTGGTCTTGACGAGGTACCCGCGTGCGCCGGCCCGCATCGCGGCGAAGACGAGTTCGTCGTCCTCGTGCATCGTCAGCACGAGCACGCCGACCTCCGGCAGGGCCGCCAGCATCTGCTTCGCGGCCTCGACACCGCCCAGCCGCGGCATGTGCAGGTCGAGCACGACGACGTCCGGGCGGGTGGCGAGCACGACCTCCACGGCCTCGACGCCGTCGGCCGCCGTGCCGACCACCGCGATGCCGTCCTCGCCGTCCAGCAACGCCTTCATGCCGCGCCGGAACACCGGGTGGTCGTCGGCGATCACGACCCGCGCCATCGAGAACCTCCCGCATCAGCGGACTTCCAGCGGAAGCCGCGCGACCACCCGAGTGCCGTGTGGTTGTGCGGGTCCCACTGTGCACGATCCGCCCAGTTCGGCGCAGCGTTCTCGCATGGAGTCCAGCCCGACGCCGGGCGTCGCGTCCGGTGCCACGCCGCGGCCGTCGTCGGTGATCTCCACGACCAGGTCGCCGTCGTGCCGGACCGTGATGACGCAGTGCCGTGCGCCCGAGTGCCGTGCGGTGTTCGTCAACGCCTCCGCGACGATCCGGTAGGCGGCGACCTCGACCGCGGCGGACAGGCCCTCGACCTCCTCGACCTCGACGCGCACCGCCAGCTCGCCGTGGAACCGCGCGGCCTCGTCCCGCACCGCCAGCGCCAAGCCCTGGTCGAGGATCGGTGGCCGCAACCCGTCCACCAGCCTGCGCACCTCGCCCGCCGTGGAGTCGACGTCACCGAGCACCGGGTCCAGCGCCTCACCCATCGACCGCCGCAATGCCTTGAGCTGCAACCGGATGCCCACCAACGCCGGTCCCACGCCGTCGTGCAGGTCGCGCCGCAGCCGCAGCCGTTCTTCTTCGCGCGCACGCACGAGCCGTTCGCGAGCGAGTTGCAGATCGGCCGTCAGCTTCATCGACTGGGCGGCCGGTGCGGTGGACCGCGCCAGGTCGACCAGGAGGCTGAGCTCCTTGTCGCTCAACCGCTCGTCCGGCGCACGCGGCTCGACCACCAGGTCACCGACCGCGGCACCGCGGTAGGTCATGGGGAACCGCAGCTGCGGCCACCCGCGGCTGCGCCCGTGCTCGGCCAGCACCGACCCGCCGCGGATCGCGACGTACGGCAGCTTCAACGACTCGGCGACCGTCTGCGCGACGGTCGGCAGCACGTCCTGGGACCGTTCGAGCTTCTCGCTCAACGTCGACAGCGCGGCATAAGGGTCAGACCGTTCGCCATAAAGCCACCGGTCGAGCTTCTTCTGCACCCAGCTGCGGAACGGCGCGAACACCAGCCCCGCCGCCACGACCCCGATGACCTCGGCGTCACTGCTGAACAACTGACCGGCCGCGAGCATCACACCCAGGTAGATGAGCAGCAACGCCACCGTGAGCGTGCCGTAGAGCAACGACCGGTGGATGAGCAGGCTGATGTCGTACAGCCCGTACCGCACGATCGCGATCACCGCGGCCGCCGGGAACGCCAGCACCCCGATGACCCACGCGAAGTGCCCGTCCGTGGTCTCCAGCGCCGTCGCGACGACCGCCAGCGCCAGCAACGCGAACGCCCACACGAGCAGCCGGCGTTCGTCCCCCTCGGCCCGCCGCCAGCGCAGGAACAACGCCGCCACCGCCGCGACCACCGACACCCCGGCCGCGAGCACGGCGACCACCGTGATGCCCTTGGCCAGCCCGCCACCCGCGTGCTCCCAGAAACCCGCCGGGTCACCCCACGACCCCCAGGCGAGCCCGACCGTGCCGAGGACGGCGCTCACCAGGCTCGCGCCGATGGCGAACCACCACCGGTGCCCCAACGGCCTGCCGTTCGGGAAGACCAGCGCCACAGCGGGCAGCAGCGCGTAGGTCGGCCACCAGACCCACGCCTCCACCCACCGCGCCGGGTGCTCGACCGGCTGGCCCGCCACGGCGACCGTGATCCCGCCGAACAGGCCCATGACGAGCAGCAACCAGCCGACGGCCGACCGTTCCACGTGACCGATCACCCGCACCCCGAGCAGGGTGCAGGCGAAGGCCACGAGCCAGTTGCGGGGATGCGAGACCGCGCCGGTGAGCGCCGTGTGCACCACGGCGTAGAGCACACAGGCGGCCACCAGCGCGCCGACGACCCTGGCGAGGGCGACCTCGCCGCGGGTCAGGCGCTGAGCCAGTGCCACAGGTTGTGGAACGGAGAACCGGAGTCCATCGTGCTGAGCCCGGACCCGCCCGGCCAGCCCTGGAACGTGAGCAGTCGGTGCCGCAGCTGCTCCACGGTCATCGGCTTGCCCGGCCGGTGGGCGTGGTCGAAATCGACGTCACCAGGCTGCGGGCTCATCGCCCGCGCCTGAAGCTCCGCGTACCAGGACAGGAGCTCTTCGTCTGACATGGTCGAGAAGTAGGGCGGCAGCTGTACTTCCTGCCCGGCTTTCTGCTCGGACTTCGACATGCCCAGTAGGAGCCGTCGTGCACACCCCAGATACACGGGTGGCCCCGATCGTTGCGACGATCGGGGCCACGCGGGGTTGCGCTGGTGACTCAGGGTAGGACCTGCATCGCGATGACCGCTTTTCCGGTTGTCCCCCCGTGCCATCATCGGCTGCGGTGGAGGTGGCGCCGTGCCGACACTCGGCGAAGTCGGGGAAAAGCTCCGGTTGGTGCTCGACAAGATCAGCCAGGCGATCGGCGCGGCGCACACCGCGGCGGACCTGGCCGAAGATGCCCGGCGCCTGGTCGGTGTCGCCGGTTGGGCTCACCTCAGAACACATCGCACGACTTCGGGGTCGGCTGCCACCACCTGTGCAGGAACGAGGCCAGAAGACGTACGGGCGGTGGTTCACACCAGATTCCCCTGATCAGGAAATCGTGAGTGGCGGGGGAGCGGAGGCTGATGCTGCCGCCGAGTTCCTCAAGAGCCTCGACATGCCCCGTCGCGGTGTGCCGTTCGTGGCCTCGCATGTTGAAACGAAGCTCGCGGTGCGCATGCGCAACAACGGTATGAGCAGATGATCACAGGAGGTGAGAAGGCGCCGTGGTGACACTCAGAGCCGTTTTCGACCACGAAACCGGCATGTCTCCGCTCCTCGTCAGCACTCACGACGAGCTGGCCGAGCTGATCGCTCAGGTGATCGCGCTGTCGGAAGGCGAATCGATCGCCTCGATCGTGGAGATCGGAGTCGACGACGAGAACCCGTACGCCTTTCCCGCGCTTCAAGCGGGCATCGGGCCGGAGTCCGGTTTCGTCTACGAGCTGTGGAGTTCCTCGCGGGCGACGATCGGCGCGTCGGACGCCGACGGCACCGTCCTGTTCGACTACGCGGGTCACGTGCAGGAGATCCCGTCGCGCCACGTCGTGCCGCTTGCGGCAGTGCGGGCTGTGCTGTCGGCCTATCTCGAACACGACGGGTTCATCCCACCGGACTTCGCCGCGCTGCACGAGGTCGAGGACTGAGCACGGGTTCTGCCTGCGCAGAGCAGGCAGAACCCGCGGTTGCTACGGCAGGACCTGGATCTTGCGGCCCTTCCCGGCCTTGAACTGGTCGAGCGCGCCGGCGTAGTCGGCCAGCGGCAGCCGGTCGCTGATGAACACCTCCGGGTCGAGCACCCCGGTCGCGAACAGGTCGGCCGCCCGTTCGAAGGAGTGCAGCACCGCCATCGAGCCGGTGATCGTGATCTCCTGGTTGTAGATCTTGTACGGCTCGATCGTGACCCGCGCCGAGTAGTCCGAGACGCCGAACTGGAGGAACGTGCCGCCCTTCGCGACCCGGCCCAGCCCGTCCTGGATGGCCTTCTCGTTGCCGGTCGCGTCGATGACGAGGTCCCAGCCCTGCGGCCGGTCCAGCTCGTCCGGCGACGCCGCCGTGGCCGTGACGCCCAGCTGCTGCGCCGTCTTGAGCCGATCGGCGTTGAGGTCGACGACCTCGATGGACGACGCGCCGGTGAGCTTGCCGAGCTGGAGCATCATCAGGCCCATCGTGCCCGAGCCGTAGATCAGCACCCGGGACGCCATCTGCGAGCGCAGCACGTCGTAGCCGCGCACCGCGCACGACAGCGGCTCGATCAGCGCCGCGTCCTCGGTCCGCACGTGGTCGGGCAGCTTCACGCAGTTCGCCACCGGCGCCACCGCGTACTCCGCCGCGCCACCGGCCGTCGTGACGCCGATGGCCGCCCAGCGCTCGCACAGGTTGTTCTTGCCGTTGCGGCACATCCGGCACTCGTGGCAGTACAGCGACGGGTCGACGGCCACGCGGTCGCCGACCTTCACCTCGTTGACCTGCGCACCGATTTCCACGACCGTGCCCGCGAACTCGTGGCCCGGCACGACCGGCAGGGTGGGTGCGAACTCGCCCTGCAGGATGTGCAGGTCAGTGCCGCACAGGCCGCACGCCGCCACGTCCACGACCACTTCGCGCGGACCGCACCTGGGATCGTCCACAGTGGTCACCTCGACGGACCCGACGCCCGTGATCACTGCTGCTTTCACTTGACCGCTCCCAACGAAAGGCCCTGGACCAGCTTGTCCTGGGCGGCGAACCCGGCGATGAGCACCGGCAGAGACACCACGACCGCGGCCGCGCACACCTTCGCGAGGAACAGGCCCTGCGAGGTGACGAACCCGGTGAGGTAGACGGGCGCGGTACCGGCGACGACACCGGTCAGCACCCGCGCGAACAGCAGTTCGTTCCAGCTGAAGATGAAGCAGATCAACGCCGTCGCCGCGATGCCCGGCATCGCGATCGGCGCCACGACCCTGCGCAGGATCGTCAGCAGGCCGGCACCGTCGATCGACGCGGCCTCCAGGATCTCCTTCGGCACCTCGGACAGGAACGACCGCATCAGCCACACCGCGATCGGCAGGTTCATCGAGGTGTAGAGCAGCGTGAGGAACGAGATGTTGTCGAGCATCCCGGAGAACTGCGCGAACAGGTAGATCGGCAGCAGCGCCGCGACGACCGGCATCATCTTGGTGGACAGGAAGAAGAACAGGACGTCCGTCCACTTCTCCACCGGCCTGATCGACAACGCGTACGCGGCCGGGATCGCCAGCAGCAGCACGATGATCGTCGAGCCGATGGACGCGCTGAACGAGTTCAGCAGCGGCGGCCACGCGCCGGCGTCGAAGAACTCGCCGTACCCGTCCAGCGTCAGCGGCGCCAGCAGCGACGGCGGGTTGGTCGCGGCGTCCGACTCGCTGTGCAGCGAGGTCAGGAACATCCACGCCACCGGCGCGAAGAACACCAGGCCGCAGAACCAGGCGAGCGCGCCCCAAGCGCGGCCGATCCACTTGGCGGTCATCGCTTCTCCTCCTTGAACAGCGAGGACACCGTGCGCAGCGCGAACGTCGCGATGATGATCGACCCCGCCACCACGATCACGCCGGCCGCGGAGGCCTCGCCGTACTCGTGGGCCTGGTAGAAGGTCTGGTAGATCATGTACGGCAGGTTCGCCGTGCCCAGACCACCGGACGTGATGGTGAAGACGGCGTCGAAGTTCTGCACGACGTAGATCGAGCCGAGCAGACCGCCGAGCTCCAGGTACTGCCGCAGGTGCGGGAACGTCAGGTACCGGAAGATCTGGAACGACGACGCGCCGTCGATCGTCGCGGCCTCGACCGGTTCGACCGGCTTCGACTGCAGGCCCGCCAGCAGGATCAGCATCATGAACGGGGTCCACTGCCACACCAGCGACAGCACGACCGCCGTCATCGGCATGCTGGAGATCCAGTCCGGCTGGGCGTCGAACCCCAGCCAGTTCAGGATGCCGTTGAACAGGCCGTACTCCGGGTTGTAGAGCACGTGCTTCCAGATCAGCGCCGCCGCCACCGGCACCACGAGGAACGGTGCGATCAGCAGCGTGCGCACCAGCCCGCGGCCGGCGAACTTCTTGTCCAGCAACAGGGCCAGCCCCAGCCCGAGGACGAGGCTGATGAGCACGACCGACGCCGTCAGCACGATGGTGTTGACGACCGACGAGCGCAGGTCGGGGTCGGTGAAGACGTTGACGTAGTTGTCGAACCCGGCGAACCCGCGGTTGGCGGGGTCGAGCGAGTTCCACTTCATGAACGAGATGACCAGCGTGGCGACGAACGGCAGCTGCGTCACGATGATCAGGAAGATCAGCGCGGGCAGCAGCGGTGCCCGCGTGACCCACCGGTTGGTCTTCTTGCGGGGGACGGGCGGCGGCCGGTCGTCGGTGTCCGGCCGCGCCTGCGTCATGACTGCCATGTCAACGGCCCCTTCACTGGCCCTTGTACTTCGCGGCGACTTTCTCAGCGAGCCCCTGACCGTTGTTCAGCGCCTCGTCGACGCTCACCGCACCCGCGATCGCGGAGCTGATCTGCTGCGACACCTGCGTGCCCAGGTCGGTGAACTCGGGGATGCCGACGAACTGGATGCCGGGCGCCGGACGCTCCTGCACACCGGGGTTGAGCGGCTTCGCGCTCTTGATCGCGGCCTCGGCCATCGCGGAGAACGAGCCGGACGACTGCTTGTACTCGGCGCGCTGGTAGGTCGACGCGCGCTTGCCGTCGGGCAGCTTCGACCAGCCGAGGTTCTTGCCGACCAGCTCCTCGTAGCCCTTGCCGGACGCCCACGAGACGAACTTCCAGGCCGCGTCCTGCTTCTTCGAGGCCTTCTGGATGCCGAACGCCCAGGTGTAGAGCCAGCCGGAGCTGTCGGTCTTCACGACCGGCGCCTGGGTGAAGCCGAGCTTGCCCTTGACCGGCGAGTCGGCGGCCTCCAGCAGACCGGCGGCGACCGTGGCGTCGTACCACATCGCGACCTTGCCCTGCGTCATGTTGTTCAGGCACTCGGCGAACCCGGCCTGCGGGGCGCCCGCCTCACCGTGGTTGCGCACCAGGTCCACGTAGAACTTGGTGGCCTCCTTGAACTCCGGCGCGTTGACCTGCGCCTGCCAGTCCTTGGTGAACCACGTGCCGCCGAAGGTGTTCACGACCGTCGTGAGCGGCGCCATGACCTGGCCCCAGCCCGGCTGGCCGCGCAGGCAGATGCCGCGCACCTCGGGCGTCGCGACCTTCTGCGCCGCCTCGGCGACCTGCTGCCAGGTCGGCTTCTCCGGCAGCGTGACGCCCTTGGCCTCGAAGATGTCCTTGCGGTACATGAGGAACGACGACTCGCCGTAGAACGGCTGCGCGTACACCTTGCCGTCCGCAGCGGTCAGCGACTGCTTGATCGGCTCCAGGATGTCGGCCTGGTCGAAGGCGCTGTCCTTGGCCACGAAGTCGTCCATCGGCGCCAGCCAGCCGTTCTTGGCGAACATCGGCGCCTCGTAGTTGGAGATCGTGGCGACGTCGTACTGACCGGCCTGGCTGGAGAAGTCCTGGCTGATCTTGTCGCGGACGTCGTTCTCGGGCAGCACGGTGAAGTTCACCTTGATGCCGGTGTCCTTGGTGAAGTTGTCCGCGGTGAGCTTCTGCAGGTCCTGCATCTGCGGGTTGTTCACCATCAGGACGTTCACGGAGTCGGCACCGCCGCCTCCGCCACCGCCGGCGCCCGCGCAGGCGGAAGCGAGGAGCAGCACAGCGGTCGCGGCGCCGAGCGTGCGGATCGACGACATCGTCGGTTCCTTTCGGGGGATTTCGGGCACGGCGAAGACACCAGGCGTACCCGTCAGGGGCTTGTCCTGGCGTCTGCAAGTACCGCCAACTGGCTGTTGGCGGTACTTGCAGACGCCCTCAGGCTCTGATCACTTTGGGGCCGAGCAAGGAGTAGCGGTGGGCCTCGTGGGCGGACAGGCCCGAGTCCGTGACGATCGCCTCCAGGTCGCCGATCTCGGCGAACCGGTTGAAGCTCGACACGCCGAACTTCGTGTGCACCCCGACGAAGATCTTCCGCCGGGACACGCTGAGCGCCTTGGCCTTCACCGCGCCGACCACCGGGTCGGGCGTGGTCAGACCGTGCTCGCGGGAGATCCCGTTCGCACCGATGTAAGCCAGGTCGATCACCATCTCGCCGAGCATCCGCAGCACCCAGTGGTCCACGGTGGCCAGCGTGTGGCCGCGGACCCGGCCGCCCAGCAGCAGGACGACGCACGACGGGTGCTCCGACATCGCCGCCGCGGTCGGCAGCGACGCGGTGATGACCGTGAGCGGGTTGGTGGTCGGCAACGCCTCCGCGACGAGCTGCGGCGTGAAACCCTCGTCGATGAAGACCGTCTCGGCGTCGTCGAGCCGTTCGGCCGCGGCCTTCGCGATGCGCCGCTTCTCCGGCACGTGCGACCCGGCCCGGAACCGCAGACCGGTCTCGAAGCCGGCGCTCTCGACCGGAACCGCGCCACCGTGCGTGCGCCGCACCAGCCCGTGCTCGTCGAGCAACCGCAGGTCACGCCGGACGGTCTCCGGTGCGACCTGGAGCTCCTGGGCCATCTCCACCACGTCGACGCGCCCGTCGGCGCGAGCCCTGGCCAGGATGCGGCGCTTGCGGTCCTCGGCTCGCATGTCACCTGCCCGTTCGGATCTGCTGATGCCCGTTCGGGCTGTGCATAGATGAAACACCCCTGAAACGTTGTGGTCGGTACCACAACAGAGTGACATCTTGCCCGGTTTCAGCCCGTTTCACATGGCAAAAGCCGCGCCCACCTGGGACGCGGCTTTCGGGCATGCCCGTTTCGGGTGTCCGAATGGCCCGTTTCTAGCCCAACCAGGCAGCCGCGTCGACCGGCAGCCTGCCGTCGTCGTCGAGCGGCACGCTGGTCACCACCGGTGTCCCGGGCAGCGCGACCGGGTGGCCGGACAGGTTGACGACACAGGTGTGGTCGCCGCGCCGGAACGCCAGCACGTCCTCGCCCAGGTCGAGCCACTCCAGGTCGCCCTCGACGGCCTTGCGCAGGGCGAAGACCCGCCGGTACAGCTCCAGCATGGACCCCGGTTCGCCGGTCTGCGCGCTGACCGAGAACTCCTGCCAGTTCTCCGGTTGCGGCAACCAGCTCGGACCGTCGTCAGCGGACCAGGGGAGCGGCACCCGGCACCCGTCGCGCCCGCGGTCGGTGAACCCCGACCGGTGCCACACCGGGTCCTCCCTCAGCTCGTCCGGCAGGTCCTCGACCTCCCACAACCCCAGTTCCTCGCCCTGGTAGACGTACACCCCACCGGGCAGCGCCGCCGTGAGCATGATCGCCGCGCGGGCCCGTTTCGTGCCCAGTTCGAAGTCCGTGGGCGCCCCGTGCTGCCGGTCCGCGAACGAGAACCCGGTCTTCTCCCGCCCGTACCGCGTGACGTGCCGCGTGACGTCGTGGTTGGACAGCACCCAGGTCGGCGGCGCGCCCACGGGTTCGTGCGCCGCGAGCGTGCTGTCGACGACCTTGCGCAGCTCGGCCGCGTTCCACGGGCAGCACAGGAAGTCGAAGTTGAACGCGCTGTGCATCTCGTCGTTGCGCAGGTACCGCGCGAACCGCTCCGGGTCCGGCAGCCACATCTCCCCGACGAGGATCCGGTCGCCGTCGTACTCGTCGACGACCTTGCGCCAGTGCCGGTAGATCTCGTGCACGCCGTCCTGGTCGGAGTAGGGCAGGTCCGCGTCCGGCTTCGAGAAGTCCTTGACCAGCCCGTCGGCCACGTCGATGCGGAACCCGTCGACACCCCGGTCGAGCCAGAAGCGCAGGATGTCCTCGAACTCGGCGTGGACCACCGGGTTCTCCCAGTTGAAGTCCGGCTGCTCGGCGGCGTAGAGGTGCAGGTACCACCGCCCGTCGTCGAGCTTGCTCCACGCGGGCCCGCCGAACCGCGACTTCCAGTCGTTCGGCAGCTCCTCGCCGTCCCGGATGTGGAAGCGGTCCCACAACCCGTCCCTGAACCACGGGTGCTGGTCGCTGCAGTGGTTCGGCACCAGGTCGATGATGATCCGGATGCCGAGGTCGTGCGCGTCGGCGATGAGCTCCTCGGCATCGGCCAGCGTGCCGAACACCGGCTCGATGTCGCGGTAGTCGGCCACGTCGTACCCGCCGTCGGCCAGCGGGCTGGGGTACCAGGGGTTGAGCCAGATCGCGTCGAACCCGAGTCCGGCGATGTGCTGGAGACGCTGCCTGAGGCCGGCGAGGTCGCCGACGCCGTCACCGTTGCCGTCGGCGAAGCTGCGGAGGTAGACCTGGTAGATGGATGCGTTGCGCCACCAGCTCATGCGCGGTGTCCTTTCAGCCCTTGATAGATCCTGCGGTGAGCCCCGCGAGGATGTGCCGCTGGAACGCCAGGAACAGCGCCACCATCGGCAGGCTCGCCAGCACCAGCCCGGCGAGCAGGAGGTTGATCGGGGTGTCCGGTGCGAAGCGCTGCAACGCGACGCTGAGCGTCTGCTTCGCCGGGTCGGGGAACACGAGCAGCGGCCAGATGAAGTCCTTCCACGCCGCCACGACCGTGAAGATGGAGACGACGGCGAGGATCGGGCGCGAGATCGGCAGGACGATGCGCGTGAGGACCGTCCAGGTGCTCGCACCGTCCATCCTGGCCGCCTCCAGCAGCTCCTCGGGGATCTGGTCGAAGAAGCGCTTGAGCAGGTAGACGTTCAGCGCGTTCGCCGCGGCCGGCAACCAGATGCCGGCCGGGTTGTTCAGCAGGTCCAAGTCGGTGAGCGTGAGGTACACCGGCACCAGCAGGGCCGTGGCGGGCAGCATCATCGTGGCCAGCATCAGGCCGAGGACCACGTTGCCGAACAACGGCTTCAGCTTCGACAGCGCGTACGCGGCCGGGATGATCACGACCATCTGCACCGCCCACGCCCCGAACGCGACGACGACGGTGTTCAGGAAGAACTTGCCGAGGTCCATGTAGTTCCAGGCGTCGGCGTACGCACCCGGCTCCCACGTCCGCGGCAGGACCGTCGGCGGCTGCTGGGCGAGCTCGGCCGGTGGTTTGAACGCACCGAGCAGCACCCACACCAGCGGCACGAGGAACGCGACCGTGAACAGGACGAGGGTGAGCGCGAGGACGACCCAGTAGAGCTTGCCGCCGGGTTTGGTGAGGGTCCTCACGCGTCCGCCCTCCTGGTGAGCTTGAGGTAGAGGAAGGAGAAGACGCCGAGCACCGCGAACAGGATGAGGCTGAGCGCGCTGGCGGTGCCGAAGTCGTTGTAGACGAAGGCGTAGCGGTAGAGCAGGAGCAGGACCGTGACGGTCGAGTCCTCCGGGCCGCCGCCGGTCATGATGAACGGCTCGGTGAAGACCTGCATGGTCGCGACGACCTGCAGCAGCAACAACATCAGCAGCACGAACTTGGTCTGGGGGATCGTGACGTTCCAGACCTTCCTGAAGATCCCCGCGCCGTCGAGCTCCGCGGCCTCGTACAGCTCGCCGGGGATCGTCTGCAGCGCGGCCAGGTAGATCAGCGTCGCCGCGCCCATGTTCGCCCACGTGGTGAGCAGGACGATGCTGATCAGGCTGGTGTCCGCCGAGTCGAGCCACTGCAGGCCCGGCAGCCCGGCTCCGCGCAGGACCGAGTTGAACAGGCCGGGTCCCGGGTCGTAGAACCACTTCCACAGCAGGGCCGTGACGACCGGCGGCAGCATCACCGGCAGGTAGACCAGCAGCCGGAAGTAGCCCTTGGCGTGCCGCAGCTCGTTGAGCACCACGGCGGTGAGGAACGGGACGCCGAAACCGATCAGCAGCGCGAGGACCGTGTAGTAGGCCGTGTTGCGCCACGCCACCGCGAACAGCGGGTCGTCGAACAGGCGCCGGAAGTTCTCCCAGCCGACCCACTCGGGGTCGGAGACGAAGTTGACCTGCTGGAAGCTCAGGACCACCCCGCGCACGATCGGGTACCAGGAGAACACCGCGAAGACGACGAGCGCGAGGCTGAGGAAGCCGTACGCGGTGACGTGCCGCCGCAACCTACTTCACCTGCGCCAGAACGGCGTTGACCTTGGTCTCCGCGTCCGCGAGCAGCTGCGCGTGGTCGGCGTCCCTGTTCGTGAGGACCGCCTGCACGACGTTGTCGAGGATCGCGTAGACCTGCTGCGCCTGCGGCGGTTCGAGGCTGCCCCTGGTCTTCTCCGAACCGTCCACGTAGGCCTGGAAGTTCTGCACCGGCATGGTGGCGTACCTGCCCTTGAGCTCCTCCTGCCGCTTGCGCGGCTCACCGGTCCAGATGTCGGCGATCGGCGGGATCGGCAGGCCGACGGGCTGGCCGCGGTCCTTGTACTTCTGCAGGTTCGCTTCGAGCCGGTCCGGGTTGAGGTACTTCCACTGCACCCACTTGAGACCGGCCTTGATCTTCTCCGGCGTGGCCTTCGGGTTGATCATGTAGCCCTCGCCGCCGAGCAGCGTGCCCTGCTGACCGGGGATCGCGGCGAGGCCGTAGTCGTCGTACTTGCCCTTGAACTGGTTGACGATCGCGGCGACGTTGTCCGGCGCGGCCAGGTACATGCCGAGCTGCCCGGCGCCCATCATGTTCTGCACGTCGCCGATCTCCAGGAGCTGCTTCTCGCCCATGGAGCCGTCGTCCCAGCGCATCTCCCTGAGCCGGCGCAGGACTTCCTTGCCCTTGTCGTTGTTGAAGTCGGCCTTGTACTTCTCGCCGTCCTTGCGCGCGACGTCCCCGCCGACGGACTTCATCCACGTGGTGAAGTGCCAGCCGCCCTGGTTGCTCTTGCTGTACTCGGCGAACCCGGTGACACCGGCGTCCTTGAGCTTCTTGGCGGCCGCGCGGACCTCGTCCCACGTCCGCGGCGGCGTGTTCGGGTCGAGGCCCGCCTTGGTGAAGTTCGCGCGGCTGTAGAGCAGGCCCATCGTGTAGTTGGCGGTGGGCAGCCCGTAGACCTTGCCGTCGACCGTGAAGACGTCCTTGAGCTCCTGCTTGAGGTCGCCGTAGTGCGGGACGTCCTTGACGTGGTCGGTGATGTCGGCGGCCTGCTTGCGCGCGATGAGCGCCGCCGGATCGGTGAAGTAGACGTAGAAGACGTCCTCCAGCTGCCCGCCGGCGAGCTTGGCGGAGAACGTCTTCGGGTCCATGAACCCCTCGTGCGGCACGAGGTCGACGTCGGGGTTCTGCTGCTCGAACTCCGCGACGTCCTCGTCGAACACCTTGCGGTCGAACGCCTGCGTCTGCGGCGGCTGACCGTTGATGTTGATCACGACCTTGCCGCCCGTGTCAGCCGTGGTACCGCTCCCACAGCCGGCAACGAGCACGCAGCCCAACAACACGGCAGCGGACTTCTTCATGGTGGGGCCGCCCTTCTCGCGAGCGCGTCGATGTGACGGCGACCATAAGTCTCCGTTACATCTGAACGCAATATCCAGACTGAAACTCGCAAGAAGTTGACTGACCTACCTGGCCGGTGCCGTGGAGGCCCTCACCACCAGTTCCGGCTCGAACAGCAGCTCGTCGGGCGCGACGGCGTTGCCGCTGATCTGGTTCGCCAGCAGCTCCACGGCCGCCCGCCCCATGGCCTCGATCGGCTGCCGCACCGTGGTGAGGGGCGGATCGGTGCAGGTCATGAAGGCGCTGTCGTCGTACCCGATGATCGACACATCCTTGGGCACGTCCAGCCCCGCCCGCCGGACGGCCCTGATGGCGCCGAGCGCCAGCGGGTCACTGGCGCAGATGATCGCCGTGACGCCGCGCTGCACCAGCTTGGTCGCCGCCGCCTGCCCGCCTTCGAGGCTGAACATGGCGTGCTCGACGTCCGCCCCGCCACACCGCTGGATCGTCTCCAGCTTGCGCTGGCTCGGCATGTGGTCCGGCGGCCCCAGCACCGCACCGATCCGCTTGTGCCCCAACGAGGTCAGGTGCCCGTACGCCTGCTCCACCGCCACCGTGTCGTCGCAGCTGACCCGCGGGAACGCCAGGTCGTCTATGGCGGCGTTGACCAGCACCGCGGGCAGCTTCCTGGCCATCATCTGCTGGTAGTGCCCGTGGCTTGCATCCCTTTGCGCGTACAGCCCGCCGGCGAACACGATCCCGCTGACGTGCTGTTCGAGGAGCAGCTCCAGGTACTCCGCCTCCGTGACCCCACCGGCCGTCCGCGTGCACAGCACGGGCGTGAAGCCCCGTTGGGCCAACGCGTTGCCCACCACGTCCGCGAACGCCGGGAAGATCGGGTTCTGCAGCTCCGGCAGCACCAGCCCGACCAACCGTGCCCGCTCACCCCGCAGCTGCGTGGGCCGCTCGTACCCCAGCACGTCCAGCGCCGTCAGCACCGCCGACCGGGTGGCGTCCGACACGCCGGGCTTGCCGTTCAGCACCCGGCTGACGGTGGCCTCGCTGACCCCGACCTTGGCCGCGACCTCGGCCAGCCTCCGTTGCGTCATGGCGCAAGTGTACGCAAGTTCTTGCGTTCATTTGCGCGCCAGGCCGAACGGGTGACGCTCCTGCCGTCCACAGGCTCCTTCTGCCTACCCTGAAAAATCTGTTGGCCGAGCCGGAGGACGCGCGATGGCAGATCCGGCCAAATCGGGCACCTCTCCCGCGATTGCGGCGCTCTTCTCCGGTGCTGTCTCCATACTGCTGACGCTGGCCGCAACCTTGGTCAGCCTGCGCAACGAGGCCGACAAGAAGCAGTTGTTCGAGGTTCTCAACTGGGTCATGTACGCCACCGGGGGAGCAACCTTCCTGATGCTGCTGTGGATCATCAGCCTTGATATCAAGAGGCGACTTGACTTGCTGGGTTCGCTTCATGACATAGATCGACACGTTGCGCGGCAGGTGCGGTTGGCCAAGCGCACCGACCATTTGGTGGTGTTCGAGAACGGGAACGGCAGGTGGACCGCGGAATGCGAGGTTGAAGCCGAACCGGGTCTCGCGGTCGGGTGGGTGACCTTCTCCGTCTTCGCAGCTGCGGCAGAAAGCAACGAGATGTGGCGAAGCGTCAAAGTCCGGCGGTTGCAGCTCGACGGCAGGGATTGCGACGTGGAGCGGTCTTACATCCGCAAGAGCAGGGCGCATGTCGAAGATCCGATGTTCAAGGGGCTCGTGCGAGAGGAAGGGGTCATCCGAATCCCGGTGACCTTGGAGAAGGGGCAGCCCAGGCGGCACTTCAAGCTGGAAGTGGACTTCATCGGGAGCATGCCTGCCCTGTTCAGTGAAGAGTCGCATGCTGTCGACACCCCTTACATCACCGATGAGCTCGACGTGCACGTGACCGGTGGACCAGGGCTGGAGATCTTCCCTTCGCCGACTGCATCGCACCTGGTAGAGGCCAGTCACAACAAAGGTGAGGATTGGGATCCTCAAGAGTCGATCCTCCAATCGGGCACCTGTCGGCACCGCGACGGAATCCACTGGCGTTCGAAGAACACCAAGCTCGGCTACCGCTATGAGATCAAGTTCGTCGCACGGCGAGTGATGTCCTCCGACCCGCAGGCCGGGTAGCCTTTGTGTCAAAGGGAGGAGATGCGATGACCTCCGACCGTTCGCTGCCTGATGACGCCTCTGACCGGGGCGCGCCATTGATACCCGATGTTCCGGCATCTCCAGGCCTGCCTCGCCCGCAGAGCGAGCCGGTGAGCAGGGTCGACTGGTTCCGCAGGGCGCCGAACGGCGGCACGGTCAATTGCGTGCCTCTCGCCACATCAGAGCCACCCCGTGACCAGGCAGCAGCCACGACCGAACAGTGAGATCGGCAAGGTCTTCGGCCTTCAGCCATTGCCCGGTGACCGTGTTGGAGCGGAACAGGAACGGCATGATGCTGAACTCGTGCCTCGGCGCGTGGTCGACGCTGAGGCCGCGCGCGTCGAAGCTGATCTGCTCCACATAGGACGGATAGGGCGGCTGCCAGTAGCAGAAACCCTCATTCGTGCGCTGAAGTGTCCGCGACCGCACAGAAAGCCCCCGAATCGCGCTGACGATGTGGTCCTCCGCGATGGCACTGAGGTCGCACTCGAAGATGCGCAGGTCGCCGAGGTGGTTGTGCGGGCTGAGCTTCGGCAGCGGACCCATGCGTTCGCGGAAGAACGTCAGATAGCTCGACCACTGGTCGAACCGCACCTCGACGGGTGGGATCTGGCTCGGTGCCGCCGAACGCCGGATGCCGGCGTGGTCCTCGTAGTCGACGGCGATCTGAGCCGATCCCAGCAGGTCGTCGACCGAGTCGAGGAAGAGCGACGGGTCGGTGATGTAGTAGAGCTCGAACAGGGGATAGCGGCATGCGGCGCTGATCGTGTCGCGCAACAACACGTTGCTGGTGGCGAAGATGACGAAGCGGTCGACGGGCACGCTGTGGCGGAACCGGTAGGTCTGGGTCGTCACGAGGTGGTAGGTCTTGGTGTCGATGCCCTGCAGTTCCATCCTCACCGTGGTGCTCGTGCTGATGGTGAGGTCCTTGCCGCGCGGTTGTAGACCGCTTCCGCCCAGAACTCCGGACACCACGTCCTGGTTCGCGTCGTTGGAACCGTAGATCGAAGACAGGAACGTCCGGAGGACTTCTCCCGGCGGCAGGTGTTCGACCATGCTGGGGCCGGAGATCCGGCTGAGCTCTATCACCAGCCGGCGATGCAGAAAGAGTTCATAGGCGCCCATCAGGATGCCGATCAAGGCGGGCAGCGGCCACAGGACCACCAACACGTCATGCAGCACGCTGCGCGCGGTCGGCTGCCACAGCAGGACTGCTGTCAAGTCGGCTGCGGCGGCCAGCAGGAGGACCACGGCGGTAACCAGCGCTCGTTTGTGCCTGCGCGCCGCCACCTTCCCGCCGCCCCCTCACTCCACCGGCTCGTCCATACATGGTGGGAGTGACGGGGCAGCGGCACCAGACCCGTTCGGTGGACGCCGTACTAGCGGGAGCGGTCCCACATCGGCTCGTCGTGCACGCCGACGTAGGTGCTCAGGCCGGCGCGGGGCTTGGTGTCGTCGGACGTCAGGTCGTCGTACAACCCGAGCAGGTGCGTGGTCATCGCGCTCTTCGCGCCCACCTCGTCGTGGCGGCGCAGGAACCAGATGACCTGCTCGTGCTCGTTCGCCGAGCGGTTGTGCACCTCGCGGGACGGGTGCGCGTGGCGCTTGCAGTCCTGCAGACCGGGCACGAGGGCCTGGTACATCTGCTCCAGCAGCTCGTTGTGCGCCGCGCGGATCAGTGCCGAGTGGAACTCCTCGTCCGCCTCGATCACCTCCTGCACGTCCTCCACCTCGGCGCGCTGGTAGCGGTGGTTGAGCTTCGCGAGCTCGTCCAGCTCGCCGTCACCCGCGCGGACCGCGGCCAGCGAGGCGGCCGTGGTCTCCAGGGCGATGCGCACCTCCAGCAGGTCGGTGTGCGTGAACTGGCGGGCGGCGAGGCGGCCCTCCAGGTGCTCCTCGACAGCGGTCAGGTCGGTGCGGCGGACGTACCAGCCCAGGCCGCGGCGGACCTCGACGATGCCTTGGAGCTGAAGGCGCTGCAGAGCCGTGCGCAACGACGAGCGGGCGACGTCCAGTTTGCGGGCCAGCTCCGGCTCGGTGGGCAGTCGATCACCCGCCCTGAGGGTGCCGCCGATGATCTGCTCCCGGAGCTTCTGCTCGATGAGCTCCGGAAGCGGCCGTCGCGAGTCGGGCGAGAGCGCCCAGCTCTCGCCCGGATGGGAGTCGTCGGCGGGCATTGGCCCAGCGTAGGGCGCTGGCGGTCTGGTTGCAACTTGTCTGGCAACCTGTCCGCAGTTGACAGACAACCTACAACTAGGCGATCCTTGCACTGGGGCGAGAGGCCTCGGACCGCCCACACCGAGGAGCCCCGGCTCGCCC
This sequence comes from Lentzea sp. NPDC042327, assembly GCF_040647275.1. NCBI lineage: Bacteria > Bacillati > Actinomycetota > Actinomycetes > Pseudonocardiales > Pseudonocardiaceae > Lentzea > Lentzea sp. NPDC042327. The sequence goes on from NZ_JBEZBX010000016.1 coordinate 139,979, forward strand.
AGTCGGGAGGGGAACGAGATGTCCGCAGGGAGTGCACTCGGAATCGCAGCAGCCGTCGCAGTCGCCGTCACCGCGATCGGATGGCGCACCGTGCTCACGATGGTCGCCGTCTCGGTCGTCGCGCTGGCCGTCGTCGGCTTCGTGAACGTCACCAGCATCATGTTCGGCTGATGAGCAGAACCAGGGTGCCCGGTCTGCGCCGCCCGCAGGCCGGGCACCTCCTCTTCCGGGCGCCGTTCCGGGAAAGGGCCACCGGGTGCTCTAGGGTCTCGGCGGTGGCCACTGCTCACACGCTGCACGCGCGCATCGCGCCCGCAGCCGTCCTGGTCGACGAACGGCGCACGCTCTACCGCCTCGCGGCCGACCTGTTCGCGCCGGGCACCGAGTTGTCGGACAACCTCGCCGACCACCCGGTCGTCCGCTACGAGATCGGCCGCGCCCTCGCCGGTGCCGGCGACCTGGACCTCGCCCGCCTGCACGAGGCGGCCGGCCTGCGCGTGCGGGACGCCGGTGTGCCGGTGGCCGCGGACCCGAGGTCGGCCGCGCTGCTCGAAGCACCGCTGCGGATCATCGCGCCGCCCGGTGTGGTCGTGGAGCCGCTGACCGAGGCGGACGGGGAGCGCTTCTCGGCGGCGCTGCGGGTCGTCGCCGACGGCGTCCGGCTGTTCCGCGCGCTCGCCCCCGACACCGCCGTCGACCTGCTCGCCCACGTGTCGATGCTCGCCGTGCTCAAGCGGGAGACGTCCGGGGGAGTCGTCTCCGCGTCGTCGCGGTACGTGCCCGGCATCGTGCTGGTCGACGAGCCCGCGCTGCCGATCGAGGTGGCCGAGGCCCTCGTGCACGAGGGCGCGCACGAGAAGTTCTTCGACCTGGCGATCACTCGCGAGTTCCTCGACGCGCACGCCGAGGACGTCGAGCTCTTCGAGACGTCCTGGTCGCACGCGCGGTGGCCGCTGGAGCAGACGTTCGCGGCCTGGCACGCCTACAGCTGCCTCGCCCAGTTCGCGCAGGCCTGCGCGGGCGTCGAGCCCGGCCCCGACTCGCTGCTGCCGAAGGCGCGCGAGCGGGCCGAGGAGATCGGCGCGTGGCTGCTCACCCATGAACAGGACCTGCGTCCGGACGCGCGCTGGCTGTTGCGCGCTCTCGCGGGCGAGCCGGGCGGCGCTCCGTCCGTTGTGGACGACGGCGGTGCCGGGATCGGCGACGGCGACCGGTTCCGCCTCGGCGCGGGCGTCCGCCACCGGCGTGCCGCGTCGGGACGCGCGGTGGTGGGCCGGGTGGCCCCGCTGCCGGAGATCTTCTTCCTGGACGAGGACGCGGGCCGGGTGATCGGCCGGCTGCCGCACGACGGCGGTCCGGTGGCGTACGACGACATCGTTGCGGGGGCGAGCAGGTCGTGGACGGTGGACGGGGAGACCGCGGCGCGGCGTTCGAGGGCCGCGCTGGCCTCGCTCCTGGCGAGCTCGATCGTCGAACGGGTGTCCTGAGCGGTCCGCGGCTGGCGCTCCCGCCGGGTGCCGTTCGTCCCGGTGAAGCGGTACGGCTTACCGAAGGTTCCGCCGCGCGAACACGATCGGGTGAGAATGCAAAGCTGCTCGCGCCGGGCTCGTCCGCGTCGGTAAAACTGCTGGTGAAAGGGGTTTGCGGTCCGACGTAGACTGCCGAATCCCGTTCCGCGGGAAGCGGCGGTTGACGGCCCACGAAGCCCGGTCCGCTAGTTTTCGGCGACGCACGTTCCGGTTCGAGTTCCGCACCGGTGCGGTGCGGCACCATCTGAAGATCATCACAGGGTTCCGCTTCACTTCTCGAGAAGGAACGATGACCACCCCGAACCAGCCTCTTCGCCGGCCGCAGACTCCCGGCTTCCCTGTTCCGCACCTCCCGACCGGTGCGGGTCCGGTGATCGGTCAGCCCGTCACCCCGGTCGACTGGTTCAGGCGGATGCCGAACGGTGGTGGCACCGTCTACCTGCGGCCCCCTGCAACGAACTGAACGACTGGTGAAAGGGACCGCTGCGGCGGTCCTTTTCCATGAGTGCCCACTTTGGTCGGCAGGTGGAGAGCGTCGACGGTCAGGTCAGACGCAGGGGTGTCACCCCGCCGGTCGATCCGGCGCCTGGTCCTATTCCTCGTTCGGGTGCACACCTCCTCGTGGTCGTATAACAACTGGGCCACAAGGCCTACTGTGAGTTGGTTACTGGTCCGTCAAGCGCACGCCGATGGTCTTAGATCTCGGCAACCCGCCGACCCCAACGGAGCAACCGATGCGCATGACGCCCCTGAGAACCGCCGGCCTCGCCGCCTCCGCCGTGGCGGCCCTGTTCGCGCTCACGACCGCCGCCACTGCCAAGCCGGCACCGGCGCCGGTGTCCGGTGACGAGCGTGCGGTCGCCTACGACGGCAACGTCGACATCAACCACAGGGACGCCTGCACCGTCGGTGGGCTCAGCGGCACGCCGATCGCGCCCGGCCAGTTCACCTTCACCGGTGGCGCGAACCAGCAGGACGTCGACATCACCGCCGTCCCGGCCGGCACCACGATCACGGGTGTCGTGGTCAAGGGCGGGGACGCCTACAACGTCTACCTGGCCCCCAAGCTCGCTTCGCTGCCGTGGAACGACCTGCGGGCGCCGCAGAACAACGGCGGGCAGGTGCCGGCGATCAGCCACTGGTACGCGTGCGGGACCACCACGCAGCAGTCGAGCAGCAGCAGCTCGACCACCACGACGACCACGACGACCACGACCACGTCGAGCAGTGGCACCACCACGACGACGACCTCGCCGGTGACGACCACGACCACCTCGTCCTCCGGCGCCGTCACGTCCGCGCCGGCCGTCACCACCACCAACGCCGCCGTCGTGCCGGTGAACGAGGACGACGACCTGGCCTCCACGGGCTTCGGGTCCGCCTGGCTGATCGGCCTGGGCGCCGCCCTGCTCGCCGCCGGTGCCGCCGTGCTGTTCGTGCTGCGCAGGCGCCGCGCATAGGGCCTGTGCCGAAGTCCATGTTCGCGATAGCCGGGCCTGAGGCGGCCCCTGGGGGCACGGGCGGACAGCCCACATACAACACCGGTATGCGGGCTGTCCGCCCGCACCGCCAGGAACCACCTCAGGCGCGACTCTCATCGAACGGGACCTCGACACAGGCCCTAGGAGTTCTGCATCAGCACGCCCCAGAGCGTGCCGAACAGGATGCGTGTGCGGACGTGGAACTCCACGTCCTCGGAAGCCGCCCCGCCACCGTAGGTCTCCACGGTGCGCCGGGCGGCTTCCGCGCCTTCGGCACCGGCCAGGCAGGCGAGGTCCCAGGCGACCGGGCCGCGCCAGGTGTCCTCGAAATCGAGCCACACGGGACCGTGCGGGCCCATCAGCAGGTTGCCGCAGTGCGGGTCGCCGTGCAGAGGCTGGACGTCGCGGTAGTGGGCGTCCCACGACGCCATGAGCTCGGCACGGCGTTCACGGAACGGTTCAAGATCCGGCACGCCTATGCCATTCAGATAGGCCAGCGTGTTGTCGACGTCGTCCACAGGGCCGCGCACGGGCAGAGGGCCGTCATAGGACCGCAGCTCGGCGTGCAGGGCGGGCAGCAGCTTGAGCACGTCAAGGCGTGAGAACTCGTAGCCGGGGTCGTGCGGCACGAACGTGCTGAACGACACCACGAACCCGTCGTACGGATGCGGCCCCGCGGGAAGCTCTGCCGAGGGCATCACGACCGGCACGCCACGAGCGGCCAGGAACGCGGAAATCGCCAGGTCACGCGCGAAGTGATCGGCCACGGACGGGCGCACCAGGGCCGTGCGGGCGGCGACACGGGCCACCACCGGTGCCGGGCGCAGGTGGACGATGACGTTGCTGCCGTCCTTCAGCACGGCCGGGTCCGTGGCGGTGATGCCGTGCGCGGCGGCCAGTGACACGGCGGCCCTCACGGCGGCAGAGGCGCTCATGGGGACGAGGGTCACATCACCCCTGGGGCAGGAGCGACTCCATTTCCGCGATCTCCTTCTCCTGAGCTGCGACGACGTCCTGCGCGAGCGAGCGCGCGCCCGGATCGGTACCGGCGTCGAGGTGCTTGCGCGCCATCTCCACGGCGCCGCGGTGGTGCTGGATCATCAGCGACAGCCACTGCCGGTCGAAGTCGGTCCCGCGCAGGTCGGCGAGGGTGCCGAGGTCGACCATGCCGTGGTCGGCGGCGTGCCCGTGGTCCGCGTGCGAGGAGGCCTTCACCGGGGCGCCCCACGCCTTGAGCCAGCCGTTCATGCGGTCGATCTCCGGCTGCTGGTGCCGCGCGATGCGCTCGGCCAGGTCGACGACGTGCGCGCTGTCCGTGCGCTCGGCCACCAGACCGGTCATCTCCACGGCCTGCTCGTGGTGCGGGACCATGCCCTGCGCGAACGCGACGTCCGCCGAGTTGTGCGTGGCGGGCGAGCCGCACGCGGCCAAAGGGGACATACCCAGCAGAAGGGTCGCGGCTACGGCGAACGTACGAAGCACGGGGGTCACCTTACGTGTGACCTGCGCTACGCCGCTGGCCACGGGCCATGGCCCACCCGAGTGGAGCTGATCGGCTGCGTCTAATATCCGGGGAGTTTCCCGAACGACTGGTCCCACCAAGGCCTGGAGGCACCGTGACGGCCGTAGCCCCGCAGCCGATCGCAACGCGTCCTTTTCCGACGCGCACTGCGGTCAAGGGGTCCTTCCTGCTGCGGATGTTCCGCACCACGGACCACAAGCAAATCGGCATCATGTACCTGGTCACCTCGTTCGCCTTCTTCATGGTCGGCGGCGCGATGGCCATGCTGATGCGGACCGAGCTGGCTAGGCCCGGCATGCAGTTCCTCTCGCAGGAGCAGTTCAACCAGCTCTTCACGATGCACGGCACCGTGATGCTGCTGCTGTACGCGACGCCGATCGTGTTCGGCTTCGCGAACTTCGTCCTCCCGTTGCAGATCGGTTCGCCCGACGTGGCGTTCCCGCGGTTGAACGCGTTCTCGTACTGGCTGTACCTCTTCGGCGGCCTGATCGTGATGTCGGGCTTCATCACCCCCGGTGGTGCCGCCGACTTCGGCTGGTTCGCGTACACGCCGCTGAGCAACGCCATCCACTCGCCCGGTGTCGGCGCCGACCTGTGGATCGCCGGTCTGGTGATCGGTGGTCTCGGCACGATCCTCGGCGCGGTGAACATGATCACCACCGTGGTCTGCCTGCGCGCGCCCGGCATGACGATGTTCCGGATGCCGATCTTCACCTGGAACATCCTGGTGACGTCGGTGCTGGTGCTGCTCGCGTTCCCGATCCTCACCGCGGCACTGCTCGGCCTGCTGGCCGACCGCCACCTCGGTGCCCACGTGTTCGACACCGCCAACGGCGGCGTGATCCTGTGGCAGCACCTCTTCTGGTTCTTCGGCCACCCCGAGGTCTACATCGTCGCGCTGCCGTTCTTCGGCATCGTGTCGGAGATCTTCCCGGTGTTCAGCCGCAAGCCGATCTTCGGTTACAACGGCCTGGTCTACGCGACGCTCGGCATCGCCGCCCTGTCGGTGGCCGTGTGGGCGCACCACATGTACGCGACCGGCGCCGTGCTGCTGCCGTTCTTCGCCTTCATGACGTTCCTCATCGCGGTCCCGACCGGTGTGAAGTTCTTCAACTGGATCGGCACGATGTGGAAGGGCCAGCTGACGTTCGAGACGCCCATGCTGTTCAGCATCGGCTTCATCGTCACGTTCCTCTTCGGTGGTCTCTCCGGCATCCTGCTGGCCGCGCCCGCGATCGACTTCCACGTGTCCGACACGTACTTCGTCGTGGCGCACTTCCACTACGTGCTCTACGGCACGATCGTCTTCGCGACCTTCGCGGGCATCTACTTCTGGTTCCCGAAGATCACCGGTCGCTTCATGGACGAGCCGCTGGGCAAGCTGCACTTCTGGACGACGTTCCTCGGCTTCCACGCGACGTTCCTCGTCCAGCACTGGCTGGGCAACGAGGGCATGCCGCGCCGGTACGCCGACTACCTGGCGTCCGACGGCTTCACCACGCTCAACATGATCTCCACGATCGGCGCCTACATCCTGGGCGCGTCGACGCTGCCGTTCATCTGGAACGTCTTCAAGTCGTACCGCTACGGCGAGGTCGTGACCGTGGACGACCCGTGGGGCTACGGCAACTCGCTGGAGTGGGCGACCTCGTCCCCGCCGCCGCGGCACAACTTCACCGAGCTGCCCCGGATCCGTTCGGAGCGCCCGGCGTTCGAGCTGCACTACCCGCACATGGTGGAGCGCATCCGCAACGAGGGTCACGTGACCTTCACCGGCAAGGCGATCCGGCACGAGGACGCGCCGCCCGCCCTGTCGGAGCTGGCGGCCTCCGCGCTGAAGTCGGGGACGGCCTCCGAGAAGGACGACTCCGACCACAAGTAACCTGCACGTCACAGGTTCAACGACGAGCCCCGGCCGCCGCGTGCGGCCGGGGCTCGTCGCGTACTACGCGTGCTGCGAGGAGACGACGACGTGAAAACGCCCGTGCTGATCACCGTGACCGGTCCCGACAAGCCCGGTGTCTCCTCGGTGCTGTTCGCCGTGCTGACCAGGCACGGGGTCGAGGTGCTCGACGTCGAGCAGGTCGTGATCCGGGGCCGGCTGGTGCTGGGTGCGCTGGTGTCGACCGACCACGACCCGGAGGGCCTGCAGGAGGCCGTCGAGCAGGCCATGGCGACCGTCTCGATGCAGGTGGAGATCGAGGTCGGCGCCGACTCGAGGCGCAGCGCGCGCCTGGAGTCCTCGCACGTGCTGATCGTCCTGGGCCGCCCGGTGACTGCCAAGGCGTTCACCGAGGTCGCCCGCCGGCTCGCCTCGCTGGGCGTGAACATCGACGCGATCCGCGGTGTGGCCGACTACCCCGTCACCGGTCTCGAACTGCGCGTGTCCGTCGCGGACGACACGCTGGAGAACGACTCGGAGCTGCGGTCGGCGCTCGCGGACGTCTCCGTGCGGGTCGGCCTCGACATCGCGGTCGAACGGGCCGGGCTCACCCGCCGGGCGAAGCGGCTCGTCGTGTTCGACGTCGACTCCACGCTGATCCAGGGCGAGGTGATCGAGATGCTGGCCGCGCACGTCGGGTGCGAGGAGCAGGTCCGCGAGATCACCGAGGCCGCGATGCGCGGCGAGCTCGACTTCGCCGAGTCGCTGCGGCGGCGGGTGGCGCTGCTGGAGGGCCTCGACGCGACGGTGCTGGACGAGGTCGGGGCATCGCTGGAGCTCACGGCCGGCGCCCGCACGACGATCCGGACGCTCAAGCGCCTCGGCTTCTACTGCGGTGTGGTGTCCGGCGGGTTCACGTCGGTGATCACCGGCCTCGCGGACGAGCTGCAGCTGGACTTCTGCGCGGCGAACACGCTGGAGGTCGTCGACGGCAAGCTGACCGGCAAGGTCGTCGGCGAGATCGTCGACCGGCCGGGCAAGGCCGTGGCGCTGCGCCGGTTCGCCGAGGAGGCCGGCGTGTCGCTGGCCCAGTGCGTGGCGGTCGGTGACGGCGCGAACGACATCGACATGCTGAACGCGGCGGGCCTGGGCATCGCGTTCAACGCCAAGCCCGCGTTGCGCGAGGTGGCCGACACGGCGCTGTCGCACCCGTTCCTGGACGCCGTGCTGTTCATCCTGGGCGTCACCCGCGCCGAGGTGGAGGCCGCGGACGCCGCGGACGGCCTGGAGTCGACCCGGCTGTGACGATCCTCGACCTGATCGCCTCCCGGAACTACGCCGAGGAGTCGGAAGTCCGCGCGATGCCGATGGTCCTGCGCATCGAACGCGTCGACCCGCCGGGCCGCACCACGTTGCTGGAGGCCGCGGCCGCGTCGGCGGTCGCGGTGTGCCTCGACCCGCGTGCCGACGAGGGCGGGGAGTGGCACGAGGCCGTGCGGGCGTGGGTGTCCGGGCGGATCCGGAAGGTGTCGCGGCGGGCCCGTGGGGTGCAGTGGGAGGCCGTGCAGGCGCTGCCGGGCGTGACGGTCACCGTGGAGGGCGCGTCGGTGCGCTCGCTGCTGCCGGTGCTGGTCTCCGAGACGCCCCGCGAGGTCGCCAAGCTGCAGATCTCCGGGTCGGACCTGCCCCTCGACGAGCCGGGTGCGGTGCCCGAGGGGGCCCACGTGCTGTACACGAACCCTCGCGTGGAGATGTCCGCCGGCAAGCTCGCGGCCCAGGTCGGCCACGCGTCGATGCTGCTCGCACCGCACCTGTCCGGCGACGAGCTGAAGGCGTGGGAGGCGATCGACTACCGCTGTGCCGTGCGCACGCCGTCAGTGGCCGAGTGGGACGCGCTGGTGCACAGCGCGGACGTCGTGGCGGTGCGGGACGCCGGTTTCACCGAGGTGGAACCGGGGACGACAACTGTGATCGCACCTCTGGGCTGACATTTCGGGTTAGAACCGCGTAATTCGGGTAAATCCACGTTCCGTGGGCCTACTCGACGTGCTCGACGCCAGGCTGGGTGACGGCCTGGAGAACCTGCTGTGCTCGCACCACACGCGCAGGCTCCGCCGGCTCGGCTGGGGCGAGGTGCTGGACGGCGACGGCGCCGGGTGGTTCACCCCGCGCCGTCCGGTCCAGCACGGCAACAAGATCCAGGTCCTCGTCGACGGCGCCGAGGCGTTCCCCGCCATCGCCGAGGCCATCGAGAACGCCCAGAAGTACGTGCACATCGCGAACTGGCACGCCTCGCCTGACTTCCGGCTGACCCGTGAGCCGGGTGCGCCGCAGCTGCGCGAGCTGCTGGCCGCCGCCGCGGAACGGGTGCCGGTGCGGGTGCTGCTGTGGGCGGGACCGCCGGTGCCGTTCTTCGAGCCGACCCGCAAACGGGCGGAGGCCGCGAAGCACGCGTTCCTGGAGTGCGGTGCGGTCCGGTGCGAGCTGGACGCGCGTGAGCGGACGCTGCACTGCCACCACGAGAAGGTCGTGATCGTCGACGACGTGGCGTTCGTCGGCGGCCTCGACATGACCGCGGTGGAGGGCGACCGGCACGACTCGCCCGAGCACCCGCCGCGCGACCTCGGCTGGCACGACCACATCGCGAAGGTCTCCGGCCCGGCCGTGTCCGAGGTGGCCGCCCACTTCGCCGCCCGGTGGCTGGAGATCGCGGGGGAGACCCTGCCCGCGCCCGAGGTGCCACCGGAGGCGGGCTCGTCGTCGGTGCAGCTGGTGCGGACGATCCCCGAGGGCACCTACGACTTCGCGCCGCACGGCGACTTCACGCTGCTCGACTCGTACCTGCGGGCGTTCCGCGCGGCCAAGTCGCTGATCTACATCGAGAACCAGTTCCTGTGGTCGCCCGAGATCACCGAGGTGCTGCTGGAGAAGCTGAGCAACCCGCCGTCGGACGAGTTCCGGATGGTGCTGCTGCTGCCGCAGAAGCCCAGCAACGGCGCCGACACCACCCGCGGGCAGCTGGGCAGGCTGCTCGACGCCGACCCCGAGGGCGGCCGGCTGATCGCCGCGACCCTCGTCTCCCACGGCGATGCACCGGTGTACGTGCACGCCAAGTTGTCCATTGTGGACGACGAGTGGCTGTCGATCGGCTCGGCGAACCTGAACGAGCACTCGCTGTTCAACGACACCGAGGTGAACGTCGTGACCGACGACGCCGAGGTGGCCCGCTCGACCCGGCTGCGGCTGTGGGCGGAGCACCTGGACGCCGACGTGTCCGGGCCCGCGCACGAGGTCGTGGACGAGATCTGGCGCCCGGCGCTGAAGCGGCCGTCACGGGTGATGCCGCTGCCCGGGGTGTCGCGACGGGCTGGAAGGCTGCAAGGACCGTTGCGCGGATTGCTGGTCGACGGCTGATCTCCGGGTCTAGCGTGGCCTGCGTGGCCAACGAGGTGACGATCCCGCTGCTGCCGTGCGCCTCCATCGACGAGGTGGCCGAGTTCTACGTGATGCTCGGGTTCACGATCACGCACCGGCAGTACCGGCCGACGCCCTACCTGTCGGTGCGGCGCGAGGACGTCCAGCTCCACTTCTTCGGCATCCGCGGCTTCGACCCGGCCACGTCGTACAGCTCGTGCCTGGTGCAGGTGGAGGACACGCGTGAGGTGTTCGACGCGTTCGCCCACGGCATGCGGGCGGTGTACGGGAAGGTGCTGTCGTCCGGCATCCCGCGGATGACCCGGCCCCGGCGCGACGGGTTCCTCGTGGTCGACCCCGGCGGCAACTGGATCCGCGTCGTGCCGGCGGTGGAGGAGAGCGAGCCCGCGCGCAACGGGCTGGCGCGGGCGCTGCACAGCGCGGAGACGCTGGCCGGGTCGCACGGGGCGGAGCGGCAGGCGTTGCGCATCCTCGAAGGGGCGCTGGCCCGCGAGTGGGACGCGTCGGAGGACGACCTGGCGTCGGCGCTGGAGTTCCGCGAAGAGCTGCTTGAACGGCTTAATCTACATAGGTAGTATTACTGGCGTGGAGCCACTGCGCCGCATCGGCAAGGCCACGGTGGACGTGCTGGAGGTGCTGCTCGGCGCCTCCGGACCCCGCTGGGGCCTGGAGATCATCAAGCTGACCGGGCGGCCGTCGGGCAGCGTGTACCCGTTGCTGGACCGGTTGGAGCGGGCCGGCTGGGTGACGTCGTCGTGGGAGGACGACGACACGCGCAAGGGGCCGCGGCGGCGGATGTACGTGCTGACGCCCGATGGTGCGGCGGAGGCTCGTCGCGTGGTCGCGGCGCGTGCTCCGGAACCGCGTTTCGTGCCGAGGACGGCGCAATGAGAGTCGCGTTGTTGTTGGTGCGCCTTGCGGCTGCCGTTGTGGGCGATGAGCGCTATCGCGAGCAATGGGAAGCGGACGTTGCCGGTGCGCGCGAACTCGGCATGTCGCCGGTGCGCGTGGCGTTCGGGGCTTTGCTCGCTGTTGTCGTCATGCCGTCGAAGGGAGCTGTTGTGGCTGGGATCGGACCGTTGGGGATGGCGTTGCGGCACGCGCAGACGCCGCGTGGCCGTGTGCTGGCGATCGCGGTGGTGTCGGCGTTGTTCGTGCTGGCCGGCGTGGTCATGCTGTTCGCATGAGCAAATAGCTCGGTGTCGTTCCGGCGGGACCGGGCTTAGCTTCGGGCAGTGGCGAACGAACTGACGATTCCACTTCTGCCCTGTCCCTCCATCGACGAGATCGCGCCGTTCTACGAGATGCTCGGGTTCGAGATCACGTACCGGCAGACGAAGCCGAACCCCTATGTGGCGTTGCGGCGCGAAGACATCAACCTGCACTTCTTCGGCATGGACGGCTACGACCCGGAGCAGTCGTACAGCACGTGCGTGGTCATCGTGCCGGACATCAACGAGTTGTTCGAAGCGTTCGCGGCGGGAATGCGTGCCGTGCACGGAAAACTGCTCATCTCCGGCATCCCGCGGATGACCCGGCCCCGGCTGCGCAACGACCGGTACACCGGGTTCGCCGTCGTCGACCCCGGCGGCAACTGGATCCGGATCAGCACGCCCGGCACGGCACCCGAGGCGCGGACCGCGCTGGCCAGGGCGATGGAGAACGCCGCACGCCAGGGGGACGCGCGCGGAGATGAGCGCCAGGCGTTGAAGATCCTGGAGGGTGCGCTGAAGCGGGCCGCCGCCGACGATCCGGAACGGACGGCGGCGGAGGCCTACCGCGACGAGCTGGTCGAGCGCGTCACCGGGTCTGCGCCGCGTCCAGGCGCTGGAGAGCGGCCCTGACCACGTCCGGGTCGTAGGTCGTCCAGAACGGAGGCAGCGAGGCGCGCAGGAAGCCGCCGTAACGGGCGGTGGCGAGGCGCGGGTCGAGGATCGCGACCACGCCCTTGTCCGACATCGACCGCAGCAGGCGGCCGGCGCCCTGGGCGAGCAGCAGGGCCGCGTGCGTCGCCGCGACCGTCAGGAAGCCGTTGCCTCCCCGGGAGTTGACGGCTTTCTGGCGTGCGGAGGCCAGCGGGTCGTCCGGGCGCGGGAACGGGATGCGGTCCATGATCACCAGCTGCAGGCTCGGCCCCGGCACGTCCACGCCCTGCCACAGCGACAGCGTGCCGAACAGGCACGTGCGCTCGTCCTCGGCGAACTTCTTCACCAGCAGGCCGGTCGCGTCGTCGCCCTGGCAGAGGATCGGGTACTCGATCTTGTCCCGCAACGCCTCCGCAGCCGCCTTGGCCGCCCGCGTCGAGGAGAACAGCCCCAGCGCGCGACCGCCGGCGGCGTTCACCAGCCCCTCGATCTCGTCGAGGTACTCCTTCGGCAGCCCGTCCCGCCCCGGCTGCGGCAGGTGCCGTGCCACGTAGAGGATGCCGCTCGACCGGTGCTCGAACGGCGAGCCGACGTCGAGACCGCTCCACTTCGGACCGTCGACGTCCCTGACCTCCTTGTCGGTGGCCGCGCCCTCGATCTTGCGGACCTGCTCCGACGGCGGCAGCCCCCACTGCCGCGCCATCGCGTCGAACGCGCCGCCCAGCGTGAGCGTCGCCGACGTGAGAACCGTGGTGCGCTTGCCGAACAACCGCTCCCGCAACAGCCCGCCGACCCCGAGCGGGGCGACGCGCAACGCCGGCGTCTTCTGGTTGAAGTCGCCCGACACCCACACCACGTCGCGCTCCTCGCCGAACGCGTCGAGGATGCGCACCGCGCAGTCGTGGACCTCCTCCAGCAACGACATCGCGAGCTTGCGGTCCGTGGCGCCGTCCACGTCCTCCTTGCGCTCCGGCCCGAGCGACGACATGCACATGTGCGCCGCGTCCCTGGTCGCCGCCAGCGCACCGGCCAAGGCCCGCGGCAGCTCGTCCAGCCGGCCGGCGGGCAGGTCCTCCAGGATCATCGCGAGCCCGTCGCTCGCCTCCGCCAGCCGGTCGGCGACGTCCTGGTCGATCAGCCGCCCGCAGCGCCGTGCCGCGATCGAGATCGACGCCCCGGTGAGCTCCTCCGTGGCCACCGACGTGACCCGGTCGACCAGGTCGTGCGCCTCGTCGATCACCACCACGTCGTGCTCCGGCAGCACCTGGTAGCCCTCGAGGGCGTCGATGGCGAGCATCGCGTGGTTCGTGACCACGACATCGGCCTTGCCGGCCTGCGCCCGTGCCCGTTCGGCGAAGCAGTCGGACCCGATCGGGCACTTCGACACCCCGAGGCACTCCCTGGCCGTGACGCTCACCTGCCGCCACGCGTGCTCGCTGACACCGGGCACCAGCTCGTCCCGGTCGCCCGTCTCGGTGTCCGACGACCACTCGTGCAGCCGCTTCACCTCACGCCCGAGCTTCGACACGGCGAACGGGTCGAACAGCGCGTCCTCCGGCTCCTCCGGCGCGCCGTTGTGCACCCGGTGCATGCACAGGTAGTTCCGCCGCCCCTTGAGGATGGCGTACGTGGGCTCGCGCCCCAGCTCCTTCTTCAACGCCTTCGCGAGCCGCGGCAGGTCCCGGTCCACCAGCTGCCGCTGCAACGCGATCGTGGCCGTCGACACCACCACGGTCTCGCTCTCGGCGACCGCGTGCCGGATGCTCGGCACCAGGTAGGCGAGCGACTTGCCGGTGCCGGTTCCCGCCTGCACGGCCAGGTGCTCACCGGTGCGGATGGAGCGGTCGACGGCCTCGGCCATCTCCACCTGACCGGGGCGCTCGGCGCCGCCGACGGCGTGGACGGCGGTTTCCAGCAGGCTCAGGGTGGGGGGAACTTCAGGCACGGGGAAGACCGTACCCGCCACCCCCGACACTCCTGCTCCACCCGCATCTGCGAGTACCGCCAACTCAACATCAACAGGCACTTTTCCACTACCGACTGGGTCAGTCGCCGCCTCCGCCGCCGCAACCGCCGCCGCAGCTGCTGCCGCCGTCGCTGCTGCTGCAACTGCTCGACGAGCAACCGCCGCCGCAGCTGCTGCCGCCGTCCGACGACTTGGTCCGCGCACCCACCACGGCCGGGGTGAGCCCGAACAACGCCGCCTGCCCGCCCAGACCGGCCACGGCGACCGCGCGCAGGCGGTAGTGCGGGGTGTGGCGTTCGGTGCTGCGCGCGGACGACACCCGGGCCTCGGCGCGGCGCACGATCCGCATCGCCGCCCGTGTGCGCAGGCGGCCGGGGTCACGGGCACCGAGCACGGCGGCCAGCGCGATCAGGGCCACCGCCGCGGGGAAGTACGCCCAGCCCGGCACGGTCACCGGCACGAACGACAGCACGTCCGGTGCCACGAACGACACGACGCCCGCACCGATCAGGGCGAAGCCCAGCAGGAACAGCCACGGGTACAGGCGCGGGCGCAGGGAACGGCGGGCGCGCAGCAGACCGCGGTCCACCAGGTGGGCGCGCAGGCCTGCGGCCTCCTGGCTCTCGGCCACCGCGGACAGCAGGTCCGGCAGGTAGCGGCCGGAGCGGCGGAGCTCGCCGAGGACGCGGGCCTCCAGCGGGGTGGCGGCGCCGTGGCGGGAGGTGGCCGTGGCGAAGCCTTCACGGGACAGGCGCAGCTGGCCCGCGTCGGCGAGGCGGGCGACGGCGACCTCGGCGGCGCGGCGGGGGCCGCCGGCGAGGCAGGCGAGTTCCTCGGGGGTGGTCTGCACTGGGGGATCTCCGTGAGCAGGGGACGTCACGGAGTTCTCGACGGGCCGGGGCACGGTGTTACGCCGGTCACCGAACGAGGTCAGGCGGTCACGTCGGCGAGGACGCGGTCACCCAGGCCGAGTGCCGCCGCGAGGTGGTCCGGCGTCAGCACGACGGCGGCGTCCCGGCGAGCCTCGACCAGGTCCAGGAGCAACGGGCCGAGGTCGGGCCACTGCTCGGCGGCCAGGACGCCGGCGCGGGACTTGCTGACGATCTCACCCGTGCGGATGGTGTGCCACAGGCGCGCGGGACCCAGACCGACCCACAGCACGGCCTCGCGGAACACCGGGATGCGCTGGTCGACGGTCCTCAGCGCGGCACGACCGGCGTCGAGCTGAGGCTTCCAGTACGACACGAGGTTCGCACGGCAGTACGCCGCCACCTCAGCAGCAGTGACCGGGCATGCGGGCCGTGTGCCGCGCACGGTCTGACCGACGGTCCGCAACTGTTGCCACAGCACGGGCGTGACTTCGCCGAAAAGAGGCGTCACCGAAGAAACGGGACGAGAGAGGTCGCCCGCCATCACCACGGAAACGTCCACACCGTCCACGGCGGGCACATCAGCAGCAGCGGCGAGCTCGACGACGACGTCCAGATCGGAGTCGAACACCACGTCGTCCAGCACGCGCGAGCCGTGAAGATGCGCGCCTGCCACAAGACCGGGCAGGCGCGCATCCAGCAGGTCCAGGTACTCCCCGGGCGTCACCACCCGGTCCACGCTACCGGCGGCGGACGAGGGCCCAGGCGCCCGGCAGCAGACCGGCGGCCAGTGCGACCTTCAGCAGGTCGCCGAGCAGGAACGGCAGCACGCCCACCGACAGCGCCTTCACGAAGCCCATGCCGGTCATCGCCATCAGCCACGGCACGCCGACCGCGTAGATCGCGAGGTTGCCCAGCACCATCGTGCCGGCCGTGCGCACCGGCGTGCGGTCACCACCGCGGGCGGCGAGCGCGCCGACCAGGGCACCGGCGAACACGAAGCCCACCACGTAGCCCAGCGACACCGGGACGCCGGACGAACCGCCCTGGAACCACGGCACACCGGCGACACCGGCGATCAGGTACAGCAGCATCGAGATCGCGCCGCGCTGCCAGCCCAGCGCGGCACCGACCAGCAGCGCGGCGAACGTCTGACCGGTCAGCGGCACCGGGCTGCCCGGGATCGGCAGCGCCACCTGCGCGGCGAGACCGGTGAGGGCGGCACCGGCCACCACGAGGGTGAGGTCGCGGGCGAGTGCGCCCGGGACGAAGTCGGCGAGCACGGTGCGACGGGGCGCGAGTGCGAGAGCGGCCACGAGCGTTCCCTCCCAGGCGGAATGGCAAGAGGGCCTGAGATTAACCAGGGGAACTCGAGAACGTCTTTGTCTGATCTGCACAAAGTGACCGGTCACACATCGAGTGCGACCTTGCCGCCCACGCGTTCGGTGTTGCGCCTGGTCTTGGCCCATCCGTTGTGGCCGCGGGCCAGCCTGACCACCGCGCGCCACGACGTGATGTAGAAGGTGTAGATGTACAACGCGTAACCGAACCCGTACCCGATGGACCTCCAAAAACCCACGGGCTCGCAACGCGCGCGGTACACCGGTCCCCACAGCACGAACGGCAACAGCCCGAACGCGCCGTACACGGTGAACAGGATCCACGCGCCGTCGAAGAACCAGAACACGACCTCCGACGGCGACACGGCGAACCGGTAGGCCATGAGGGCTATCGGGATGGGGTAGATCAGCGTGCCGAGCAGCTGCATCCACGGCTGGGCGAGGTAGTACGTCATCTCGGCAGCGCCCAGCGTGGTCAGGTGGTCGGAGTCCCAGATGCGCCGCAGGTAGCGCGTGCACTGCATCGTCCCCTGACCCCACCGGGTGCGCTGGGCGAGGAACCGCCGCAACGAGTACAGCGCCTCCTGGTTCACGTGCGTGTCGAGCGTGAACCCGGTGTGCCAGCCCTCGGTCAGCAGGTGCACGCCGAGCTCGAAGTCCTCCAGCAGCGACCCGCGCCACGGGCTGCCCGCCGGTCCGGCGATCGAGTCCAAAGCGGACAGTCGCGTGGCCTGTCCGTTGCCGCCCATGGAGATCGTGCCGGTCGCGCCGCGCGACAGCTGGATCGCCGCGATGGCCGTGCGGAACTCCAGGTCCTGCATGCGCACCAGCCCGGCACCGAACGCGCGCCGCCACCGCGACACCCCCGGCTGGCGCTGGCCCGCGTTGATCATCCGCACGTCCACCTGCACCGCGCCGATCCGCGGGTTGCCGAAGAGGTGCTGGGCCGCGCACACCTCCAGGAAGTTCGGCGCCGGCCGGCCGTCCGCGTCGACCACGACGATGATCGCGCTCTCGGTGTCCGCGCGCCGGCCCATCCACAGCTTCACCGTGCGGTAGGCGTCGTTCAACGCGTTGCCCTTGCCGGTGCGCGCGTACGGGCGTTGGCGTTGCACGAGATGGATGTTCGGGTCGCGAACGCCACCGTTGCGCTTCAACGCGCGCACGACTCCCGCGGTGCGGTCGTCGGAGTCGTCGTCGATGACCCACACGTGCGCGATGGGGAACGTCCCGCGCAGATAGCGGATCGTGTCACCGATGACGGCCTCTTCGTCACGGCACGGCACGAAGAAGTGCCACTCCAACGACGACGGCTCACCGACGGGCGCGGGCTTGCGCCGCAGGTACGGCACCACGATCACGAACACGTACGTCACGAAGGCGACGCTCATGGTCAGGGCGAGCGCCTGCGTGAACCCGAGGACGAGGTCGAGACTCACTTCCGCGTCGCCAGCCACACGAATGCGACGAGTGCCGCCGCGCCACCGAACACGCTCACCATCGACCCCAGCAGCGTGTGCCCCCAGTAGTAGCCGGTGTCCACGCCCAGCCAGTCCACCAGCCCCACCAGCGTGAGCACCCGGAACTGGTTGACCACCACGACCGCCAGCGCGGCCACGCCCAGCGCGACCAGCACGCGCGACTGGACCCGCGGCCGCAGCGCGATCATCACCGCGCCCACGACCACCAGCGGCAGCACCAGGAACGCCGACGTGCACTCGGGCGTCATGCGCAGGCCCAGCGGCGTGTCCGAGCCCAGTCCGAAGTAGACGGTCTGGCGGTCGGCGACGACCTCCACGCCGTAGGAGCTGATGGCGCTCAGCACCGCACCGGACAGCGAGATCTCCACCGTGCGGTAGAGGCGGTGCGCGAACACGAGTCCGGCGGCGAGTGCGAGCAGGACGACCACCGTCACCCGGCTCGGGAATGCGGCGCGGCGCAGGGCAAGCGTCACCCGAGAATCCTTTCCACCGATGAGGGAGCGCCCAGACGGGCTACTTGACCTTCCATCGGTTGACGGAATGTCAGCCCTCATCCCCGGATCGAGTGATGCCGTGACCGGAAATTGATCAAAAGTCCCACGATCCGTGGCACCGACTGGGCGAGTCGAGTGATCATGTCGCCCGATACGGGGAGTAACCCTCAGTTCCCCCGGAATAACGCCGATGCCGGTAACTGCCCCCGGAAAGCGTGAACCAGCTTGGTTCGAACGCGCCCTGGGGCCGGAGGAATGACGGAGGGAGTTTCATGCGTTTCCGACTGACGGGACTGGCCGGAGTTGCTGCCATCGCAGCACTTCTGGCCGGTGCCGCACCCGCTTCGGCCGCTCCGGGGGACGCCTCGGCCCACGGCGCGAAGCTCACCGTGACCCTGCTCGGCAGCCCGGCGGTCAACGCCGAGCCGTTCGCCGCCGCCACCGCGAACGGGCCGACGCAGAACACGTTCCTGGGCGTCGACCTCACCGGCATCCTCAAGACCGGTGTGATCAACGCTTCCGCGTCGCGCGACGAGAGGTCCGGCGGCGTGTCCTCGCGGGCGAGCACCGCGGACGTCCGGGTCGACCTGCTGTCCGGGGTCACCGGCAAGGTCTCCGCCGAGCTGGTGGAGGCGGAGTGCGCGGCCACCCAGAAGGGCCTGGCCGGCAAGGCGAAGCTCACGGGCGTCGACCTGGGCGAGCTCGGCCAGGTCAACGCCGACCCGGCGCCGAACACCGTGCTCGACGTCGCGCTCGCCGGGGTCAAGGTCGCCGAGGTGGTCTTCAACGAGCAGCTGAAGAACGCCGACGGCAGCCTCACGGTCAACGCGATCCACATCAGGCTGCTGCAGGGCGTGCTCGGCTCGATCGGCACCGGTGACGTGGTCATCTCGTCCGCCACCTGCGGCCCCGCCGGCCTGCCCATCCCGATGGCGTCGGGCGCCGGCCTGTGGATCGGCCTCGGCCTGCTCGGTGTCGTCGCCGTCCCGGTCGCGTTCGTGGCGCTGCGCAGGCGCGCGTCGCTCACCGCGGTCTAGGAGAGCGGCCGATGTACAAGGTCCCCGGAACCGGCGTGGGCGTCGGCACGGGTGTCGGTGCCCTCGCGGTCACCGGCGCGGACGTGACGTGGTGGATCGCCGCGGGAGTCGTGCTGCTCGTCGCGGGCGCGTTCCTCCTGCGCTCGGCGCGCAGGAAGCGGCGCGCGGTCCCCGTCCCGGCCACAACCAGACCGAATCGAGCGGGCTGATCACCGGTCCGCCCGGGGATGCCCCCGCACCCGGGCGGACCGGCCCGCCTCCCCCGAGAGGACAACGGTGTGAGCAAGGAAGTTCTGCTGGTCGCGGGCACCCGCCCGGAAGCCGTGAAGATCGCCCCCGTCGCGATCGCGTTGAGGGGGCACCCCGGCCTCCGCCCCACGATCGTCCACAGCGGACAGCACTCCGGCATGGTCGAGCAGGCCCTCAGCGCGTTCGACCTCGTCCCCGACCTGCGCCTGGACGTGCCCAGGACCAGCGGCACCCAGGCCGAGCTGGTCTCCCGGCTGCTGCCCGAGTTCGACGCCGTGCTGGCCGGCCGCGACCCGGCGGTCACGCTGGTGCAGGGCGACACGACCACCGCCCTCGCCGCGGCACTCGCCTCGTACTGGCGCGGCATCCCCGTGGCGCACCTGGAGGCCGGTCTGCGCACCGGCGACCTGTACGGCCCGTTCCCCGAGGAGGGGAACCGGCAGATGATCTCCCGCGTCACCTCGCTGCACCTGGCGCCGACCGACGACGCGGCCAACGCCCTCCACGCGGAGTCCTTGCCGGACAGCCACGTCGTGGTCACCGGCAACACGGTCGTGGACGCCGTGCAGCGGGTCGCCGCCCTCGACCTCCCTGCCCGCAGCGCCGACCTCGCCGCGCTGGAACGCGGCCTGGACGCCACCGGCGGCCGGCTGCTGCTGCTCACCGTGCACCGGCGCGAGTCGTGGGGCCGGCCGTTGATGCGCGTGCTCAACGCCGTGCGGTCCCTCGCCGACCGCCACCCCGACCTGCACGTGCTGGTCCCCGCGCACCCGAACCCCGGTGTGCGCGAACAGGTCGTCTCCCTGCTCGGCGGGCACGAGCGGGTCGTCATCACCGGCCCGCTCGACTACCCGGACCTGGTGCGGGTGCTCAAGCGCGCCGCACTGGTGCTCACCGACTCCGGCGGACTCCAGGAGGAGGCGCCGTCGTTCGGCGTGCCCGTGCTGGTGCTGCGCGAGACGACCGAACGCGTGCTGGCCGTCGACGCCGGGTGCGCCTGGCTCGTCGGCACCGACACCACCCGCATCCTCGCCGAGGCGGGCTGGGTGCTCGGCTCCCGGTTGCGGCTCCCCCCGGGGCGCAACCCCTTCGGCGACGGGCGTGCCGCCGTCCGGGTCTGCGCGGCGATCGAGCGGCTGGCCGGCCTGCCGACCGCACTGCCGCGCCGGGAGCCGTTCGCCACCCTCGCGGGCGTGTATTAGCAGCTCGTGCGTCACCAGGTCGGTTGGTCCGGCTTCCACGAACGGGTGATGTACGGGGCGAACCGTCGGCTCAGCCGCGCGACGCGGAGAGGATCGGGGTCAGGAACCGAACATGACCGAGCCCTAGGGGACCGAAGTGCGCAAGAGTGTGATCGCCGGTGTCGTGGTCGCGTTGACCTTCGCCACGGCCGCGCCCGCGCTGGCGGCGAACCCGCCCGGCCGCGCGTCGTCCGGGTCCGCGGACTTCGCGCAGCAGGGCGGCCAGACGGTCGTGGTCGGCCCGCTCGCCGTGTGCGACGTGAACCCGGAGCAGGCGGGCACGGTCACCGGGGCGAGCCCCGCGGTGAGCGGGACCGGGCTCAAGATCGGTGCGACGTCCTCCACCTGCACGACCACCGTGGTCAACGAGGCGGAGTTCACCACCACGACGACGTCGACGGCCAAGGGCACCGCCTTCGAGCTGTCGGCGCTGATGGCGCAGAAGGGCCCGCGGCTCAAGATCGCCGAGTGGACGATCACCTGCTCCGCCGACGCGGAGGGCACGCAGGCGGCCTGGGGGCTCAAGGGCCTGTCCGGCTGGCCGGGGCTGCCCGCGCAGATCCCCGCCGGGTACGTCCACGACGTCAAGTCCAGCACCGGAACCGTGCTGGCCAAGGCGAAGTTCACCGACACCGCGTTCCCGGAGCCGAACGACGGCAGCCTCAGCACGACCCTGCTGCGGATCACGTTCGAGCCGTCGTCCGGCTACACGGGCAGCATCACCCTCGGCACGGCGGCCTGCTCGCCCACCCCGTAGCGGTCGGGGCAGCTCAGGACACCACGACACCCGCGGCGCGCAGCTCGTCCAGAGCGGCGTCGCGGGTGTTCTGCGCCACGGCCGCGGTCAGCCCGGCCAGCACCGTCGTGCGGAACCCGTTGCGGTGCGCGTCGAGCGCCGTGGCCCGCACGCAGTGGTCCGTCGCGATGCCCACGACGTCCACCTCGGTCACGCCCTTGGCGGTGAGCCAGCCCGCGAGGTCGTTCTCCGCCTCGAACCCGGAGTACGCCGCGGCGAACCGGCCCTTCGAGAACACCTGCTCGATCCCGGCGACGTCGAGCTCGGGGTGGAACGACGCACCGGCCGTGCCGGCCACGCAGTGCACCGGCCAGCTGTCGACGAAGTCCGGCGTCTCGCTGAAGTGCTCACCGGGGTCCACGTGGTAGTCGCGGGTCGCCACGACGTGGTCGTAGGACGAGGCCGCGATGTGCCGCGAGATGGCCTCCGCCACGGCCGCGCCACCGGCGACCGCGAGGGACCCGCCCTCGCAGAAGTCGTTCTGCACGTCGACGACGATCAGTGCCTTGGTCACTTCGACTCCTCCAGGTAGACCGTCGGGATCGCGGGCTCGCCGCGCGAGAGCTTCAGGCCCTCCCACGGCACGCTGACCAGCGCGGCCCGCAGGCGTTCGCGGTTCTGCTCCAGCCCGGGGACGCCGTCGGCGAGCTTGCCCGCCCGCATCAGCGGGACCTGCACGAGCCGGTCGTGCGGGCCCAGCTCGGGTTCCGCGGTGGCCTGGAACACGACCTCCTCCAGCGCCGTGCCGGTGTCCTTGTGCCGGCGCAGCGCCTTCTTCCAGCCGCCGCGCGACTGCTTCGACGTGCTGCGCTTCTCCACGTGCCGCCCGTCGACCTCGACGAGCTTGTAGACCATGCCCGCGGTCGGCGCGCCGGACCCGGTCACGACCGAGGTGCCCACGCCGTAGGCGTCCACGGGCTCCGCGCGCAGGGCGGCGATGGCGTACTCGTCGAGGTCGCTGGACACGACGATCCGGGTGTTCTTCGCGCCCAGCGCGTCGAGCTGGTCGCGCGCCTGCCTGGCCATCACGCCGAGGTCACCGGAGTCGATCCGGATCGCGCCCAGCTCGGGGCCCGCGACGGCCACGGCCGTCTTGATGCCCTCGGTGATGTCGTAGGTGTCGACCAGCAGCGTCGTGCCGACGCCCAGCGCCTCGACCTGGCTGCGGAACGCCTCTTCCTCGGTGTCGTGCAGCAGCGTGAACGCGTGCGCGCACGTGCCGGCCGTCGGGATGCCGTGCCTGCGGCCCGCCTCCAGGTTGGAGGTCGCGTGGAAGCCCGCCAGGTAGGCCGCGCGGGCACACGCCACGGCGGCTTCCTCGTGCGTGCGGCGGGAGCCCATCTCGATCATGTGCCGGCCGTTCGCGGCGGTGACCATGCGGGCGGCGGCCGAGGCGATCGCGCTGTCGTGGTTGAGGATCGACAGCGCCAGCGTCTCCAGCACCACGCCCTCGGCGAACGAGGCGCGCACGGTCAGCACCGGGGAGCCGGGGAAGTAGAGCTCGCCCTCCGGGTAGCCGTCGACCTCACCGGAGAACCGGTAGTTCGCGAGCCACTCCAGCGTGGCGTCGTCGACCACGGCGTTGCGGCGCAGCTGGTCGATCTCCTCCTCGCCGAAGCGGAAGTCCTCGATGGCGTCGAGCAGCCGGTTCACCCCCGCGACCACGCCGTAGCGGCGGCCGTCCGGGAGCCTGCGCGCGAACACCTCGAACACGCACGGACGGTCACCGGTGCCGTCACGCAGCGCGGCCGCGAGCATCGTCAGCTCGTAGTGGTCGGTCAGCAAGGCCGTGGAGTTCATGGTCACCCACCCTAAGGTCGCATCCGGTTTAGCCGCATGCCGTCTCCGCGACTGCGGCGAACATGACACCATTGGCGGTATGACCACGCCCGTCGAACAGGAACGGACGCATGCCGAGCCCATTGGCGCGGAGATCGCAGCCGAGGACCGGCCATGGCAGACCGTGGTCTGGAACGACCCGGTCAACCTCATGTCGTACGTGACGTACGTCTTCCAGAAGCTGTTCGGGTTCAGCAGGGACAAAGCGACCAAGCTGATGCTCGACGTGCACCACAAGGGCAAGGCGATCGTGACATCGGGCACCAAGGACAAGGTGGAGGCCGACGTGGCGAAGCTCCACGCGGCAGGGCTCTGGGCGACCATGCAGCGGGCCTCGTGAAGCGGTGGATCCGCGACGGTGACGTCGTCGTCGGCAGGCTCGACCGCCAGGAGGCGGCGGTCGTGCGGGGTCTGGTCAGCCAGATCCAGGACATGCTGATGGCCCGCGCCGAGGAAGCGCCCCAGGACGAGCTCGCCGAGCTGACCGGGATCAGGACCGGACCCTCGCAGGCACCCGACGACCCGATCCTGGGCCGGTTGCTGCCGGACTTCCACCGGCTCGACGACGACGCGCCCGACCCCGCGGAGGTGGACTCCGCGGCGGCTCTGCGGTCGTTGCACGAGCCGGAGCTGCTGGACCAGAAGACCGGTGCCGCCGAGACCGTGCTGCGGACCTGCTCTCCCGACGGCGGGGAGATCAGGCTGACGATCGGTGAGGCGGAGGCCTGGCTCGCGTCGCTCAACGACGTGCGTCTGGCCCTCGGGACGGCGCTGGACGTCCAGGAGGACATGCCGGACGAGCTGCCCCCGGAGGACCCGCGCTCGCCGCACCTGGGCGTCTACCACTGGCTCACCTGGGTGCAGGAGACGCTGGTCGAGGCGATGCTGGCGTGATCCCCGGCGTGCTGGTCGGGCACCACCACCGCGTCGAACCCGGCTGGAACACCGGCACGACGGTCGTGCTGGTGCCCGCCGGCGCGGTGGGCGCGGTCGACGGCCGCGGCGGCGCCCCCGGCACCCGCGAGACCGACCTGCTGGACCCGGCGAACCTGGTGCAGCAGGTGCACGCGATCTGCCTGTCCGGCGGGTCGGCGTACGGGCTCGCGGCGGCGGACGGCGTGATGCGCTGGCTCTCCGAACGCTCGATCGGCTTCCAGGTCGGCGCGCAGCCGCACCACGTGGTGCCGATCGTGCCCGGTGCGGTGATCTTCGACCTGCCGATGTCCGAGTGGGGCAACCGGCCGGACGCCTCGTTCGGCTACGAAGCCTGTGCCGCTGCCGCCGCGGAGTTCGCCCTGGGCTGCGTCGGCGCGGGTGCCGGTGCGCGGGTCGGGTCGCTCAAGGGCGGCATCGGCGCGTTCACCGGCCGGGTCGGCGACCACCACATCGGGGCGCTCGCCGTGGTCAACGCGGCCGGTGAGGTCGTGGACCGCGCGACGGGCCTGCCGTGGCTGCCGTCACTCGGCACGTCACCGGTGGTGCTGCCGCAGCGCAAACCGGACGGGCTGAACACCACGATCGGCGTGGTCGCCGTCGACGCGGAACTGTCCAAAGCGGAGTGCCAGCGCCTCGCGATGGCCGCCCAGGACGGGCTCGCGCGGGCGGTGCGCCCCGCGCACTCCATGTTCGACGGTGACACGGTGTTCGCACTGGCCACCGGCGCCCGCCCGCTCGCGGAACCGCGCGCGTTCGCGTTGGACGCGCTCTGCGCGGCCGCCGCGGACGCGTTCGCCGAGGCCGTGGTGTCCGGTGCGCGCGAGGCGACGACCGCGAACGGCGTGCAGGCGTTCCGCGACCTCTGAGTGGGTAACCCGCCGGCATGGCCGATGTGATCGATCAGGCAGCCGGTGTCGTGTCCGAGCTCGTACCGCCCTCCGTGGCGGGCCGCGAGGTGCCCGGGAGGGAGCTGGTGGCGGTCGCGCCCGCCGGGCTCTTCGTGGCGTCCTTCCTGGTCCCGCCGGGGGTCGGGAAGGTGCTGATGAAGCTGGGCGTGCTCACCACCCCGCTCGCCGCCTGGGCGGAGCTGGCCGCGTGGCGCACCCTGGACCAGGGGCAGCGGCGGCGCGGTGTGGCGTTGCTGGCGCTCTACCTCGTGGTGGTGCTCAGCCGGCGGCGGTGACCGTCCCGGAGCCCGCATCTGCGCAGGCAAGGCCAGGTGCGGGAGGTGTTATCTCGCATACCGAGACAACTTCCGCCAGCCCGTAGGATTGACTGCGTGCTGGTGATTCGCCGTGACCTGGTGGACGCGATGGTGGCCCACGCCCGCCGTGACCACCCCGACGAGGCGTGCGGGGTGATCGCCGGGCCCGCGGGCTCGGACCGCCCCGAGCGCTTCATCGAGATGGAGAACGCCGAGAGGTCGCCCACCTTCTACCGGTTCGACGCGGGTGAGCAGCTCAAGGTGTGGCGGGAGATGGACGCCAACGACGAGGTGCCGGTGGTCGTCTACCACTCGCACACCGCCACCGAGGCGTACCCGTCCCGCACCGACATCTCGTTCGCGGGCGAGCCGGAGGCGCACTACGTGCTGGTCTCCACGCGTGACCCGATCGAGCACGAGCTGCGGTCGTACCGCATCGTCGACGGCGTCGTGACCGAGGAACCGGTCAAGATCATCGAATCCTGAAGTTTCTCCCGGAGGTAGAACCACCATGGCCGTCACCGTGTCGATCCCGACCATCCTGCGCACCCACACCGGGGGCGAGAAGTCGGTGTCCGCCACCGGCGCGACGCTCGCCGAGGTCATCGACGACCTGGAGAACAACCACGGCGGCCTCAAGGCCCGCCTGGTCAAGGAGGGTGCGCTGCACCGCTTCGTCAACGTCTACGTCAACGACGAGGACGTGCGCTTCGCCGGTGGCCTCGACGCCGCGGTGAAGGACGGCGACAACGTCACCATCCTCCCGGCCGTCGCGGGCGGCTGAGCCACACCATGGCGCGCTACGACTCGCTGCTGGACGCGCTCGGCGGGACCCCGCTGGTGGGCCTGCCGAGGCTGTCCCCGTCGGAGAACGTGCGCATCTGGGCGAAGCTCGAGGACCGCAACCCGACCGGCTCGATCAAGGACCGGCCCGCGCTGGCCATGATCGAGGCGGCGGAGCGGGACGGCGTGCTGCGCCCCGGTGCCACGATCCTGGAGCCGACCTCGGGAAACACCGGCATCGCGCTGGCCATGGCCGCGAAGCTCAAGGGCTACGGCCTGGTGTGCGTGATGCCGGAGAACACCTCGACCGAACGCCGCCAGCTGCTGCAGGCCTACGGCGCGCGGATCGTGTTCTCCCCGGCGGCCGGCGGGTCGAACCAGGCCGTCGCCACGGCCAAGGAGCTCGCCAAGCAGAACCCGGACTGGGTGATGCTCTACCAGTACGGCAACCCGGCCAACGTCGACGCGCACTTCCGCGGCACCGGGCCGGAGATCCTCGCCGACCTGCCGGAGATCACGCACTTCGTGGCCGGCCTGGGCACGACGGGCACGCTCGTCGGTGTCGGTCGGTACCTGCGCGAGGCCAAGCCGGACGTGCAGATCATCGCCGCGGAACCGCGCTACGGCGAGCTGGTGTACGGCCTGCGCAACCTCGACGAGGGCTTCGTTCCGGAGCTGTACGACGAGTCGGTGCTGACCGGGCGGTACTCGGTCGGCTCCTACGACGCGTTGCGCCGCACCCGGCAGCTGCTGGAGTCCGAGGGCATCTTCGCGGGCATCTCGACCGGTGCGATCCTGCACGCCGCGCTGGCCGTGGCGCAGAAGGCCGAGGTCGCAGGCAAGTCCGCCGAGATCGTGTTCATCGTCTGCGACGCCGGCTGGAAGTACCTGTCCACCGGCGCGTACTCGGGCACCCTGGACGAGGCGGCGGCGCGGCTCGACGGGCACCTCTGGGCCTGACCGGCTGTGCGGTGACCACTCCGGTCACCGCACCTCAGCCCGCGAACGCGACTCCCGGCAGTCCGGCGCCGATCCCGGGCAGCACGAGCACGGACCCGTTGAGCTGCCGCTGCACCAACGTCTCGTCGGACAGCCCGGCGCGGGCCGAGGTGACGTAGAGGTCGGTGAAGTCGCTGCCGCCGAAGCAGCACGCCGTCGGCTGGTCCACCGGCAGCGCCACCTCCCGGTCCAGCTCGCCGCCCGGGGTGTAGCGGCGCACCGCGTGACCACCCCACAGCGCGACCCACACGCACCCGTCGGCGTCCACCGTCAGCCCGTCCGGTGAGCCGTCGGTGCCGCCGACGTGGGCGAGCGGGCGGCGGTTCGAGACCGTGCCCGCGGCGTTGTCGAAGTCGAACACGTCGATGCGGCGGGTGGGCGTGTCGATGAAGTACATGAGCGTGCCGTCCGGGCTCCAGCCCACGCCGTTGCTCGTGTTGACCTCGCTGACCACGACCTTCGCCGCGCCGTCACCGGAGACCCGCGCGAGCCAGCCCTCGTTCGCCGCCTGGTCGTAGCGCATCGTCCCGGCCCACAGCCGGCCGGACGGGTCGACGCCCGCGTCGTTGCCGCGCACCCCGTCGCGCGCCCAGTAGACGAGCCAGCTCTTGGTGCCGTCGCGGTCGACCAGCGCGATGCCGTCGCGCAGGTTGCAGACGAGGCCGCCCTGCGCACGCGGCTTCGCGGCGCCCACGTGCTGGGGGAGCGCGAGCACCGCGTCGTCGTCACGCGCCGGCGCGTACCGGTGCACCTCGGACGCCAGGATGTCCACCCACAGCAGGGTGGAGCTGCTGTGGTCCCAGGTCGGCCCCTCGCCGAGCTGGGCCGATACGCGCACCGCTACCTCGATCGACACCCGACCACCTTAGGTGCACGTAGGCTGGACACGTGGACCGCACTGCGCTCGCGAAACGGGTCATACCGCCGCACCCCGTGCTGTCGCTGCTGGTGGTGGCCGGGTTCGTCGGCTTCCTCTACGTCGTCGAGGCCTTCGACGTCGCCACCGGTGGCTCGCTGGAGGACGACGGCGTGCGGCCGCGCGACTTCAGCCAGTGGGACAACCTGGCGTGGATGCCGCTGATCCACGGCGACTGGAGCCACCTCACCGGCAACGCGGTTCCGTTGCTGCTGCTGGGGTTCCTGGCCTCCTCCGGTGGGTTGAAGCAGTTCTTCCAGGTCACCGCGGTCATCTGGTTGACGAGCACGCTCGGCGTCTGGGTGTTCGGCAGCGAGGGCAGCCACATCGGCGCGTCCGGGCTCGTGTTCGGCTTCCTCACCTTCCTGCTGGTGCGCGGTGTCTTCGCGCGGTCGTGGCTGCAGCTCGTGATCGCCGTCGGCGTGTTCGCCCTGTACGGCGCGGCGCTGTGGGGTGTGCTGCCGGGCCAGCCGGGCGTGTCGTGGGAAGGCCACCTGTTCGGCGCAATGGGTGGAGTCCTGGCTGCGTGGGGTGTTTCTCGCGACAACCGCAGGGCGGTCGCACCGGCTACATTCACGGCGTGACGATCGGGATCATGGACTCGGGCGTCGGCGGCCTGACGGTCGCCAGAGCCGTCATGGAACAGCTGCCCGGCGAGTCGATCCACTACATCGGTGACACCGCGAACGGTCCCTACGGGCCGCTGCCCATCGCGCAGGCCCGCAAGCACGCCCTGGAGGTGTGCGACCGGCTGGTCGACGAGGGCGCCAAGATGCTCGTGATCGCCTGCAACACCGCCTCCGCCGCCTGCTTCCGCGATGCGCGGGAACGTTACGACGTGCCGGTGGTCGAGGTGATCCTGCCCGCGGTGCGCCGCGCGGTGCGGTCGACGCGGTCCGGCCGGGTCGGTGTGATCGCCACGGTCGGCACGATCAACTCGCACGCCTACCAGGACTCCTTCCAGGCCGCGCGGGACGTCACCGTCACGGCGGCGGCCTGCCCGCGGTTCGTCGACTTCGTGGAACGCGGCGTCACCTCCGGCCGGCAGGTGCTGGGTCTCGCCCAGGCCTACCTGGAACCGTTGCAGCGCGCCGAGGTCGACACCGTGGTGCTGGGGTGCACCCACTACCCGCTGCTGACCGGCGTGATCCAGATCGTCATGGGCGAGCACGTGACGCTGGTGTCCAGTGCCGAGGAGACCGTGAAGGACGTGGTGCGGCTGCTGACCGAACGCGACGACTTCGCCGCCGACCCGCCCGTGCACCGGGTGACGTGCACCGGTCCGCCGGAGCGCTTCGCCAAGCTGGCCGCCAGGTTCCTGCCGACGTTCGAACAGTGGGGGTAACGGTGCTGCTGACCGTGCTGGGCTGCTCCGGCAGCATTCCGGGACCTGGCGCGGCGGCGTCGGGGTACCTGCTGGAGGCGGACGGCTTCACGCTGGTGCTGGAGCTCGGCAACGGCGTGCTGGGGCGGTTCCAGCAGGAGCGCCCGCTGTTCTCGATGGACGCGCTGGTGCTGTCGCACCTGCACCCCGACCACTGCATCGACGTGTCGTCGCTGTACGTGGCGCGCAAGTACCACCCCAGCCCGCCGTCCGCCGTCCTGCCGGTCTACGCGCCTTCCCAGGCCCACGCGCGGTTCGCCGCCGCCTACGCGCCTTCCGAGGAGGAACGCGCGTCGCTGGACCTCACGGACGTCTTCGAGTTCCACCCGCTGGGCTCCACCGTCCACATCGGACCGTTCACCGTGGAGTCCGCTGTGGTCGCGCATCCTTGCGAGGCGTACGGGTTCCGGATCTCCTGCGGTGGCGCGACACTGGCCTACACCGGTGACAGCGGACCGTGCGCGGCGCTGGACGCGCTGGCCGACGGGGTGGACGTGCTGCTCGCGGAGGCCAGCTGGACGCACGCGCCCGACCGGGTCGCGGACCTGCACCTGTCCGGGCTCGAAGCGGGACAGCTGGCCGCGCGGGCCGGCGCGGGACGGTTGCTGGTGACGCACGTTCCGCCGTGGACGTCGCGGGACGACGTGCTCGCGGAGGCCAGGTCGGCCTTCGCCGGGCCGAGCGAACTGGTCGTAGAGGGCGGCCGGTACGAAGTGGGGGAGATGGCGTGATCGAGCTGGAACGGGTGGGCGAGCACGAGTTCGTCGCGACGAACGACCGCGGCGCGTCGGTGCGGATCGGGCGCAAGGGGCAGGAGGGCTCGTTCAGCCCGGTGGAGTTGCTCGTCGCGGCCGCCGCGGGCTGCGCGCTGGTGACGTCGGAGACGCTGATCCTGCGCCGCACCGGCGGTGAGGAGCTGTCGGCGGTCGCGGACGCCGTCCAGTCCGAGAGCGGCAACGAGGTCGTGTCGATCCCGGTGGCGCTGTCCTACGACCTGTCCGCGGTGGACGACCCGGAGGCCCTGGAGGTCGTCGTGCGGCGGGCCGTGGAGCAGTTCTGCACGGTCACCCGCACGCTGAAGCAGTCCGCGACCGCGCCGCTTCAGCTCCCGACGCCGCTCCAGACCGCCTCCGACCCGCTGTGACCGGCCCTGACCGTCTGCACCACGGTCCCGGCCGCGAGCACGACGACCAGCACCGACACGACGACTGAGACCACCCGCCACGTCCTCGTGGTGGGTGCCTCCGCCTCGCGTTCCCGGTCGGCGAGGCGCCCGGCGACCAGCAGCGCGATCACCGCGACGCCGAAGCCGAGCGCGACGGGCAGCAGCAGGTCGCCCAGGTCCGCGTGCGCCTGGATGACCGGGTTCGCCGCACCGGTGGCGCGTTCGAGTGCGGCCTGGAGGTCCTCGCCCGCCTGCTTCGCGACCGGCACGGCGGCGACACCGGCCAGGGTGACCCCGAGAACGGGCCAGGCGTACCTGCGCCGCCAGGCCGGGACCAGTGCGATCGCGATCGAGCCGAGCGCCGCCAGGGGCAGCAGCACGACCACGGCGTGCACGAGCAACGGGTGGATCGGAATACCGTCGATCGTCAGCATGTCTCTCCCTACGCCAGTGCGCCCCGCGGGGTTCATTAGGGTATGGGCCGTGGTGCGAAGCGACGGCCGAAACGACGACGTGTTGCGTGACATCCGGATCACGCGTGGATATCAGACCTGGCCGGCCGGCTCGGTCCTGATCGAGTTCGGGAACACCCGCGTGCTGTGCGCCGCGAGTGTCACCGAAGGCGTTCCCCGCTGGCGGTCGGGCTCGGGTCTCGGCTGGGTGACCGCCGAGTACGCGATGCTCCCGTCCGCCACGCACTCCCGCAGCGACCGGGAGTCCGTGAAGGGCCGCATCGGCGGGCGCACGCACGAGATCTCCCGGCTGATCGGCCGCTCGTTGCGCGCGTGCATCGACCTGGCGGCGCTGGGCGAGAACACCATCGTCATCGACTGCGACGTGATCCAGGCCGACGGCGGCACCCGCACGGCGGCGATCACCGGCGCCTACGTGGCGCTGGCCGACGCGGTGACGTACCTGGGCGCGGCCGGTCGCCTGGCCGACCCGTCGCCGCTGTCGTGCGCGGTGTCCGCGGTGTCGGTGGGCGTGGTCGACGGCCGCGTGCGCCTGGACCTGCCCTACGAGGAGGACTCGCGCGCCGAGGTCGACATGAACGTCGTCGCCACCGACGCGGGCACGCTGATCGAGGTGCAGGGCACCGGTGAGGGCGCCACGTTCGCCCGGTCCACCCTGGACCGCATGCTGGACGTGGCCCTGGAGGGCTGCGCGCAGCTCAACCGCCTGCAGGCCGAGGCCCTGTCCGCCCCGTACCCCGGCGTGCTGCCCGAGCCGAAGTCCGGTGGTCGCCGGTGAAGCTCCTGCTCGCCTCCCGCAACGCCAAGAAGCTCCGCGAGCTGCAGCGCATCGTCGTGGCCGAGGAGCTGTCGGGCATCGAGGTGCTGTCGCTCGCCGACGTGCCGGAGTTCCCCGAGGCACCGGAGACCGCGCCGGACTTCGAGGGCAACGCGCTGGCCAAGGCCCGTGACGCCGCCGCGGCCACCGGTCTGGTGTCCGTGGCCGACGACTCCGGCCTGGCCGTCGACGAGCTGAACGGCATGCCCGGCGTGCTGTCCGCGCGCTGGTCCGGCCGCCACGGTGACGACGACGCGAACCTCGACCTGCTCCTGGGCCAGCTCGGCGACGTGCCGGACGAACGCCGTGGCGCGGCGTTCGTGTCGGTGGTCGCGCTGGTCGTGCCCGGCGGCGAGGAGGTCGTGGTCCGCGGCGAGTGGCGGGGTTCCCTGCTGCGCGAGCGGTGCGGGACGAACGGCTTCGGCTACGACCCGATCTTCCTGCCCGAGGGCTACATGGTCACCTCGGCGGAGCTGAGCGCCGAGGAGAAGGACGCCCAGTCCCACCGGGGCAGGGCGCTGAAGCTGCTGGTCCCGCACCTGCGCAAGCTGCGTTAGGCCGTGACGGCGTGTGCGTGCGAGGCGACCGACACCACGCACACGCCGGCCGCGATGAGCGCCATGCCGCCGAGCATGGCGAGGTTCAGCGGGTCGGAGAACAGCACGCGGCTGGTGAGGGTGACCAGCGCGATGCCCGCGCCCGCCCAGATCGCGTACGTGATGGCGACCGGCAGCCCCATCCGGATCACCACCGACTCCAGGTAGAGAGCGGTGAGGAACCCGGCGCCGAGACCGACGACGGGCCACGGTTTCGTGAAACCGTCGGAGTACTTCAGACAAAGGGTCGCGAAAACTTCCGCTGCCACGGCGATGGTGAGCAGCACCCACTTGAGCATTGAATTTTCCCAGCACGAAATGCACGCAGCGCCAGGCATGCGTGTTTGCTTGCGAACGGTGGACTGAGGGCAGAACGCCCTGGTCAACCGCCGCGCGTGGGGAAGTGGACGCGCAAGACGAAATCAGACGGGATGTCGGGGCCGCGAGGTGCCGTCAAGCGACACACGGTGTATCACCCTCACCGGAACAGGGGCGGCAGTTGTTGCACGCCCTCACCTCGACCATACCCGAAGAAGGGGCCGCCGCCGCAAGTCCTGCGGCGGCGGTGTCACATTTCCAGGTGATTTTTCAGGCCGGGAGCTCGCGCAGCAGCTTCGCGACGTGACCGGTGGCGCGCACGTTGTACATCGCCTTCACGACCTTGCCGTCCGGGCCGACGAGGAACGTGGAGCGGATGACGCCCTGCACGGTGCGCCCGTAGTTCTGCTTCTCGCCGAACGCGCCCCACTCGGTGAGGACGGTCTTCTCGGTGTCACCGAGCAGCGGGAAGGTGAGGCCCTCCGCGTCGCGGAACTTCGCGAGCTTCTCCTGCTTGTCCGGCGAGATGCCGACGACGGCGTAGCCCAGGTCGTTCAGCTGGGCGAGGCTGTCGCGGAAGTCGCAGGCCTGCTTGGTGCAGCCCGGGGTGCTCGCGGCCGGGTAGAAGTACACGACCACTGACCTGCCGAGGTAGTCGGACAGCGACACCGGCTTGCCGTCGCTGTCGGGCAGCGTGAAGGCGGGTGCGGTGTCCCCTGGTTCGAGACGGGTGCTCATGGCCTTGAGACTAGGCCTGGCCCTCGAACACGGTCGGTGCGTCCTGGCCCTGGCCGCCGGGCTGCACGGTCAGCTGCATCTGCACCGGCCCCTCCGCCACGGCGAACGCGAGCACCACCTGGGTGTCCTTGCCGGGCGGCAGCTCGGCGACGGCCGCGGCGAGGCCGTTGAGGCCCTGCACCGAGTCGACCAGCTCGGGAGCCGCGGCACCGTTCGCCGTCGCCTTCACGGCGAGCTGAGAGGGCTTGTAGGCGTTCTTCGAGCCGTTGTAGACGGTGAGCGTGAAGACGGCCGTGCGCGCGGCGCGCGGGGTGGCCGTGTCCGACGGTGAGAGCGATCTCGGGGCCGACACCACGACGGAGAGACCGGAGCCCCACACCCGCTGGGTGCCGAAGGCGGCGTTGGTGGCGGCGTCGGACGTCTCGGCCCGTTGCTCGACGGTCAGGCTCTCGTCCGTGGTGACG
Source organism: Lentzea sp. NPDC042327 (assembly GCF_040647275.1). NCBI lineage: Bacteria > Bacillati > Actinomycetota > Actinomycetes > Pseudonocardiales > Pseudonocardiaceae > Lentzea > Lentzea sp. NPDC042327. Next base: position 173,798 of record NZ_JBEZBX010000016.1, read on the forward strand.
GCGACACTGGGGCCCGCACATCCCGCCACGGCCAGCAGCAGGCAGAGACCCGCTGCCGATTTGGCGAACTTCACGAACTCCCCTTTCCCACCCCGGCGGTGGGTGTGGACGACTCCCGTCAACTGTGACGGTGCCGCGGGGCGAGCGGGGGAGGAAAGGGGCCCTTGAAGCGGACCTGGTGCCGGGACGATGCCGACTCGTGATGGGCGGCGTGGGCGGCGCCACAAGAGAGCGCCGGCCCCACGCCGTCCGTCGGGTGAAGCTAGGGAGCGCGTCGGGGGGCGTGCGCGCTCACACCGATCATCGCGCAGGGTGTGCCTCGCGCTACAAGCGGAGCCGATTATCACCCGTTCAGACCAACGTCAGTCGTACGAAACGTGAAGCTCAGGCGTGACCGACTCACGTATGTGCGGCTGAACGGCCCAGCGCGGGCGTCCGTTCGGCAAGCTCGCTCAGCAGTTCGAACGACCGCAACCGGTCCTGCTGCCCGTGCACGATGGTCGTCACCATGAGCTCGTCGGCCGCCGTCGACTCCAGCAGCTCGCCCAGCCCGGCGGCGACCGTCTGCGGCGAACCGATGACCTGGGTGGCCATCCGGTCCTCGATCACGAGCTCGTCGATCTCGGTGTACGGGTAGGCGGCGGCCTCCTCCGGCGTGGCCAGCGGAGCCGGCCGGCCCTGGCGCAGCTTCACGAACGACAGCGCACCCGGACCCGCGAGGTAGCGGGCGCGCTCGTCGGTGTCGGCCACGACCACCGAGGCGCACACCATCGCGTACGGCTCGCTGAGGACCTCCGAGGGCCGGAAGTGCTTGCGGTACAACGCGAGCGCCGGCAGCGTGTTCTGCGCGCTGAAGTGGTGGGCGAACGCGAACGGCAGCCCCAGCAGCCCCGCGGCCTGCGCGCTGTAGCCGGACGAGCCGAGCAGCCAGATCGGCGGCTTGTTGCCCGCGGCGGGCACGGCGTTGAGCTCGGCGGTGCCGTCGAAGTAGCCGATGAGCTCGGTCAGCTCCTGCGGGAAGTTCTCCGCGGACAGCCCGGCCTCGGTCCGCCGCAGCGCCCGCGCCGTCTTCTGGTCGGTACCGGGCGCGCGCCCGATGCCCAGGTCGATGCGGCCGGGGTGCAGCGCCTCCAGCATGCCGAACTGCTCGGCGACCACGAGCGGCGCGTGGTTGGGCAGCATGACGCCACCCGACCCGACGCGGATCCGCTCGGTCGCCGACGCGACGTGCCCGATCAGCACCGCGGGCGCCGAGCTCGCGATACCGGGCATGTTGTGGTGCTCGGCGAACCAGTAGCGGTGGTAGCCGAGGCGTTCGGCCTGCTGGGCGAGCTCCCTGGAGTTCCGCAGCGCGGCCGTCGCGTCCGAGCCCGAACCGATCGGGGCGAGGTCGAGGACGGACAGCGGGATCTCACTGAGGCGGCTCATACATCGATCAACACCGATACTTCGCGACTTCTTCCGTGAGCCGGGTAACTCGTCGGGCGTCCGCCGGTCCGAGCCTGCACGCGGTGCTGGTGACTGCTCGGTCACATCCGAAATCACCCGGTGGCGGTCGCGGGTTGACGTGGGTGTGACGGATGTCGTGGTGATCGGAGCGGGCCAGGCGGGCCTCTCGGCCTCCTACTTCCTGCGCAGGCGGAACGTCGACCACGTCGTGCTGGACGCGAACCCCGCACCCGGCGGCGCGTGGCAGCACCGGTGGCCGAGCCTGCGCATGCGCACCGTGCACGGCATCCACGAGCTCCCCGGCATGCCCTTCGAACAACCACCCCCGGACGCCCCCGCCCGCGAGGCGATCCCGTCGTACTTCGCGCGCTACGAGCGCCTGTTCGACCTGCCGGTGCTGCGCCCGGTGACCGTCTCCGCGGTCACCTCCGACTCGCCCCTGCTGCGGGTCGAGACCTCCGCGGGCACCTGGACCACCCGCGGCCTGATCAACGCGACCGGCACGTGGCGCCGCCCGTTCTGGCCGCACTACCCCGGCCAGTCCACGTTCCGCGGCCTGCACCTGCACACCGCCGACTACCAGGGCCCCACCGCCTTCGCCGGCAAACGCGTGGTCGTGGTCGGCGGCGGCGCCTCAGCCACCCAACTGCTGATGGAAATCGCCCCGCTCGCCGCCTCGACCCGCTGGGTCACCCGCCACGAACCGGTGTGGCACGAGGGCCCGTTCACCGAGGACTACGGCCGCCAGGTCGTCGCCCTGGTGGAGGAACGCGTCCGCGCCGGCCTGATCCCGCGCAGCGTGGTGAGCGTGACCGGCCTCCCCCTGAACGACCGGACCCTCGCCGCGCTGGCCGACGGCGTGCTCCAGCGCTGGCCGATGTTCTCCCGCGTCGTCCCCGACGGCGTCGAATGGGAGTCGGGCGAGCGGTACGCCGCCGACGTGATCCTGTGGGCCACCGGGTTCCGGCACGACCTCGACCACCTGGCGCCGCTGCGTCTGCGTGCGGCCGGGGGTGGGGTGCAGGTGGACGGGACGCGGGTCGTGCGTGATCCGCGGATCCACCTCGTCGGGTACGGGCCTTCGGCCAGCACCATCGGGGCGAACCGGGCGGGGCGGAGTGCGGTGCGGGAGTTGGTGCGGTTTCTCGGTCTTGAGGCTGGGGGCCCGGGGGCTGAGGGTTCGGGGGTTGGGCGCTCGGGGGTTGAGGGTGCTTTGGCGGGGTGAAGTCGCTGGTAGCGGCGTTGCGGCGGTCTCACGTTGTCGCTCGATCGGGTGGCGCGTGTCCTGATCCGGCGGTTCGCCCGTCTTGCAGGGGTGACTTCGTGTGGTGTCGCTCGATCAGGTGACTTGTGTCCGGAATCGGCCGCTCGCTCGCCCCGTGGGGGAAGAGGAACGCGGGGAGGCGGGACGGAACGTGTCGGAACGCGTGGGTGCCGGACCGGGTCAGGAGTCCGAGTGGGTCCGGCGCTTGGGCTTGGCGAGCCGGGTGTTGGCGAGTCGGGAGGCGGCGCGCCGGGTGGTGACGAGCCGGGTGGTGACGAAGACGGCCAGCGCGACACCGGCCAGCGCCAGCACACCCGTGGAGGCCAGGCCGACGTACTGCTCGACGAGGTGCCAGTTGTCGCCGAGGAGGTAGCCCGCGAGGATCAGCGCGGTGTTCCAGAGGAGGCTGCCGGCCGCGGTGTAGCCGAGGAACGGTGCCAGTCGCATCCGCTCCACGCCGGCCGGGATGGAGATCAGGCTGCGGAACACCGGGATCATCCGGCCGAAGAAGACCGCGCGGTAGCCGTTGCGGAGGAACCAGGCCTCGGTCTTGTCCACGTCGGACACGCGCACCAGCGGCATGCGGGCGGCGATGCGCCGGACCCGGTCGCGGCCCAGCAGGTGGCCGAGCCAGTAGAGGAGCAGGGCGCCGGCCACCGAACCCGCGGTGGTCCAGAGGATCGCGTCGAGCAGGGACATCTTGCCCTGGGCCGCGGTGAAACCGGCCAGGGGGAGGAAGACCTCGCTGGGCAGGGGCGGGAAGAGGTTCTCCAGCGCGATCGCCAGTGCCGCTCCGGGTGCGCCGGCCGATTGCATCAGGTCGGTGACCCAGTCGACGAGGTTCATGGGATCGACGGTACGGATTCGGGTGGCCGGTGACATTGGGGGAAACCCGAGGTCCGGGGTGGGGGTGACCCCACCCCGGGGTCGGGGTTTGCCGGGGGTGAGCTGGGAAGTCGTTGCCGCGGACGGGGAAACGCGGGAGGCCTCCGAGGGTCACAGTGGTGTCCGAAATGTCGCGTGAGAGTGCTCACGCGACCGGGTGCGGTGGGCGGACCGAGGGCGAGGTTCGGCGGGTCGAGCGGTCCACAGTGGACTGGAGCGGGACGGTGTGCGGGTACGTCCATTGGGCCACATCTGGTGGAAAGGCCTTTCCGGGGCTGAACAGGGTCGTTAGGCTCCGTGCGATGACCGACCAGGCGGGGACGTGTGCGACGTGTGGCACCGCGACCGCTACCTCCCGGCGGAGTCAGGCCCGGTACTGCTCGAACGCGTGCCGGCAGCGCGCGTACCGGCGGCGGGCCACCAACCGGCAGCCGACCGGCGGCTGGCAGACCGGCAACGGCTGGCAAACGACCAACGGCTGGCAGGCGGGCGGCAACCAGCCAGGCAGCAGCCAGCCAAGCAACAGTCAGCGAAGCAACGGCCAGCCGAGCAGCGACCGCGCGAACCACCAGAGCACTGGCCACACCATCCACCGCGCCACCAACGTCCAAGCCGACCAACGCACCAACCAGCCGCCGAACCACCCAGCGAACCAACCCAAGAACCACCCGACGAACGAGCCCGCCCACCGCCACCCAGCCCTCGACAGCTTCATCGGCCGCACCGAGGACCTGAACCGCCTGGCAGCCCTCCACACCACCGGCACCGCCCGCGTCCTCACCCTCACCGGCCCGGCCGGTGTCGGCAAGACCAGGCTCGCCAAGGAGTTCACCGCCCGCCTGCCCGAGGTCGCCTGGGTGGAGCTCGCCTCGGTCGCGGGAGGCGACCACGTGCCGCGGGCGTGTGCGACGAGTTTGGGCATCGGCGAGGTCACCGGTGAGACGGTGCTGAGCACGGTGGTGCACGCGTTGGCCGGGCGGACGGTGGTGCTGGTGCTGGACAACTGCGAGCGGGTCGCCGGGGAGTGCGCGGCGTTGCTGGAGCCGTTGCTGATCGGCTGTCCCGGGGTGCGGGTGGTGGCGACGAGCCGGGAGCCGTTGCGGGTGCCGGGGGAGGTGCTGGTGCCGGTGCCGCCGTTGCCGGTCGAGGGGGCGGTCGCGTTGTTCGCCGACCGTGCGGAGGCCAGTCAGCTCGGGGTGCGGTTGCCGGGGCGGGAGGTGCTCGCCGGGCTGTGTGTGCGGCTGGACCGGCTGCCGTTGGCGGTCGAGCTGGCCGCGCGGCTGGTGACGGTGCTGCCGGTCAGCGAGTTGCTGGCCCGTCTGGACGACCGGTTGGAGCTGCTCAACCGCGGCAACCGGACCGCAGCCGTGCGGCACCAGAGCCTGCGCGCGGCCGTCGAGTGGAGCTACGACCACCTCGGCGCCGACGAGCAGCACGTGTTCCGCTGCCTGTCGGTGTTCCCCGGCGGGTTCGGGCTGGAGGTGGCGGTCGCGGCGTGTGCGCTGCGCACGGACCGGGTGCTGGCGCTGCTGTCGGGGCTCGTGTCGAAGTCGCTGCTCACGTTCACGGGCGCGGGGCGGTTCGAGCAGCTGGAGACGCTCCGCTTGTACGGCAGGGAGGAGCTCGGCGAGCTGCGGGACGTCGTGCTGGCGCGGGTCGCGCACTGGTTCGCCGGCCGCTGGACCGCGTTCACGGCGACCGTGTTCAGCGCACCGGCCGTCGTCGAACCGCTGATCGCCGAGTGCGCCGCGCTGCAGAGCGCCGTCGACTGGGCGGCCCGCACCGGCGACCGGAGCCACCTGCGGCTCGCGACGATGCTCGCCACGGCCTGGCGCGACCAGGGGCAGGTGTCGCAGGGGCGCCGGTCGCTGCACGCGGCGGTGCGCTCCACGGTGCCCAGCGAACCCGCCGTGCGCTGCCTCGCCCTGTGCCACCTCGCCTACCTGGCCGGCACCGACGACGACACCGGTCTGCCCACGGCCGAGCAGGCCGTCGCGCTGGCCCGCGAGCTCGGCGCACCGGTGCTGCTCGCCCAGGCCCTGAACGCGGTCGCGGGCGAGCTGGTGCGCGCGGGCCGGACCAGCGAGGCGCGCAAGCACTACGAGGAGGCGCTGGCGTTGCTGGTGCCGGTCGCCGGGCCGCTGGACCTCGCGATCATCGAGCACAACCTGGCCTGGTCGGCGCTGCGGGCGGGCGACGAGGAGTTCGCGGACGCCCTGCTCGCCGACGTGCTGCCGGTCTACCGGCGGTTCGCTCCACCACGCCGACTAGCGGTCTTCCTGCACACGGTCGGCGTGCGCGCGTTGCAGCGCGGCGAGACAGACGAGGCCACGGACTGGTTCGAGCAGTCGCTTCGTGCGTCCTGCACGGGTTTCTGGGTGGCGGACGTGCTGGAGGGGCTGGCCGTGATCGCGTACCGGCGCCGTGACCCGAGGCGCGCGCTCAGGCTGATCGGCGCGGCCTCGTGCCTGAGGGAAGGCGGGCCCACCGACGACCTCGTGTGGCAGCGGGAGGTCGTCGAGGTCGTGCGGGCCGCACGGGTCGCCGTGGGGAACTCGTGTCTCGCCGACGGCCGGCAGATGACGCGTGAGCAAGCGGTCGCCTACGCGCTGGAGGGCCGGATCGAGCAGCAGGAGCTCAGCGCACGCGAGCGGCAGGTCGTCGCGCTGGTGGCCGCGGGGCGGACGAACGGTGGCATCGGCACGGAGCTGCACATCTCGCAGCGGATGGTGGAGACGCACCTGCAACGGGTCCGGCGCAAGCTCGACCTGACCAGCCGCACCCAGATCGCGGACTGGGTCGAACGCAGGAACATGCGATCTGACCTGGGCGAACGTGCCCCGTGAGCGCACCACGCCCAGGACGATCGTGAGGTCGGGGGGACTCGAACCCCCACTGGCTGGGACCTAAACCCAGTGCCTCTGCCAATTGGGCTACGACCCCTCGGGTGGAAGCCTATAGCGCGGCCATGTACACGCTCTCCCGGGGCGCACGTGGGTCGTGTGCGGCCCCGCCCACGGCCGTCCACTACGGTGACTGCCAGAACCGCTGCTAGGAGGACATGTGGCACGCGATCCCGACACCATCCAGCGCGAGATCGAACAGGCTCGTGCCGCGCTGGCCAACACCCTGGACGAGCTCAGCGAGCGCGCGAACCCGCAGAAGCTCGTCGAACAGGGCCGCTCGTCCGTGCTGGCCACGCTGAGCCAGCCCAAGGTCAAGTACACCTTGATCGCGGTCGGTGCCGTGGTCGGCTTCGCGCTCGTGCGCAAGCTCTTCCGCTGAGCACCTGGCCAGAAGTCTCGTCCGCCCCCTCGTTGCTGATCAGGCGTCTGCAAGTACCACCAACATGGTCGCCGCCCGTCGAACCGGATTCCAGATCCGCGGACGGTCGGCGGAGCTGTTGGCAGTAGAAAAGTGCTTGGTGATGTTGAGTCGGTGGTACTTGCAGATGCCGGCAAAGCCGGGGGGCGCTAGGCGTGCACCAACGGTAGTAGGACCTGCTCGACGACCTTCTCCACGAACGGCTCGTCGAGCGGGTCACCGGTGAGCATCAGCCGGTAGATCAACGCCGCGCCCGCGATCTCCACGGCCATGCCGCGCGGGGCGTCGGCCCTCAGCTCACCCCGGTCGGCGGCCCGGTCGAGGATTCCGCGCAGCACGTCGCGCTGCGAGATCAGGAACGTCTCCCGGAACGCCGCCGCCAGCTCCGGCTCGTGCGGCAGCTCGCCCACCAGCGCCTGAGCGGCCTTGCCGATCGGACCGGACAGGAACGCGGCGAACGACGACAGGAACTCGCGCAGGTCACCGGCGAGCGAGCCGGTGTCCGGTGCGCCGAGGTTCTGCGTGGCGAGCTGCGTGCACGTGTCGATCACCAGATCGAGCTTCGACTCCCAGCGCCGGTAGATCGTGGCCTTGCCCGCTCTCGCGCGCGCTGCCACCGCGTCCATGGTGAGGGCCCGGTATCCGACCTCGGCCATCACTTCGAGCGCTGCCTGACGTAATGCGTCGTCCCTGCTGGCGTCGCGAGGCCGGCCCCGCTGTGGGGCCCTTCCCTCGTTGAGCGCCGCTGTCGGCACGGCCATGCCACCTCCTAGTGCAAGGGCACGGCTCGTGCGTGTTCTCCCCGCCCCTTTGGCGGGACATCCTAGGCGTCTCGCCCTACTCGCAGGGGCAGCAGCACCCGGTTGTTGGATCGTGTTGTGGTCGGTCGACTCCTGTGCGGCCGGTACCGGGAAGAGGACCGGGAACTCCGTTCCGGCACCTGTCGAGAACCTGAAGATCGTGCCAGGGAGCTGGACAGTCCACATCAGACGGTCAGTCCGCCGGTGCCTTCACGGCCGTGGCCAGCTGGGTCAGGTACCGCTTGGTGATCCGGCCGCCGTAGCGGGTGTCGATGAGCCTGCCGATGCCGGCGACCAGCTCGTCGCGGGTGGGCAGCGTGATGTGGTTCGAGTACGTGAGCAGCAGGTCGACGTAGGTTTCCGCGGTGTAGTCGCGCTCCCACTCGTACCTGCGGAACTCCGGCGGCTCGAAGAACGGGCTGTCGTCGAGCTCGAACGGCACGGTGCCGGCCGCCGGCTGCCGGAAGCCCTGCGGCGTGCCCGGGTCCCAGCGCTCGTAGAGCTCCTGCACGTCGGCGAAGAACTGCTCGGTGCCGCCCGCGACGTGGTGCGTGGAGATCACGGCGAGCGTTCCGCCGTTCCGCAACGCGCGTGCGCACCGGGCCATGCGGGTGTCCGGGTCCAGCCAGTGGAACGCCGTCGCGGACACCACGAGGTCGAACTCCCCGTCCGGCTCCCACTCGTCGAAGTCCGCCACCACGACGTGCGCGCGCGGCGCGTGGGTGCGGGCGATCGCGGCGAGGTCCGGGCTCAGCTCCACGGCGGTCACGGAACCGAGCGCGGTCAGCGGCAGCGTGGCCTGGCCGGTGCCAGGGCCGATCTCCAGGACGCGGTCGCCGTGCAGCGCGGCGAAGAGCTCGGCGGGGTAGGTCGGACGGGCCCGGTGGTAGCGGGCCGCGTCCGTGCCGAAGGTGGCGCGCAGGCGCTCGCGTTCGGTCATGCGCCGAGCTCGAGCTCGCGCGAGGGCAGCGCGTCGATCCCCTTCCGGGCGAAGTCGGTCCACGTCCGCCGCACGACCGCGGCCAGCGCCGGGTCCGGCTCCTGCCCGGCCAGCATGCCCGCGCCCCTCCAGGCGTCCGGGTCGAACAGGAACGGCAGCTCCATGCAGTGGCAGGCCCCCAGCGGAGCGCCCTCCGGCCGCCAGCGGAAGTCGTAGGTGGCGGCCTGGCCACCGGCCTTGGCCCAGTCGGCGGCCAGCCGGCGCGCGGGGCCCGCGAAGACGAGCTCGGTGGCGACGGCCCAGGCCTCCGGGTGGTTCGCGACGTACGGGCTGCCGTCGTCCCGCGTGTGTCCGACGAGCAGCTCCACCCGCGGCGCCACCGCGGTCAGGTCGGGCTCGCCCGGTAGCTCCGGACCGAACGGCATGCTGCCCGACGGCGTGAACCTCGGCCCCAGCTCGGCGGTGACGCGCTGCTGGGCGGCCAGCACGTCCGCCACGGGGGTGCCGGCGTCGACGGAGGCGGAGACGTGTTCGCGCAGCGCCGCCGTCATGGCCGGGCGGTCGGGGCTGCGGGTGCCCAGCGGCGCGCTCTGCAGGATCGCGCGCTGGAACAGGCCCTCGGTGTCGGTGAGCAGCAGCGCGTACACGGAGTCAGCGCCCGCGGACTGGCCGAACGCGGTCACGTTCGCCGGGTCGCCACCGAACTCCGCGATGGTGTCGCGCACCCACCGCAACGCCGCCAGCTGGTCCAGCAGCCCCAGGTCGTCCCGCAGGTAACCGAAGATCCCGAGCCGGTAGCTGACGCTCACGACCACGACGCCCTGCGCGGCCAAGAGCCCTGCGTCGTACTTCGCCGACTCGCCGCTGCCGGTCACGTACGCGCCGCCGTGGAACCACACCATCACCGGCAGGCCGTCGGCGTCGGCCGGTGCCGTCACGCTCAGCACCTGGCAGTGCTCGTCGAACGACAGCCCCTCGACCGAGTTGCCGACCACCGCGGCCAGCGCCGACGGCGACTGCGGGCAGGCTGGCCCGCGGCGGGTGTCGTCCACCACGCCGTCCCAGGTGAGCGGCTCTGGCGCGGCGAACCGGGCCGCCGTCGCGTAACGGATCGCACGTGCCCGCACGAGGCCTTCCGCAGTGTTCAGCACGTCCCCGATGGTAGGCGCGGGTGGTCAACTCCACAGCCTCCCGAGTGGGCGCGACCGGCCTGCCCGGAGCACGATGGACCGGTTGGACCACGAGGCAGAGGAGGAACCCAGGTGCGGGCTACGACGATCTACGGCACCCGTGACATCCGCGTCGAGGAGGTGCCCGACGCGCGCGTCCAGGAGCCGGGTGACGTCGTCGTCCGGGTCGAGCTCGCCTGCATCTGCGGCAGCGACCTGTGGGCGTACCGGGGTGTCGCCAAGCGCGAGAGCGGGCAGCGGATCGGCCACGAGTTCCTCGGCGTCGTCGAGGAGATCGGCGCGGACGTGCGCAGCGTCCAGGCCGGCGACCGGGTCATCGCGCCGTTCGTGTGGAGCGACGGCACCTGCGCCTACTGCCAGGCCGGGTTGCAGACGTCGTGCCTCAACGGCGGGTTCTGGGGCGGCAAGGGCAGCGACGGCGGCCAGGGCGAGGCCGTGCGGGTGCCGCAGGCCGACGGCACGCTGGTGCGCGTCCCGGCCGACGCGCCGGCGGAGCTGCTGCCCGCGTTCCTGAGCCTGAGCGACGTCATGGGCACCGGGCACCACGCGGCACTGGGCGCGGGCGTGCAACCCGGCAGCACCGTCGCGGTCGTCGGTGACGGCGCCGTGGGCCTGTGCGGTGTGCTCGCGGCCAAGCGCCTCGGCGCCGAGCGGATCATCGCGCTGGGCCGCCACGAGGACCGCGCCAAGATCGCGACCCTGTTCGGCGCGACCGACCAGGTGGCCGAACGCGGTGACGCCGCCGTCGAGCGGATCAAGGAGATGACCGGCGGGCTCGGGGCGGCCGCGGTGCTGGAGTGCGTGGGCACGGAGCAGTCGTGGCAGACCGCCATGGGCATCGTGCGCGACGGCGGCCGCATCGGGTACGTCGGCGTGCCGCACGAGATGCCGGGGCTGCCGCTGGGCAAGCTGTTCGGCCGCAACATCGCCATCGGCGGCGGCGTCGCACCCGCGCGCGCCTACCTGCCCGAGCTGCTCGCCGACGTGCTCGCCGGGCGGATCGACCCCGGTCCCGTGTTCGACCGGACGGTCGCGCTCGCCGACGTCGCCCAGGGCTACCAGGCGATGGACGAGCGGACCGCCCTCAAGGTCATCGTCAAGCCGTGACTCACGGCGCCGGCGTCCGCGCGGCGGCGGTGAGCACGTAGTCCTCGGCGCGCACGCGCTTCGTCCGCATCCAGTACCGCCAGGTGAAGCCCGGCCACACGGTGCGGTTGACGCCCTGCGCGTCGAGGTACCAGCTCTTGCAGCCGCCCTGGGTCCACACGCCCTTGGTCAGCTTGCCCTGGATCTCGCGGTTGAACTCCTGCTGGGCCTCCCGCCGCACGTCCAGCTCCGCCGCGCGGTGCCGGTCGAGGAGCCGGAGGCACTGCGAGATGTACCGGATCTGCGACTCGATCATGAACACGACCGAGTTGTGCCCGAGTCCGGTGTTGGGGCCCAGCAGGAAGAACAGGTTGGGGAAGCCGGACACCGTGATGCCGTAGTAGGTCTCGATGCCCTGCTCGCGCCACTTCTTGGCGAGGTCGACCCCGCCCTTGCCCTGGATGTCCAGGTAGTCGAACGAGTCGACGACGTGGAACCCGGTGCCGTAGATGATGGCGTCGACCTCGTGCTCGACGCCCGCGCTGTCCACGACGGACCTCTCGCGCACCTCGGAGATCTTGTCCGTCACCAGGTCCACGTTGGACCGCGACAGCGCGGGGTAGTAGTCGTTGGAGATCAGCACGCGCTTGCAGCCCATGGTGTAGTCGGGCTTCAGCGCCTTGCGCAGCTGCGGGTCCGGCACCTGCTTCTTCAGGTGCCGCACCGCGATGCCCTGCGCGAACTGCATGATCTTCGGGTTGACCGCGAAGCCCAGCGCCGACGACTCGCGGGTCCAGTAGACGAAGTCGCGGTAGAGCCGCTGCGTGAACGGCAGGGCGCGGAACAGCTTCCGCTCCCAGCCGGTGATCTCGCGGTCGGCCTTGGGCATGATCCACGGCGGGGTGCGCTGGAAGACCTTGAGCGACCCGACCTGCCCGGCGATCTTCGGCACGAACTGGATCGCCGACGCGCCCGTGCCGACGACGGCGACCCGCTTGCCGGTCAGGTCGTAGTCGTGGTCCCACTGCGCGCTGTGGAACGTCTTGCCGGTGAAGTTCTCGATGCCCGGCAGCTCGGGGACGTTCGGGATGTGCAGCGCGCCGACGCCCGCGACCAGCGCCGTGGCGGTGTAGGTGTCGCCCTGCTCGGTGGTGACGTGCCAGCGCTTGGCCTCGTCGTCCCACCGCGCGCCGGAGACCTTGGTGTTGAAGCGGATGTGCGGTCGCAGCCGGTGCTTGTCGGCGACCTTGCGCAGGTACTCCCAGATCTCGCCCTGCTGGGCGAACATCCGCGACCACCCCGGGTTCAGCTCGAACGAGAACGAGTACATGTGCGACGGCACGTCGCACGCGCAACCGGGGTAGGAGTTGTCCCGCCACGTGCCACCGAGGTCGCTCGCCTTTTCGAGGACCACGAAGTCGTGCTCACCGCGGCGCTTCAGCTCGACGGCCATCCCGAGGCCGGAGAAGCCGGTGCCGATGACGAGCACTTTCGTCTCTCGGTGCATGGGGACACCCTCCCACTCGCTTGGCTACTTCGCAGTAGGTTACTCGAAGTAAGTTACGAGCGGTAGACTCCATTCGTGACCGCTCCAGCGCCACGGCGCCGCATGCCCAGGGCGCAGCGCATGGCCCAGATGCTCACCGTCGCCGAGGAGGTCTTCGCGGAGCAGGGCTACCTCGCCACCTCCATGGACGAGATCGCCGAACGCTGCGGCGTCTCCAAGCCGATGATCTACGAGTACTTCGGGTCCAAGGAGGGCCTGCTGATCGGCTGCATCCACCGGGCGCGCGCCGAGCTGCGGGAGAAGACGGCCGCGGCCATCGCGGGCGCGCAGGACCCCGAGCAGTTCCTGCGGCTGGGGCTGCTCGCGTTCTTCGAGTTCATCGTCGACCACCAGCGGTCCTGGGCCCTGCTGCGGCAGGAGGCGGCGATCGCGGTGCCGTCGGCGCAGGAGGAGGTCGAGGGCATCCGGCAGCAGCAGACGGACATGATCGGGTCCGTGCTGGTGTCGTTCGCGCCGGAGATCGACCCGCTGGAGGCGGAGGCGTTCGCGGAGATCGTCGTCGGCGCGTGCGAACGGCTCGCCGTGTGGTGCGAGCGCAGGCCCGGTGTGGGACCCGCGCTCGCGACCGACTACGTGATGGCCGTGGTCTGGCCGGGCGTCGCCGACCGGCTCACGAAGCTGCCTTGACCCGTTCCGCGCGCATCTGCGTGACGGCGGGCAGGTCCAGCGGCGCCACCTTCGTGCCGGTGGCCCACTCGATCAGCATGTCGGCGAGCTGCGGGTTGCGCGGCAGCACCGGGCCGTGCAGGTAGGTGCAGACGATCCGGCCCTGCACCGCGCCCTCGACGCTGCCGTCGTTGCCGGTGCCGACCTTCACGTGCGCCAGCGGACGCGCGGACGGGCCCAGCACCGTGCGGCCCTGGTGGTTCTCGAACCCGGTCAGCACACCGGAGAACAGGCCGTCCGCCGGCTCGGCCAGCACCTCGCCGATGGCACGGCTGCCCCCGGCGTGCGAGGTCGAGTCGATCAGGCCCATGCCGGGGTGCGTCACGTTGTCGGCGCGGGTGAAGCTCTCGCCGAAGATCTGGATGCCCGCGCACACCCCGAGCACCACGGCGCCCTTCGTGACGGCGCGCTGCAGACCGGGGTGCTCGCGCAGGTGCTTCACCGCGAGCGTCTGCGCGGTGTCCTCGCCACCGCCGACGACGTAGATGTCGCACGAGTCCGGCACCGGCTGGCCGTAGTTGATCGGCACGACCTCGGCCTTGATCCCGCGCCACGCCATGCGCTTCTCCAGCACGACGGCGTTGCCGAAGTCCCCGTAGGTGCCGAGGAGGTCCGGCAGCACGAGGGCGATCTGGACGGTCGACTCACTCATCAGCGGCAGCCCTGGCATTCAAGTCGCGGAACGCGGTGTAGTTGGCGATGACCTCGACCGCGCCGGCGGGCAGCTGGTCGAGGGCCCTCAGCGGGTCTTTGACGATCGTGTGCTCGACCTCGGCGTACGTCAGGCGCACGGCCAGGTCGCTGGCGCGCTCACCGGACGCGATCACCTGGCGGCCGCGCAGCTTCTCGAACGGGACGTCCCACAGCCAGCTCAGGTCGCGGCCGTCGGCCTCCTGGGCGTTGATGACCAGGACGGCCGGGTGGTGCGCCTCCCTGACCACGGTGAGCGTCTCGCTCCAGCCCGCCGGGTTCTTGCTCAGCAGCAGCCGCGCACTGCGGCCGTTGCGCTGGATCGTGCGGTACCGGCCGCTGACGTTGCTCACGCCACGCAAACGGCGCACCGCCTCGTCGACCGGCACACCGAGCGTGTGCGCGGCCGCCGTGGCCATGACGGCGTTCGCCTGGTTGAACTTGCCCGGCAGCGTCAGCCGCAGCTCCAGCTTCCGGTGCTCCGGCGTGATCATGGCCTCGTCGGCGGTGATCCACGTCGGGTGCGGCCGCGCCAGGTCGCAGTTCGTGCAGTGCCAGTGCTCGCCCTGCCAGCGGATCGGGTCACCGCACCGCGGGCAGCTCGCGCTGTCGTGGTGCCAGCTCGTGCCGGTGGCGACCCAGACGACGTTCTTCGCGTCCCTCGCCGCACTGGTCACCATCACGTCGTCGCAGTTGGCGACGATCACGCAGTTCTGCAGCCCGGCGATCGTGTCGCGGATGCTGCGCTCGATCGTGCGCACCTCACCGACCCGGTCGAGCTGGTCGCGGCTGAGGTTCAGGATCACCGCGACCGCCGGGTTGCTGGCACCGGCGACGGCGGGGAAGTACCCCTCGTCGCACTCCAGCACGGCGTACGGGGCGTCCGGCTGCTTCGACAGCGCCGTCACGTGCCCGTCTGGCATGTTCGCGCCGCTGTGGTTGGTGGCGACCTCACCCAGCGCCGTGACGGCCCTGGCCAGCATCATCGTGCTGGTCGTCTTGCCGTTCGTGCCGGTGACCACGGCGACCCTGCGGCCGGCGGTCAGGCGGTTCAACGCCTGGGGGTCGAGCTTGAGGGCGACTCGGCCGCCGATCATGCCACCTGCGCCGAGACCCATCTTCTGGGACAGCGTGGAGCTCAGGTTGCCCAGCTTCACGGCGGCTGCGGTGCGCAGGGGGAGGCGGGCGGGGGAATCGTTCACCCCGGCGATGCTACCGGCGTGGGCGGGTAACCCTTCGTGGGCGGTGGTTTCGGTGGTGTGAACGGGGTTCGGTACAACGGTGGGTGCTGTTCCCGCGGCTCCGCCCGCGTTCCCCGCGACCGTTCTAACGGGACATCGACCGCAGCGTGCGGATCAGCTCCACCGCCGGCAGTTGGCAGAGCTGCGCCATGTTCTCCACCGCCGCCAGGTCGAGGTGCACCTCCGGTGACGCCCCGGGAGGCAGCACGTGCAGGCGCCCGGCCGCCCACCGGCGCAGTGGCGCGAGGCGGGGGTTGTCCGTGGCGGCGACCAGGGACAGGTTCAGGGTCAGGTGACCTGCCGGCGTGTCGCCGAAGAAGCGTTCGTGCACGCGGGCCAGCACCTCGTGCGCGGGCACGTCGAGTGCGTGGCAGATCTCGACCAGGCGCACGACCGAGCACTGGCGGGTGCCCAGCTCGTACGTCGCCAGGGTCTGCAGGGAGATCTCCGTCTGCAAGCGCTTGTTCAGTTCTTTCCTGGTCCAGCCGCGCTGCTTGCGAAGGCTGCGGATCTCGTCACCGAGCACGCGTTGGTACGCGGCTGTGTCGATCGGTCCTGTCGCAGTCGTCACCGGTTTCCTCCACCCCATGAGCGGGTCTCACGCTGATGGAAGGCGCCGATGCTTCGCCGCTTACGCAACTTACGGCCAACATCCCCCGAACGGGGTAAAGAACTCTACTCTGAGTATCAGTTCACGCAGCGCACGCCGTCCGCGGAGATGGGGGCAGGGGGCGGGGCGGGCTGCTGGCGGGCGCCGTCCAGTGCGAGCAGCGGGGTGCCGGTGAAGCCCTGCGAGCCGGGACCGGAGTAGTCCGCGCCGAGGAACACGCGGACGCGGCCGGCGGGGAGGTCGCCGTCCTCCTCGGTGTCGATGCCGCCCAAGACCTGCTGGACGGCCTTGCCGGCCGCCTCGCCGCCCTGGGGGTAGCGGACGACGGACGTGGCCAGCGCGGCGGCGTTGCCGGTCTGGCCGCCGACGAAGCCCTTCGTGACGAGGGACTGCAGGACCGTGGCCGCGAGGCCGGGCTGGCCGGAGGCGTTGCGGACGTCGACCGTGACGGTGGCGTTGTCGAAGGTCGGGTCGGGGACGTCGGCGGCGTCCGGGGTCTTGCCGAGGTTCTTCACGAACTTGCGGACCTCGTTCTCCTTCACCTCGACCGCGCTGCCGTCCTCGGGGGTCTGCAGGTCGGGGTTGCCGGTCGGGATGGTCTGGAACGTCATGTTCCCGCCGGTCATGTCCTTCATCTGCAACGCGAACCTCGTGATGTCCCAGCCGTCGTCGAGCACGATCGCGCCGGACACGGCCTTGATCATGTCGTTGCGCTTGGTGCTGTCGGCCAGCACGCCCGCGGAGAGCATCTTCTTCGCCAGACCGGCCATGAACACCTGCTGGCGGACGACGCGGTCGAGGTCGCCCATGGGCAGGCCGTGGCGCTGGCGGACGAACGCCAGCGCGTTCTTGCCCTCGATGGTCTGCGGGCCTGCCTTGAAGTTCGCGCCGGAGAAGCTGTCGCGGACGTTCGAGTTCAGGCACACGTCGATGCCGCCGATGGCCTTGGTGATCTCGTAGAAGCCGACCAGGTTGACCTCGGCGTAGTGGTCGATCTTCACGTCGGTCAGGTTCTGGATGGTCTCGATGAGGTTGTTCGCGCCGGCCTTGCGCGACTCCATCTCGACCTCGGGGCCGCTCTTGCCGCTGCCCTTGAGCTTCTCGGCGGCCTGGTTCTTGGCGTAGCCGTAGGCGGAGTTGATCTTGTGGCGGCCGAAGCCGCCCGCGATCTTCACGTAGGAGTCGCGCGGGAACGACACCGCGAAGGCCTTGCCGCTGTCGTTCGGGATGTGCAGCAGGATCAGCGTGTCGGTGTTGAACCCGCCGTCGTCGCTGCCGCCCGCCTGCAGCTCGTTCAGGACGTTCTGCGGCAGCGGGTTGCCCTTGGAGTCGGTGCGGCTGTCCATGCCGACGAGCAGGATGTCGATCGCGCCGTCGGCGGGCTTCTCCCCGGCGTCGGCGAGGTTCAGGTCCTGCTTGGTGAGGCCGTCGGTCAACGAGGTGAGGTTCTGCCACGCGATGCCGGTGACCAGCAGGACCGTCGCCGACAGCATGCTGATGAAGATCCTGGCGCCGGTCGACGCACCGCGCTGGGCCGCGCTCGGGCGGCGGGCGGCGGCGGGACGCGGGCGCTGGGCAGGGCGCTGCGGCGGCTTGGCGGCGGGCGCGGCGGTCTTCGCCGGGGTCGTGCGGACGGTGGGGCGGTCGGCCACCGGACGTGGGCGCGGGCCGGACGACGAGGCGCGGGCGGGCACACGGCGCGGCTCCGCGCGGCCCGCTGGCTCGCCGCGGCTGTCCGACGTGCCGCGACGGGGCGGTTCCACGCGCCTGGGCGGCTCCCGGCGCGGCGGTTCCTGGCGCTTCGGCTGGTCCGACCGGCGCGGGTCCCTGCGGGGCGGCTCCGAGCCGCGCGGCGGGTCCTGAGGACGGCGGGGCTGCCCCGACGGCGGACGCGGGGTGGCGCTGGGTCGCCGAGGAGACCCGTTCGGCTCTCCTGGCCGCGGCGGCCGGTTGTCCACACCCACTCCTCTCGGCACGTGCGGGTACCCCAAGTAGACGTGGTGACTCCCCACTTGGTTGTGCGTAGCGTGACACAGTGGGGAAGACCACCCGATCCAGGCCCCGTGACCAGGGGTTTTGTCCGCTTCGTAGACTGGCCGCCGTGTTGACGATGCAGGACGCGCTGCTCGCGCTGACCAAGTACTGGACCGAACGGGGCTGCCTCGTCGTGCAGCCCTTCAACACCGAGGTCGGAGCCGGGACGCTGAACCCGGCGACCGTGCTCCGGGTGCTCGGTCCCGAGCCGTGGCGCGTCGCGTACGTGGAGCCGTCCGTGCGGCCCGACGACGCCCGTTACGGCGAGAACCCGAACCGGCTGCAGACCCACACCCAGTTCCAGGTGATCCTCAAGCCCGACCCCGGCAACCCGCAGGAGCTCTACCTGGGCTCGCTGGAGGCGCTGGGCATCGACGTGCGGGCCCACGACGTGCGGTTCGTCGAGGACAACTGGGCCTCGCCCGCACTGGGCGCGTGGGGCCTGGGCTGGGAGGTCTGGCTCGACGGCCTGGAGATCACCCAGTTCACCTACTTCCAGCAGGCCGGCGGCATGACGCTGGACCCGGTGTCGGTGGAGATCACCTACGGCATCGAGCGGATCATGATGGCGCTGCAGGGCGTCGACCACTTCAAGAAGATCGCCTACGCGCCCGGCATCTCCTACGGCGAGGCGTTCGGCCAGTCCGAGTACGAGATGTCGCGGTACTACCTCGACGACGCGGACGTGGAGGCGAACAAGCGCCTCTTCGAGGAGTTCGCGGCCGAGGCGCGCCGGATGCTCGACGCCCGCCTGCCCGTGCCGGCGCACAGCTTCGTGCTGAAGTGCTCGCACATCTTCAACGTGCTCGACGCGCGCGGTTCGATCTCCACGACCGAGCGCGCGCGTGCGTTCGGCCGGATGCGCGGGCTGGCCCGCGAGGTCGCCGCGCTGTGGGCGGAGCGGCGCGAGGAGCTCGGCCACCCGCTGGGCCTCGCCGAGACCCTGGCCCCCGCCGCCGCGCCGACGTCGTTCGCCGACGTGACCGAGCCGGCGACGCTGCTGTTCGAGATCGGCACGGAGGAGCTGCCGCCGGCCGAGGTGCTGCGGACCGTGGACGCGGTGCGCGCCGGTGTGACGGCGAAGCTCGGTGCGACCCGCCTGACGCACGGCGAGGTGACCGTGCACGGCACGCCGCGCCGGATCGTCGTGCTGGTGCCCGAGGTGTCGCCGCGGGAGCCGGACGCCGAGCGCACGGTGCGCGGCCCGCGGGTCTCCGCCGCGTTCGACGCCGACGGCAACCCGACGAAGGCCGTGCAGGGCTTCGCCCGCGGCCAGGGCGTCGACGTCGCCGCGCTGGGCCGGGTCGAGGAGAACGGCGTCGAGTTCGTGGCGCTCACCAGGACCGATGCCGGCCGCGGTGCCGTCGAGGTGCTCAGCGGGCTGCTCGGTGAGGTCATCTCCGACCTGCGCGCCGAGAAGAACATGAAGTGGAACGACCCGAAGCTGTCGTTCACCCGCCCGATCCGCTGGCTGCTCGCGCTGCTCGGCACCACGCCGGTGCCGGTCGCGGTGTCGGCGCTGGCCTCCGGCACGGTCACCCGCGTGCACCGCACGGCCGACGCGCCGGTGGTCGAGGTGTCCGCCGCGGACGGTTACCCGGAGTTCCTGTCCTCGCACGGCATCCAGGTCGACGCGCAGGCCCGCGCCGAGGCCATCGTGGCCGCCGCGCAGGAGCTCGCCGCGTCCGCCGGCGGGGTCGCGGAGGTCGACGGCCTGCTGGACGAGGTGACGAACCTGGTCGAGTGGCCGACGCCGATCCTCGGCTCGTTCGAGGAGCGGTACCTGGAGCTGCCCGGCCAGATCCTCACCACGGTCATGCGCAAGCACCAGCGGTACCTGCCGGTCCGCACCGCCGACGGCGCGCTGCTGCCGCACTTCGTGGCCGTGGCGAACGGGTCGGTGGACGCCGACCTGGTCCGCGCGGGCAACGAGGCCGTGCTGCGCGCCCGGTACGAGGACGCGGCGTTCTTCTGGCGCGCCGACCTCAAGACGCCGCTGGAGGAGATGAAGGCGGGGCTGGCGAAGCTCACGTTCGCGGACAAGCTCGGCTCGATGGCCGACCGCGCCGGCCGCATCGCCGCACTGGCCGGCCGGTTCGCCGGTGTGGTCGAGGTCGACCGCGAGACGCTGGAGCGCGCGGGGCAGCTCGCGAAGTTCGACCTCGGCTCGCAGATGGTGATCGAGCTGTCGTCGCTCGCCGGTGTGATGGCGAAGGAGTACGCGGTGCGGGCGGGGGAGACCCCCGAGGTCGCGCAGGCGTTGTGGGAGATGGAGCTGCCGCGGTCGGCCGGTGACGCGCTGCCGTCGTCGGTGCCGGGTGCGCTGCTGTCGCTCGCTGACCGGTTCGACCTGCTCGCGGGCCTCTTCGGCATCGGGGCGCAGCCGACCGGCTCGTCCGACCCGTTCGGGCTCCGGCGGGCGGCGCTGGGCGCGGTGAGCGTGCTGCGCGCGTTCCCCGACCTGCGCGCGATCACGCTGACGAAGGCGCTGTCGCTCGCCGCGGAGGGGCTCGAGGTGCCGGCCGAGGCGCTGGAGACGGCACGGGAGTTCGCCGTCCGCCGCTACGAGCAGGCGCTGCTCGACGCGGGCCACGAGCACCGGTTCGTGCAGGCGGTGCTGCCGCTGGCCGACTCGCCGGTCCTCGCCGACGAGACGCTCGCGCAGCTGGAGTCGCTGGCGGGCGACGAGTCCTTCGACGCACTCGCGGCCGCGTTGCAGCGGGTGCGCCGGATCGTGCCCGCGGACGTGGCGCCGTCCTACGACGCCGCGGTGCTGGCCGAGCCGGCGGAAGTGGCGCTGCACAAGGCGTTCGACGGTGTGACCAAGGACGTTGCCGGTCTCGCGGCGTTCGTGGCGGCGGCCGGGGAGCTGACCGGGCCGATCAACACGTTCTTCGACGAGGTGCTCGTGATGGCCGAGGACGCGGACGTGAAGGCGGCCCGCCTGGGGCTGCTGGCGTCCATCCGCGACTTCGCGGCGCCGGTGCTCGACTGGACCCAGCTCTAGGAAGTGGCGGGGGGGGGTTAACCCCCCCCAAAACTGCGGGGTGGTTTGGTTGCGCCCGCGCCCGCGCC
>NZ_JBEZBX010000017.1:0-186475 GCF_040647275.1 Lentzea sp. NPDC042327
TAGCTACTCAAAGGAATACTCCTGACGAGGAGTATTCATATTACTGGCTGTGTTATCGGCACGCTGTTGAGTTCTCAAAGAACACGCGCTCACCGCAGCTCATCTCCGAGGAGAGTCACTTCCGGGGCTGTGTCAGGCTTAGAAGTCTTTCGCCGCGCTCCGTTCCGGTGTTTCCCGGCCCGTTCCGCGCTGGCAGAGAGAAATTTACACGGTGGCCTCCCAACATCCAAATCGGGGGTCCGCCACTACATCTGCGCAGGTCAGACCTCGCACGGAAGGCCTAAACACCCCAAGATCGACGCACAGTGTGACCGGGGCCACGTCGAAGATCTTGCACCTGGCCTCACCGAGGTGCGCTGGGCAGGTGCACGGTCACCGACAGGCCACCCGCCGGCACGGCCACTGCCTGCACAAACCCGCCGTGCGCGGCCACGGCGGCGCGCACGATCGAGAGTCCGAGGCCGGTGCCGGACTGGCTGGTCCGGTCCTTGACGCCGCGGCGGAACGGCTCGAACAGCTCCTCGACGCGGTCCGGGGCGATGAGCTGACCTGACGACGACACCCGCAGCACCGACCACTGCGGGCCGGTTTCGACGGTCGTCTCGATCCAGCCGTTGACGTGGTTGTGCCGGACGGCGTTCTCCAGCAGGTTGCCCGCGATGCGCTCCAGCAGTGCCGGGTCGCCGACGGCGAGTGCGGGCGCACAGCGGAAGACGGTGCGCAGATGGCGTGCCTCGGCCTCCGCGCGCACGGCCCTCCACGCCGACTCGACCAACGCCGACAGGTCGACGGGTTCGCGGACCGCGAGTCCGATGCCGTCCGTGCGCGCGAGCAACAGCAGCGCGGACACCAGTTGTTCGGCCCGCTCCCCCGCCGCGCGCACGACGCCGGCCATGCGCCGCAGCTCTTCGACGTCGGCGTCCGGGTCGGACAGGGTCACGTCCAGCTCGGTGCGCACCACGGACAGGGGGGTGCGCAGTTCGTGCGACGCGTTCGCGACGAACCGGCGCTGGGAGTCGAAGGCGGCTTCGAGGCGGTCGAGCATCGCGTCGAAGGTGTCCGCGAGCTCCGCGACCTCGTCGCGCGGCCCCTCCAGACGCAACCGCGAGCCGAGCGACTCGGCGGACAGGCGTTGTGCGGCTCCGGTGACGTCGTGCAGGGGCTTGAGCACCCGGCCGGTGAACGTCCACGCCAGCACGGCCGCGGCCAGCACCATGCACGCGAACGCCACCAGCCCCGCCCGCACGAGGTCCTGGCGAGCTGCGGTGGTCAACGCCTCCGTCAACACCGTCACGTCGACGTTGACGCCGTCAACGTTGACTTGACTGCCTGCGGGGAACGACGGTGACGAGTCGAAGACGCGGCCGACCAGCACCCACCCGAGCGCGAGCAGCACAGCACTCACCACCGCGACCAGCGCGGTGGTGAGGAGCGTGATCCGGAGCCTCAGCCCCGGCCCGCGCCGTCGCACGTGTCAGACCTCTGCAGACCCGATCGAGGCACTGGGCACCCGGTAACCGGAACCCACCACGGTGTCGATGATGCCCGGCTCGCCCAGCTTCTTGCGCAACGTCATCACGGTGACGCGCACGGTCGTGGTGAACGGGTCGGCGTTCTCGTCCCAGACGCGTTCGAGCAGCTCCTCGCTGCTGACGACGGAGCCCTTGGCGGCGAGGAGGACCTCGAGCACGCCGAACTCCTTGCGGGTCAGCTCGATCGGCGTCCCGCCGCGGGACACGGTCCGCCGTGCGGGGTCAAGCTCGACGTCCTGCGCCGAGAGCACGGGCGGCGTCGCCGGCGTCGCGCGGCGGGCCAGTGCGCGCACGCGTGCGACGAGCTCGGGGAACGCGAAGGGCTTGGCGAGGTAGTCGTCGGCGCCCAGCGAGAGCCCGGACACGCGGTCCTCGATCGACCCGCTGGCGGTCAGCATCATGACCCTGGTCAGCGCGCCGGAGCTGAGGATCTCCTTGCACAGCTCGTCACCGGACATGCCGGGCAGGTCCCGGTCGAGGACGACGACGTCGTACCTGGTGACCGTCGACTTCTCGTGCCCGGTCTCGCCGTCGTAGGCGACGTCCACGGCCATGCCCTCGCGCCTCAGGCCGCGAGCGATCGCGTCGGCCAGCGGCACCTCGTCCTCGACTACCAATATCCGCACGCCACAAAGGTGCCACAAACACCTGAGAAGGCGCTTAACGGCACCTTCACAGGCCCTGTCGGATCTGCTCCTCCGTGCGGGCGGCCGCGGTCCGCAGGAACCGCAGCACCGCGGCCAGCTCGGTCTCGTCGAACGAGCCGAGGTCGGCCAGGTGCCGTTCGTTCAGCGAGTCGTAGAGCCCGCCGACCCGGCGCACCGCGTCGTCGTCGGGTTCGATGACGACCTTGCGCCGGTCGTGCGGGTCCGGCACCCGGCGCACGTACCCGGCCCGGACGAGCCGCTCGATCATCCGCGAGGCGGAGCCGCTGGTCAGGTTGACCCGCTTGGCGAGCTCGCCCGGAGTGGCCGGGCCGTCGTTGGCCAGCACGAACAGCGCCTGGAGGTCTGTCCAGTTCATGCCGAGGCGCTCGGCGAGCATCCCGTTGAACTGGATCACCGGGATCTGCCACCTGGCCACGGCACGCAGGACCTCGTCCAGCAGCTGCGTCATGGTCGCGAGCATACGAGCGCCGCACAATCACTGCGCAACGCAGCTACTGTGCGATACAGTCACTGCGTGATGCAGCAAATCTGGTACGACCACCCCGTCTGGATCGTCACCGAACCCGGCCTGGCGAAGGAGGTGCTCACCGACAGCCGGTTCGCCAAGGACACCGCGCTCGCGCCGAAGCACTGGGACGCCGCGACAGCGGGCCTCGAACCGACAGCCGGACAACAGCTCGCGATCACCACGCTCGACGGTGAGCCGCACGCGGAGCTGCGCAAGGCCTTCGCGCCGCTGTTCAACGCCGCGAAGCTGCGCGCGTTCTACCCCCGTGTGCGATATATCGCGGAGCAGCTGCTCGGTGAGCTGCCCGACGAGGTCGACCTCGTCGAGGACTTCACGCCGCGGTACCCGCTGGCGGTGCTGTGCGAGCTGCTCGGCATCCCCGCGCACCACGTCGAGACGGCGATGACGTCGTGCCGCCTGATGCTGGTCGACTACCCGGCGCACGTCCCCGCCGCCATGGCCGGTTTCGCACGGCTGTCGGCGGAGGCGACCGCGGAGCTCCGCATGCCGCCCGGCACGACCGAGCAGGACCTGCACTACCAGGTGTTCACGATCCTGTTCGCCGGGCAGATCACCACCGACCTCGCGGCCGGCTCGCTCGTCGCCCGCCTGCTCACTACCGACGAGCCGCCGGACGTGCTGGTGCGGGAGTCGTTGCGGGAGCACCCACCGGCGCCGTACACGCTGTGGCGCTTCACCACGGCCGAGGTGGACCTCGGCGGCACGAGGGTGCCCGCGGGCTCGCCCGTGCTGGTCGACCTGACCCGCGTCCCGGACCTGGTGTTCGGGCACGGCCCGCACTACTGCATCGGCGCGCAGCTGGCCCAGCTGGAGCTGCGCGCCCTCGCGGAGACCTTCCGGACCGCCTACCCGAACGCGCGGCTGACCGCCGTCCCCACCCGCACCGAACCGGTCGGGATCATGGGCGGCCGGCTGCGCTCGTTGCCGGTCAGGCTCGCCTAGGCCGGTCCACGACGACGGTCGACGCCGCCTGCAACGCCCGCAGCTCCAGCAGCGCCGGGTGCTCCTCGGCCAGCCGGGCGGCGTTCAGCAACGACCGCAGCGCTGCGGTCTCCCCGCGCGCCCGTTCCAGCGCGGCCCGTCCCTCCGCGGCCGCGACCAGCTCGGCCAGCGCCGCACGGCGCAGCTCACCGGGCATCACGACGTCGCGCACGGCCACCTCGGCAACGGAGATGCCCAGCTCTTCGGCACGTGCGGCGACACCGGCGGCGACCTCGGCCGCGATGGCCTCGCGCTCGGGGTCCACCGCCGAATGTGCGCGCGTGAGCACCGAACCGCGCAACGCCAGCTGCACGGCCGTGTACAGCTCAGCTTCGGGAGACGCTGACTCGACGATGAACCTCGTCGGCGACGACACCGCCCACCGCACCACGACGGTCACGCGCACCAGCACACCGTCGGAGGTGGGCACGTCCTGCGCCGCCGGGGTCATCGTGCGCGGGCGGACGTCGACGCGGTGCAGCGCGGCCCGCCACGGCAGGCGGTGCCGGCCGGGACCGACCTCGCCCACCAGCACACCGCGGTCGAACCGGACACCCCGCTCCCACGGGTACAGCGTGTGCTTCACCATCTCTCCCCCCTCGGTCCGGGTACACCACGACCCCGGCCGGCGGGACGGCGGGCGGGCGTCCACAAGGGACGCGCAGGGCCCGACGTCCCCGTGTGCGACCGGGGTCGTGGTTCCAGGATTCGAACCTGGTGCTTTTAAGGCACCCAGTGCCCGCTTCGATCGTGGAACCCGGGCGAGGAAGACCTGCCGGGCCACCGGGGAGCGGGCGCGAGGAGGAGGCTAGCCGACCTGCTTGTCCGCCCGCGCGTCGATTTCCACCGGCAGGCACTCCAGGCGGGCCGCCCACTCGGTGACGCGGCGCGCCACGTCCTGCGCGGTGATGCCGCACAGCGACAGCACCTCGCCGCGCGAGCCGTGGTCGTGGAACTGCTGCGGCAGGGCGATGTCGCGCAACGGCACCTCGACGTCGGCGTCGCGCAGCGCGGCTGCGAACGCCGAACCGAAGCCGCCGTGGCGGCCGCCGTCCTCGACTGTCACGACGAGCTTGTGCGCCGCGGCCAGCTCCACGAGGTCATCCGACATCGGGTAGATCCACCTCGGGTCGACGACCGTCACGCCGATGCCCTGGTCCTCAAGCCGTTGCGCGGCTTCCAGCCCCAGCTCGCCCAGCGCGCCGACCGTGACCAGCAGCACGTCGTTGCCGGAGCGGCGGAGCACGTCGACCGAGCCCACGCGTTCCACCGCGGGCAGGTCCTTGCCCACGGACGCCTTCGGGTAGCGGATGACGGTGGGCGCGTCGGAGATGTCCACGGCCTCGCGCAGCTCCTCGACCAGCGAGGCGGCGTCGCGCGGCGCCGCCACGTGGACGCCGGGGATCACGCCGAGGATCGACATGTCCCACATGCCGTGGTGCGACGCGCCGTCCGGGCCGGTGACGCCCGCGCGGTCGAGCACGACCGTGACGCCCTGCCGGTGCAGCGCGACGTCCATGAGCAGCTGGTCGAACGCCCGGTTGAGGAACGTGGCGTAGACGGCGACGACCGGGTGCAGGCCGCCGATGGCGAGGCCGGCGGCGGAGGTCAGCGCGTGCTGCTCGGCGATGCCGACGTCGAAGAAGCGCTCCGGGAACGCCTTGGCGAACGGGTCGAGGCCGGTGGGCCCCTGCATCGCGGCGGTGATCGCCACGACGTCGGAGCGCTCGCGGCCGACGTCGACGAGCGCGTCGGAGAACACGTGCGTCCAGGTCCGGCCGGCCGGCTTCACGTCCTCGCCGGTGATCGGGTCGATGATCCCGGTGGCGTGCATCTGGTCGGCCTCGTGGTTCTCGGCCGGCGCGAAGCCCATGCCCTTGCGGGTGACCGCGTGCACGATCACCGGGCCGCCGAACGACTTCGCGCGCTGCAACGCGGACTCGAGCGTCGCCTGGTCGTGGCCGTCGACCGGGCCGATGTACTTGAGGCCGAGGTCCTCGAACATCGCCTGCGGCGCCAGCGCGTCCTTGATGCCGCGCTTGGCGGCGTGCAGGGCGGCGTAGAGCGGCTTGCCGAAGAACGGCGTCTGCTGCAGCGCGCTCTTGCCCTTCTCCAGCACGCGCTCGTAGCCGGGCCGCAGCCGCAGCGACGACAGGTGGTCGGCGAGACCACCGATCGTCGGCGAGTACGAGCGGCCGTTGTCGTTGACCACGATCACGACCGGGCGCGTCTTGTCCGCCGCGATGTTGTTCAGCGCCTCCCAGCACATGCCGCCGGTCAGCGCGCCGTCGCCGACGACGGCGACCACGTGGCCGCCGCTGCCGTTGATCTGCTTCGCCTTGGCCAGGCCGTCCGCGTAGGACAGCGCCGTCGAGGCGTGCGAGCTCTCCTGCACGTCGTGCTCGGACTCCGACCGCGACGGGTAGCCCGACATGCCGCCCTGCTGGCGCAGCCGGTCGAAACCGTCGCGCCGGCCGGTGACGATCTTGTGGACGTACGACTGGTGCCCGGTGTCGAACACGATCGGGTCCTGCGGCGAGTCGAACACCCGGTGCAGTGCCACGGTCAGCTCGACGACACCCAGGTTCGGGCCGAGGTGCCCGCCCGTCTTGGACACCTTGTCGACCAGGAAACGCCGGATCTCCTCGCACAGCTGCGTCAGCTGCGCCTCGTCCATCCGTTTCAGATCAGCCGGTCCGTGCACGGACTCCAGCAGGGTCACCACGCCACCTCACTCCTGAAGACTTCGGCTCAGTCTACGGAGACGCGACTGAGACGCATGGTCAGCGCGTCTCAGGTACGAGCAGGGCGATGCACTCCACGTGGTGGGTCATCGGGAACGCGTCGAAGGCCCGCAGCTGGTCGAGCCGGTACCCCTGAACTGTGAATTCGGCCAGGTCACGTGCCAGTGCGGCGGGGTCGCAGGCCACGTAGACCACCCGCTGCGGACGGCGCCGTGCGACTTCAGCCACAACGACCTTGCCCGCCCCCTTGCGCGGTGGGTCGAGGACCACGACCTGCGGGTCCTCCACCGGCAGCGGACGGGTCACCAGGCGTTCTACCTTGCCCACGACCCACTCGACCTGGGGCATGCGCCGCAGGTTGCGCCTGCCGTCCTCGACCGCGCCCGGGAAGGACTCCACGACCAGCACGGACCCGGTGTCGCCGACCTGGCGGCCGAGCACCGACGCGAACAGCCCGGCGCCGCCGTAGAGGTCCCACGCGCGCTGGCCGGGCTCGGCCGCGGCCCACTGCCCCACGACGGTCGCGAACGTGTCCGCCGCCGCCGGGTGGACCTGCCAGAAGCCGTCGGCGGAAATTCGCCACTTTCGGCTGGCGGCCGTCTCGACGGCCGTACCGGTTCCGGCGCGTCGCACGGTGTGTCGGCCGCGCACCTCACCCACATGGCGGTTGCCGTCACCGTCTTGGACGATCGTCAGCTCCTGCGCCCGCCACCTGCGGTCGGTCACGGCCTCGACCATGCCCGGCCGGCTGATCACACAGTGGTCGACCGGGATCACATCGTGGGAACGGGTGCCGCGGAAACCGGGTCGCCCGTCACCGTCGACGGCCATCCGGATGCGGGTCCGCCACTCCAGCGGCCCGCCCGGCAGCGCCTCCACGACCACGTCCCGCTCGATCTTGCCGAGACGGCTCAGCTGCTCGCGGACGACCTGCGCCTTCAGCTCCCGTTGCGCGTCCCACGCCACGTGCTGGAAGTCGCAGCCGCCGCACAGCCCCGGCCCGCTGAACGGACACGGGGCCTCGACGCGGTCCGGTGACGCCTGGAGGACCTCCACGGCGTCCGCACGGCAGAACGACCCGCCGTTGTCCTCGTACACGGAGGCGACAACGCGCTCACCGGGCAATGCGTGGCGCACGAACAGAACACGGCCCTCGTGCCGTGCGACGAAGTGCCCGCCGTGCGCGACGGGCCCCACCTCTACCTCGAAACGTCGTCCTACCCAGCTCACCGGTCGTCAAGTCCCCTCCGGACAGCGCCGGGCGCGATGACGTCCTTGTCGCGGACCTTGGCCGCAGACGTGAGCTGCCAGGGCACGCTCGTCACCATCACTCCCGGCTGGAAAAGCAGCCTTCCCTTGAGCCGCAACGCGCTCTGGTTGTGCAGCAGCTGCTCCCACCAGTGGCCGACCACGTACTCGGGGATGAACACCGTAACGACATCGCGCGGGTTGTCCGACCTGACCCGCTTCACGTAGTCGAGGACGGGCTTGGTGATCTCGCGGTACGGCGACTCGATGACCTTCAGCGGGACCTTGAAGTTCTCCCGCTCCCAGTCCGCGACGAGCTTGCGGGTGTCGCCGTCGTCGACGTTGACCGTGACGGCCTCCAGCACGTCCGGACGGGTGGCCTTGGCGTAGGACAGCGCCCGCAGCGTCGGCATGTGCAGTTTGGACACCAGGACCATCGCGTGGTTGCGGGCCGGCAGCGTGCGGACCCGCTCCTGCTGGCGCAGCTCCTCGGCGACGGTGTCGTAGTGCTTGCGGATCGCGGTCATCAACGCGTAGATGGCCGCCATCGCCGCGATGGCGATCCACGCGCCCTTCGTGAACTTCGTGATGAGCACGATGATCAGCACGGTCGCGGTCAGCGCCAGGCCGAAGGTGTTGATCATCTGGGAGCGGCGCATCCTGGTGCGCGCCTGGGCGTCGGTCTCGGTCCTGAGCAGCCGCTGCCAGTGCTTGATCATGCCGAGCTGGCTGAGCGTGAACGACACGAACACGCCCACGATGTAGAGCTGGATCAGCCGGGTGACCTCGGCGTCGAACGCGATCACCAGCACGACCGCGAAGCCGGCGAGGAACAGGATGCCGTTGGAGAACGCCAGCCGGTCGCCGCGGGTGTGCAGCTGGCGGGGCAGGTAGCGGTCCTGGGCGAGGATCGAGCCGAGCACCGGGAAGCCGTTGAACGCGGTGTTCGCGGCGAGCACCAGGATGAGCGCGGTGACGCCGGCGATGAAGTAGAAGCCGGGCGGGAAGCTGTCGAACACGGCGTGCGCGATCTGCGCCACCATCGTCTTCTGCTCGTAGCCCTCAGGGGCGTTGGTGATCTGCTGCGCGGGCGACTCGGCCATCCGCACGTCGGTGAGCTGGGCGAGGATGATCAGGCCCATCAGCATGACGACCGAGATGCCGCCCATCAGCAGCAACGTCGTCGCGGCGTTGCGCGACTTCGGCTTGCGGAACGCGGGCACGCCGTTGCTGATCGCCTCGACACCGGTCAAAGCGGCGCAACCGGACGAAAAAGCCCGCAGCACCAGGAACACGAACGCCAGTCCCATCAGGTGGTCCGACTCGGCGTGGATCTCCAGGCCCGAGCTCTCCGCGCGCATCTCGTCGCCCAGGACGAAGCCGCGGAACAGCCCGTAGCCGATCAGGCCGAACACGCCGATCATGAACGCGTAGACGGGGACGGCGAACGCGCTGCCGGATTCGCGGATGCCGCGCAGGTTCACCGCCGTCAGCAGCACGATGGCCGCGACCGCGAACTCGGCCTTGTGCGTGGCGACGAACGGGATGGCCGAGCCGATGTTCGCCATCGCCGCGGAGATCGACACCGCGACGGTGAGGATGTAGTCGACGAGCAGGGCGCTCGCCACCGTCAGCCCCGCCCTGCGGCCCAGGTTGACCGTCGCGACCTCGTAGTCACCGCCACCCGACGGGTAGGCGTGCACGTTCTGCCGGTAGCTGGCGACCACGGTCAGCATCACGACCACGACCGCCACCCCCACCCACGGTGCCATCGCATAGGCGCTCAAGCCCGCCACCGACAGCATCAGGAAGATCTCCTCCGGCGCGTACGCGACCGACGACATGGCGTCGGAGGCGAAGACCGGCAAGGCGATGCGCTTGGGCAGCAGGGTGTGAGCGAGGCGATCGCTGCGGAACGGCCGTCCGACCAGGAGGCGTTTGGCAGCGGTGGCGAGCTTGGACACGGCCAGAGCGTAAGGGGTCCGCTCACCGGGACGGGCTAATGCTCGGTAGGTTCTGCGCAGAGTTCGCCTGAGGAGGCATTCGGTGCACGTGGTGATCATGGGTTGTGGGCGGGTGGGGGCGTCCCTGGCCAAGGCCCTGGAACGGCTGGACCACCAGGTCGCCGTGATCGACAAGGACGCGCAGTCGTTCCGCAGGCTGGGCGGGGACTTCCACGGCCAGCAGGTCGTCGGGAACGGGTTCGACCGCAACGTGCTGATCGAGGCGGGTGTCGAGCGCGCCGGCGCGTTCGCGGCGGTCTCCAGCGGCGACAACTCGAACATCATCTCGGCGCGGGTGGCGCGGGAGACGTTCGGCGTGGAGCACGTCGTCGCGCGCATCTACGACCACAAGCGGGCCGCGGTGTACGAGCGGCTGGGCATCCCGACGGTGGCGACGGTGCCGTGGAGCACCGACCGGTTCCTGCGCATGCTGCTGCCCGAGGGCGCGGCGACGGCGTGGCGCGACCCGTCCGGCACGGTGGCGGTGCTGCCGGTCGAGGTCGACGAGCGGTGGGTCGGCCGGCCGGTGTTCGAACTGGAGGCCGCGGTGGGGGCGCGGGTGGCGTTCCTCATGCGGTTCGGCACGGGCGTGCTGCCCGACGCGAAGACCACGGTGCAGGCGGACGACACCATCTACGTGGCGGCGCTGTCCGGCACGGTCACCGACGTCGCGGCCGCGGCGCTGCAGGCACCGGAGGAGAGCTGATGCGGATCGCGATCGCTGGTGCGGGTGCGGTGGGGCGGTCCATCGCGCAGGAGCTCGTCCAGGACGGGCACCAGGTCATGCTGATCGAACGGGACCGGGCGCACTTCGACCCGAACTCGGTGGAGCAGGCCGAGTGGGTGCAGGCCGACGCGTGCGAGCTGTCGTCCCTGGAGGACGCCGGCATGCAGCTGTGCGACGTGGTGATCGCCGCGACCGGTGACGACAAGGTCAACCTGGTGGTGTCGCTGCTCGCGAAGACCGAGTTCGCGGTGCGGCGCGTGGTGGCGCGGGTGAACGACCCGACGAACGAATGGCTCTTCACCGAGTCGTGGGGGGTCGACGTCGCCGTGTCGACGCCGCGGTTGCTCGCCGCGATGGTCGAGGAGTCGGTGACGATCGGCGACGTGGTGCGGCTGCTGACGCTGCGCCAGGGCCAGGCGAACCTGGTGGAGATCACGCTCGACGAGTCGACGCCGTTCGCCGGGCGCGCGGTGTCGGAGCTGACCCTGCCGCGTGACGCCGCGCTGGTGACGATCCTGCGGGGCGGGCGGGTCATCGTGCCACAGCCGGACGACACCCTCGAAGGCGGCGACGAGCTGCTGTTCGTCACGACCGCCGCGGTCGAGCAGGACATCAAGTCCGCGCTCGGCTACTGATATACCGCATATCGGATACTGCATATCGGATATGGGCTCGGAGCTAGAGCTCATATCCGATATATCGCGTGCTGATGTACTGGATATCGGATATCAGGGTGCGTTCCAGTGCTGGTCGTCGCCGCCATGGCAGTCCCATAGCTGCACCGCGATGCCGTTAAACCGGTTGGGACCGGCGATCTCGACCGCTGCGCTGTGGCTGGTCGTTCCCGGCTTCAGGAGTGTCATGCGGCCCCGACGTCGGCATCGGACCGCATGACGCACCGATCGAGCGGTATCTGCGGAGCGCATCCGCGCACTTACCAGCTGTGAGCGATCAGTTGCCCCTGGTCGGGCGCGACGAAGCGCGGCGGGTCGAGGTCGCCCGCACGCGGGCGTCCGAGCTGTTCTTCGGTCTGGGAGACGAGGAAGCCGCTGTCGCCGTGCTGGACGAGCTGACAGCGGCGGCACTGCCCGCGGAGCTGGAACGCGCGGTCCTGCACACCGCGGCGGAGTTCGCGGTGGAGGCCGCACCAGTACCGGTGCTCCGGCTGGTCGGCGCGCTGCTGCTCGCCGTGGACGAACGGGCCGGCCGGCGGGTGCTCGCGGTCGCCGACCGGCTCAGCGGCCACCACACCGACGCCATCGCGCGGGCCGCAGCCGATGACGAGGTCTGCACGGCGAGCCTTCTGCTCTCCGGTGACCTGGCGCCGGCCGAGGAACGTGCCACGCGGACGTTGGCCGAAGAAGGGCACCGCCCGGCATCCCAGGTGTCGTCGCGGGTGTTGTTGAGCCAGAGCGCGCGCATGCGCGGACAAGCGGCGGCGGCTGTGCGGATCAGCGCCGAAGGCCTTCCCGAGCCGAACGCACCGCTGACGCTGTGGGACGTCGTGCTGCTGGCCGAGTTCGCCGCCGGAGCCGCACTGCGGGGGCAGACCGATCGCGCGCAACGCGCACTGGCCGGCGCCGAGGCCGGGTTGCGACCGGCCTGGCGCGTGGCACGGTTCGCCGTCGGTGGCGCACGGTCGTGGGTGCTCGCGAGTGCGGGACGGGTCGATGAGGCCGTGCAGGCAGCATTGGACAACGCCGCCGCCGCATGGGCCCACGGCGCACATTCCGAGGAAATCGTGTCGCTGCACGACGCCGCACGGTTCGGGGCCGACACCTCACCGCGTCTGCTGGAACTGGCGAAGTCGCGCAAAGACCCGCTCACAACCGCATACGCCACCCACGCGCAGGCGCGCGCATTGCGTGACCCGGCGGGGCTGGAGGAGGTGGCAGCGGCGTTCCTGGCGTGCGGTGCCACGTTGTTCGCCGCCGAGTCGATCGCCGAGGCCGGCCGCCTGTCCCGCCTGCACGACCGGCCCCGCGACGCGGACCGGTTGGAACGGCAGGCCGCCGCGCTCGCCGAGTCGTTCGACGGCGCGACCACACCGGGCCTGGCGGTCACGAGCACGCTCGTCGCCCTCACCCACCGCCAGCGGGAGATCGCGCGCCTGGCCGTGGCGGGGCTGACGAACACCGAGATCGCCGACCGCCTGGCCATCGCCAAGCGCACCGTCGACAACCACCTGCACACCACGTACGCGGCAGTCGGCGTCACCGGGCGGTGCGGGCTGCGCGCGCTCTTCGGCCAGTGCTAGCGAGCGACCGGTACCGCGACGAGCCC
Source organism: Lentzea sp. NPDC042327 (assembly GCF_040647275.1). Taxonomy (NCBI): domain Bacteria; kingdom Bacillati; phylum Actinomycetota; class Actinomycetes; order Pseudonocardiales; family Pseudonocardiaceae; genus Lentzea; species Lentzea sp. NPDC042327. The sequence continues at coordinate 12,716 of NZ_JBEZBX010000017.1, forward strand.
CGTGTGGAACGGGACAGGGCCGGGCTTCCTCGCGGAGGCCCGGCCCTGTCCGTGTCGAAAGTGCGTCAGTCGCGGGACTTCTCGCGCGACTCCTGCTCGACGGTGCGCTTCAGCTCGTCCATGTCCGGGGTGAGCAGGTCGTCGGCCGTGCGGGCGAGGACCTCGTCGGTCTCCGCGGCGAGCTCGGCCTCCGCCTCCCGCTCGGCTGCTTCCTCCGCGGCCTTGAGGCGCTTGTCGGCGCGGCGGACGGCCCACACGGTGGCGACGAGGGCGATGGCCATCAGCGGGTAGCCCATGCCGAGGCGGGCGACGGCCAGCCAGCCGACCTGGTCCTCCTCGTAGAGCCAGCGCTGCACGACGAAGCGGGCGAAGAAGACGAGCGCCCACACGAAGGTGGCGATGTCGTAGTCGCGCAGTGAGGCCTTGTCGGAGCGCCAGGAGCGGTCTCTGCCGTTGAGGAACGCCCAGATCACGCCGGCCAGCGGCCAGCGCACGAGGATCGACAGCAGGAACGCGCCGCCGTAGACGACGCTCTGCCAGATGCCGAACAGGAAGAAGCCCTTGGCCTCACCTGTCTTGTAGGCGATGAACGCGGCGATGCCGACGCCGAAGACGGCGGAGATGGCGGGCTGGATCGTGCCCTTGCGGACGGCGAGGACCACGCCGATCACGACGGCCGCCGCCAGGGCGCTGATGATCGCGGCCATGAGGTTCTTGGCGGCGAAGTTGACGATCACGAAGACGACGACGGGCAGCGAGGAGTAGAGCATTCCGCTCACTCCGCCCATCTGCTCGAGGACGGTGGGCTGCTTTTCTTCGGTCTTGGCTGAGGTCATGAAGCGATCTGCAACTCGTAATAGGGGTTGTAGAGCACCTTGCGCCCGTCGCGCACGGCGATGCGGCCACGGGCCTTGATCGTCCGACCAGGCTCGATGCCCGCGATGCGACGGCGGCCGAGCCAGACGAGGGTGACGCCCTCGGTGCCGTCGTAGAGCTCGGCTTCCAGGGTGGCGGCCGCGTCGCGGGGGCAGAGCTCCACGCTGCGGAGCCGGCCCAGGACGGTGACCTCCTCACCGGACTTGCAGTCGCAGGCCTTCACCGCGCCGACGGCCTCCGCTTTCCGCGACAGGTCGTCCGCGTCGAGCTCGGCGACGTCGCTGGTCAAGCGACGCACCAAGCGGTGCCAATAGCCGCCCATCCCCGACTCCTGCAGTGCCTTGGTGGCCCAGTGGTGTGGACCGTCTGACAGTGAGGGTACGCACGAGGGCGGACAATCTCGGCCGTGCCTGTCGAGACTGTCCTCCTGCTGCCCGGTACCGCCTCCGACGCCGTGTTTGTCCGTTCCGTCTTCACGGACCCGTTGTCGCAGGTCGGAGCAGTGATTGACGCTCCGCACGCCCGCACACTCAGTGAACGGTTGACGGCACTGGAACACGCCGCCGCAGAGCACCCGATCGTGGTGGGGGGCGTCTCGCTCGGCGCGCACGTCGCCGTGTCGTGGGCGGTCCGCAACCCGGACCGGTGCGCGGGGCTCGTGCTCGCGCTGCCCGCGTGGAACGGCAGCCCGGACGGCGCACCGGCCGCACTCGCGGCGAGGGCGAGCGCGCAAGTCGTTGCGGCACATGGGATCGACGCGGCGCTCGCCGGCACGTCCGGCTGGCTGCACGACGAGCTGCGGCGCGCCTGGCACGGCTACGGCGAGCTGCTCGTGCCGCACCTCGCCGAGGCGGCCGAGTCGGTCGCGCCGACCCTGGCGGAGCTGAGGTCCCTCGACGTGCCCGCGGGGATCGTCGGCTGCGTCGACGACCCGGTGCACCCGGTCGAGGTCGCACGCGCGTGGGCGGACGCACTGCCGCGCGCCGTGCTGGTGGAGACGACGCTGGACGCCTACCCGCACGCGCTGGGGCGTGCGGTGCAGGCGTGGCGTCGGGCGCAGGGGCGTTAGCCCTGCTGCTGCTGGATCTGCCGGGCGATCGCCTCCGGCAGCTCGACGGGCAGCGGGGTGCGGGGCGGCATCGGCTGCTCACCGCGCACGACCACGGTGCCGCGGATCATCTCGCGCAACGCCGCGGCGTTGTGCTCGAAGTGCTCCTCGGGACCGGCGGCGACACCGCGCAGCATCCAGCGCGGGCCGTCGATGCCGACGAAGAGGATCTGCACGCCCTGGTTGCGCGCGGTGATCTCCTCGCCCCACTCGCCGTTCTCCCGGTTGATGCGGGCGCCGTCCTCCTTGAGGCCCGCGATCAGCTCGGCGCCGACCTCCTTCCAGAGGCCACCGGACTTCGGCGCGGCGAACGCGCTCACCGTCAGCTGACCGACGGGCGTGAGGATGTGCACCGCGCGCACGGATGCGCTCTGCTGGTCCATCTCGACCTGCAGCTGGGCCTCGTCCGGCATGGGCAGCAGCACTGAACCCAGGTCGAGCCGCTGCACGTCGTCCTTCGGTGCGACGGTCGAGTCCCACGGGCCTTCCACGTCGTCGAAGACCTCGTCGTTCTCCAGGCCGGTGTCAACGCCCCCCGCGGAGTGACGACCGCGCTTGCGGCGCCTTCCGAACATCCCTTACCCCTCGGTCTCTGTGGTTGCCGTGCCGGCGAGCACCACGTGCCCGCCGGTCGAGCCGTAGCCCCCCGCACCGCGCTCCGTCTCCGGCAGCGCCGTGACCTCCCGGAACACCGCGTGCTCGACGCGTTGCACGACGAGCTGGGCGATCCGGTCGCCGCGCGAGAGGGCGATCGGCTCACGCAGATCATGGTTCACGAGGCAAACGCGGATCTCACCGCGGTAGCCCGAGTCGATCGTCCCCGGCGTGTTCACCACGCTCAACCCGACCCGCGCGGCCAGGCCGGAGCGGGGGTGCACGAAGCCCGCGAACCCGTCGGGGAGCGCGATCGCGACACCGGTGCCGACCACCGCGCGCTCGCCTGGTGGAATGACCACGTCCGACGTGGTGACCAGGTCGGCGCCCGCGTCGCCGGGACGGGCGTAGGCGGGCACGGGAACCCCCGGATCGAGCCGGGTCAGCAACACCTCGACGCTGGACACGGCGGCCGAGATTACCCTGACGACGTGAGTGAGACTGCCGTGACCGCCACTACGACCTTCCGCGAGCGCCTGTACGTGACGTGGTGGATCTGGCCGCTGCCGCTGCTGGCCGCCGCTCTGCTGGCCGCCGAGGTGCACATGGGGTTCCCCGGGGTGCGCTCCTGGCTGCCGTACGCGGTCCTGCTGCCGCTGACCGTCCTGCTGATCGTCCGGATGGGGTCGACGAAGGTCGAGGTGTCCGGCGGTGAGCTGCACGTGGGCGAGGCCCACATCCCGCTGGAGCTGCTGGGCGAGGTGGAGGTCATCGCGCCGGAGGCCCGGCGCGCCGCCATGGGTCGTGAGCTCGACCCGGCGGCGTTCGTGCTGCACCGCGGCTGGGTCAAGCCGATGGTGCGCGTGCGGGTGACCGACCCGGAGGACCCGACGCCCTACTGGCTGGTCAGCACCCGGCACCCCGAGCGGCTCGCCGCCGCGCTGAAGGCCTGAGGTTTCCCCGAAAGGCTGAAGTTCGACGGTGCCGTCGAGGTCGGTCAAACACAACTGGGCGCCACCCGTGCGGGTGAGCGCCCAGTGCTGTTGAGGCCTGCGGATCAGGCGCAGTCGCGGCAGATGTACACGCCGCCGTTGTCCTCGGCGAGCCTGCTGCGGTGGTGCACCAGGAAGCACTTGGAGCACGTGAACTCGTCGGCCTGCTTGGGCAGGACCTTGAACGTGAGCTCCTCGCCGGACAGGTCGGCTCCGGGGAGCTCGAAGTTCTCCGCGCTCGCGTCCTCGTCGACGTCGACGACGCCGGACTGCGTCTCGTTCCGCCGGGCCTTCAACTCCTCGAGGGAGTCCTCAGCGAGTTCGTCCGCCTCGCTGCGACGCGGCGCGTCGTAGTCGGTCGCCATCTTCTTCACCCCTGCGGTCTACGGAGACTGTTCGTGTCGCTGGTTAACGCTCCAGCGCCCTCTTTTGTGCCCCACGTCAAGGTGACGTAGGTCTCTCGCACTCCGTGGCAAGCCAACCCCCTTGACGTGACCGTCGGCTTGATCGACATGTGTGCGGAGCGCGCAGAGGGTAGCTCACTGCCCGAATGACCCGACATCGGGTTACCCCTTACCGACCGGACGGGTGACACAACCTTTCTACGCTGGACCGATACCCTGTGCGGGAGCACCTTCGGCTCGGCGTGCAACCTCGCTCCGGGCAGGTACCGTCCTGACTGAGAGCGACCGGGCCGGTGCGGTGGGTCACGTGCGCCGCGGCGCACGCCGGCCGGGCAGGGCCTAGGCTGATCAGAGGGTTGGAACACGGGGAGGGCTTCGGACGTGGGACCCGCATCGGGAAGCTTGACGCCGTACAAGCGGCGCCGGCCGGTACCCGCGCTCATCCTGTTCACGGTGCTGCTGGTCAGCTCCGTCTTCGTGTGGGTGGAGGTGCTCGGCAGCGCCAGTGACGTGGACGCGGCCATCAGGTGCAACCCGCCCGGCGGCACGACCACGAACGTGACGAGCGTGGTCGACCCGGCGGCGGCACCGGTCGCGCCGCCGCCCGCCCTGGGCACGGTGCTGGAGCACGACGCGCTGGACCGCACGAACCCGGTTCCGGTGGGTGACGTGAACTTCCGCGTGGTGAACGCCTCGACGCAGCGCAACCACGCGAAGGCCGTGGCGGTGATGCTCACCGAGCTCGGCATGAAGCAGGCGGCCGAACCCGGCAACGACCCGGTCTACCCCGCGGGGGACATGAACTGCCGCGGCCAGCTCCGCTTCGGTGCGCCCGGCGCCCAGGCGGCGCGGACGTTGTCGCTCGTCGAACCGTGCCTGGAGCTGGTGCGCGACGACCGCCAGGACGCGACCGTCGACGTGTCGGTGGGCAAGAAGTTCGACGAGGTCAAGCCGAACAGCGCCGCCCGCAAGGTCCTCGACCAGCTCAAGGAGTGGGCGGACCAGCAGCCGGAGCAGCAGGGCGGTCAGGTCGCCGAGCCGAACCCGCCGACGCTGAACGCCGACAACGTGGCCGCGGCCCGTGAAGTGACCTGCTGACCTCTCGTCCCGCTCCACCCGGCCGTGAGCCAGACGGCTCCAGCTGAGTCCAGGTTGACTGGACAGCGATCAGTCATCAGTTGACCGGATCAACCCACATGTTGATCCGGTCAACGTGCACGAGCCGCGTCAATCAGACCTTGCCGAAGCCCGACTCCACCAACGCCGTGTACATGGCGTCGGCGACACCGGGCGCGGCGGCGAACGTGGCGTCCTCCCCCAGCTCCGGCGACGTCCCCGGCAGCCGCACCACCGCACCCGCCTCGGCGGCGACCAGCGCGCCCGCCGCCCAGTCCCAGCGGCCCAGGCCGTGCTCGGCGTAGGCGTCGAGGCGACCGGCGGCCACCGAGCACAGGTCGAGCGAGGCGGCACCGGCACGGCGCATGTCCCGCACGCGGGTCGACATCGCTGCCCAGGTGTCGGCCTGGCGCTGACGGCGTTCGGCGCGGTACTCGAAGCCGTAGCCCAGCAGCGACAGCGACAGGTCCGTGGCCGCCGACACGCGCACCGGTTCGCCGTCGAGGAACGCGCCGTGCCCGCGCGCCGCCGTCCACATCCGGCCGGTCGCCGGCTCGAAGACCGCGCCGGCGACCGACTCGCCGTCGAGCTGCGCCGCGATCGACACCGAGTACCAGGGGATGCCGTAGAGGTAGTTGACGGTGCCGTCGATCGGGTCGACGACCCAGGTCAGGCCGGAGCCGACGGACCCGCCCTCCTCCTCGCCCAGCACCGGCTCACCGGGCCGGGCCTCGGACAGACGCGTCCGAACGAGTTGTTCCGAGGCGCGGTCGGCTTCCGTCACCACGTCGGTGGAGGTGCTCTTCGTGTCGAACGACACCACCGCGGACGCGCGCATGCGCTGGACGAGAGCACCTGCTTCCCGTCCGATGGCTGCGGCGATGTCGACGAGTGGCCGGGGATCAAGCACGACCGGTTCCCTCCTGCGTCACTAGCACGGGACTATCGGACAACGTCAGGCTAATGTCTGCGCACCACGGTTACTGAATCGAGTAGGAAGGACCACGGGGATGGGCATCACCCGCGGGTTCGGTGTGGACATCGGCGGCTCCGGCATCAAGGGCGGGCTGGTCGATCTCGAAACCGGCTCACTGGACGGCGAACGGATGCGGATCCCCACGCCCCAGCCCTCGACTCCCGACGCGGTGGCGGACGTCGTCGCCGAGATCGTCGAGAAGTTCCAGTGGGACGGACCGGTCGGCGTGACGCTGCCGTGCGTCGTCAAGCACGGCGTCGCGCACAGCGCCGCGAACGTGGACAAGGGCTGGATCGGCTGCGACGCGGCGTCGTTGTTCGCCGAACGCCTGGGCCGCAAGCCCGAGGACATCGTCGTGATGAACGACGCGGACGCCGCCGGCATCGCGGAGATGTCGTACGGCGCGGGTGTGGACAGGCTCGGGACCGTGGTGCTGCTGACGTTCGGCACGGGCATCGGCAGCGCGGTGTTCCTGGACGGCAAGCTCGTCCCGAACACCGAGTTCGGCCACCTCCAGGTCGACGGGCACGACGCGGAGAAGCGCGCGGCGGCGTCGGTCAAGGAGGAGAAGGAGCTGTCCTGGGAGGAGTGGACGCCCAGGGTCAGCCGGTACGTCAACGTGCTGGAGGACCTCATCTGGCCGGACCTCGTCATCGCGGGCGGCGGCGTGAGCAAGAAGGCGCACAAGTGGCTGCCGTTGCTCAAGGTGCGCACGGAGGTCGTCGCGGCCGCGCTGAAGAACGACGCGGGCATCGTCGGTGTCGCGTGGGCCGCGGCGCACGGCGCCCGGCCGTAGCGGGTAACCGACACCGAAACGTGTCCGTTCCTCTCGACTGGATCTAGCTGCGAGAACGCAGGTGGGAGCGCCTCGAACAGCCTCGGGGCGCAACACCGCGTCACGGACGTCGTTACAATGGAACGCACACCCGCCAGTCAAGATCGGCGGGGAGATCCCCTGAACTCTGGCGACCGAGGTTTCGCGCCCTCTGGTCAGCCTTGAACGACCGTCGCGAAAGGGCGTACGTGGCAGCCGCAGAAACCGCAACCCGACGCTCCAGCTCCGCCGCGAGCGCCGCCAAGACCACCAAGTCGACCGCGGCCGGCGAGGCCGAGGAGACGACGAAGCGCAAGACGACCGCTGCGGCAGCCAAGAAGCCCGCAGCCAAGGCCGCCGGCGCCAAGACCACCCGCGCTCCGCGCAAGGCAGGGGCCAAGGACGCCGCCGCCAAGGGCGGGCCGAAGAAGGCCGGCGAGGGCGACGAGCCTGAGGACGTGGAAGGCGCTCCCGGCGAAGGCGACCTGGAGGACGTCGAGCTGGTCGACGAGCCGATCGCCGACGAGCCGGAAGAGGCCGAGGACCCCAAGAGCGAGGGCGACTTCGTCTGGGACGAGGAGGAGTCCGAGGCCCTGCGCCAGGCGCGCAAGGACGCGGAGCTCACCGCCTCGGCCGACTCGGTCCGCGCCTACCTCAAGCAGATCGGCAAGGTCGCCCTCCTCAACGCCGAGGAGGAGGTCGAGCTGGCCAAGCGCATCGAGGCCGGTCTCTACGCCGCCGAACGCGTGCGCCGCTCCGAGGAGGAGGCCGAGAAGCTCACGCCGCAGCTGCGCCGCGACCTGCGCTGGATCGTCCGCGACGGCGAGCGCGCCAAGAACCACCTGCTCGAGGCGAACCTCCGCCTCGTCGTGTCGCTGGCCAAGCGCTACACCGGCCGCGGCATGGCGTTCCTGGACCTGATCCAGGAGGGCAACCTGGGCCTGATCCGCGCGGTCGAGAAGTTCGACTACACCAAGGGCTACAAGTTCTCCACGTACGCCACGTGGTGGATCCGCCAGGCGATCACCCGCGCGATGGCCGACCAGGCCCGCACCATCCGCATCCCGGTGCACATGGTCGAGGTCATCAACAAGCTGGGTCGCATCCAGCGCGAGCTGCTGCAGGACCTGGGCCGCGAGCCCACTCCGGAAGAGCTCGCCAAGGAAATGGACATCACGCCGGAGAAGGTGCTGGAGATCCAGCAGTACGCGCGTGAGCCCATCTCGCTGGACCAGACGATCGGTGACGAGGGCGACAGCCAGCTCGGTGACTTCATCGAGGACTCGGAAGCCGTCGTCGCCGTGGACGCCGTCTCGTTCACGTTGCTGCAGGACCAGCTGCAGTCCGTGCTCGCGACGCTGTCCGAGCGCGAGGCGGGCGTCGTCCGGCTGCGCTTCGGCCTCACCGACGGCCAGCCGCGCACGCTCGACGAGATCGGCCAGGTCTACGGCGTCACGCGGGAACGCATCCGGCAGATCGAGTCGAAGACGATGTCGAAGCTGCGGCACCCGTCGCGGTCGCAGGTCCTGCGCGACTACCTCGACTAGGACAGCGTCTTACAAAGACATACGCACGACGGCCCCGCACCGGTTCGGTGCGGGGCCGTCGTGCTTCCAAGTCAGGTGCTTGCGAGGGCGTTTTGATCACGGTTCCGCGTCCGAATCGTGGGACGTTCGTGACCTGTTCGCTGCGGGCGGACAAGAGCAACCGATATCACACTCCCGGTTGCACGCAACCGACCGAACGGCCCTGAAGGGCTGCTCCACCAGCACGTTTTCGGTTGCTGTGGGTACCTGTCAAGCCGGTGAACCGGTGGCAAACCCAGGTGTGAGCCTGCGTCAAGCGGGTAAATCCCGGAGTGACGCGAGTCGCCACGCACACGGGAACACTGACTATCGCCAAAACGTCTGTCAGAGTGGAGCCAGCGAGCACGCGCACCAAGCCAGGGGCGCTGTGGTCGCAGCTTGGTAAGAGGGCACCGGAACACAACGTTTCGTTGCTGGGACGGAGGGAGATTCATCATGACTGCAGCACTCACCCGCCCCGAGTTGACCGCTGCCGACCGCTGCGACCGCTGCGGGGCTGCTGCCCAGGTTCGCGCCTTGCTCCCGTCCGGGGGCGAGCTGCTGTTCTGCGGGCACCACGCTCGCGCGCACAGTGAGAAGTTGCGCGAACTCGCTGCTGAGATTCAGCAGGGCTGACTTCCACCCCACCTAGCCGCTCGGGCCGGAGATCCACTGGATCTCCGGCCCCTTCGCTTCCGCGGGTGGTCTCCCCCCAGCGGTCAGATGGTGTCGAGCACCGGTTCGAAGGCCAGCTCCGCTGCGCCGACGAGCTTCGCGTCCCTGCCCAGCGGGGACGTGACGACCTGGGTGCCGCCGACGGCCCTGGAGACGAGGCTGCGCCGCTGCACGGCCGCGCTGACCCCGTCGACCACCGACGCCGGCAGCGCCGTGTAGAGGTCGCCCAGCACGACCATCTCCGGGCCGAGGACGTTGACGATGTTCGCGAGCCCCAGTGCGAGCCAGTCGGCGAACTCGTCGAGCACGGACGGGTCGTCGAGTGCCCGCAGCGCCGCGACGACAGCGCCGCGCGGGGCGTCGTCGGGCAGGCCGAGTGCCCGGCACAGCGCCGGTTCCCCGACCTCGGTCTCCCAGCAGCCGGTGCAGCCGCAGTAGCACTGCCGCCCGCGCGGGTTGACCACCATGTGCCCCAGCTCGCCGACGTAGCCGCCGGTGCCGCGCAACGGCTGCCCTGACAGGATCACGCCGCCGCCGACGCCCACGTCGGCGGAGATGTAGACCATGTCCGAGGACTGCTGCGCCGCGCCGCGCACGTGCTCCGCGAGCGCACCGAGCTCCGCGTCGTTGCCGACCTGGACGGGCACTTTCAGCACCGCCTCCAGGCGTGTGCCGAGGGCCACGTCCGTCCAGTGCAGGTTCGGTGCCTCGTGCACGTGCCCGTCGGCACGCCGCACGACTCCGGGCACCGAGACGCCCACTCCGACGGCGGTGGCGTCGAGGTCGTCGGCCATGAGGCGCGCCGAGTCGACGATGTGCGTGATGACCTCACCCGGATCACGCGTCCGGTGCAGGTTCCAGCTGTCCCGCCCGAGGATCTCCCCACCGAGGCCGACGAACCCCATCGCCACGTGCTCCACGCGCACGTCGATCGCGATCACGACCGCCGCGTGCGGCTGGGGCAGGACGAGCAGGGACGGGCGGCCCGCTCCGCTGCGCAGAGCGGGCACGCGTTCGGCGACCACGCCGGCTTCGGCGAGACCGTCCACCAGTGCCTTGATCGTGCTGCGGTTGAGCCCGAGCTCGGCCGCGAGCGACGCCCTGGTGGACGGTCCGTCGACGTGCAGGCGGCGCAGCAGCGCCGTCCTGTTGTGCCTGCGGATCTCGTCGGGACGGGTGCCGGACGTGGGTCCAGTCACCGCGTCAGCGAGCCGAGTTCGCCGCTCGGCGTCGGGACAGGGCGTCGACGCTCGCGGCGAGCAGCAGGACCAGACCGGTCACGATGAACACGACCGCGGCGGGCTGCTTGAGCAGGCCCATGCCGTTCTGGATGATCGCGAGCACGGCGCCACCGATGACGGCGTCGCGCAGACGGCCCTTGCCACCGAACAGCGACGTGCCACCGATGACGGCCGCGCCGACCGACAGCAGCAGCGTGTTGCCACCACCGGCGTTCGGGTCGACCGAGCCGACCTTCGACGAGTACACGATCGCGCCGATCGCGGCGGCGGAGGAGGCGATCACGAAGACGCTCATCCGGATCCGCTCGACGTTGATGCCGGCCCGGCGCGCGGCTTCCTTGTTGCCACCCACGGCGTAGACGTGGCGGCCGTAGGAGGTGCGGTCGAGCACGAAGGTGCCGATCACCAGCAGCACGAGCACCAGCGGCACCACGTACGGCACACCCTCGATGACGACGAGGTTGCTCGGCGCGCGGTTGAGCGAGAGCGCGTAGGTGATGACGGCGGCCAGCACCGCGAGGGCACCGATCTTGGCCAGCACCAGCGTGGTCGGCTGGGCCACGAGGCCCCGGCGCAGGCGGGAGAAGTGCCGGGTGAGCACGACCGCCGCGTAGCCGCCGACGGCGACGACGAACAGCACCCACGAGCCGACGAAGTTGAGGTTGCCGTTGGCGACGTTGAAGATCGTGTCGTCCCGCAGGCCGAGCGTGCCGCCCTGGCCGATGAGCTGCAGCACGACACCGCCCCACACGAGGAACAGCGCCAGGGTCACGACGAACGACGGGATGCCGACCTTCGCGACCAGGAAGCCGGTGATGCAGCCGATGGCCGCGCCGACGCAGACGGCGAGCAGCATCTCCAGCCAGGCGTTCGCGGGAACGCCGACGGCGGCGATCACCAGTGCGATGGCCGACAGCGCGGCGCCCGCCCAGATCTTCATCACCACGGCGAGCACGATCGCCAGCACCAGCAGGCCGCAGAACACGTAGAACACCGTGTCGCCCATGCCGCCGAGCAGGTTGCCGTTGTGGATCAGGTGCAGCGCCATCACCGCGGCGGTCACACCGGACGCGGTACCGGCCGACAGGTCGATCTCGCCGAGCAGCAGCACGAACACCAGGCCCATCGCGATGATGGTGATGCTGGCGCCCTGCTGGAGCAGGTTGGCGAGGTTGCCCAGGGTGAAGAACGTGTCGGACAGCGAGCTGAACACGATGAGCAGCACCACGAGCCCGAGGAGCGCGGGGAGCGAGCCGAGCTCGCCGCCGCGGACCCTGGCCCAGTAGTCGCGCACCGCTTCGCCGGTGGACATGGAGGTCGTGTCGATGCCGAAGTCGGAGATCGCGCCCTGCTGGGCGGTCTCCGCCTCGTGCGTTTCAGTGGTGTCGGTCATGCTGGCCTCTTCGGAACTCATCAGATCGTCGCCGCCTCGGGGCGGGCGATGCCCAGGTCACCGGAACGTCCGGCGGTGATCAGCTCGACCACCTGGCCGTGCGTGACGTCCTTGGACCCCACGACGGCGGCCATGCGACCCAGGTACAGGCACGCGATGCGGTCGGCGACCTCGAAGACGTCGTTCATGTTGTGGCTGATCAGGACGACGCCCAGGCCCTGCTCGGCGAGCCGGCGGACCAGGTCGAGCACCTGGCGCGTCTGCGCGACGCCGAGTGCGGCGGTGGGCTCGTCGAGCAGCACGACCTTGCTGTTCCACAGCACGGCCTTGGCGATCGCCACGGTCTGGCGCTGACCACCGGACAGCGACGAGACCTGCGTGCGCACCGACTTCACCGTGCGCACCGACAGCGACGCCAGCGTCTTGCGCGCCGCCTGCTCCATGTCGGTCTCGTCGAGCAGACCGCCCTTGGTGCGCTCGCGGCCGAGGAACATGTTCTGGACGATGTCGAGGTTGTCGGCCAGCGCGAGGTCCTGGTAGACGACCTCGATTCCGAGCTCTGCGGCGTCGCGCGGGCCCTTGATGTGCACCGGTTCGCCGTTGAAAAGGACCTCACCCGAGTCCGTCGGGTGGATGCCCGCAATGCACTTGACCAGCGTCGACTTGCCCGCGCCGTTGTCGCCGACGAGGGCGGTGACCTCGCCGGGGTTCACGACGAGGTCGATGTCGTGCAGGACGTGCACGGGACCGAAGCTCTTGTTGATGCCGCGCAGCTCGAGAATCGGCTCGCTCACTGGGGGTTCCTCCGGAGTTACCACGCGCCGAGGCGGGGTGCGCAGTCCGCACCCCGCCTGGACGCAAGCGGTCCTACTACTTGATGCCGAGCTCGGTGCAGGCGGCCTGGGTGTCGGCCACGCAGATCTCCGAGGCCTTGACGAAGCCCGCGTCGACCACGGACTTGACCTTGTCCTTGGTGATCAGCTGAGCGGTGAGCAGCACGGACTTGACGTCGCGGTTGGCCTTGCCGTCCTTCGTCGTGCCGGTCGCGAGGGCGTCGGCGGCGGCCGTGTCGCCCTTGGCGAGGGCGGCGGCCAGCTTGGCGGCGGCCTCGGCCTCGTCCTTGATCGGCTTGAAGACGGTCATGTACTGGTCACCGCGGAGCACGGCCTGCAGACCGTCCGGGGTGGCGTCCTGACCGGTGACCGGGACCTTGCCGTTCAGGCCGACCTTCTTGAGGACCGTGATCACCGCGCCGGCGAGGCCGTCGTTCGCGGCGACGACGCCGTCCACCTTGCCGCCGTTGGAGGTCAGGATCTGCTCGAAGACCTGGCCACCCTTCTGGTTGTCCCAGTTGTCGATCGGCTGGGACTGCACGAGCTTGAGCTTGCCGGACTCGTAGAGCGGCTTGAGGACCTTCTGCTGCCCCTCGTGGAACAGGGTCGCGTTGTTGTCCGTCGGCGCGCCCTCGACCTCGATGACGTTCGCGCCCTGCGGCGCGGCCTTCAGCGCGTCCGCGAGGCCCTGGCCCTGCAGCTCGCCGACCTTCACGTTGTCGAACGACACGTAGTAGGACGAGGAGCCACCGGTGTTCAGGCGGTCGTAGTCGATGACCTGGATGCCCTGGGCCTGCGCCTTCTTGGCGACGGAGGCGCCGACCTCGCTGTTGGGCGTGGCGATGATCAGGACCTTGACGCCGGCGTTGATCATGCCGTCGGCGAGGGTGCTGAACTTCTGGACGTCGCCCTGGGCGTTCTGGATGTCGGGGACGAGCCCCTCCTTCTCCAGAGCGGCCTTGAGGAGCGGCTTGTCGAAGCCCTCCCAGCGTGCGGAGGAGGCGGTCTCAGGAAGGATCACGCCGACCTTCGCGCCACTGCCGCTGCCAGAGTTCGTTTCGGTGCTTCCCCCGGTGCCGGAGGACGTGTTGGCGCCGCACGCCGAGACCGCCAGGGCGAGGCCCGCGGTAACGGCGATGGAAGCGAGAGTCTTGCTGCGCATCCGCCATCCCTTTCACTGCGCTGTGTCACAGAGAATGTTGTGGCGCACAACGTATGCCCGACATACGCGTGACCGGAACCACACTGCATCGATTAAGTCGTCACGATGCGGTAACTCTGCCGCAATTTAGCTACCGAGCGTTGTGAGAGCGTTACCAAGGCACTACTGCAACCAGTACTGATATATCGGATATCAGTTGTCGGCCGAGGAATCGACGGCCGGTCGAACGACCCGTCGAACCAGCTGTCGAACGCTCTCCGCGTCCGGCCGCGCCTGCCGGTCGGCGAACAACAGGTGGGCGCTGCCGATGAGCATCGGCGCCAGCCCGTCGACCTCGACGCCGGCCTCGACCCGGCCGAGCCGCTGTTCCGCGGCGAGGTAGGCCGCGATCAGCTCGACCGCCTCGGTCAGCACCGGCACCCCGGCGGGCCAGGTGTCACGCAGCCGGGCGCGCAACTCGTCCCGGGAGGTGATCAGCGCGACCACCGACACGGCGACGGACGTGAAGACCGCCTCGACAGCCTCGGCCAGGTTGCCGACGACCGTCCCCTCACCCGCGGTCAGCTCCGCGAGCCGTCGTTCCGTCCTGGTCGCGCGGTCCACGACGAACGCGGCGAGGAACGCGTCGAAGTCCGCGAAGTGCCGGTGCAACACACCTTTGGCGACGCCCGCGGTCTCCGTGACCGCGCGGCTGGTCAACGCGCTGGGCCCGCCCTCGCGCAGCACTTGCTCGGCCGCACCGAACAGCTGTTCCCGCACGTCACGCAGATGCACCCCGGTCGGCACGGCTCGCGCCTCCACCCTCGCTCGGTTCACAAGTGGGCGCATGCCCACTATGGTGGGCACATGCCCACTCTAGCCGGGTGGTCGCAGAGCTTCGGCTCGGACGCCGACCGCTACGACCGCGCTCGCCCGCCCTACCCCGCCGAGATGGTCGACCGGATCGCCCGCATCGGACGCGGTCCTGACACGGGCTCGGGCCGGAGCCCCAGCGCGAGTTCCGACACGGGCTCGGGCCAGGGTCTCGACGCAGGCTTGGGCCGGGTTCCCGACGCGAGTTCCGGCCGCAGTTCCGCCATGGGCTCCAGCCGGGTTCCCGACGCGAGTTCCGGCCGGGGTTCCGACACGGGCTCCGGCCACAGTCTCGACATGGGCTCCGGCGCAACCTCCGAACGCGGGCCCAACACAGACTCCGGCCTGGGCTACGCCACTGGCTCCGGCGCGAATCCCGACATGGGCTTTGGCCATGGCCCCGACACCGGCTCCGCCCCGGGCCTCGGCACCGGTCCGCGCGTGCTCGACGTCGGCTGCGGCACGGGCATCGCCGCCCGGCAACTGCGGGACGCGGGCTGCACCGTGCTCGGTGTCGAGCCCGACGAGCGGATGGCCGAGTTCGCCCGCGGCACCGGTGTGATCGTCGAGACGGCGGCGTTCGAGAGCTGGGACCCGGCCGGCCGCACGGTCGACGCCGTCGTCGCGGCCCAGTCGTGGCACTGGGTCGATCCCGCTGTCGGCCCCGCTCAGGTCGCGCGGGTGCTGCGGTCCGGTGGGTTGTTCGTCGCGCTGTGGCACGTGTTCACGCCGCCGGACCCGGTTGCCCAGGCCTTCGCCGATGCGTACCGGCGCGTCGTGCCCGACGCACCGTTCCAGCTCAGCACCACGGCCGAGCAGGCGCTGCAGAGCTACGCGGCTGGCTGCACCCGGACCGCCGACGCGTTCCTGGCCACCGGCGAGTTCAGCGGTGCCGAGCAGTGGCGTGCCGACTGGGAGCACAGCTACACGACCGGCAGCTACCTCGACCTCATGCTCACAACGGGCTCGCTCACGCCGCTCGCCCGCGACAAGGTCGATGTCGTCGTCGACGCCGTCAGCAACGCGATCGACGCCATGGGTGGTGGCTTCACCGCGAGCTACAGCACGCTCGCGGTCGCCGTCGTCCGAGCTTGAGCGATATATCGCATACGGGATATCGCATACTGGATACCGGATATGGCATATCGCCTGATCAGCGATGTGCCATATCCGATATATCGGCGCTCACCAGGAGCGGAGCGTCGCGATCCGCTCTTCGAGCTGCTCGATGCTCGCCATCGCCGTCACCGGGCCACCGCAGTACTCGCGCAGCTGGTTGTGGATCTTGCCGTGCGGCTTCTTCGTGCGGTGGTGGTGCATGGCGACGAGGGTGTTGAGCTCCTTGCGCAGTGAGGCGAGCCGTTCCTGGACGCTGGCCGTCCGCACCTCCCGCACCTGGGCTTCCGCCTTGGGGCGCTTGGCCGCTGACGCGAGCTGCTCCTCCTGGCGTTGCAACAGGAGCGTGCGCACCTGGTCGGGCTCCAGCAGCCCCGGCAGGCCGAGGTACTCCTGCTCCTCCTGCGAGCCCGCGAACGCCGCCGTGCCGAACGACGAACCGTCGTAGATGACCTGGTCGAGCTCGGCGGTGGTGCCCAGCGCGGTGAAGGCGCGTTCCTCCTCGCCGGGTTCGTCCTTGGTCTGGTTCGCGTCGGCGAGCAGCTCGTCGTCCCAGCCGTCCTTCTCCCGGTGCGGCTTGCCCAGGACGTGGTCGCGCTGGGCCTCCAGCTCGGCCGCGAGCTGCAGCAGGATCGGCACCGAGGGCAGGAACACCGACGCGGTCTCGCCGGGTTTGCGGGCGCGCACGAAGCGTCCGACGGCCTGCGCGAAGAACAGCGGGGTCGACGACGACGTGGCGTACACGCCGACCGCGAGCCGCGGGACGTCGACGCCCTCGGACACCATGCGGACGGCGATCATCCAGCGTTCGTTCGTCGCGGCGAACTCGGCGATCTTGCCGGAGGCCTTCGGGTCGTCGGAGAGGACCACGGTCGCGGTGTGGCCGGTCACGCGCAGGAGCACCTGCGCGTAGGCCTTCGCCGTCTCCTGGTCGGTCGCGATCACCAGGCCGGCGGCGTCGGGGATGCCGTTCTCGCGCTTCTGCGTGAGCCGCTGGTCGGCGGCGCGCAGCACGGAGGCCATCCAGTCGCCGGCCGGGTCCAGCGCGGTGCGCCAGGCCCGCGCGGTCTGCTCCTGGGTGAGCGGTTCGCCCAGCCGTGCCGTGAACTCCTCGCCCGCGCTGGTCCGCCACGACGCCTCACCCGAGTACGCCATGAAGAGCACGGGCCGGACGACGCCGTCGCGCAGCGCGTCGGAGTAGCCGTAGGTGTGGTCGGCCTTCGAGGTCTTGAACCCGCCCGCGCCCTCCTCGTACTGCACGAACGGGATCGGCGAGTCGTCGGAGCGGAACGGCGTGCCGGTCAGGCACAGCCGGCGCACGGCGGGCGTGAACGCCTCGCGGATCGCGTCACCCCACGACTTCGCGTCACCGCCGTGGTGGATCTCGTCGAGCAGCACGAGCGTCTTGCGGTTCTCCGTGCGCACCCGGTGCAGCGACGGGTGCGCGGCGACCTGGGCGTACGTGACCGCGACACCGTGGTAGTCGCGGGAGGTGATCGCGTTGGTGTTGCGGAAGTTCGAGTCGATCGCGATGCCCTGCTCGGCCGCGGACTTCGCCCACTGGTGCTTGAGGTGCTCGGTGGGCGTGACGATCGTGACGGCCTCGATCGTGCGGTCGGCGAGCAGCTCGGCCGCCACCCGGAGGCCGAAGGTCGTCTTCCCCGCACCGGGCGTGGCGACGGCGAGGAAGTCCTGGGGCTTCGCCGCCAGGTACTTGGTCAGCGCGCGGCGTTGCCATGCCCGCAGCGGTCGCATTGCTGCTGTCGCTGTCGCTGTCGCTGTCACAGACGTGTTTCTCCTCGTTTGCGCAGGTCGAACGTGGTTTCGACACAAAACTGCCCTCAGGCAGGCCGTCGCCGAGGGCACCCCGACCCTACCTGTTCCGGACGCCGATGCCGCGAAACGTGGCCACATGCACCATGCTTGACCTTGCGATGGGCTCGCCTACCGACAACGACGCACGCAGGTCCGGCCGCAAGACGCCGCTGCGTCTACTGGCGCGCACGCTGTCGAAGGCGTGGCAGGGAAACATCTTCTCAGAAGCCGCCGAGGCCGCGTTCTGGCAGACGCTCTCGTTCCCCCCGCTGCTGCTCGGAGTGCTGGGCGCCATGGGTTACCTCGGCGACTGGTTCGGCTCCGCGGTCGTGAGCGCCGTCCAGGACAGGATCATCGGGTTCACCCGGACGATCTTCAGCGGGGACGTGGTGAACGGGGTGATCCAGCCGACGGTCACCGAGATCCTGAGCACCGGCAAGGGCGAGATCGTCTCCATCGGCTTCCTGATCTCGCTGTGGGCGGGGTCTTCGGCGATGTCGTCGTTCGTGGACGCGATCACGGTCGCGCACGGCCAGTACGGCGTGCGCAACGAACTGTGGCAGCGCCTGTTCGCCCTGCTGCTGTACATGGTGTCGCTGGTCGCGCTGGTGGTCGGCCTGCCGGTGCTGGCACTGGGCCCGGAAATCCTGCCGCAGCTGTTCCCGGCGTCGTGGCAGCCCTACGTCGAGACGTGGGTGAGCCGCTTCTACTACCCCGGTGTGGGGCTGCTGCTCGTGCTGTCGCTGTCGATGCTCTACAAGCTCGCCCTGCCGCGGAAGCTGCCGTGGCACCGGGTGCTGCCCGGCGCGGTCCTCGCGATGGCGGTGTTCATCCTGTCGTCGATCGGCCTGCGCCTGTACATCCAGTGGATCACCACTACCGGCTACACCTACGGCGCGTTGGCGACGCCGATCGCGTTCCTGCTGTTCGTGTTCTTCATCGGCCTGGCGATCACGATCGGCGCGTACTTCAACAGCGCCATCCAGGACATGTGGCCCGCGAAGATGACCCGCCGCCAGCGCCGCCGGTGGCGCCGCCTGGAGCTGGAACGCGCCGCGTCGCGCATCCGCGAGGAGGCCGCGCGGCCCCGGCCGGCCAGGCCGGAGCAGACCGCCCACACCGCGCCCTCTCCCGCCGACACGCAGCTCACGACACCGTTACCGGTCCAGGCCGTCAAGCAGGAACGCGAACGCACCAGCGGCCCCTGACAGGTCCGCGACGCAGGCGAGCCCCGGCGCCTGAGCAGCAGGCGCCGGGGCTCGCGTCGCAGGACAGGAGGGCTACTCCTCGCCGCCGCCCTCGGGCAGGTTCTCGTAGATCTTCTTGCAGTCCGGGCACACCGGCGAACCGGGCTTCGGCGACCGCGTGACCGGGAAGACCTCGCCGCACAGTGCGACCACGTGGGTGCCCATCACGGCGCTCTCGGCGATCTTCGCCTTGCGCACGTAGTGGAACATCTTCGGGGCG
Organism: Lentzea sp. NPDC042327; assembly: GCF_040647275.1. NCBI lineage: Bacteria > Bacillati > Actinomycetota > Actinomycetes > Pseudonocardiales > Pseudonocardiaceae > Lentzea > Lentzea sp. NPDC042327. The sequence goes on from NZ_JBEZBX010000017.1 coordinate 31,715, forward strand.
TCGTCCGAGGACTGGTCGGTCTCATCCGGCCGTACGTCGACCTCGGGGAGAGTCTGGGTGCTCACCCGCCCAGAGTACCTGGGAAGATGCCCTCTCGTGACTACGCTGCACATCGCTGAGGAAGTTGCCGCCGCACTGGCCGAGAACCGGCCGGTCGTCGCACTTGAGAGCACGATCCTGTCCCACGGGCTGCCCGCCCCGCGCAACCTGACCGTCGCCGCACGCCTGGAGCGCGTGGTGCGGGAGGCTGGTGCCGTCCCGGCCACGATCGCCGTGCTCGACGGCGTGCCGCACATCGGCCTCACCACCGCCGAGCTGGAGCGGGTCTGCTCCGAGGAGCTGCTGAAGCTGTCCCTGCGCGACCTGGGCGCCGCCTGCGCGCTCGGCCGCAGCGGTGCCACGACCGTGGCGTCCACGACCGCGCTCGCCCATCGAGCCGGCATCCGCGTGTTCGGCACCGGCGGCCTCGGCGGTGTGCACCGCGGCGCGCACGAGACGTGGGACGTCTCGGCCGACCTCGACGTGGTCGCGACGACGCCGGTGCTCGTGGTGTCCTCCGGGGTGAAGTCGATCCTCGACATGGGCGCGACGCTGGAGGTGCTGGAGACCCGGTCCGTGCCGGTCGTCGGCTACCGGACCGACCGCTTCCCCGCGTTCTACCGGCGCGAGTCGGAGTTCGGCGTGCCGTGGCGGGTCGAGGACGCGAAGCAGGCGGCCGCGGTGTTCGCGGCGGGCGAGCGCGGCATGCTGCTGGTCAACCCGATCCCGGAGGCGTTCGAGATGGACGCCGGGCTGCACGACCGGCTGCTCGCCGAGGGCCTGCGGAAGCTCGTCGACGGCGACGTGCGCGGCAAGGACGTCACGCCGGTGCTGCTGGAGCACTTCCACACCGCGAGCGGGGGCGTGAGCCTCGACGCGAACGAGGAGCTCGTCGTCAGCAACGTCCAGGTCGCGGCCGAGGTCGCGGTGGAGCTGTGCCGGTGAGGCCGGTCGTCGTGGTCGGCGATGCCGGCCTGGACGTCGTCGCCCGCCACTCCGGCCCCATCGCGCACGGCGGTGACGTGCGCGCGAAGGTGACGATCGAACCCGGCGGCGCGGGCGCGAACACGGCCGTGTGGCTGGCCGCGTGCGGTGCGTCGCCGGTGCTGGTCGCGCGCGTGGGCGCCGACTCGGCGGGACGGCAGGTGCACGCCGAGCTGACCGCCGCGGGTGTGCGGTGCGCGTTCGCGGTCGACCCGGACCTCGCGACGTGCTGCGTGGTCGTGCTGGTCGACGAGAACGGCCAGCGCTCGATGCTGCCCGACCGCGGAGCGAACGCCCGGTTCTCCCCCGCCGACCTCGACCCCGGCCTGCTCGCGGGCGCGGACGGCCACCTGCACCTGTCCGGTTACGTGCTGCTCGACGCCACCTCGCGGCCCGCCGGGCTGGCGGCGCTGGCGGCGGCGCGGGCGGCCGGCTGGACCACGTCGGTGGACCCGCAGGCCGCGGTGCTGATCGAGGCCACGCCGTGGTTCCTGGAGGACGTGCGGGGCGTCGACGTGCTGATGCCCAACGCCGACGAGCTGGCGGCGCTGGCGGGCTCACCCGACCCGGCCGCGGCCAAGCAGCTGCTCTCGCACGTCGGGACCGTCGTGGTCACCTCCGGCCCGGACGGTGCCTCGTGGGTCGACGCCGACGAGATCGTGTCGGTTCCGGCCGAGCGCGCCGAGTGCGTCGACTCGACCGGTGCCGGTGACGCGTTCGACGCGGGGTTCCTCGCGGCGTGGCTCTCGGGTGCGTCCAAGCGCGACGCGCTGCTCGGTGGCGTGCGCGCGGGTTCGCGGGCGGTCGCCGTCGTCGGCGCCCAGCCGCCCCGTTAACCGTCGATGACGGTCGTGCTCTTCGGTGCGATCGCGCGGCGTTCGACCTGGTGCCGGTTCACCTTCTCGGACTTGCGCGGCGGCCGGTCGTTCGCGATCAGCACGGCCATCCACGGCAACGGCACGGACAGCACGATGAAGAACAGCGCGAGCCACCACGTGTGCGCGAACAGCGCCGCGAGGATGAGGCACGGGAAGCGCAGGCTCATCATGATCGCGTACTTGCGGCGCCGGGCGGCGTGCTGTTCCTCGTAGGACGGGGCCGCCTCGGTGATCAACACCGGGGTGTCGTTCCGGTCTGGACTGCTCACGACACCACCTCCGGCATCCATGGTCGCACGTCCGAGTGACGACCGGGACGGCCGGTCGGCGGTTAACATCCGCGGGTGGTCGCCCTTGATCGCCTCGTGGACGTGCTCGGCAGCCTGGGCACGCACCTGGCGTGCGCGCCGAGGGGCCGCGCCGCCGAGCTGCGCGGGGTCGCCCTGCACGACCCGGCCGAGAACACGCCCGCCGCCGCGGGGGACGTGCTGCTGGGCCTGGGCACGCCGTCGGTCGCCGCGGCGGCCAGGCTGGTGTCGTCGACCGCGGCCTCCGCGGTGGTGCTGCACGGCAGGCCGCCGCTGGACGAACGGGTCGTGGTCGCCGCGAAGAAGTCCGGCGCGGCCGTGCTGCTCGTGGACCCCTCGGTGCCGTGGAGCCAGCTCGCGAACGTGACGCAGACACTGGTCAACGGCGGCACGCGCACCGGTGACCTGTTCGGGCTGGCCGACGTCATCGCGGGCGTGGTCGGCGGACCGGTGACGATCGAGGACCAGCAGTCCCGCGTGCTCGCCTACTCCTACCGCCAGCAGGACGTCGACCCGGTGCGGGTGCAGACCATCCTGGGCCGCCGGGTGCCGGAGGAGGCCCGGCGCGCGCTCGACGAGTACGGCGTCTTCACGCACCTCGCCTCGTCCGACGAACCGATCTTCGTGCCCAAGCTGACCCCGCAGCTGGGCAACCGCCTGGTGGCCGCCGTGCGCGCCGGACGCGAGCTGCTCGGTTCGGTGTGGGTGGAGGTGACCGGCCCGGTCGACGCGGCCCGCACGGCGGCGTTGGTGGACGGCGCGCGCACAGCCGCGTTGCACCTGCTGCGCTCGCGTGCCTCGACCGACCTCGAACGCCAGGCGGAGGCCGACCTGGTCATCCGGCTGCTCGAACACCCGGAGTCCGCGGACGTCGCCCGGCTCGGCCTGCCGTCGGCGGACCTGCGGGTGATCGCGGTGCAGGCGCACGCGGGCGAGGGCGAGCACGGGGCGGCGGTGCTGGCGTTCCAGCGGGCGACCGCGGGCTTCGGCTGGTCGCGGCCGGGGCGCAGCGCGTTGTTCGGCAACGTCCTCTACACGGTGATCCCCGCCGCCGACGACGCCGTCGACTGGGTGCGCTCGCTGGTGCGGGAGCTGCCGGCGGAGGCGACGGTGCTGGCCGGTGTCGGCGGGCCGGCCGAGGCGACGCAGCTGCCGACCTCGCGCCAGGAGGCCGACGAGTGCCTGGCGCTGTCGACGGGTGAGCCGGTCGTGTACGACGACGCGTGGGCACGGGTGCTGCTGCACCGGCTCGCGGCCGTCGCCGACGCCGGACGGCTGCCGACCCGTGGACCGATATCCAATATATTGCAACACGACGAGGAGTTCGGGACGAACTACGCATCGACGCTGAAGGCGTGGCTCGCAGCCCAGGGTGACGTGCGGGCCGCCGCGCGGGAGCTCAACGTGCACCCGAACACGCTGCGGTACCGCATGCAGAAGATGGCGGAGGTGACACCGCTTCCGCTCGACGACCCGGACCAGCGGCTGGCGATGGCGATCGCGCTGTCGGTGATGAGGCTGTCGGCCACGCGCTGATCCCGGTGCCGTGAAAACATGTGCAGCCGTGCACCCTGATCTTTCCGCCGACCTGTGCGCCCGCCTGCGCGAGGCCTTCGAGAACGCCGGCTACACCGCGGACGGCGTGGTCGACGCGCTCGGCCCGCAGGCCCACGCCGCCCTCGGCAGGGGCGAGCCGGAACCCGCCCGCCGCGCCAGCAGGGACGCCGGGACCCTCGGCACGCTGATCCGCCTGTTCCTGCTCGGCGACACCGAACCCGAGCAGGACGTCCGCAGGGCGCTGGCCGGGACCGACATCGACGACCTCGTCGCGAACGAGGTGCTGACGAGCGAGCTGACCGCCGGGCTGGACGTGCGGCCCTACGAGGACAACTGGTGGGTCATCGCCGACCTCGACTCCGACCTGCGCGGCGGTTCCGTGCCCGAGGACCACGTCCTGGGCGTCGGCCACGCCTCGATCAGCCTCGCCCGCGCCACCCGGCGCACCCCGGTCGGCTCGCTGCTCGACCTCGGCACCGGCTGCGGTGTCCAGGCGTTGCACGCCAGCAAGCACGCCGAACGCATCACGGCCACCGATCTGTCCGAGCGCGCGCTACGGCTCGCACAGGGCACGTTCCGCATCAACGGGCTGGACGTGGAGACGTTGCAGGGCGAGTGGTTCGGCCCGGTGCGCCACCGGCGGTTCGACCAGGTCGTGTGCAACCCGCCGTTCGTCGTCGGGCCGCCGCGGGTCGACTACGTCTACCGCGACTCCGGTCTCGGCGGTGACGACGCGTCGGCGCTGGTGATCCGGCAGCTGCCCGCGTTCCTCAACGAGGGCGGCGTGGGGCAGCTGCTCGCGTCCTGGCTGCACCGCAAGGGCGAGGACTGGGAGGAGCGCGTCTCCGGCTGGCTCCCCCGCGGCGGTGTGGACGCGTGGTTCGTGCAGCGCGACATCGCGGAGCCGGCGCTGTACGTCGGCACGTGGCTCAAGGACGCGGGCGTCGACCCGCGCAGTCCGGAGGGGCGGGCGAAGGCCGCCGCGTGGCTCGACTGGTTCGAGGAGAACGACGTCCAGGGGGTCGGCTTCGGGTACGTGACGCTGCGGCGCACCGACGAGCTGCACTCCGAGGTCGTGTGCGAGGACCTGCGGCACGCGTTCGACGACCCGCTGGGCCCGGAGGCGGCGCGGTGGCTCGACAACGTGGCGTGGCTGCGCGCGAACCCCGACCTGCTGGACCGGACGTTCCGGGTCGCGGACACCGTGCTGCTGGAGGAGGTGTCCGAGGCGGGCGAGGAGGGCTGGCGCAAGGTCGTGGCCCGGCTGCACCGCACCGACGGGCCAGGCTGGCAGCACGAGGTGGACGAGGCGACGGCCAAGCTCGTCGCCGGGTGCACGGGTGCGCTGCCGTTGGCGGACCTGCTCGCGTTGCTGGAGTTCGCGTATGGAGAAATCGATTCGGAAGCCGCGTTGCCGATCGTTCGTGATCTCATCCGGCACGGAATGTTGATTCCCGCGTGAAAGCCGTTGTGGCGCGCGTCACAGAGGCGAGTGTGGAAGTCGAAGGGGAGGTCGTCGGGGCGATCACCGAGCCCGGATTGCTGGTCCTGCTCGGCGTCCACCACGACGACACGGCGGCCCACGCCGCCAAAATGGCGCGCAAGTTGCACGGGCTGCGGATCCTCGATGACGAGCAGTCGTGCGAGTCGACCGGCGCTCCCCTGCTGGTCGTCAGCCAGTTCACCCTCTACGGGGACACGCGCAAGGGCCGCCGCCCGTCCTGGACGGCGGCCGCGCGGCCCGAGCACGCGGAACCGTTGGTGAACGCCGTCGTGGCGGAGCTGCGCCAAATGGGCGCACGGGTCGAAACGGGACGTTTCCGGGCGGAGATGAAGGTGCGGAGCGTGAACGACGGTCCGTTCACGGTGCTCGTGGAGGTCTGAGGAAAGGCTTCTCAGCCAATCCTCAGATTACTCGCGCAACCGTTGTGACAGCGGCGACGTCTTCAGGTCAGGAAGTCGGGAACGAATTCGGAATCCGGTTCGTTACCCCGGATGAGAGCCAGCAAGCGATGGGATCCACAGAGCGGGCCCGCCGCGAACCGGCACCAGGGCGCAGCGCCGCGCCGCCTTGACCACCGTGCCCGCGACCGCGTCGCCCGCAGCAGGGGGAGGGAGATCCATGACCGTCACCAGGATCTTCGACCGTGAAGTCGGAGACAACACCGCCGTCGAAGCAGCCGACCTCGACGCTCAGGGGCCAGCGGCCGACCTCGTTCGAGTCTACCTGAACGGAATCGGCAAGACAGCGCTGCTCACCGCCGAGGAGGAAGTCGACCTCGCGAAGCGCATCGAGGCGGGCGTGTTCGCCCACCACGTCCTGGAGACGGCCAAGCGCCTGACTCCCACCCGTCGCGAAGAGCTGGGGGAGCTCGTCCGCGACGGCCGCCGTGCCAAGGACCACCTGCTCAAGGCCAACCTGCGCCTCGTCGTGTCGCTCGCGAAGCGCTACACGGGCCGCGGCATGCCGCTGCTGGACCTGATCCAGGAGGGCAACCTGGGCCTGATCCGCGCGGTGGAGAAGTTCGACTACACCAAGGGCTTCAAGTTCTCGACGTACGCGACGTGGTGGATCCGCCAGGCCATCACCCGCGGCATGGCCGACCAGGGCCGCACCATCCGCCTCCCCGTCCACCTGGTCGAGCAGGTGAACAAGCTCGCGCGGATCAAGCGCGACCTGCACCAGTCGCTGGGCCGCGAGGCCACGCACGAGGAGCTCGCCAAGGAGTCGGGCATCTCCGTGGACAAGGTCTCCGACCTGCTCGACCACGCCCGTGACCCGGTATCGCTCGACATGCCGGTCGGCACGGAGGAGGACGCTCCCCTCGGTGACTTCATCGAGGACTCGGACGCGACCGACGCCGAGAGCGCCGTCATCTCCGGCCTGCTGCAGGACGACCTGCGCCGCGTGCTCGCCACGCTGGAGCCGCGCGAGCAGGCCGTGATCCGGCTGCGTTACGGCCTCGAAGACGGTCAGCCGCGCACCCTCGACCAGATCGGCAAGCGGTTCGGCCTGTCCCGCGAGCGGGTGCGCCAGATCGAGCGCGAGGTCATGTCGAAGCTGCGCCAGGGCGAGAGGGCCGCGAAGCTGCGGGCATACGCCTCCTGAGACCCGTTGGGCCAGGTGGTGTCACGGTCGGATCTCAGGCGACCGCGAGCATTGACTTGTGACTCAACGCACGGCACGGTCGGGCGTTACCAAGCCACGCGACGCCCGCCGAGAGCCGGACGTCGCACACGGAGGAAGGTCGGGGCAGCCGGGGGCTGCCCCGGCCTTCCGCGTTTCCGGCAGCCGTAGCGAAGAACACGGTGGACGGGGCGTGGTACGTCCCTTTGGTGGCGGTACGGTTTTCTGATCCGAACTGCACACCGTTGGAGTTGTGTACGCCGTGCCCACCACTTTCGAGTACACCGACGTCCTCCCGCTCGCGAAGGACACCGAGACCGAGTACCGCCTCGTCACCTCCGACGGGGTGAAGCTGATCGAGGCCGGCGACCGCAGGTTCCTGGAGATCGCGCCGGAGACCCTGACGCTGCTCGCGAAGGAAGCCGTCCGCGACATCCAGCACCTGCTGCGCCCGTCGCACCTCGCCCAGCTGCGCAAGATCATCGACGACCCCGAGGCGTCCGGCAACGACCGCTTCGTCGCGATGGACCTGCTGCGCAACGCGGCCATCTCCTCCGGCGGCGTGCTGCCGATGTGCCAGGACACCGGCACGGCGATCATCATGGGCAAGCGCACGGAGACGGTCCTGACCGGCGGCGACGACGAGCAGGCCCTGGCCCGCGGCGTCTACGAGGCCTATCAGGAGCTCAACCTGCGCTACTCGCAGATGGCGCCGCTGACGTTCTGGGACGAGAAGAACACCGGCACCAACCTGCCCGCGCAGATCGAGGTGTTCCACAAGCCCGGCCAGGACCCGGTGTACGAGTTCCTGTTCATGGCCAAGGGCGGCGGCAGCGCGAACAAGACGTTCCTGTACCAGGAGACGAAGGCGGTGCTGAACCCGAAGCGCCTCGCGTCGTTCCTCGACGAGAAGCTGCGCTCGCTCGGCACCGCCGCCTGCCCGCCGTACCACCTCGCGGTGGTGGTCGGTGGCCTGTCTGCGGAGCAGAACCTGAAGGTCGCGAAGCTGGCGTCGGCCCGCTACCTCGACAACCTGCCGTCGGAGGGTTCGGCGTCGGGCCACGCGTTCCGCGACCGCGACCTGGAGCAGCAGGTCCTGGAGCTGACCCGCAACTTCGGCATCGGCGCCCAGTTCGGCGGCAAGTACTTCTGCCACGACGTGCGCGTCATTCGCCTGCCCCGCCACGGCGCGTCCCTGCCGGTCGGCATCGCGGTGTCGTGCTCGGCGGACCGCCAGGCCAAGGCCCGCATCACCGCCGAGGGCGTGTTCCTGGAACAGCTCGAACGCGACCCGGCCCAGTTCCTGCCCGAGGTCGAGGGCGAGGACCTGTCCGACGAGGTCGTCCGCATCGACCTCACCCGCCCGATGGCCGAGATCCGCGAGGTCCTCACCCAGCTGCCGGTGAAGACCCGCGTGTCGCTGACCGGTCCGCTGGTCGTGGCTCGCGACATCGCACACGCCAAGATCAAGGAACGCCTCGACGCCGGCGAGGAGATGCCGCAGTACCTGAAGGATCACCCGGTCTACTACGCGGGCCCGGCCAAGACGCCGGAGGGGTACGCCTCCGGGTCGTTCGGCCCGACGACCGCCGGCCGCATGGACTCCTACGTCGAGCAGTTCCAGGCCGCGGGCGGCTCGCTGGTGATGCTCGCGAAGGGCAACCGCTCCAAGCAGGTGACGTCCGCGTGCGCCACGCACGGTGGCTTCTACCTCGGTTCGATCGGCGGCCCGGCGGCACGCCTGGCGCAGGACTGCATCCGCAAGGTCGAGGTGCTGGAGTACCCCGAGCTCGGCATGGAGGCGGTCTGGAAGATCGAGGTCGAGGACTTCCCGGCGTTCGTCGTCGTCGATGACAAGGGCAACGACTTCTTCGCCGAGACCTCCGCCCCGACCCTGCAGATCAGCTTCCGCCGCTAGCTCGCACAGCGGCTTCCAGCCGAGCTGCCGCAACACCTCAACGGCCGGGCCAACTGATATATCGGTTGACCCGGCCGTTGCTTGGCCCACCCCTTTGCAACGACTCTTTTGCGGTCGTCGTCCAAAGAGTCGTTGCAAAGGTGCAGCTAGGAGCTGGTCGAGGACGGCGGGCACGTGGGTGAGCACGGAGATGCGGCCGTCGTCGGCGAACAGGCGGAGCTCGGCGCCGGGGATGCGGCCGGCCAGCCAGCGGGCGTGTGCGGCGGGGGCGATGCCGTCGCGTTCGCCGTGCAGCAGCACGGTCGGTGCGGTGATGGCCGACGGGTCGAAGCCCCACGGGGTCACGTGGGCGAGGTCGTCGTCGATGAGCGGGCCAGGGCCGTTGGCGAGGGCGGGACCGACGACCTGCTCGAACCACGACCAGTCACCGCGCAGCACGGCGAGGTCGGCCTCGATGAACTCCGGGTCGTACTCGGCGCCGGAGGACTCGTGCTGCTCCTTCGCCGCACGGCCCGCAGCCGCAGCACGCAGCGAGGCCGAGCCGGAGGGGATCATGCCGGCGAAGTGGTCGAGGCCGGCGGCGTCGAACGGCGCCAGGCACGCGGCGGCGACGACTGCGGTGACGCGGTCACCGAGCAGAGCGGCACGACCAAGGCGTGCGGGCCTCCACCGGAATAGCTGACGACCGCGAACGCCGACAGGCCGAGCTCGTCGGCGATGTGCGATATGTCAGTCGCGGCCGACACCACCGAACGACCGGGCAGCGGGGTCGACGTGCCGTAGCCGGGCCGGTCGTACGAGAGCCAGCGGACACCCGGCCGGAACAACGGCTCGGGCGGGAGGCCGAGGTTGGGCGTGCCGTGGTGCCAGAAGACCGGCACGCCCTCCCCGACGTCGTGCACGTGCAGCTCGCGGTCCCCCAGGCGAAGTCCATACATCAGTGGCCCAGCCGTCAGCCGGACTCCTCGCGGGACTCCAGTACGAGCCGGCGGTCGCCCAGCGGCGCGTCGAGGCGGACGGTCAGCGGGACCTCGCGGACCTCCTGCGTGCAGACCGTGCCCGGCGGCTGCTTGGTGATCGTCACCAGCGTCACCTGCACGACCTCGGCGGACTGCGCGGTCACCTCGGCGCGGGCCTCCTTGCAGCCACCGCCGACGCCGAAGACCTCGACGTCGCGACCGTCGCCGAACACGTAGGCCTCGGTGCGGAAGGTCTCTGACAACGATGTCGAGTCGACCTTCTCCTGAGGCACCGGCGTGACGTCCGGCGGCACGACCGGCTTCTCCTGCGAGATCGACACCGGCGGCTGCACGGGGGCGGAGGGCGAGCTCGACCCCGGCGTCGACGTGCCGGGCGCGGAGGTCCCGGTCGGCGCGGCACCGGACGAGGAGCTCGAACCCGGCGCGCTCGACGTGCCACCGGACGAGCACCCGGCGACCACGACAGCGAGAGCAACGGCAGCGACGACGTTTCTCATGCGCACCATCCTTGCAAACGGAGCTGAGCGCGGGTGGTGCCCGGCCGACGGGGCAGGTGCCGGCCGGGCACCGGGGGAGGGAGGTCTACTTCTGTTCCTGCCGCGACGTCAGCACGACCGTGCGCTCACCCAGGGGCTCGTCCAGCTGCACCTTCAGCGGGGGGAAGCGGATGTCCATCGTGCACATCTGCTTGGTGAGCGGCAGCGTCTCCAGCAGCTCGATCTTCACGACCGACGCCGACTGCTCCAGCACCGACGCGCTGGCCTTGCCGCACCCGGCCTCCTGGGCCACGACGGTGACGGTCTTGCCATCACCCTGGGTCCACGCGGTGCGCGGGTAGTCCGACGCCAGGGCGTTGGTGTCCAGCTTCGTCACCGGTGTGCCGTCGGGCGGCACCTCACCGGGCGCGATGCCCGGCGGCACCTCCGAGGAGGACGAGGTGGCGGTCGGCAAGGTTGGACCGCCACCTGCTCCAGTGCCGGTGTTCTGCGCACTGCCACAGGCGGTCATCACCAGCAGCAGGGCGCCAGTGCCAACTACGGTTCCGATGTGCCTCATGCACCAAGGACGGAACCGCGCTCACAACGGGTTGCAGCGAGTTCGCTTCACAGTTACCGGGAAACGGCCGCGACCGCCTCGCGCAGCGCCTCCAGCCGGGCCGCCGACGCCAGTCCACCGTGGTAGAGGTGGAACTCCTCAACCCCCGCGTCCGCGTACGCCAGCCACTCCTTCGACAGCGCCGCTCCGTCGGCCGGTTTCGGCGGCAGTCCCAGCACGTACGCGGCGATCCGCGTGTCCGGGGCGGCCGCGCGCAACGCCTCGATGCCCGGCACCGCGACCTCCGGGCCCGGCCAGCACATGGTGGTGAGCACGTCGACGTCCGCGTCCAGCCCGCCGGCGACGGTCGCGAACGGCCCGGTGCCCCACGGGTCCGCCGTCACGTGCATGCCGATCCGGACGGAAGGCGCGGCGGCACGGATCTCACCGACGACGCGTTGCCGCAACGACCGCACCACACCCGTGCGCACCGCGCGGACGTCGTCCGCGAGCGCACCCAGCGCTTCCTCGACGCCGGGTGCGCCGCGGTCGACCCCAGCCCGCACCGCTGCGCGCACGGCGTCCGGGTCGGCGTACAGGGCGGTGCAGGCCGAGCAGAAGCAGAGCGACAACAGCTTCTGCTGCACCGCGTTCCAGTCGGTTCCGTCGGTCTTCTCGTGGTGCCCGCCGTGGACGAACCCCAGCGGCCCGCAGGCCTCCAGGACGACCCCGTCCGGCGCGCCGAGCTCCAGCACCTCCGACACCAGCGCCGACGTGTACTCCACGACGTCGGGCTGCGCCGTGCACAACGCGTACGGGTACCGGTCGCCGAACGCGTTCACCACGGTGACGTCCAGGTGCAGGTCGCCCAGCCGCGAGCTGTGCGTCAGCACGGTCCACGCGTACACCGGCAGCCCGGCCGCACGGACCAGGGCGGCCGCCTCGCCGAACGAGTCGGGACCGTCCACCCAGGACGGTTCCGCCGGCACGAGCCGCCCGTACTTCTCCGGGCGCACGGGCAGGTAGAGCGCCGCGTGCCGCGCGTCGACCAGACGGTGCTCCGGGTGCAAGGGGGTCGCCGCCCGCACCGTGTGGTACGAGGCGGCCAGGGCGACCGCGTCGACACCGAGGTCCCGGTACCGCGCAACGGCGTCAGGATCACCGATCAGGTCCCACGGGTAGGCGTGGACAACCGACTTCACCACCGGGGGCGCTTCCTCTCGTAGCTCGGGTCGAACTTCTGCATGTACCCCGTGTCGTCACGGGCCGTGATGCCGCACCGCTCGTAGTTCTCCGCCAGCCGGGCCAGCGCGTCCCGGTCGAGCGACACGCCCAGGCCCGGAGCGGTGGGCACCGGCACCGCACCGTCCACGAAGGACAGCACGCCGGGTTCGACGACCTCGTCGGCCGCGTTCCACGGGTAGTGCGTGTCGCAGGCGTAGTTCAGGTTCGGCGTCGCGGCGGCCAGGTGCGTCATGGCGGCGAGCGAGATGCCCAGGTGCGAGTTCGAGTGCATCGACAGGCCGATGCCGAACGTCTGGCAGATCATGCCCAGCTGCCGCGACCGCTGCAGCCCGCCCCAGTAGTGGTGGTCGGACAGGATCACCTGCACGGCACCCTGCTCGACCGACGGCCGCAGGTGCTCGAACGCGACCACGCACATGTTGGTGGCCAACGGCATCGGCGCCTGCGCGGCCACCTCGGCCATGCCGGCGATCTGCGCGGTCGGGTCCTCCAGGTACTCCAGGACGCCGTCCAGCTCGGCCGCGACCCGCAGCGACGTCGCCGGGGACCAGGCCGCGTTCGGGTCGAGCCGCAGCGGGTGGCCGGGGAACGCCTCGCGCAGCGCGCGGATCGCCTCGACCTCCTGCTCCGGCGGGAAGACGCCGCCCTTGAGCTTGATCGACCCGAAGCCGTACTGCCCGATCATCTTCTGCGCCTGCGCCACGATGCCCGCGGGGTCGACCGCCGCGCCCCACTCGTCGGGTTCGGCACCGGGGTGCCCGTCCCACTTGTAGAACAGGTAGGCGGAGTACGGCACCGCCGGGCGGACGGCGCCGCCCAGCAGGTCGTGCACCGGGCGGCCCAGCGCCTTGCCCTGGATGTCCAGGCACGCGACCTCGAACGGCGAGAACACCCGGTCGACGGTGCTCTCCGCGGTGATCTGGCCGGTCAGGCCGTGCTTGTCGAGCCCGACGGTGCCGCCGAGCACGGCGGAGACGCGCGCGTGCATCTCGTTGAGCGCGAACACGTCCAGGCCGACGAGCGAGCCGACGACGGACCGCGAGCGCTCCAGGTGCCCGAGGTCGCCGTAGGTCTCCCCCAGCCCGGAGATGCCCTCGTCGGTGTGCACCTCGACGATCGTGCGCAGCGCCCACGGCTCGTGCACACCGGCCGAGTTCAGCAGCGGCGGGTCGCGGAACGCGATCGGTGTCAGAACAATCTCGGTGATCTTCACGGCGACCGTCCCCTCAGGCCAGCAGGGCCTTGCCCGCGGCGATGATCTTGTCCAGTGCGGCGAGGTGCTCGTCGGACGGGTCGACCAGCGGCGCGCGCACGCCGCCGACGTCGAGGCCGTTCGCGCGCACGGCCGCCTTCACCAGGGCGACGGCGTAGCCGGGGACCTGGTCGCGCAGCTCGACCAGCGGCTTGTAGAACTCGTGCAGGAACCGGTTGACCAGCTCGGTGTTCCCCGACTGCACGGCCTGGTAGAAGCCGAGGGAGATCTCCGGCGCGAAGCAGAACACCGCCGACGAGTACAGCTCGACGCCGATGGCCCGGTAGGCGAGCTGGGTCATCTCCGCGGTCGGCAGGCCGTTGAAGAACTGGAACGGCTTGTCGACGCCGGCGCGCACCGAGAGCACGATGCGCTGCATCTGGTCGAGGTCGCCCAGGCCGTCCTTGAGGCCGATGACGTTCGGGATCGACGCGACCTCGACGGCGGTGTCCGGCGTGAACCGCGCGTTGTTGCGCTGGTACACGATGATCGGCAGCTCCGTGGCGCCCGCGACCTCGGCCACGTACCGCACGAGGCCGGCGGCCGGGTTCGTCACGAGGTACGGCGGCAGCAGCAGGATGCCGTCGGCACCGGCGCGTTCGGCGGCCTGCACGAACTGCTTGGTGAACGCCACCGAGCCACCGGCACCGGCGAACACCGGCACCCGCCCGCCGGTCGCCTCCACCGCGACCGCCACCGCGCGTTCGAACTCCGCCAGCTCCAACGCGTGGAACTCGCCGGTGCCGCAGGCGACGAACACCGCGCCCGGACCGGCCGACACACCGTGCTTGACGTGCTCGGCGAGCACGTCGCAGGCGATGTTTCCCTCGGTGTCGAACGGGGTCACCGGAAAGAACAGCACACCATCGAGTTGCATACCAGCACTCATCCCTTGATCGCTCCCGTGGTGATCCCACGCAGGAAGGACTTCTGCAGCGACAGGTACACGACCAGGCTCGGTACCAGCGCCAGCAACGCACCGGCCAGCACGATCCCCGTCCCGACCATGTCGTCGGAGCGGAGCGCGAGCAGTGCGACCGTGAGCGTGTAGTCGGAGGGGTCGGCGGCGACGATCAGGGGGAGCAGGTACTGCTCCCAGATCATGTTGAAGCCGAACACGGCGATGACGCCCAGCGCCGGCCTGCACAGCGGGAGGATGATCTGCGCGAAGAGCCGCAGCTCCCCCGCACCGTCCACTTTGGCCGCCTCCTCCAGCTCCGCGGGGATCTCCCTCATGAACTCCGTCATGACGAAGATGGAGAAACCCCACGCCCCCAACGGGAGGATGACGCCGAGCAGGGTGCCCCTGAGGCTCACGTGCAGCAGCGGGAGGTCGCCGATCACCAGGGACAGCGGGATCGCGATGACCTCCTCCGGCAGCATCATCGTGGCGAGGATGACCAGCAGCGCGATGGCCTGTCCGCGGAACTTCTTGCGCGCCAGCGCGTAGGCGGCGAACACGCTGACCGCGAGCTGCAGCAGCAAGGCGCCGCCGGCGATGATCAGCGAGTTGGCCAGGTAGTGCCAGATCCTGTTCTCCGCCGCGACCCGGAAGTTGATCAGCGACGGGTCGTCCGGTACCACCGACAGCTTCGTCGGGTCCGGGTTGTGGTCGAAGGCGCCCGAGAAGATGACCAGCAGCGGCCCGCAGAAGAGGACCACCGCGAGGGCGCTCAGGACGAAGCGGAGACCCCGGCTGAACCACGCGCCGGTGTGGGTGGACCAGCCGAGGGCGCTGTCGAAACGGCTTGAGTTGACGCTGCTCATCGCGCCTCCCTCCGGCGGCGGTACCACTGCACGCTGACCGTCAAAAGCAAGGTAACCAGGAACAACAGCACGGAGCCAGCGGAGGCGAGGCCGGCTTCGGACTGCTCGAACGCGGTGGTGTAGACGCGGGTCATCCAGACGTCGGTCGACCCGGCCGGTCCGCCGCCGGTCAGCACGTACACCTCGGTGAACACGCGCAGGCCGCGGATCGCCGCCAGTGTCAGCAGGATCGTGATGACGGGCCGCAACGCGGGCAGTGTCACGTTCCAGATCCGCTGGGGCGTCGAGGCACCGTCGATCGCGGCCGCCTCGTACTGCCGGCGGTCGATGCCGGCCAGACCGGCGAGGATCAGCACCATGTCGTACGGCGCGTGCTTCCAGATGCCGACGAACATCACCGACACCAGCGACGTGCCGGGGTCGTGGATGTACTCCCACGGGCCGAGCCCGACCCACGAGATGAGCTCGTTGAGGAAGCCTTCCGGTGCCGGGTAGAAGAAGAGCCGCCAGATCTCACCGATGACCGCGGTGGCCGCCACGACGGGCAGGAACACCGCGGACCGCACGAACCACAGCGTCTTGGTGTGGCCTTCCAGCAACAACGCGAGGAAGAAGCCGATCACCATCGCACCGGCCGTCTGACCGCCGGCCAGCACGAGGGTGTGCCAGCCGGCGGTCAGGAACTTCTCGTCCCGCAGGATCGTGGCGTAGTTCTCGAACCCGACGAAGATGTCACCGAGGAACGGCCGCACCTGGTACAGCGAGAGCCGGATGCCCTCTGCCATCGGGATGAACTTGAAGACCAGGAAGATCAGCGCGGCGGGGAGCAGGAACAGCCAGGGGATGAAGGTGGCTCCCGTGAGGCGGCGCCGGCGGCGCCGCCTCACGGGGTGGGTCTCGACGGCACCGCCGCCACTAGCCGTCAAGCCCACGTCTCGGGTGTCGCCGGGTGACCGCACTGCCGTCACTTCGACGCCTTCTGGTTGTCGAGCTCCTTCTTGAGCGCCTCCGCGAGCGACCTCAGCTCGGCCGAGGAGTCGGCGGGGCACTTCGCGAGGATGGAGTTCAAGGTCTCCGAGGTCTTCTGCCGGAACGGCGCGAAGTTCGGGACGCTCGGGAACGGCCGCGCCTCGCTGGAGTACACGCCCGCCACGGTTGCCCAGCGCGGGTCGTCGTAGGTCGCGTCGACGTCGACGTTCTTGTTGACGGGCAGGCGGACCACGGGCTGCGGGTCGCCCTTCATGCCGGCCTGCTGCGCCTCGGGCGTGATGAGGTACTCGGCGAGCTTCTCCTGGTCGGCGGTCTTCGCGGAGCCGGCCATCCGGTAGATGTTCTCGCCCTCACCGAGCACGGTGGCACCGGCCGGGCCGCGCGGGGACGCGATGACCTCGTACCTGTCCTTGCCGACCGACTTGTCGAAGCGGCCGATCATGTAGGGGCCGGTGAGGTAGATGCCGCTCTTGCCGGCCTCGAACAGCGGGTGCGCGTCGTTGGTGCCCAGCGTCAGCGAGCCGGGCTGCACGACCTTGTCCTCGCAGAAGAGCTTGCGCAGCCGTTCGACGGCCTTGACCGACTCCGGGGAGTCGATGCCGACGCGGAACTTGCCGTCGCCCTGCTCCTCCAGGATGTCGCCGCCGCCCTGCCAGATGTAGCTCGACGCCCACCAGGCGAGGTAGCCGCGGTCGGTGGTGCCGGGGACGAGCATGCCGTAGGTGTCGTTCTGCCCGTTGCCGTCGGGGTCGTCGCGGGTGAAGGCCCTCGCGAGGTCGTCGAGCTCCTCCCACGTCGTGGGGATCGGCTTGCCGAGCTTCTCGCGCCAGTCCTTGCGGATCAGCGTGACCATCGCCTGGGTGGAGTAGGGGATGGCGTAGAACTTGCCGTCCGCGCCCTTGGCGTTGTTCCACGCCCGGTCGACGACGTCGGAGCCGCCCTCGACGTCGCCGCGGTTCACCTCGGTCGTCCAGCCCTGCTTGACGAAGTTGCCGAGCGAGCCGGTGTCGGTGATGACGACGTCGGGGAGGTCCTTCGACGCGGCGCGCTGCTGCACCTGCTTGTCGAAGTCGTTGAAGATCGGCTTGTAGTCGACCCGCACACCGGTCTTCTCGGTGAAGGACTTGAAGATCTTCTCGTAGACCTTCGCCGTCGCCTCGGTCGAGCGGGTCCACACCTCGAGGGGCTTGTCCGGGTCCTTGGCCGACGAGGCCGTGCTGCCGCTGCCACACCCCGCGAGCAGGGCGGCCACGCTGAGCGTGGCGACGGTGGTGGCTGTTCTACGGCGCATCGTCAGGCCCTTCGAGTTCAGGTATGTGAACCTGGGTCGTACTTGTGAACCTGGTGCAGGACTGTAAGAATCAGGACAGCAACGTGTCAAGGGCAAGTTGCTTTCCTGTTTCGAGGAGGCCAGGTGGCGTCGCCGATCGACAAGGGCACGGCTCGTCCGGGTGCGGTGAAGTCCGCCGACCGCACGGTGGAGCTGCTCGAGGTGCTGTCCGCGTCAGACCGCAGGCTGACGCTCACGGAGCTGCACCGCGAGCTCAGCTACCCCAAGTCCAGCCTCTACATGCTGCTGCAGACGCTCGTCGCGCGCGGCTGGGTGGAGGTCGACTCGGACAGGGGCACCTACGGCATCGGCGTTCGCGCGCTGCTCGTCGGTACGTCCTACCTGGACCACGACCCCGTCGTGCGGGCGGCCATCCGGGTGATGGAGCAGGTGCGCCAGGAGATCAACGAGACCGTGCACCTCGCCCGTTTGGACGGTGCCGACGTCGTCTACCTGGCGAGCCGCGAGTCCGAGCACCACCTGCGCGTCGTCTCGCGCGTCGGCCGCCGGCTGCCCGCGCACTCCACGTCGCTGGGCAAGGCCGTGCTGTCCACGCGGACGCCGGAGGAGGTCGACCTGATCCTCCCCGACGGGCTGGCGCCGCTGACGCCGAACACGGTAACCGACCGGGCGGCCCTGCACGAGCAGCTCGCCGGGTTCCGCAACGCCGGGTACGCCCACGAGCGCGAGGAGAACACGCCGGGGCTCGGCTGCTTCGCCGTCGCCCTGCCGTACCGCAACCCCGTGCTGGACGCGATGAGCTGCTCTGTCCCGCTGGGCCGGCTGACCCCGGAACACGAGCGGCAGGTCATCGCCGCCCTGCTGGACGCCGCCAGGACGATCACCGAGCTCCTCCGCCAGTTCGGCCGCTGAACCCGAGCTCCACCAGACACACGCACACGACGGAGGGGTCGAACCCGTGACCGCACGCATCCTGATCACCGGCGCGGCCGGCGTGGTGGGAACGCTCATGCGTCCCCGGCTCGCCGCACAGGGCCGTGTCCTGCGGCTGCTGGACATCGCCGAGCTGCCCGCCGCGGCGGACGGCGAGGACGTCGAGCTCGTCCAGGCGTCGGTGACCGACATGGCCGCGATGGAGGCGGCGATGCGGGACGTGGACGCCGTGATCCACCTCGGCGGGCACAGCCTGGAGGAGTCGTGGGAGAAGATCCTGCGGGTCAACATCGACGGCACGCACACGGTCCTGGAGGTCGCGCGCCGCTGCGGTGTGCGGCGGGTGGTGCTGGCGAGCTCCAACCACGCCGTCGGGTACGTCGAACGCGCCGACGGCGAGGCCGGTGACTACCTCTTCCCGCGCCCGGACACCTACTACGGTGTGTCGAAGGTGGCGCTGGAGGCGCTGGGGTCGTTGTACGCCGACCGCTACGGGATGGACGTGATCGCACTGCGCATCGGCTCGTGCTTCCCGAAGCCGCGCGACGTGCGGATGCTGTCGACGTGGATGTCACCCGACGACGGCGCCCGGCTGTTCGAGGCGGCGCTGTCGGTCGCCTCACCGGGGTTCCGGATCGTGTGGGGCGTCTCGGCCAACACGCGCGGCTGGTTCTCGCTCGACGAGGCCCGCGCACTGGGCTACGAACCGCAGGACGACTCCGAGGTGTTCGCGGAAGAGGTGCTGGCCGCGCACGGCGGTGAGCTCGACCCGTCGTCGTATGCGGGCAAGTACGTGGGCGGGGCCTGGTGCGGCCCCGATTTCGACACGGCAGTCAAGGAGGCAGGGCGTTGAGCCACGTCGTTCAGGGATACAACCCGCGCACCGGTGAGCCGTTCGGCGAACCGGTCGCCAAGACCCCGGACAGCGAGGTGGACCGGATCGCCTCGGCTGCCGCCGTCGCGTTCCCGGCGTGGTCGCTCGCGCCGGCCGCCGACCGCGCGGTGGTGCTGGAGGAGGTCGCCGACGCGCTCGACGCGGAGTCGGAGCTGCTGGTCTCCACGGCGGACAGCGAGACGGCGCTGGGCGTGCCGCGGCTGACCACCGAGCTCAAGCGCACGACGAACCAGCTGCGGCTGTTCGCGGAGGTGCTGCGCGAGGGCAGCTACGTCGAGGCGACGCTGGACTCGGCGAACCCGGACATCATCCCGCCGCGCCCGGTGTTGCGCCGCGTGCTGCGTCCACTGGGGACGGTCGCGGTGTTCTCCGCGTCGAACTTCCCGTTCGCGTTCTCGGTGGCCGGCGGTGACACGGCGTCCGCGCTCGCGTCCGGCTGTTCCGTCGTGGTGAAGGCACACTCGGCGCACCCGTCGACCTCGCGGGAGACCGCCCGCGTGGTCGTGGACGCGCTGCGCGCGGCCGGTGCGCCCGAGGGCGTGTTCGGGATCGTCTACGGCACCCAGGCCGGTGTGGCCCTGGTGCAGCACCCGGTCGTGCGGGCCGTCGGCTTCACCGGGTCGACCGGTGGCGGGCGGGCGTTGTTCGACCTGGCGCAGGGCCGGCCGGACCCGATCCCGTTCTACGGCGAGCTGGGCAGCGTGAACCCGACGGTGATCCTGCCGGGTGCGGCGACCCCGGACGTCGCCGCCGGTTTCGCGCAGTCGCTGACGATGGGCGTCGGCCAGTTCTGCACGAACCCCGGCCTGGTGTTCGCGCCCGCGGAGCTGGTGCCCGCGCTGGGCGAGGCGGTGGCGGCGACGGCCGGTGGCGCGATGCTCAACGAGCGGATGTGCGACTCCTACACCGCCTCGACGGACGCGCTGGCCGCGTCGGACCTGGTGACCGTCGTGTCGACCGGCAGCCGGCCGGACGAGGCGTGGGCGGTGTCGCCGCGGCTGTTCAGCGTGCCGATCTCGGTGTTCGAGCAGAACCTGGAGAAGCTGACCGAGGAGCACTTCGGCCCGGCGGCGCTGGTCGTGACGTACTCGTCGCCCGCGGAGCTGCACCCCGTGCTCGCGAAGCTGCCGGGAACGCTGACCGGCACCGTGCACGCGGCCGAGTCGGACCACGCCGAGGCCGGTGCGGTCGCCGAGGTCCTGCGGCACGTCGCGGGCCGCATCATCTTCAACGCCTGGCCGACCGGTGTCGCCGTGGCGTGGGGCCAGCACCACGGTGGCCCGTGGCCGTCGACGACGAACCCGCTGCACACCTCGGTGGGCGCGACGTCGATCCGCCGCTGGATCGCACCGGTGACCTACCAGTCGTGGCCGGACGCCCTGCTGCCGGCCGAGCTGCAGGACGCGAACCCGCTGGGCATCCCGCGCCGCGTCGACGGCGTGCTCGGCGTGCACTGACCCGTTCGCCCGAAGGGGGCGGCCGGCATCACGCCAGCCGCCCCCTTCGTCGTGCTTGACCCTGGAGTGCACTCCCAGGTTTAGCGTGGGCGGCATGAGAGTTGCGGAGCTCGCACGGGAGGTGGGGGTCGCGCCGGACACGGTGCGGTACTACGAGCGGGCGGGGTTGCTCGCTCCCCCGCCGCGCACGTCGTCGGGCTACCGGCAGTACCCGGAGGCGGCCGCCGAGCGGATCCGGTTCATCCGCGACTGCCAGCGGTTCGGGCTCACGTTGCGCGAGATCGCCTCGCTGCTGGCCGTCCGCGACACCGGCGAGTGCCCGTGCGAACCCGCCTCGGAGCTGCTGCGGCGGCACATCGCGGACATCGACGCCGAGATGACGCGGCTGGCCCGGCTCCGCACCGAGCTGGCGGAGATGGTCGAGAGCACCGACTGTCCCCCGTGGTGCCCACCGGAGGGGAGGTGATCCCGATGACGGACGAGTGCTGCACGTGCTGCGAGTGCTGCTGACCTGAGTCCCGTTCACCGGTTCGGTGTGGCGCCCACCGAACCCCCTGGCTCAGCCGTTCTTGCTGCTCAGGAAACCCGCAATCGCTTTCGCGCAGTCGAGCGACTCGGTGTGCGTGGTGTCGACCTCGACGTCGTAGGTCATGTCCCGGTGCACCAGGTCCGCCTGCGCCTCCGCCATTCCGGTCACCCGGTCCCCGCGGGCTAGCTCACGCCCGGTGGCGACGGTCGCGTCGCACCGCACCCCGACCCAGACCACGTCGAGCCCGTGCAGCGCTTTCTCCCACCGCGCCCGCGACTCCGTGCCGCCGAGGAACACCTCGTCCACGATCACGCGCGCCCCGGCCCGTGCCATCGCGGCGACACCGCCGATCCACGCGTCCTCCAGCTCGCGGAACTCCCCGCCGACGGTCACCTCACCGTCGTCGGCGAACCCGATGCCCTCCTCGCCGAGCCGCAACCGCGCCGGCATCGCGTCGATCAGCGTGTCCACCCCGAACGCCAGCCACGGCTCCGGGAACACCGCCTGCAGGCACCGCGCGATCCCGGACTTGCCCGCGCTGGACCCGCCGTTGAGCACGATCACCTGAGCCACACCTGGACCGTACCCAGCCCGCTCCCCTGTCACGCCTGCCCCAGCCTTCCCGTAGCTCACCACCCGTCAGCTCACCACCGTCAGCTCACCTCCAGCTAGCTGCTGCCCTGCCCCTTTGCAACGATTCTTTTGCAGTCGTCGTCCAAAGACTCATTGCTAAGATGCAGGTCAGCAGGGTGTCGTGAGCTACGAAGCAGCCGATATATCAGTGAGCGGGCGTGCGGCGCCGTTCCGCCAGCAGCTCCCGCTGGTACCCGAGGAAGTCGACCTCCAGGGTGTGCCGCTTCGACGCGACGTACCGGCTGCGCAGCCCCTGCCGGTACGCGAGGACCTCCGCTTTCATGTCCGGCACCGGCGGCAGCACCGCCCGTCCGGTGAGCAGGTCGGCGACCCACTCGGCCTGCGCCTCCGCGAGCGGCATGACCGCTCCGAGCGGCTGGATCAGCCCGAGGAAGTAGAGCCCGGGGTGCTCGGGGTCGACGACCCGCCTGTAGAGCGACACCTCGTTGTCGGCCGACGACACCGAGGGGAACGCGGACGCCTCCAGGAACGGAAACTCGACCTTGTAGCCGGTGCAGTAGACGATGACGTCGACGTCCTCGCGGCTGCCGTCGGTGAAGACGACACCGGTCCCGTCGAGCCGGGCGACGTTCGGCTTCACCGTGATGTCGCCGTGCCCGAGCCGGGTGAGCAGGTCGTCGGACACCGTCGGGTGCGCGGCGAGGATGCCGTGCGCGGGCTGCGGCAGACCGTAGTCGGTGAGCTTGCCGCGCGAGATCCGCAACATGAGCCGCAGTGACAGCGCCTGCAGCCACGACGGCGCGAACCGGGCCAGCGGCGAGGTCGTCAGGTGGTCGGTCGGCATGCCGAACAGGAACTTCGGCATGATGTGCGCGCCGCGGCGCATCGCCAGGAACGTCCGCGCGGACACCCGCGACGACTCGACGGCGATGTCGCAGGCCGAGTTGCCGATGCCGAGCACCAGGACCTTCTTGCCGGCGAACCGCTCCGGCGTCTTGTAGAAGTGCGCGTGCATCTGCTCGCCGTCGAACGTGCCCTCGAACGCCGGCTCCGGCCAGCGCGGCGACCAGTGGTGCCCGTTCGCGACGACGACCGAGCCGTACGGGGTCGTGACCGGCTCCCCCGTGTCCCGGTCGCGCGAGGTGACCGCGTAGCCACCGGCGGTGGGCACCACGGACGTGACCTCGGTGCGGAACCGGATGCGGTCGCGGAAGCCGTGGTGCTTCACGAAGTCGTCGAAGTACTCGGCGATCTGGAAGTGCGACGGGTACGCCGGCAGGTGCGCCGGCATCGGGAAGGACCTGAACTCCATCATCTGCCGCGAGGTGTTGATGTGGAGCGAGCGGTAGGCGGACGACATGCCGTTGTCGTTGAGGTAGCGCCAGTTCCCGCCGATGTCGGAGCCGGCCTCGTAGCAGTCGTAGTCGACGCCGCGGGCGCTCAGCACCTGACAAGCGGCGATGCCGGACGAACCCGCTCCGATGACACACACGCGATCCATGGCTGAAGGATTCTCACGTTCTGTGCGGCTGTCAATGATCGACCCGGCCCGCCTGCTGGGATTCCGCACGCCGACCGGCTCGGGCCAATACCTTGACGCGCATGCGAAAACTACTCGTTGCAGTCACGTCGGTGCTGGCGTTCTCGGTCTCCACCGGAACGGCGGCGGGCACCCCGTTGCCGTTGCCGGAGATCTTCGCGACGAACAACACCGCGATCATCACCGACCCCGCCGACTCCCGCCTGCGGGACCGGCTGACCGGCTTCGACCGCGAGGTCCGCGGCATCGTCTTCGCCCACGGCGGCGTCACCACCCGCTCCACGCTGCTCGACGGCGTGTTCTGGTCGAGCGAGCAGCAGCGGACGACGTTCGAGCGCTCCCGCAAGTTCGACGTCACCCTCGGCGAGGAGGGCCTGCGGCACGCCGCCGCCACGATCGGCAAGCGGTTCCGGCAGGAGTCGGTGCTGACGTTCCGCTTCCTGCCCGCGAACTCGCCGCAGGTCGACGCCGTGCAGGTCGAGGTCGACGGCATCACCGCGCAGCAGCTGCGGGAAGGCCTGCTCAACGACGTCGTGGCGCGCGAGACGCTCGGTGGCGGCAGCGTCACGCTCCAGAACCGGGCGATCCTCATCGCGGGCGTCGTAGACCTGCCGGTCGTGCGCGCGTTCGTCACGTCCCTGGGCGGCGACATGAGCAGGGCGAAGGTGCGCAAGGGCACCTGGGAGTTCGTGTCGGCCGCGGAAACTCCTTTGTGGATCAACGAGAACGCGGCCTAACCTCGTTCCCATGGCAGCAACCGTCGTCCGCGGCCAGAACGTGGACATCCGCATGTGGACCCGGCCCGACGAGGTCGAGGAGTTCGCCATGCGACAGCTCCAGAACATCTCCGCGCTGCCGTGGGCCGTCAAGCACATCGCCGTGATGCCGGACGTGCACTACGGCAAGGGGGCCACGGTGGGCTCGGTGATCGCGTTGCGCGACGCCGTCTCCCCCGCGGCCGTCGGCGTGGACATCGGCTGCGGCATGACCGCCGTGCGCACGTCGCTCACGGCGAGCGATCTGCCGGAGACGTTGCGTGGTCTCAGGTCGCGCATGGAGTCGGTCGTGCCCGTCGGGTTCGGCCAGCACAGGGCGACGGCGTTCACCGAGAGGGACGCGTCCGACTGGGGATCGTTCTGGCGGCGGTTCGACGACCTGACGCCGGCCGTGAAGGCGCGTGCCGACAAGGCGATGCACCAGATGGGCACGCTCGGCGGCGGCAACCACTTCCTGGAGGTCTGCCTCGACGGCGACCAGCGGGTGTGGGTGATGCTGCACTCCGGGTCGCGCGGGATCGGCAACGAGCTGGCGCAGCACCACATCGCGGTGGCGCGCACGCTCGCGCACAACGCCGAGCTGCCGGACCCGGACCTGGCGGTGTTCCTAGCGGGCACGCCGGAGATGGCGTCCTACCGGCACGACCTGTACTGGGCGCAGGACTACGCGCGGCGCAACCGTTCGGTCATGCTGCGCCTGGTGTCCGACGTGCTGCGCGCGGAGTTCCCGCACATCGCGTTCGAGGAGCCGATCTCCTGTCATCACAACTACGTCGCGGAGGAGACGCACTTCGGCGAGGACGTGCTGGTGACCCGCAAGGGCGCGATCCGCGCCGGCCGCGGTGAGCTGGGCATCATCCCCGGTTCGATGGGCACCGGTTCGTACATCGTGCGCGGGCTCGGCAACCCCGACTCGTTCCAGTCGGCGTCGCACGGCGCGGGCCGGCGGATGTCGCGCAACAAGGCCCGCAAGACGTTCACGACGCAGGATCTCGCCGACCAGACAAGTGGGGTGGAGTGCCGCAAGGACTCCGGTGTGGTGGACGAGATCCCGGGCGCCTACAAGGACATCGACACCGTGATGGCGAACCAGTCCGACCTGGTCGAGGTGGTCGCCAAGCTCAAGCAGGTGGTTTGTATCAAGGGTTGAATGTTTCCCCGGCGCGCGCATTGGAAAGCCTCCGGACAGCAGAGTTCCTGCCTGTCTTGGAGGTTTTTCCATGTCAACGGGCGCCATCATCGGTCTGGTGGTCGCGGTTCTCGTGGTGCTGGTGGTCCTGGCGTTCGTGCTGAGGCCCGCCATGCAGCGCAAGAAGCTGCGCGACCGCTTCGGCCCCGAGTACGACCGCGCGGTCGCGGAAAGTGACGACAGGACGGCCGCGGAGAAGGAACTCGCCGAGCGGGAGCACCGCCACAGCGAGTTCGACCTGAAGCCGCTTTCCCCTGCGGCGCAGGAGAGTTACCGCCGGCACTGGGCCACCGTGCAGGCCAAGTTCGTCGACTCGCCGAACACGGCGATCGCGGACGCCGACCGACTGGTGACCGACCTGATGGCCGAGCGCGGGTACCCCACCGAGGGGTACGAGGCGCAGCTGAGCGTGCTGTCCGTCGAGCACGCGCGGACGCTGGAGCACTACCGCAAGGCACACGACATCTCCGAACGCCAGGAGATCGGCGAGGCGAGCACCGAGGACCTGCGCACCGCGATGGTGCACTACCGCGAGCTGTTCGACGACCTGCTCGAACGCGGCGCGGGTTCCCGCAAGGACGTTCCCCGGAAGGAGAAGAGCGATGTCTGAGGCCGTCCACTCACGGGCCGCGGCAGCGCAGGCACAGCAGGAGCAGAAGGACCAGACGGTGCGCGAGGAGCGGCGTGAGGAACGCGCCGCGCACGCCCAGCGCGAGGACATGCAGCGCGCCGACGCCCAGCGCACCGAGGCCCAGCGGGTCGACGCTCAGCGGGTCGACGCCCAGCGCGAGGGTACGCAGCGTGAAGGCGTGCAACGCGAGGGTGGTCAGCACGAGAACCTGGCCGCGCAACGGGAAACCCACCAGCGCGAGGTCGTGCCGCAGCAGGCCCAGCGTCAGGAAACGCAGCGCCACGAGCCCCACCGCCAGGACGCCGCGCGTCACGACGGCCAGGCGCAGGAGTCCGGACGCCAGACCCACACCCAGACCGCGCACACGGCGCAGATCGAGCGCTCCCAGTCCGAGCGCCCCCAGGCCGAGCGGTTGCCGGGCCGGCTCGAGGACGAGTGGCAGGCGGTGCAGTTCGAGTTCGTCGACGACCCGCACGCCGCGGTGCGCAAGGCGGACGACCTCGTGCAGAAGGCGATCGAGGAGCTGACCTCGCGCCACCGCACGCTCTCCCACCAGTGGAAGGGCGAGGGCAAGCACGAGACCGAGGAGCTGCGACTCGCGCTCCACCGCTATCGGGAACTGTTCAGGTCGCTCGTAGCGACCAGGTGATCCAACGCCCCGGCGCCGCGGCCGTAACAGGTTGCGGCGCCGGCAGGCATGTCCGCACCAGCTCGCCGGCGGTCAGCTGGGCAGCTCGCGGATCTCCATCTCCAGCACGTCGATCTCGTCGCTGATGGCCTCGTCGAGCATGTCGTCGAGCAGCTTGCGGCACTCCGCCGACCCGCACCGGGCCAGTCCCGTCCCGAAGCGCGGCACCTGCTCCCACCACACCGCCGGGTTGTTCCAGAACGACCCGGACCCCTGGTCGACGCCTTCGAGGCACCGCAGTCGCTGGTCGGTCTCCGGAAGTGAGCGGACGAACTCCACGAACAACGCCAGCGCGTCGGGGTTGCTCACCGGAACCGCGCCATAACCGCGCAGGCAGTCCTCCAGCTCAGCGAGGAACTCCGCCTTGAAGGACACGGCACACCCCCGCTCCTCCGCACCGCTGCGGACGTCTTGAGTTCGTGCCGTCAACAGTACCTCCGCAGCCTTTCCCGGAAACGAGTGCGAACGGGCGGTATCTTCTCGGGCCCAGGCGGGATTCCGGTGACCTTCAGTCACTTCTCCTGCCGGTCACGTGCCCTCGTGCGCAACGTGCCGGGACACGAGAACTCCGTTGTCCAGCTTGACGACCTGCGCGACGACCAGCTTGTCGACCGGGTCGCAGCCGGACGTGCCGCTCGCGTCGTCCCGGGCGAACGTCAGCCTCCCGGACGCGCCGTCGAAGTCACGCAAAGTGCGCAGGTACTGGAAAACAGCCTGCCGGGCCTCACCGTGTTCAGCGGCGCGCGCGACGACCTTCACCGCGTCATAGGCGAGGAGGATGTGTCCGTTGGGGCCCGAAAGAAATGCGCGCCGCACGTGCCGGTTCTGCGCTGTTTCGTAAAGCCGGAAGAACTGTTGCGTCGTTTGCGGAACTTGCGCCATGTCCGGCGTCCACGCGAACGTGGAGAAGTACAACCTCCCGTCGGCGAATTGTTTGACGCCCTCCAGGTCCGCGAAGTTCGTCGTCTCCAGCTGGGTGAGGTCGTCACCGCCGAAGACGACGGGGTCCTGGCAGTTGCCGTTGCCGCTGAGCTCGGTCAGCAGCCCGCCGATCTCCGCGGTGCGGCCGGTGTAGAGGATGAGCGGGTTGCGGGACTTGCCGCAGATGTCCATGACGACGTGCGCGAGCTGCGCGGCCACGGTTGTGCTCTCGTCGTAGCCGTGCATCCTGGGACGCAGCCGGCGTTCGAAGAGCTGCGCCAGATCGGCGCTGTACTCGTCTCCCGGGCTGTGCACGAGGTGCAGCGGGCGGCCGCGCAACGCCTCGGTGCGTTCGATGATCCGCGCGACGACCTCCGCCTGCCGGTCGTTGGACGGCGCGATGCGGAAGAAGTACGGCTTCTGGCTGTAGGTCGTCGACGACAGCGCCGACCCGACCATCGGGACGCCGACCTGGCGGTCCTTCGTGGGTGCCAGCGCCTGCAGCGCCGCGGCGGTGGAGACGCGGCTCTGCCCGAGCCCGGTCACCGCGACGACGGTGCGGTCGCGTTCGGCGTAGGCCTTGATCTGCTCGGCGACCACCCTCGCGTGCGCCGACTCGCCGCCGAAGTTCGCGAGCACCAGGCGCACCAACGGGTTGCGAGCGATGCCGTCGAGCTGGTTCCACTCGTGCTGGGCGAGGTAGGCGCCGCGCAGCTCGTTCACGCCGGCCGACAGGTCGCGCTTCACCCGCTCCGTGGAGCTGAGCATGGTGGCGACGACGATCGTGACGCTGGGGCGGTCCTTGGCCTTCGCGACCCTGGCGTTCTCGTCGGCGATCAGCTGGGCCAGCTCGCCGACCTCGGCGTCGTCGCTGTTCTGCAGGGTCGGGTCGCCGTGGGCGAACCGGCCGGGTCGCTCGCTCATCCCGACGCACTGCACGTCATCCACTTTGGACAGACGGGTGCGGTGGCCGGACAGGTCGGCGACGAGCTCACCGGGTTCGTAGATGCCGTAACGCAGGCAGTGCGTGCTGTTCTGGAGGTAGAACGCCGCGCCGTACCCCACGAGCAGCACCGCGACGAGGTAGACGACGACGCGGCGCACGCCGTTGCGGCCGGGCCAGTGCCGCGGGTACGGGTGGACGCCGACGGTGGACTGGCGCGGCAGCGGCGCGGGCGGTGAGGCGGGCGTGTTGTGCTCAAGCGCCCTCTTCGTCGCGCGGTAGGAGGTCAGGCGTTCCTCGGGACCGTGGAGCTCCTGGTGCGAGCGCAGCACCCGGTCGTACATCTCGACGGTCGGCCGCGCGGTGCGGCTGCGGGAACGCAGGTCCCACGTCGCGAGGACGGCGTCTTCGAGCAGCGCGGTCTCCGGGCGCACGACGCGGTCGACGTGGCGGTGCAGGGTGCGGCGGGCGCTGGTGCCGCGCAACCGCTGCCACCACGCGCGTGATTCCTCCTCACGTGGCTCCTCTCCCTCACCCGGCGGCATCGGGGCCTCGGCGATGGTGGCGAGCTCGGCGATCCAGCCGTCACCGCGTTCGTCGACGTGCGGCCGCAGCCGTTGTGCGACGAAGTGGACCTCGCCGAGCGCGAGCGCGTGGTAGAGCGCGTCCTCACGGCGGCCGAGGCTGTCGAAGCGCTCCTTCAGCAGCCGGTGCACGCCCACGTGCGAGAACTCGCCGTCCGGTGCCTCCCGCAGCCGCCGGGCAAGCAGGTCGCGCAACAGCGGGTGCAGCACGAAGTCGTCGCCGTGGCGGGACGCGAAACTGAGCTGTGCCAGCAGAGCGCGCATGTTGTCGCGGTCCCACTCCCGCGGCAGCAGCGCGTGGACCACGTGCCGGTCCAGCACGCGCGGCGCGGCCAGGCGGGCGAAGATCTCGCGGGCGGCCTGGCGTTCCGGCATCTCCTCCGCACCGGGAATCCGCTGGAAGAACCGCAGCAGCAGGTAGTCGCCTACCGTGGCGTCCTGGAACGTCGTGGTCTCGTCGACCGGCAGGCGTTCGTCGAACACCGCGCGCACCGACGGCAGCACCTGGTCGCGCGCGAACATGTACTGGACGAGCTGGATGGCCAGGCGGACCGCGAGCGGGTGCCCGTGCGTGACCTCGTGCAGCTCCTCGACGAGCGCCTCGGACTCCACGGTGCTGTTGCGGGCCCGGTTCCACTCGGCGAGGAACTGCCGCGTCTGCTCCGGTGTGAACGGCTTGAGCTGCACCGGCAGGAACATCGACTGGGCAGTCCGTTCGTTCTCGCACCGTTCCAGCCAGGCCGTGTGGTCGAGCTCGGCCTCGGGCAGCGGCGGGGCGGCCTGCTTCGTCGCGATGACGAGCAGCGGCACGTCCGGTTGCACGAGCCGGCGTTCCGCGAGCAGGTGCAGGAAGTCGGTGGGACGCGCGGCGGGCCGCGGGCGTTTCGGCGGCAGGTAGGAGTCGATGCCGTCGAGCAGGTCGGCGCCGTCGAGCAGCAGCAGGGAGTTCATCCTGCGGTAGCGGCGGAACCGGTACGCGGCCTGGACGTCCGCCAGGAACGCGGCGACCAGCACCCGGTCGAGTTCCAGCGTCTCCCCGGAGCGGTGCAGGCCCCACAGGTGCACGAGCGCCGCGTCGAACTTGGGCCGGTGCCCGCCCTTCAGCTCCTTGCCGGTGTGGTTCTCGAACCACCGCAGGGCGCGCGCGACCCGCGGCCCGCCGAGCAGCCACCGCAGCGGCTGCGGTGCGACGACCGCGAGACCGATGAGCCACAGCAGCAACGGCCGCAGCACCTTGCCCAGGCCCTGGGCCGGGGGCAGCACCTCGACGACCTCCGCGGCGTCGGCGACCGCGACCAGCCGGGTCATCTGCTTGGCGGCGAGCTCGCGGGCGCGGTGGTGCGGGTCGTCGGCCGGTTCGCCGTGGAACGCGAGGCGGGCGAGGTCGTAGCGCGGCAGCCGCATCCGGCCGAAGTCGGCGTGCCGGTAGGAGCGCAGCTGCTCGGCGGCGACGTCGAGGATGTCCTTGCAGGAGCGAGAGCCGGCCTTGTCGAGGTCGACGTGGGCGACCGGGGCCTCGCGGTAGCGCCTGCGGACGTGGTCGAGCAGCGAGGTCTTGCCGCTGCCGCCGGGACCGTACGCGACGACCACCGGCAGGGGGTGGTTGCCACGACGTTCGACCAGCGACTCGACCAGTCTGGTCAGCTCGTCTCTGCCGACGAGCCCGATCTCCGGTTCCAGCGCCATGGTCCCTAGACGCTCGCGGAGATGTATTTGTTCCGTTCCTAACGGTCTGCGTGCAGGCGTGCGACGAAGCTGAATCGATCACCCCGGTACAGCGAGCGCGCGCGTTCGATCGGATGGCCTTCCACGTCGTAGGAGACGCGGTGCAGCAACAGCATCGGCAAAGCGGGGTTCGTGCCGATCAGCAGTGCCTCGCGCGGGGTGGCGAGGACCGTCTCGACGCGTTCCTCTGCCTCGGCGAAGCGCACGCCGAGGCGTTCGGTGAGGCACGCGTAGAGCGAGCCGCCCGGGTCGAGCTTGTCGAGCAGGTCGGGGAAGCGGCGGCTGCTCAGGTAGGTCGACTCCAGGCCGATGCGCTCGTCGTCGGCGAGCAGCACGCGTTCGAGGTGGACGACCTTCTCGCCCGGTTCGAGCACCAGGTCGCGGGCGAGGCCCTCGTCGGCGCTGAGCTCCTCCAGCGTGATCACCGTGCGGGTGGGCTCCACCCCCTGCCTTCGCATGCCCTCGGTGTAGCTGACCAGCGACAACGGTTGCACGAGCTTGGGCGGGGCGACGAACGTGCCACTGCCCTGGCGGCGGAGGAGCTTGCCTTCGAGCACGAGCTCGCTGACGGCCTGGCGCAGCGTGACGCGCGAGACGGAGAACCGTTCGGCGAGCTCGCGTTCGGACGGCAGCACGGTACCTTCGCCGAGGGTCTCGACGAGGTCGAACAGCTCGGCCTTGACCGCGTAGTAGCGCGGAACTCGGCCGTGTTCTGGGATGCCCGCGCGAACAGGTCGATCAGCGCGGTGCGGCGGGACGCGGTTCACGTGGCGTGAGCCTACGTCACGCCCCGTGTGATCAGGCCGCGAGCTTCGGCGGGTCGGGGATCTTGTAGCCGGAAGATCCGATGTTGGCCTCCAGCGACTTGCGCCAGGCTCCCGTGTCGATCATCTTCTGCAGCGCGGCCTGGACCTTCGCCTTGCTCTCGGGGTCGTCGCGGCGCAGGCCGACGCCGTACTCCTCCTTGCTGAACGGCTCGCCGACGACCCGCAGCAGCTCCGGGTTCTGCGCCGCGTATCCCGCCAGCAGGACGTCGTCGGTCGTGACGGCGTCGACGTTGTTGGCCAGCAGGGCGGTCACGCAGTCGCTGAACTTGGCGTACTCCTCCAGCTTCACGTCCTTCGCGAACTGCTCCTTCACGTAGGCCGCCGACGTGGAGCCGGCAGTGGAGCACAGCCGCAGCGTCGCGTTGAGCGACTTCGGGCCGGTGATGCGGTTCTCGTTCAGGCGCACCAGGAGGTCCTGGCCTGCGACGAAGTACGGGCCGACGAAGTCGATGACCTGCTTGCGCTTCTCCGTGATCGAGTAGGTCGAGACGACCATGTCGGCCTCACCGGTGGTCAGCAGCGTCTCCCGGTTGCCGGGCTGCGCCTCCTTCCAGGTGATGTTCTGCTCGTCGATGCCGATCTCCTTCGCGATGAACTTCGCGACGTCGACGTCGAACCCGCGGTAGGTGCCGTCGAGCCGGCGCACCGCCATGCCCGGCTGGTCGTAGGACACGGCGATGACGATGCGTTCGTTCTTGCTGACCCGGCCCACCATCGTGGACTCGTCACTGCCCGCGCACGAGGCCAGGAGCAGCACGGCCGCACATGTCGTCGCTACCAGGCGGAGGAGCGCTCTCGGCGTCATTCGTCCCTCTTACAGCTGGATTCCACGGGCATGCGCCGATGCAACTTCCTGTGTGCGCTCGGCGATGTCGGAAACCTAGGCGGCCCGTGGACGCATGTCCATACCTCAGCGTGGATGAAACCTGCAGAATCGTTGCCGTAACCGGGTCAGCGCAGCCGCCGCGGACCCGCGTCGTGCAACGAAGGAGGAGGTCCGAGCACTATTCGGGCACTGCTGACGAAAGCGCCTGCGGCAGAAGCAAGAACTGGTTCGAGCTTCAGCGAACGCACCTCCGGCAGGTCCTCCGCCAATGCCGCCAAACGGAGTACCAGGTCCTGGAGGGCTTTCAGGTCAGCGGGTTCGTCGCCGCGGTAGTCCGTCAGCAACGGTGCCGCCTTCGGTGCCGCGACGAGCTCCGCCGCGTCGGTGTCGGTCAGCGGTACCGCCCGGTAGGCCCGGTCGCCGAGCAGGTCGCTGACGACGCCGGACAGTCCGAACGAGACCAGCGTGCCGAAGCTGGGGTCGTCCTGCAGGCCCAGGACGCAGCTGACTCCCTTGGGCGCCATGCGTTGCACGTACACGTCCGGTTTGCCGGACAGCGCCGCGAGGTCCCGGTAGGCGGCCTTGACCGATTCCACCTGGGCGATGTCGAGCCGCACGCCGACGAGGTCCGTGCGGTGGCGCAGCCGTTCGCTGGTGGCCTTCATCGCGACCGGGTAGCCGAGCCCGGCCGCGGCCTGAGCAGCCTCTTCCGCGCTGTGGGCGATGCGGAACGGGACGACGTCGATGCCGTAGCACCTCAGCAGCTCGACGGCCGTGCGGTCGTCGATCGCGCGGTCGGTCGCCTCGATCCTCTCGTCCACAATGGATCTGGCCGCGGCCGCGTCGATGCCTTCCGGCCGCATGAAGTGACCCTGGGGCGCGGCGCGCCACCGTGCATAACGAACCGCTCGCGCCAATGCGAGAACCGCGCGTTCCGGGCTCGCGTAACTGGGAATGGAGCCTTTCCCGGGAACCTTCAGCTCCTCGGGAATTCCTTCGACCGCGAGGAACGTCGACACGATCGGTTTCGTGCGGTGCGCGGCCTCTTTCAACGCGCGGGCATAGGCGGTGCCCGGAACCGCCACCGGCGGCACGAACACGACCACCAGCGCGTCGGTCTCGGGCCGTTCGAGGGCTTCCCGCACGGCCTTCGCGAACTCCTCCGGCGTGGCCTGGGCGCCGACGTCGACCGGGTCGCCCGCGAGCGCGAGGTCCTGGGCGAGCAGCGTGTCCGCGGCGAGCAGGCCGATGGCGGTGGAGTTGCCGACGACGGCGACCCGCCTGCCCTTCGGCAGCGGCTGGTGGGCCAGCAGCAGGGCGGTGTCGAAGAGCTGGGCCAGCGAGTCAACCCTGATCACGCCGGCCTGCTCGAACAACGCCTGGACGCTCGCCTCGTCGACCTTGACGCCGGTCGCGGCCAGGCCGGGCGTGACGGCGTGCCGGCCGGACTTCACGGCGACGATCGGCTTGGTGCGGCCGAGCCTGCGAGCGAGCCGGGCGAACTTGCGCGGGTTGCCGAAGGACTCCAGGTAGAGCAGCACGACGTCGGTGGCGGGGTCGGTCTCCCAGTACTGCAGCAGGTCGTTGCCGGAGACGTCGGCCCGGTTGCCTGCCGACACGAACGTCGACAGCCCCAGGCCCCAGCCGGCGGCGTTGGCGAGGATGGCCGTGCCGAGCGCGCCGGACTGGCAGAAGAACCCCGCGCGGCCCTTCTCCGGCAGCTTCGGCGCGAGGCTCGCGTTCAGGCGGACCCTGGGGTCGAGGTTGAGCACGCCGAGGGCGTTGGGCCCCACGACCCGCATGCCGTGTGCCCTGGCCTCGGCCGCGAGCCGGCGTTCGGCGGACAGCCCGTCGGGCCCCGTCTCGCCGTAGCCGCTCGACACGACGACCAGCGCCTTCACGCCCTTCGCGAGGCACCCGTCCATGACCTCGTCGACACTGGCCGCCGGTACGGCGACGACGGCGAGGTCGACGTCGTCGGGGATGTCGAGCACGGTCGGGTACGCCCGCACGCCCCGCACCGCGCGGTGCTCGGCGTTGACCGGGTAGACGGGCCCGTTGAAGTCGGCTTCGAGCAGGTTCTTGAGCACCGCGTGCCCGATCTTCGTCGGGTCGGTGGACGCCCCGATGACCGCGACGCTGCGCGGGTGCAGCAGGTTGTGCACGCTGCGCGCCTCGGCGGCCTGCTCGCGCGCCCTGGCGACCGCGACGGACTCGTCGGTCGGGTCGATAGCGAACTCCAGGTGCAGCACGCCCTCCTCGAACGCCCTGCTGACCTGGTAGCCGGCGTCGCGGAACACCCGGACCATCTGCCCGTTCTCGGCCAGCACCTCGGCCTCGAACCGGGCGAGCCCGACCTCCCTGGCCGCGGCCGCGAGGTGCTCCAGCAGGATGCTGCCGAGCCCGCGCCCCTGGTGCGCGTCCTCGACGACGAACGCGACCTCCGCCGACTCCCCGCGGTGCAGCCGGTCGAACCGGCCGACCGCGACGATGTCGTCGCCGAGCACCGCGATGAGCGCCACCCGGTCGTGGTGGTCGACCGTGCTGAACCGCTCGAGGTCGCGCTGCGGGATCCGCGGGTAGGGCCCGAAGTAGCGGAAGTACCGCGTCCGCTCGGACAGCCTGCCGTGGAACTCCCTGAGCTGCTCGGCGTCGTCCGGCGTGATCGGCCGCAGGTGCACGGTGCCGCCGTCGCTGAGGACGACGTCGGCCTCCCAGTGCCGCGGGAAGTCGAACGGATCCCTGTGCCCGTTCGTGTCGTCGGCCACTGGTGTCAGTCCCTCGGGTCGTCCGGGTCGAGTCCGTGCAGGGGGAACACCGCACGACGCGTCTCGCGGATCGCCCGGTCCACCGGCTCCTCCGCGTCCCCGCCCCACGGCTGGTGTCCAGGGTCGCACTCATCGGTCATCGACGCAGGCAGCGGCCAGCCGGGCGCGATGCGCGTCGCGTGCGCCACCCACTCCGCGGGCAACGGCCGGTGCACGTCCACATCGCGGTCCAGCACCGTCGCGAGCAGGTGCGTCCACGACCGCGGCACCACCCGCAGCAGCTCGTACCCGCCGCCGCCGAGCGCCAGCCACTTGAACCCGTGCTCGGTCACCAGCTCGCGGAACGCCTGGTAGATGGCCCGGTGCCCGTCCACGCTCAGCTCGAGGTCCGCCAGCGGGTCCTCCTTGTGCGTGTCGACACCGCACTGCGTGACCAGCACCTGCGGCCGGAACGCCGTCAGCAGCGCCGGCACCGTCGCGTGGAACGCCCGCAACCACGCCCCGTCCTTCGTACCGGCCGGCAACGCGACGTTGACCGCGCTCCCCTCGGCCCCCGCGCCGCCGACCTCACCGGCCCACCCGGTGCCCGGCCACAGGCTCATCGGGTGCTGGTGCAACGACACCGTCAACACCCGCGGGTCGTCCCAGAACGCCGTCTGCACTCCGTCCCCGTGGTGCACGTCGACGTCCACGTACGCGATGCGCTCAACCCCGTTGCGCAACAGCCACTCGATGGCCACCGCGCAGTCGTTGTAGACGCAGAACCCCGCCGCGCTGTCGGGCATGGCGTGGTGCAGCCCACCGGCGATGTTGACCGCCCGGTCGGCCTCCCCGCTCGCGATGGCCCGCGCCGCCCTCAGCGATCCGCCCACCACCAGCGCCGACGCCTCGTGCATCCGCTCGAACACCGGGTTGTCCGGCGTCCCCAGCCCGTGTCCCACGTCCCACCCGGCGGTGGGCGCCGCCTGCACCGCGCTCAGGTACCCCGGCCGGTGCACCAGCTCGATCTCCTCGTCGCCGGCCGGCTCCGGGACGAGCAGCTCCACGTCCCGCAGCACCCCGAGCGCCGTCGCGAGCCGCACCGTGAGGTCGAGCCGCACGGGGTTCAGCGGGTGGTCGCCACCGAGGTCGTACCCGAGGAAGGACCTGTCCCAGACAACAGCGGCTGGCTTACCCATGCCTGCAACCTACCCACCGATCGGCCCAACCCGTGATCACAACATGGTCGCCCCGTGTGCCCGTGCCCCGCCCGGCGCCTACAGTCCCCTCGCCGGGCGTGAACCCCCCACGGCCCCGGAACCGAACCCACCGAACAGGGGTCAGAGGCGACATGCACCCGCGACCAGCAGCAGCCCTCCTCCTCGCACTGGGCCTCGTCCTCACCGCCGCCACGGGCTGCGCGGAGCAGGTCAAGGGCTCGGCCGTCGCCGACACCAACGCGGCCCCCGAACCGGAGGCCCCGGCCTCCACCTCGAAGAAGCCGTCCACCAGCACCACGCAGAAGACTCCCTCCACCAGCAGCGCCCCGACGAAACCGGGCGACATCAAGATCGCCACCAAGAAGAAGACCGCCGGCCTCGAAACCTGCGGCGTCCTCAAGGCCGCCGACGTCGAGGCCGCGACCGGCGGCAAGTCCGCGGCGGACGGCGGCTGCATCCACACCCTCTCCAACCCCTCCGTGGTGGTGACCCAGATGGTCACCGTCCCCGAGGTGGTCGACGAGGAGGGCGAGAAGAAGCAGATCGAGATCGGCGGCAACACCGCCTGGCAGGTCGCCACCTCCAAAGAGGACTGCCAGGTCACCGTCATGCTGACCGACGACCCCACCGCCATCACCACCGCCTTCTCGGTGAGCGTTCTCGCCCTCGACGAACTGGACACCTGCGGCGCCGCCCTGAAACTCGCCACCGCCGGCTTCGACCGCATCCCGAACGCCTGACCCCGGACCAGCCATCCCGGCTGGTCACCCGTCAGCCCGTCGCCACCTCCCTGTCCAACGCACACCAGTTCGACCACGACCCGGCGTACAACGCCGCCGGCTTCTCCGCCGACGTGATCCCCGCCACCTCCAACGCGAGCACCACGGACGACGCGGTCACGCCCGACCCGCAGTACGCGCCGACGGCCACCGCACCGCCCGCCTCCGCCGGCACCCCGATCCCGGCGAACCGCTCCGCCAGTTCCTCCGCACCGAGCCACCGCCCGTCGGCCCCGACATGCCCGGCCGACGGCGCGTTGAGCGCCCCGGGAACGTGCCCCGCCTTCGGGTCCACGGGCTCGGTCTCCCCGCGGTACCGCTGCGGCGCCCGCGCGTCCAGCAGCACCCCGTCCCGCGCCAGCGCCGCCGCACCGTCCGCGTCCAGCACCGGCATCTGCCCGGCCCGCACCACGACGTCCCCCTCCTCCGGCACGACCTCCTCGGCGCTCACCGGCAACCCCGCCGCCTCCCAGGCGGCGAACCCGCCGTCCAGCACCGCCACGTCCCTGAACCCGGCCCACCGCAGGAGCCACCACACCCGCGCCGCCACCGAACCGTCACCCCCGTCATAGGCCACGACCCGGCCACTCTCACGCACCCCGGCACGCCGCAGCACCTCCTGCAGCCGCTCCGGATCGGGCAGCGGATGCCTGCCGCCCACCCCCGGCGGGGCGGACAACTCGGTGTCCAGGTCCACGTACACCGCGCCGGGCACGTGGCTGACCTCGTAGTCTTGGCGTCCGGGCGGCCCACCGAGCCGCCACCGGACATCCAGCACAACGGCCGCCGGCCGCGCACTCAGCGCGTCAGCGAGGGCTTCAGGAGTGATCAAGGCATGCACGGGTCACATCCTGCACCGCGCGGACACCTGTGTCCCCCGGCACGACTACCATTGACACCACACGAAGGGGAGCGGGTGTGAACGACCTCATCGACACCACGGAGATGTATCTCCGCACGATCTACGAGCTCGAAGAAGAAGGCGTGGTGCCCCTGCGCGCCCGCATCGCCGAGCGCCTCGGCCAAAGTGGACCGACCGTGAGCCAGACCGTCGGCCGCATGGAGCGCGACGGCCTGGTCGTCGTGGCGGAAGACCGTCACCTCGAACTCACCGACCAGGGCCGCAACCTGGCGATCGCCGTCATGCGCAAGCACCGGCTCGCCGAGCGCCTCCTCGTGGACATCATCGGGCTCGAGTGGGAGCACGTCCACAGCGAGGCCTGCCGCTGGGAACACGTCATGAGCGAAGCGGTCGAACGCAAACTCATCAAACTCCTCGGCAACCCCACCACCTCCCCTTACGGCAACCCCATCCCGGGCCTCGACAAGCTGGGCGACGGCGAGCCCGCCCCGCCCGCCGAGGCGGACCTCGTGCGCATTGACGAGGTGGCCCGCCGCGGCGGTGGCCCCGTCGAGGTGCGCCGCATCGCCGAGCACGTCCAGCTCGACCCGGACCTGATGGCCGAGCTGAAGGAGGCCGGCGTCATCCCCGGCGGCACTGTCCAGGTGGAGTCGCTCGGCAACGCCAAGGTCATCCAGGTGCGCGGCCCGAACGGCAACCTGGCCGAACTCGACCCGGCGGTCGCCCACGCCGTGCTGGTGCTCGCCCGGTGACCCAGGCGACGACGACTCCGGCCGCCAAGGCGGCGGAGACGTTCCACCGCCTGCACGGACGTGCACCTCACGGGGTCTGGTCGGCACCCGGCCGCGTCAACCTCATCGGCGAGCACACCGACTACAACGACGGCTACGTGCTGCCGTTCGCCCTGCCCCACCGCACCGCGGTCGCGGCATCGCCCCGTGCCGACGGTGTGCTTGCTGTCAGCACGCTGGGCGACGACGGCGGGGTGCAGCACGCGGCGCCGGTCGCGGTCGCCGACCTAGCGCCTCGTACCATCCGCGGGTGGGCCGCGTACCCCGGCGGCGTCGCCTGGGCCCTGCGCGAGCAGGGCCTCCCGGTGACCGCTGGAGCGGACCTCGTGATCGCGGGCGACGTGCCCGCCGGCGCGGGCCTGTCGTCCTCGCACGCCCTTGAATGCGCAGTCGCGCTCGCGCTGCTGGGCCTGGCGGACGTGACCGCCGAACGGCCGGACATCGCGCGCTGGGTGCAGCGGTCGGAGAACGACTTTGTGGGCGCGCCGACCGGCGTCCTGGATCAGACGGCATCGCTGTCCTGCATCGAAGCGCACGCATTGTTTTACGACGTACGCTCCGGCAAGTCGGAGCAGGTCGCGTTCGATGCCGCCGCCAGCGGCCTTGAGGTGCTGGTCATCGACACCCGCGCCAGCCACTCCCACGTCGACGGCGGCTACGGCGCCCGGCGGGCGGGCTGCGAGCGGGCCGCCGGCATTCTCGGCGTTCCCGCGCTGCGCGACGTGGACATCACCGAGCTCGACGAGGCGCTCGTCAGGCTGCCCGAAGAGCTGCGTCCGCTGGTGCGGCACGTGGTGACCGAGAACGATCGCGTCCTGCGGACCGTCGACCTGCTGCGCGCGGGCCGGCTCGCCGAGATCGGCCCTCTTCTTTCGGCGTCGCACGTGAGCCTTGACGAAGACTACCGAGTCTCCTGCCTCGAACTCGACGTCGCGGTCGAGGCGTCGAGGGCGGCCGGGGCGCTCGGCGCCCGGATGACCGGCGGCGGCTTCGGCGGCTCCGCGATCGCCCTCGTGCCCGTCGAACGGCACAACGCGGTCGAGCGGGCAGTGCTCGTCGCCTTCGCCGCGCGCTCGCTCGTGCGGCCGCGACTTTTCACGGCGGTTCCCTCCGCGGGCGCGGGCCAGGACAGGTAGCGGAAACCGATCTTGACGAGGATTGCGAGGACTGTGGTGAAGCTGCTCGTGACGGGCGGGGCCGGCTACGTCGGCAGCGTCTGCGCTGCGCGCCTGCTCGAAGCTGGGCACGAGGTGGTCGTGCTCGACGACCTCTCCACCGGCCACGAGGACGCCGTTCCCGCGGGTGCGCGCTTCGTGCGGGGTGACATCGCCGAGGTGATCGGCGACGTCCTCGCCGAGGGCTTCGACGGTGTGCTGCACTTCGCCGCGAAGTCCCTCGTCGGTGAGTCCATGCAGGACCCCGGGAAGTACTGGACGGGCAACGTCCTCACCGCGGTTCGTCTGCTCACCGCGATGAAGGAGCATGGCACGCCGAAGCTCGTCTTCTCCTCGACTGCCGCGACGTACGGCGAGCCGCGGGAGGTGCCGATCCCCGAGACCGCGCCCACGCAGCCCACCAACACCTACGGCGCCACCAAGCTGGCCATCGACCACGCGATCACGTCGTACGCCGCCGCTCACGGGCTGGCCGCGACGAGCCTGCGGTACTTCAACGTCGCCGGCGCCTACGGCAGCATCGGCGAGCGGCACGCGACCGAGACCCACCTGATCCCGCTCGTGCTGCAGGTCGCGCTCGGTCAGCGGGAGCACATCTCGATCTACGGCGAGGACTGGCCGACCGAGGACGGCACCTGCGTCCGCGACTACATCCACGTCACGGACCTCGCCGACGCCCACCTCCTGGCGCTCGACCACGCTACTGCCGGCGAGCACCGGATCTACAACCTCGGCAACGGCACGGGCTTCTCGGTGAAGCAGGTCATCGACACGTGCCGCGAGGTCACCGGCCACCCGATCCCCGCAGTCGTCGCACCGCGGCGGGCAGGAGACCCTGCTGTTCTCGTCGCCTCCGCCGAGCGGGCCCGCACCGAGCTCGGGTGGAAGCCCGAGCGCGCCGACCTCGCCGGCATCGTCCGCGACGCGTGGGAGTTCACCCGCGCCCGACACGGAGCCTGAACCACGATGACCGACTTCGCCTCTTTCGAGAGCTACAACTCCACCCCGCGGCTCGCGTCGCTCGCGCTGTCCCCGGACGGCACGCGGCTCGTCACCGTCGTCTCCTCGCTCGCGCCGGACGGCAAGACCTGGCAGGGCGCCCTCTGGGAGGTCGACCCCACCGGTGAGCGGGACGCCACCCGCCTCACCTACTCCACGAAGAGCGACGCCGCGCCGGTCTTCGCGCCGGACGGTTCGCTGCTGTTCCTGTCGAAGCGCCCGGACCCGCTCACGAAGCCGGACGAGGCCAAGGACAAGACGGCGCTGTGGCGGCTGCCGGTCCGCGGCGAGGCCGCCGAGGTGCTGCGGCCCGGCGGCGGGGTCGGCCAGGTGCGTGTCGCGGGCGAGACGCTGTTGCTGACGTCGTACGCGCACCGCCTCGTGGAGTTCGGCGGCGAGGACGACGCCAAGCGCAAGGCCCGCGAGGACGCCGGCGTGACGGCGATCCTGCACGAGTCCTACCCGATCCGGTACTGGGACTCCGACCTCGGCCCCAGCTACCCGCGACTGTTCTCCGTCCCGCTGGACAGGCCGGCTGCCGAGCACGTCACCGCCCTCAGCGACGACTCCGAGAGCAGGCTGAGCGACGAGGACATCGCGCTCAGCCCCGACGGCAGGTGGGCCGTCCACGGGTACGCCGTCGACGTCAGTGCCGCCTACGGCCGCCGGACCGAGCTGCGGCTCGTCGCCACCGACGGCAGCTCCTCGCGGGTCATCGCCTCCGAGGAAGGCTTCTCGTTCTTCGACGCCGCGTTCACCCACGACTCCTCGGCCGTGATCGCCATCCGGTTCCGCGAGTCCACCGCGGACGCGCCGTACCGCAGCAGCCTGGTGCGCATCGACCTGGCCGACGACTCGATCACGCCACTGGCGCCGGACTTCCAGGAAGAACCGGCGCACCCGGTGGTGAGCCCCGACTCCTCGGCCGTCTTCTTCGTCGCGAGCCACCTCGGGCACCAGCCGGTGTGGCGGCTCGACCTCGCCACGGGCGAGGTCACGAAGCTGACGCTCTCGGGTTACTACAGCGACGTGGTCGTGAGCCCGGACGGCGAGACGCTGTACGCACTGCGCAACTCGGTCGACCACCCGCCACAGCCCGTGCGGTTCGCCAGCACCGGAGCTGACCAGGACCCGGCGCGGCTGCCCGCCCCCGGTGCCCTGACCTCGGTGCCCGGCACGCTCACCGAGGTCTCCACCGTCGTGGCCGACGGCAGGACCGTCCGCGCCTGGCTGGTGCTGCCCGACGGTGCCTCCGCGGACTCCCCCGCCCCGCTGCTGCTCTGGGTCCACGGTGGACCCGTGATGAGCTGGAACGGCTGGACGTGGCGCTGGAACCCGTGGCTCATGGCCGCCCGCGGCTACGCCGTCCTGCTGCCCGACCCCGCGCTGTCCACGGGGTACGGGCCCGACTTCATCGCGGCCGGCTGGGGTCGCTGGGGTGCCGAGCCCTACACCGACCTCATGGCCATCACCGACGTGACCGTCGAGCGGCCCGAGATCGACGGCTCGCGCACCGCCGCCATGGGCGGGTCCTTCGGCGGTTACATGGCCAACTGGATCGCCACCCAGACCGACCGGTTCCGCGCGATCGTCACCCACGCCTCGCTGTGGCACCTCGACGCGTTCTCCGGCGCCACCGACGACTCGTACTTCTGGATGCGGGAGATGGGTGACCCCATCACCCGGCCCGAGCGGGTCCTCGCCAACTCCCCGCACCTGCGGGTCGCCGACATCAAGACGCCGATGCTCGTCATCCACGGGGACAAGGACTACCGGGTCCCCATCGGCGAGGGGCAGCGGCTGTACTTCGACCTGGTCCGGCACGGCATCACCGCGAAGTACCTTTACTTTCCTACGGAAAACCACTGGATTCTCACCCCCGGGAACTCTCGGGTCTGGTACGAGACGGTGTGGGCGTTCCTGGCCGAGCACGTCCTCGATCAGGAGTGGGAGCGGCCGGAGCTGCTCTGAGTTCCCGCGGAGAGCAGCTTGCGGGCGTTCAGGACGGCCTTGTCCGCCAGTGTTTTGAGCTCTTCGGGAGGCAGCGCGGCGCTCAGTGCGCCGCGCAACAGCCGCGCCAGCGCGTGGCCGAAGCAGGCTTCTTCGGCCACGTCGAGCGCGACCGACGCGAGTCCGCCGTCGCCGCGGTGGT
This sequence comes from Lentzea sp. NPDC042327, assembly GCF_040647275.1. Lineage (NCBI taxonomy): Bacteria > Bacillati > Actinomycetota > Actinomycetes > Pseudonocardiales > Pseudonocardiaceae > Lentzea > Lentzea sp. NPDC042327. Next base: position 74,869 of record NZ_JBEZBX010000017.1, read on the forward strand.
AGGCGAAGAACGCCAGGAGACACGCGGGTTCCGCGCGTTCCGGTGACGGGCAGGACCTCGTGAGGTCGAGCCACAGCCGTTCGGCCGCCCTGGCGTTGTTCTGCACCGCGTACGACAGGCAGGCGTCACGCACCTCCGGGTGCGCCAGGGCTCTGCTCAACGCGACGATCTCCACATCGGGCAACGGTCCCTTGCGCTGCTCCGTGGCGTCGATCGCGGCACGCACGCGACGGAGTTCCGCTGCCGGCTCAGGCGGTTCCTCGGTGTTCATGAGCTCGTCGAGCAGCACGGACCTGCGTTCGCGGGCCTCCACCGAGTCGAGCGTGACCACCGCTGCCAGCGCGGCGCGCGACTCGAACGTCACGTTGCCGTCGCTCGCGCACGCCGCGGCCACCGCGGACACCTGCGGGTCCGGCAACCGCCCGTGGCAGTCGAGGTCGAAGTAGCAGTACCACGGGGCGTCCTTCTCGCACGCGTGCAGCCACACGGCTTCGAGGACATCGATACCGTGCCCGCCGAGACTGTTCGCAAGTGCGGTGATCAGCGGCTCGTGCGGAAGCTCCTCCGGCATGTGCTCAGAGGGTGCACTGATGACCGCGAGGATCACGCCCTCCGCGCCTTGCTCCAGGAGCGGCATTTCCAGCTGGGCCACCAGAAGCCCTCTATGTCGCGGGCGGGGCAGGTCGACGCGCATGGTCATGGAGACCGCGCCGTCCCTCAGGACCAGCACGACGAGCGACTCCGTCGGGTGGAAACCCATCAGATGCGGGATGGCCGCGTAGAGGTCGCCGGGGGCGCGGAGGCGGATCGGTTTGGGGAGGGTTGTGGGCATGGTGCCACTGTGGTGGGTGGCTGGGCTGTGGGGCTTCGCTGATGTGGAAGCTGTGGATTACTCGTGAGTTGTGGACAGGTTGAGATCTTGGGGCGCTCGGGTTCGGGAGTGAGTGCTATCGTGCCGCGCTTCAGCCCTTCACGAGACCGAAGCGCGGCACCACAGCTCAGAACGTCTGGAACAACGCGCGCCAGCCGCCGACAACCGGCAGTTCGACCGAGGTCCTGGCGAGGTCCAGCGAGAGGCCGGCCCCCGGCTTTGGGCGCAGCGTGTAGTCGTAGTCGCTGGAGATCAGCACGAACTCGAGCCGGTGCCCGGCCTGCAGGACGTAGTCGTCCGGCACGATCGGCACATCGACGTCGTAGAACTTGCCCGGTTTGACCGGCGAGGTCTTGTCGGGGCGTTCGCGGTTCTGCGGGTCGGTCCAGCCGCGAGTGATGACGTGCGACCTGTCGTCCGGAGCGCGGTCGACGAGCAGCGTCGTGACGTTGGCGGCGGGACGGTCGAACGCGACCCGCAGGTGCGCGGTCGACTTGCCGGACAAGCGCAACGGCTTCTGCGTCGGCTCGGTCGCGTAGGACAGGCGGTTCGGCGAGGTGGCCTGGTCGATCAACGACTCAGCCGTCTTCGTCGCGTCGTCGGTCAGGTTCTCCACGCCGTGGCCGGGTCGCAGGCCGAGGCCGCCCTTGGCCGGTCCGCCCGCGGACAGCCGCAGCCGCACGTCGGACGTGCCGGGTGCCGGCCAGTCCTTCTCGTCGACCCACGTCTTGTCCTCGCGCTGGATCGTCGCGCGCGGCTCCTTGTCGATGCCGTTGCGGTGGCCCCACAGGTACTGGGTGAACCAGCGGTTGAGGGTGCGGCGCCACTCGACCGAGCGGAGCGTGTCGGCATCGGTGTGGCCGGACTGGTGCAGCCAGATCTTGTGCGGCACACCGACCTTCTTCAGCGCCGAGTACCACTGCTCGACGTGCGTCATCTTGACGTTCCAGTCGTTGAGCCCGTGGACGGCGAGAACGGCCGCACGCACCTTGCGGACGTCGTTGAGGTAGTTGCGCTTGTCCCAGAACCGGCTGTAGTCGCCGGTGATGCGGTCCTGGTCCTTGGCGATCTCGGCGATGATCGGCTTGCAGATCTCGCGGTCCGCGCGGGTGTAGACGTAGTCCGCGAGCACGTCGGCGTCCTCGCCCTGGAACGTGCCGGGGGCGACGACGGCGCCGTCCGCGCGGTAGTAGTCGTACCAGCTGGAGATCGCGGCGATCGGCACGATCGCTTCGAGGCCGCGGACGCCGGTGGAGGCGACGGCGTTGGGCAGCGTTCCGTTGTAGGAAACGCCCATCATGCCGGTTTTACCGGTCGACCACGTCGCCTTGATCGCCTCGCCCGTGGCGGTGCGTGCGGACGCACGGCCGTTGAGCCAGTCGACGACGACACGCGCGCCGATCGTCTCGTTGACATCGCCCGTCGTCGGGCACCCCGTGGACTTGCCGGTGCCGAGCGACTCGGCGTACACGACGGCGTAACCGCGTGAGATGAAGTAGGACTCGTAACGGCCCGACGTGATCGGGTTAGGGCCGAGGGCCGCGGTGACGCGTTCGTCGGAGGAGGCCTTGAGTAGCCGGCCGTTGCGCTTGTCGGGGACGTACAGCTCGACGTCGACGTTGTGGTTGGGAACGTCGTTGCCGCCGGAGAAGTACGGGCTGATCATGTAGACGACGGGGACCTTGAGCCCTCGTTCGGTGGCGCGCGGCCGGACGACCTCGGTGTAGACCTCGTCGTCCTTGCCGTCGCGGTCGCTGTCGACCGGTGCGCGGACCCAGAGGCTCTCCTTGACCACGTCCTTCGGGTCGAAGACGGGTTGCGCCTCGCCGTCCTTGAACACCGGCCCCTCGGCAGCGGTGGCCGTGGCGGGCAGGAACGGCAGAACTAGCACCGCGGTCAGCAGTGCGACTCTTCGTGCGCCCCTCACGAGGCACCCCCAATGCGAAGCCGGGGACAGGGATTCGCCCTGCACCCTTCCCCGTGACTGCAAGACATGTCACCCGTCGAACGGCTCTTGACCTGAGAGCATGGACCGTGCCCATTTCCGACTTCGTCCACGCGTTGCCGAAGGCCGAGCTGCACGTCCACCTCGTGGGCGCGGCTTCCGTCGACACCGTCCTCGCGCTCGCCCGCAACCACCCGGGCGGTCCGGTTCCGACCGACGAGGCCGAGCTGCGGAAGTTCTACGAGTTCACGGACTTCCGGCACTTCATCACCGTGTACGGCATCGTCAACGACCTCGTCACGACCGGTGAGGACGTTCGCACACTGGTCGTCGGGTACGCACGTGACGCTGCGCGGACCAACGTCCGGTACGCGGAAGTCACCGTGAGTGCGACGAGTCACCTGCGGGCCGGCATCGCGCCCGACGAGCTCGTCGAGGCGTTGGCCGTGGGACGGGCTGAGGCGTTGGAGCTGCACGGCGTGACATTGCAGTGGATCTTCGACGTGCCCGGCATCTGGGATCGCGACTGGGGCATGACGAGTGCGCGGTTCGCCACCGAGCACCGGCCGGAGGGGCTGGTCGGGTTCGGGCTCGGCGGGTTCGAGGCGGACTCGCCGCGGACGAGGTTCCGCGAGGCGTTCGCGATGGCGCGTGATGCCGGGCTGCACATGGTGCCGCACGCCGGCGAGACGATGCCGCCCAGCGAGATCTGGGCCGCGGTGCGGGACCTGCGTGCCGAGCGGATCGGGCACGGCGTCAGCGCGGTGCAGGACCCGGAGCTGCTGCGGTACCTCGTCGGCGAGGGCGTCGTGCTGGAGGTGTGCCCGACGTCGAACATCCGGACCGGCGCGGTCGCGTCGCTGGACGAGCACCCGTTGCCGCGGCTGGTGGAGGCCGGGGTGCCGGTGACGGTCAGCACCGACGACCCCGGCATGTTCCACACCGACCTCGACCGCGAGTACCTGGTGTGCCACGAGCGGTTCGGGTTCGGGCGCGATGAGCTCGCGGAGCTGGCGCGAGCGGGAGTTCGGGCGTCGTTCGCGCCGGATGCGTTGAAGAAGCAGCTGTTGAAGGAGATCGACGCCGTATGAACGCCGTGAACGTGGTGACGACGACCGTGGACTCCGCCGAGGCGGCGGAGTCGTTGGCGAGAGGGGTCGTCGAGGCACGGCTGGGCGCGTGTGTGCAGATCGTGCCGATCCGCAGCGTCTACCGGTGGGACGGTGAGGTGCGCGTCGACGACGAGTGGCAGTGCGTCGTGAAGACGTCTGCCGCTCGCATCGACGAGCTGATCGCGCACATCAAGAACCAGCACAGCTATGACGTGCCGGAGGTCGTCGTCACCCCCGTCGTCGGGGGCAACGACGACTACCTCCGCTGGGTCTCAGAGGAGACTTCGTAGGTGACGCGGGAGCGGCTCGGTGTGCAGGACGCCGAGTCGTTGCGTCGCCCTCGTCAACGCCACGTACAGCTCGCTCGGGGTCATGAGCTGCGGTTCGACGACGATGACGACGTCGAACTCCAGCCCCTTGGACGACCTCGGCGGCATCCAGCCGTCGCCGATCACGGCGATCGTGCGGCCGGGCAAAGCTTCGGCGTGTGCGTCGAGCTCGTCGCGGACCGCCGCTGAGAGGTCGGTGACGCGGCGGGCCCAGGGGCGGACGCCGGTGCTGCGCACTGACGTCGGTGCGGCGGCGTCGGGGTCGACGAGCTTCAGCACCGGGGTGGCGACGGCCATGATCTCGCCGGGAGTGCGGTAGTTGACCTCCAGCCTGCGGTAGGTGAAGCGGTCGAACACCGAGCCCCAGCTGCGGGCGCCGCCTGCGGCTTGGCGTTGCGCCAGGTCGCCGACGACGGTCATCGACCTGTTGGGGCAACGGCGGAGCAGGACGCGCCAGTCCATTGCGGACAGCTCCTGTGCCTCGTCGACGACGACGTGGCCGTAGGTCCAGGTGCGGTCGTCGGCAGCTCGTTCGGCGAGCGTGCGATGATCACGCATCTCGTGCCGGTACGCGAGCGTCTCGGCGTTGACGAAGTCGGTGACGATGTACTCGTCGTCGTCGGCGCGTTCGTCGATCGACAGCACATCCATGACACCGCGGGCGTAGGCAAGTCCTTCCTCTTCCTCCCGCCGTGCCGCGCGTTCGGCTGAGCCGTCCGAGCCGAGCAGGTCGGCGAGCTCGTCGAGCAGCGGCACGTCGGACACCGTCCACGTGTCGGCGGCTTCGCGGTACAGCTCGGGTGCGCCGATGCGGTAGCACCGGCCCGCGTACAGGTCGGCGAGCAGTTGCTCGGGTGTGAGCTCCGGCCACAACCGGTCGACGGCGTCGCGCAATGCCGTGCTGTGGCGCAGCTCGTGCCGCACGTCCTCCTCGATCTCGGGCCAGTCGACGCCGATCAGCTTCATTGCCGGAGCGACGAGCTCTTCAGCGAGAGCGAGGAAGAAGTACTTGCGTGCCGCGTTGTGCGGTAGCTCGTAGTACCGCGTCTTCTCGCGTGCGACGGCGGCGACGTGCGCGTCGAGGGGGACGACGACGTCCTCGAGCTCGATCTCGATGGGCTCGTCGGGGAGCTCCTGCCGGTCGGCCACGGCGACGGCCAGCAGGTCCAGCACTGATACATGGCCTTTGAGGTGTTGCAACGACGGGGTGTCCTCGACGTCGGTGACCACTCCGGGATAGAGCTCGCCGGGTGTTGCGAACACGACGTCGGTCTCCCCCAGCGATGGCAGCACGTCGCTGACGTAATGCAGGAAACCGGTGTTCGGTCCGACGATCAGGACGCCGTGGCGGGAAAGGCGCTCGCGGCGCGTGTACAGCAGGTACGCGACGCGGTGCAGCGCGACCGCGGTCTTGCCCGTGCCGGGGCCGCCTTCGATCACCAGCACGCCGGGGCCGGAGTAACGGATGATCTCGTCCTGCTCGGCCTGGATGGTCGAGACGATGTCGCGCATCGTCGCGGTCCGCGGCGCGTTGAGGGCGTCGAGCAATGCGGTCGCGTCGGCCAGCAGCTCGTCGTCGTGGAAATCGCGCAGCTCCCGGTCGCGGACGCGGAAGTGGCGGCGCAACACGAGGCCTTCCGGATTCGCGGCGGTCGCGGTGTAGAACGGCCGCGCCGCCGGCGCGCGCCAGTCCAGCAACAGCGGCTGGAACTCGTCGTCGAACAGGCCGACGCGCCCGATGTAGGTGCTTTCGCCGTTCTCCGAGTCGATCCGGCCGAAGCACAGACCGTCCTCCGCTGCGCGGTACTTGCCGATCTGCCTGGTCAGCACCTGGACGCTGGCTTCACGGTCCAGCCGTCCGGTGTGGGTGTCCCGCAGGGCGGCCGCAAGATCGGCGGCCGCTTTGTTCCGTTCCTGGTCGAGCTTTTCATACAGAGAGGTGATCCGTGCCTGTTCGCTCGCCAACACCTTGCCCCCTGTGATACAATAAATCTATCTTTCCGGAATATTCATTCCGAAACCCCAAAGCCATTCTTTGTAGCACAGATTTGGCGTGCGCGGGAACCCCTTCGGGACTTACTTTCAACGCCATGCGTGGGCGGTCCAAGCTGCGGTAACTGCCGCCGTCGTCGTAAGCGGCCCAAGGATCTTGCTGATGCCTGTGCAGCGTTGGTTGTACGGTGCGTACTGCGGGAGAAATGTCGCCGGTGCGGAGTGGTGGGCATGAAGCTGGTTGTTCTCGGTGGCGGTGGGTTCCGCGTGCCGCTCGTATATCGCGCTTTGCTCGCCGACCGGTCCCCCGGCCGCGTCACCGAGGTCGTGCTGCACGACGTCGACGCCTCCAGGCTCGTGGCGGTCAGCGGCGTTCTCGCCGAGCTCGCCGCTGATGTGCCGGATGCTCCCGTGGTGACGACGTCGATGGATCTCGACGAGGCGGTGCGCGGGGCGGACTTCGTGTTCTCGGCGATCCGCGTGGGCGGACTCGACGGACGCGCGGCCGACGAAAGTGTCGCGGCCGGGTGCGGGGTGCTCGGGCAGGAGACGGTCGGGGCCGGCGGTGTGGCGTACGGGTTGCGTACTGTGCCGGTCGCGCTCGACATCGCACGTCGTATCTCGGTGCACGCGCCGGACGCGTGGGTCATCAACTTCACCAACCCCGCCGGCATGGTCACCGAAGCGATGGCCACCCATCTCGGCCACCGGGTCATCGGCATCTGCGACTCCCCCGTCGGGCTCGGCCGGCGGGTCGCCCGCGCGGTCGGCGCGGACCTCGGTGACGCGTGGCTCGACTACGCCGGACTCAACCACCTCGGCTGGCTGCGGGGTGTGCACGTGTGCGGGCGGGACGTGCTGCCGGATCTGCTGGCCGACACTGAGCGGCTGGAGTCGTTCGAGGAGGGCAAGCTCTTCGGCGCGGAGTGGCTGCGGACGCTGGGCGCGATTCCGAACGAGTACCTGCACTACTACTACTTCACCCGCGAGGCGGTGGAGTCCGGTGCGTCGCGTGGGGCGTTCCTGCTGGAGCAGCAGAAGCAGTTCTATGCGGCGCCGTCGTTGGCGAGCTGGGACCGGACGCGTCTGGAGCGCGAGCAGACGTACATGGCGGAGACGCGTGACGAGGAGCGGGACAGCAACGACCTCGACGGTGGCGGGTACGAGCAGGTCGCGCTCGCGTTGATGCACGCCATCGCGGCGGACAAGCGGACGACGTTGATCCTCAACGTGCCGAACAGGACGACGCTGTCGTGCCTGGACGCCGATGCGATCGTCGAGGTTCCGAGCTTGGTCGACGCCAACGGCGCGCGGCCTGTAGCGGTCAGCCAGCTGCCGGACGAGGGCGTCGGGCTCGTCACCGCGCTCAAGGTCGTCGAGCGCGCGACGATCAAGGCGGCTATCAGCGGCGAGCGCGCGCATGCCGTGAAGGCGCTGGCGCTGCATCCGCTGGTTGATTCCGTCAACGTTGCTCGGCGGATCGTGGACGCCCACCCGTTGCTGTCCGGGGCGTTCGGAGCACGCGGCGACTGATGTACCGGTGGCCGTTGCCGCACGGTGCCGGCGGCTTAACTACGCTCGTCGGCAAATGGACACCACCACTTCTCGCCGCGTGCCGCTCGTGATGGGCATCGCCGTGCTCGTGCTGCTGCTGGACCAGGCCACGAAGTTCTGGGCCGAGAACGCGCTGACCGGGCGCGCGCCCATCCCGGTGCTCGGGGAGTTCTTGCAGCTCAGGCTTCTCTACAACCCCGGTGCCGCGTTCTCGATCGGCGCGGGGTCGACGTGGGTCTTCACCATCGTCGCCGCCGTGGCCGTCGTGTTCCTGGCGCGGTACGGGCTGCAGCCGCAGACCCGGCTGCGGGCGGTCGCACTGGCGTTGATGCTGGGCGGCGCGACGACGCACCTGCTCGACCGGTTGTTCCGGCCGCCGGGTTTCGCGCGCGGGCACGTCGTCGACTTCATCGACTACAACGGCTGGTTCGTCGGCAACGTCGCGGACATCGCGTTGGTCTGCGGTGCGATCCTGCTCGTGCTGCTCAGCTTCCAGCCGCAGAAGCAGCCTGCCGAGTGAGTGCGTCGGCGCGGCGGGTCGTCTCAGGCAGCCGGTAGCGCGGGGCCAGGCGGAGCACCTCGGCGCACGCGCGGTCCAGGTCGATCTTGTGCCCGACCGACACGAACACCGGCTTCACACCGTCCTGCGTGCGCAGTGCGCGGCCGACGACCTCGTCGCCGTCGGCGCCGTCCATGACGAGGTCGCTCGTCGAGCCGCGCTTGTCGCCGGGCGGGTCGAACCTGCCCATCGGGTTCTTGGCCACGCCGATGCTCGGGATGCCGGTGTGCACGCCGAGGTGGCAGGCGAGACCGAACCGGCGCGGGTGGGCGACGCCCTGGCCGTCCGCGACCAGCAGGTCGGGGGTGACGGTGAGCTGGTCGAGGGCGCGTAGCAGCACCGGCATCTCGCGGAACGCGAAGAGCCCGGGGATGTACGGGAAGTCTGTGGTGTCCTCGACGACGACCTCATCGAGGACGGCCAGCGTCTTTGCATCGAACACCACGCAGACGCCGACAACCGAGTCGTTGCAAAGGCCGGTGTCGCGGTAGCCGACGTCGAGGCCGGCGACGGTGTCGATGTGCAGGTCGGGGGCGCTGGTGGTGATCACCTGGTTGCGCAGGTGTTCTTGCAGCGCGATGGCGTCGTCAACCGTTCTGGGCCATTCCACGGGCGACAGTGTGCCGTGACGTGTCGTAGTGGGCGGCGAGGAGGTCGGCGCCGAAGTCACCGGAGTGGCGGCGCCACACGGTGTGGATGTGGTTGGCCTCGTTGGCCGTGTTGTCGTATTCGATGAGCAGCTCGGGACCTTGGACGCGGTAGTAGTGGCCTTCGCCGCGGCGTAGCGAGCCTTCCCACGAGAAGTGCAGGCGGTCGGGGTCGAGGGCGGCGAACTCGTCGTCGGCGAGCTCGAACGCGAGCCGGTCCAGGTAGAGGCGGACGATGTCGACGAGCAGCTCGCCCGCCTGTTTGCCGAGCTGTGCGGGTGTCACGCCGACGGGGTCGGACGGCGTGATGCGCGGGGCGTTGCCGGTGCGGATGTCGTGCGGGGCGGTGTCCGAGACGACGGCCAGGCCGCGGGCGGTCGGGCCCATCCGGTCGAGCAGCTCGCGGGCCAGTTCCTCCTCCAGCCGCAGCGGCTGGCTGACGACGCGGCCTCGGTAGGTGACGCGGGACGGGTTCGCGCCGAGGAAGAACGGGGTCGCCGAGACGCGGCCGTCGGCGACGATGACGTTCACGGACAGGTGGTGCCCCTCGACTCGCCACCCCCACGGTTCGTCGCCGCCGGGCGTGCCGAAGAGCACCGTCCAGTAGTCGCCGCTGTGCCGGTCGCGGTGGCCGCCCTCGCGGTGGTCGAGCACGTCTTCCAAAGCCATCACCGCCGCGACTTGTGCGTAGGCGTGTGGGCTCAGCACGGTCGCGAGCATGCCGTGAACGGCTTTGCGCTGATCACGTCGTAGCCCGCCGAACACGAGGCCGGGGCGGTCGCCGGGGGTGTAGGCCCAGCGGTGCCTGAGGTCGTCGTCGGTGATCGCGCGGACAGCTCGGTCGCGCTGGTCGTCGGCGAGCAAACGAATGTATTGGCGCGTGGCGTCAGCGACGTCGTGCAGCATCACTCGAACTTATAGGCCGCGCAGTTCGTTGCGCTTCCGATGACGTCGGGGTTCGTGTCACCGGGTGAGCACCGGGGCCTGCTTTCGTTCGATCCGGCGGGTCAGCGGTAGCAGCACCAGCGGGACCAGGACGGCGGCGGCCAGCGAGACGACGTTGCCGATCCGGTCAGCCACCAGCATGTGCTCCAGGTGGAACAGGTGGAAGGTCATGTGCGGCACCGCGAACACCAGGTAGCCGACCAGCACGGCTTGGGTCAGCGCGCGTTCGAGTGTCACAGCCGCGAACACCAGCATCACGCACAACGCGAGGTTCAGTGAGCCGAAGTCGCGCAGCAGGTGTTCGTTGAACGGCGGGAAGTAGGACACCCATGGGTTCGTGGGCAGCGGGAAGTTGTCGTAGAAGCTCTGCGGCGCTGCCAACGGCCAGACGCCGATGACGGCTTGGACGACGGCGAGGAACGCGAGACCTGCGCGGAGTGTGCTCATGCAGGTACGGACGAGACGCGAGCCCGTCTTGTGACGCGCTCGGGTGCTGGAAGCGATCCTCGGCGTGCTCGTGGAGCCGGAAGCGGGGCAATCATCTGAGGGCGCCGGCGGTACCGCGCGTCACGTTGCGCAGCTCCGGCTGGCCGGAGAGCGCCGAGCGGCTCGACAAGGTCGACGCGACTTGGAACAGCATCCTCGCGTGCTCAAGCAGCTCGTTGAGACCGCGCAACGTGAAAACCGCTTTTGCAATGAGTCTTTGGACGTCGTCGTCCAAAGACTCATTGCTAAGCAGCAGGTGAGGGCGGGGTGGTGAAGGTGATATATCGGTCGCGAGCTAAGCGTGGCAGGTGATGGGGCCGCCGTGGAGGATGGTCATGTCCTGCCAGACGCGGAGCAGTTCGAGGCGTTCGGAGAGCGGTTTGCCGTCGAGCTCGTGGTACGCGCGGTGGAGGTTGCCGACGAGTCGTTCGGACTCCTGCCACGACGAGAAGCGGGACGGGCCCGCGTCCTGGACGACCTGCAGAGGGGCGCGTCCGGCGGCGTGACCGGTGGCGGCGAGCTCGGACAGGTACGTCGTGTAGGCGACGAGGTCGTCGAGGACGCGGGTGATGTCGGCGCCGCGCAGCAGTGGGCCGTGGCCGGGCACGAGGACCTCGGCGTCGAACGCGCGCAGAAACTCCAGGGCCGACAGGTAGCCGCTGATGCTGCCCTCCGCGAGGAACGGCTGGCCGCCCGCGAACACCAGGTCACCGGTGAACAGCACGCGCTCGGCGGGCAGCCACACGACGCTGTCGCCGCGGGTGTGGGCGGGACCGGGGTGGTGCAGCTCGACGACGCGGTCGCCGAGGTGCAGCGTCAGGGACGCGGTGTAGGTGAGCGACGGCGGGCGCACTTCGAGGTGGCCGTAGTCCGGGCCGGTCAGCACCTGCGCTGCGAGCAGGCCAGCGGAGAGCACCTCTTCGCGGCAGGCGTCGTGGGCGACGATCACCGTCGACGAAGGGACCAGCCAGTTGCCGAACGTGTGGTCGCCGTGGTGGTGGGTGTTCACGACGTAGCTGGGTGCGGCGTCGGACACCGTCGCCACCGAGGCGAGCAACGCGCGGTTGCGAGCCTCGGTGGACGTGGTGTCGACGAGCAGCAGCGTGCCGTCGGAGCCGACGACGACACCGGTGTTGTTGATCATCCAGGACCCGTCGGGCTGGATGTAGGCGTGGACGGACGGCGCGACCTCGACCAGTTCGGGCTTGCCGGGAGAAGGCTTCACCCGGCTGAGCCTAGTGAGGGCCGAGCCCGGTGAGGTCAGCCCTGGGCGATGTAGGCCTGGAGCTGGTCCTGGTTCTGCTCCAGCTGTCCGATGCGGCTCTTCACGACGTCGCCGATGGACACGATGCCGACCAGTTCCCCTTCTGCCACAACGGGAACATGGCGGAACCGCCGTTCGGTCATCACGACGGTCAGACTGTCCACTGTGTCCGAAGGCGTGCACGTGAAGACCTCGGCGGTCATGATCGACGACACCGGTGAGGTCAGCAGCCCGGCACCGGTTTCGTGCAGCCGGCGCACGACGTCGCGTTCCGACACGATGCCCACGACACCGGACGGGCCGACGACCACGATGGCGCCGACGTTGTGCTCCGCGAGTGTTCTGAGGAGATCGGACACCGGTGCGTCCGGGGCGATGGTCGCAACCGCCGAGCCCTTGGTCCGCAACACGTCAGCGATCCTCATCAGGCGCCTCCGATCCTGTCGGTCCGGTAGCACCTCAGGCTAGAGCGGATCCGGACAGAACGGGAGATCGTCCCACGAAGGGAGCAGGGGGACACGAGCAACGCGCGTCCCCCTGCCGTGGCCGCACCGGTTCGGGCGTCGGCTACGCGGATCCGCGGCGACGGGCGGCGAACTGGCGCGGCGGGACCACCGGAACCCGTTGCTGGGGCAACGCGAACCGGGTGTTCTGCTCGGCCGGCTGCTGACCGCGCTTCTGGGCGCGGCGAGCGGCTCGGTTCGAGGGCGGGGTGGCAGCAGGCATGCGAAAGCCTCCTCTGTGACGAGGGCGTGCAAGGGCACGGCGGAAACGACAGCCGTGGAAAAGGACCCGCGAGAAGGGTCACCAAGAGCACACGCGGCAGCGGCGGAAGCGCTGCGGGGCTTCTCAGATGATGAGCATGACGGCAACGGTAGCGGCGCCGACCGGCGCCGCCAACCGATTTATCCGCGGGCGCGTGCGGCGGCCGCTCCGGCCCCCAGCATCACCAGGACGACTGTGACGATCGCCCACTTGCGGGACTTGGTCATCGGCGTGGTCTTCGGGTCGAGCGGGAGCTCCGCGCGGGGCTGCGGTTCCCGCCGCGCCGCGCGTACCGGGACCGGCTGCGGCGAGGGTGCAGGTGCGGATGGCACCACCGCGGCGGGCGGGACGGCGGGGGCGACCGGTGCGGCCGAAACCGGGGCGGGCGTCGACACCCGGGGCGGCACAACGGGAACAGGTGCGGGCGCCGGTGGGACGTCCGGCTTCGGCGTGGGCGGTACCACCTGCGGTGGCATCGGCGCGGGCAGGCACCCGGCGCCGTCGATCAGGCCGAACGGCTGGTCGGTGGACAGCTCCACGGCGGCGCCGTCCGCGATCCGGTAGACGCGGCTGCGACCTTTGTAGCCGTTGTTCACCGCGTAGATCGTGCCCGCCGAGTCGATCGCGACGGCACCGTAGGTCGACTTGCCGGGCAGCCCCGCCACCTCGGCCCGCCGCACCGACCGCCCCGACACCGGGTCGAACGTCACGACCTCGCCCGGTCCGTGGCCCGCCGCCGAGACCCCGGTCAGCCCGCCGCCGGGTCCGGGGGTGAAGTCGTCCAGCGCGAGCGCCGGCCAGTCCAGCGCCACCGACCGCACGATCCGCAGGTAGGACGCGCTCGCCGGGTCGATGTCGATCGCGTGCAACCGGGCGTTGTCGCGCACGTAGAACGTCGTCCCCACGACCGCGCCCGCGGACACGTCGTCGGTGCGGAACCACGGCGCCACGACTGGTCCGAGATCGTTGACCACGCCTTTGGTGTCGATGAGCACAACGTGCGTGGGATGCATCCAGCTGTGGTGGCCCTTCGAGGTGAGACCGACCAAGCGGCCCAGCACGGAGGAATAACCCAACGCATTCACCGAGTAGTCGATTCGCGCTACCGGGGTCACCCCACCGGATGACACGTCGAGCCGCGTGAGCGTCGACCACCCACCACGGTGAACCGCGCGGACCTGGAACGCGTCGCACGCCACCGGTGCGGCTTGGGCAACAGCGCTGGTGAGCGGGGTGGAAAGCGCGAGAAGAGCGGTGACGCCACCCAGGGCGAACGCATTCCTGCTCCACCGGAATGGAGCAGCTTGATACGACAACCGGGTAATTCTGCTGTTGCCGCGCATTCCCACCTGACCATTGCTCGTGACCGGACCGCGCTGTACCGGCCACAGTAGACCGTGGTCTAATCCCACACCAGAAAGGGGCCGAATTGAGTATTTACGTGTCCGGTCTGCTCTGGGTTCTCGGCGCGGCCGTGGTCTCGTCCGTCATCGTCGTCTTCACGCGCCGGTTCAACTCGGAGGAGGTCGGCGAGAAGAACCTCGCTGTCGGCGGCTCGGTGTTCAGCATCGTCGCCGGCCTGCACGCGGTGCTGACCGCGTTCATCCTCATCTCCCTGTTCGACGCGGCCAACGCCGCCGAGGAGCAGGTGCAGAAGGAGGCCAACGCGCTGGTCGCCGTCACCTGGTCGACCGGCTCGCTGCCCGAGCCGGCGAAGTCCCGCGTCGACCAGCTGGTCCGCAGCTACGTGCAGACCGTCGTCGACGAGGAGTGGCCGAAGATGCGCGAGGGCGAGAACGTCGACGGCAAGGGCTGGAACACCCTCAACCAGCTGCGGGACACCATCGCGGCGACCGCGCCGGACGGCGGCTGGCAGGAGGACCGCAAGACCGAGGCCGCGAACCAGCTGTGGGAGGTCTACCAGGCCCGCCAGGAGCGCGTCGACGCGGCCGACGGCGGCGTCAACCCCGTCGTCTGGCTCGCGCTGCTCATCGGCACCGGCCTGTCGCTGCTGTTCCCGTACCTGTTCGGTGGCCCGAACCTGGTGTCACAGCTGCTCATCACGGTCACGCTGAGCTCGACGCTGGTGCTGCTGCTGTTCGCGATACATCAGTTGCAGAACCCGTTCAGCGGCGGTGTGCAGATCTCACCGGACGCGTTCACCTCGACGCTCGACCGGCTCAGCTGACGGTTACCGCGACTCGGCCGTTCCGCCCGCTTCCTCGATCTCCACGGACAGCACCTCACCGTCGATGACGCTCGGCAACGGGTGCTCGCGGTCCGTCTGGGTGAAATAGCGGTTCGCGAACGCGCCGACCGCCCTGGTGGAAGCGGCGTCGACGCCACCGCCGATGACGCCGCCCAGGACCGGAACGCCCTTCACGACGACCGAACCGAGCTTTTTTGTACCGTATTTTGTGATGAGCGCCGAGGCGGCCTTCTTCGTGAACTGCTTGATGCCGACCTTTTTGAACAGTTCGGTTCCGGCATTGCCGAGCAGGCACAGCAGGATGGCCGTCTGCACTTCCTCGCTGTCCACGTCGTGGCCGCGCAAGGACGCGATCGACGCGATGAGGTGCGTCTGGATCACGTACGCGGCCGCGACGTTGGACGGCAGCGAGATCGGCAACGTGATCAGCCCGCCGAGGTTCGTGATGAACCCCTGCGCACCGGCCAGCGCCACGTGCGTGCGGATCAGGTGCCGGACCGCGGCGGTCTCGTCGCCCTTCTTCGCCAGGGCGTCGGTCGCGGCTTCGCGAGCGCTCTTGAACGGGCCGAACCCGTCCACACCGGCGCGCAGCAGGTAGTCGGCGATGCCCTGCTGAGCCTTGCTCAGCTCACCCTTGGAGTCGGCCACGACCCCGAGATTACGCGTCCGGGCGCCGCGGCGACGTGTCAACGGCCGGTAGCAGCGTTGTTCGTCGCCCTCAGCCGGAGGTGGTCACCGCTCCGGTGCTGCCGTCGACCGTGATGCGGTCACCGGTCCTGATCCGCGTCACGGCCTCGCGCACACCGACCACGGCGGGGATGCCGTACTCGCGGGCCACGACGGCGCCGTGCGAGTTCGCGCCGCCCATCTCCATCACGAGCCCGCCCGCCGTGAGGAACAAGGGCGTCCAGCCGGGGTCCGTCGACGGCGCCACGAGGATCTCGCCGGGTTCGAGGTGTGCGCCGACGGGGTCCATCACGACGCGCGCGGCTCCGGTGACGGTACCCGCCGACGCCGGTGTGCCGACGAGGTCACCTTCCACCGCGGTGCCGTGGTGCACGGCTTCGGCGTCGGTGCCGTCGGAGAGCAGCACGCGCGGGATGTGCCGGCGCCGCATCTCACGGTCGTACACCTCACGCCGGCGGGCCACGACCTCGCGCAGATCACCCTGCGTGGAACGCAGTTCCTCGAAGTTCAGGAAGAACACGTCGTCGGCGGCCCGGAGCCGGCCCTGCGCCACCAGGTCCTCCCCGGCTCGGGTGATCCGCTCGCGCAGCACACCGAACAGGGTGATCACCAGGTACTTCGGGTGCTCCCGCAGACCGGCGAGCACCCTCGTGCGGCGCAACGCGAAGCGCACGAACCAGCCGCGGCCCCACGAGCGCCGCGCCAGCGTCTCGATCATCGCCTCGGCCTCGGCGGCACCGCGGGCGAACACCGCGTCGGGAGCGGCATCTGCGTCCTCCAGCAGCAGGAGGTTGCGCACCACGCCGATGACGTGCGCCGGGTCGTCCGACCAGCGCGGCAGTCCCAGGTCGATCTCGGCGACCGCCCGGTGCCCCCACTTCGCCAGGAACGCGTCCAGCGCCGCCGGGCGTTCACCGTTGCGGAACTGCCGCAGGGCGGCCGGGTCTCGGCGGATCTCCCGCGCGAGGTCCCACATCGCCAGGTCCATCTCGGTGGTGACGTTGTTCGGCAGGCCGCGCAGCACCGCCTGCAGCTCCCCCGGCCTGACGTCGGCGACCTTGCCGACGAGCCCGAGCAGCGCGAACCCGGCGAGAGCGGTCGGTGCGAGTCGCGGCAGCACCGGGACGACGCACTGCCGCAACGCGTGCTCGACCGTCAGACCGGCGGCCTTTTCCAGGACCTCGCGTTCCAGCGCACGAGCGCCGCGTGCGGCCTTCTCCGGGTCGGCGAGCGCCCTCAGCACGGTCTGCGGCGCGTGGAAGCGGCGTGCGAGCCGGAGGACGCGCCGGAGCGCCGGCATCGGCGAGGAGCTCGTGACGGCGAACCGCGGGTCGTCGAACAGCCCGCGCAGCACCTCCGCCGACCGCGCCTCCATGACCCCGAGCAGCCGGGTGACGAACTCGCGGCCCACCCGGCTGCGCAGCACCTTGGTGACATCGAAGAAGATGCGCTCACCGACCTCCACATAGGACTGACTGGCCGGGTCGCCGATGACGATCTCGAACGCCGACCCGGCGATCTCCCGGAACACCGCGCGGCCCATCGGCGTGATCGGCCGTTCCAGCCCCTGGGCGAGGCTGAAGCAGAAGTAGGCGTGACCGGCTTTGTTGTTCTCCGGCAACGGGAACAGCGTCGTGATCGGCCGCGCCTGGGTGAGGTGGAGCGCGCCGGCGGCGTCGATCGCCCACTCGACGTCCTGCGGGCTGCCGTAGTGCGCCTGCGTCCTGCGGCCCAGCTCGGCGAGCGCGTGGACCTGGTCGTCGGTCAGGCACGGCCCGTCGGCGGCGTCGACCTCGACGTGCTCGGTGCCGCCGCCGGGCAGCGACCTGATGAGGAACCGCTTGTCCCCCGGGCGCCTCTGCACGATCTCGGTGCCGTCGACGACGAAGTGGTCCGGGTTCACCGCCCCGGACACGACCGCCTCGCCCAGGCCGGGGCTCGCGTCGATGACGACCTGGTCGCGCGTGCCGGTGACCGGGTTCGCGGTGAACAGCACGCCGGACACCGCGGACTGCACCATCCGCTGCACCACGACGGCGAGGTAGGTCGTGCGGTGGTCGATGCCGTTCGTCTCGCGGTAGCTGACGGCGCGGCCGGTCCACAGCGAGGCCCAGCACCGGCGCACCGCGTCGACCACGGCGTCCTCACCGACGACGTTGAGGAACGTGTCCTGCTGGCCCGCGAAGCTCGCGAACGGCAGGTCCTCGGCCGTGGCACTGGAACGCACCGCGACCGGGACGTCGTCGCCGAAACCCCGGTACGCGGTGACGACCGCGTCCCTGATCTCCTGCGGCACCGGGGTTTCCAGCACGGTGCGGCGCGCGTTCTCCGGTGTGGTGCCCGCCGGCGCGCCGGCTTCCGCGACCGCGCGGTACGCGTCCGTGGTGACGCAGAAGCCCTGCGGCACCGGCAGGCCCGCTCGGGTGAGCTCGCCGAGGTTCGCCGCCTTGCCGCCCACGACGGCCGTCATCGTGCCGTCGATCTCCTCGAAGTCCCTGACGAACGCCATCGCAACCCCTCCGCGGTCTGCCCAGGGGATGACGCTACGAGCACGCGACCAAAAACTCAACACCTGATGAATAAATCACCTCTTCGCGGCGAACTCCCTGATCAGCGCGGCGATCTCGGTCAGCTCCTCCTCCAGCGCGAAGTGGCCGGTGTCGAACAGGCGCAGCCGCGCGCCGGGCAGGTCGCGCAGGTAGGCCCTGGCGCCGGGTTCGAGGAAGAACGGGTCGCCCTGGCCCCACACGATCAGCGTGGGCGGCTGGTGCTCGCGGAAGTACGCCTGCCACTGCGGGTACCGGGCGACGTTGGTGTGGTAGTCGAGGAACAGGTCCACCTGGGGCTGCGGGCGCAGGTCGAGGTGGTGCTGGTCCAGCGTCCAGGTGTCCGGCGAGATCGACTCGGGGTCGCGGGCACCCTCCAGGTAGCCGAACCTCGTGTGCTCCGGCGCGAGCAGGGCGCGCGCGGCCTGCGGGTCGCTGTTGCCGATGAAGCCCTTGGCGACGTCGGAGAGGCCGTCCTCGTAGGCGTTGCCGTTCTGGACGACGAGCCCCTTCACCCACTCCGGGTGGCGGGTCGCGACGCGGAAGCCGACCGGTGCGCCGAAGTCGAAGACGTACATGGTGAAACCGGTGGAGTTCAGCGCCTGCAAGAACTTCTCGACGGTGTCGGCGAGGAGGTCGAACGTGTGGTGCCGCTCCCCCGGCACCACGGTGTGGCCGGAGCCGGGGTGGTCGGGCGCCACGACGTGGAAGTCGTCCTTCAGCTCCTCGATGAGCCGCGCGTACTGGTGCGACGCGGACCGGAAGCCGTGCAGCAGCAAGAGTTTGGGCGCCGCGGGATCGCCCGCCTCCCGGTAGAAGACGGTGATCCGGCTGCGCAGGGGCTGGCCGAGCAGGGTCTGCCCTGGTCGGAGGCCGTGGTGGAGCTGCGGGGGCAGGTGGAGGCGGCGGTGCTCGCCGCCCGTGACGGCACCGAACCGGACCTGGCGCCGTTGAACGCGGCGTTGCGCGGCGCTCCGGCGTTCGAGGTGCTGTCGTGGTCCGACGGCGTCGTGGTGTCCCGCGAACGCGGCGGGAACGAGGTCGCGCGGGCGCTCGGCCTGCTCGCGGGCGCGGCGGCGGAGCTGCTGGCGTCACCGGTCGTGCGGAAGGTGAAGACGTGCGAGGGGCCGGGCTGCCGGCTGCTGTTCGTGCCCGCCCACCCGCGACGCCGGTGGTGCGACCCCGCGACGTGCGGGAACCGGGTGCGGGTGGCGCGGTACTACCAGCGGCACAAGGACTAGCGCGCCGCCCTGGGCGTGAAGCGGTTCACCGGGACCGCCCGGCGGGGGTGAACAGGAAGCTGTCGCGGAAGTCGCCGTCACCCCGCCTCGTCGCCATCAGCCGCAGCTCCGGCATGAAGTGGAAGAACACCAGGGCACCCGACCGGTCCGGGTAGCCGAGCGTCTTCGGGAACGCCGGGTTCGTGCCGCCGAACCACAGCGGTGGCGCCCCGAACTCCTCGACCACCTCGGTCAGCACGCAGTCGCCCTCCCCGAGCACACCGGGGATCCGGCTGTCGGTGTCGAGCGTCAGCCAGCCCTGCCGGTGCGCGAGGTCGGCGTACACCGACGCCATCACGTCCTCGCTGCGGTACCCGAGCACCTCGTGCACGGCACCGGTCACCATCGCCGCGTTCGCCGCACCGCGCGTCACCAGTGCCTCCAGCTCGGCCTGCCACCGGTCCGTGCGGCTGTCGGCGAACGCCAAGGCGTCGAACAACGTCAGGATCACCGGCTCGCCGCCGTGCATGCCCGGCCGCCTGATCGCGGCGTTGAGCTGCTCGGACAGGTAATCGCGCAAGTCGTCGAACGAACGCATCCATCCCCCTGCGACAACACGGAAAGGGACGGCCGGGAGATGGCCGCCCCTTTGCCGTTGTTCTATCAGACGGCCCACATGCGAAACGCAAATGGCTCCACCGACGACAGGATGGTCAACAACCGGGGAGGGCAGATGGACGCCGAGCAGATCGTCGGGCACTGGGCGCCGCTGGAGCGGGTCGCCGTCGACTGGAGCGAAGCCTGCGAACGGTGCTGGCGCTGCGGATACCGGGCCTCGCTGGAACAGTGCCACATCGTGCCGACGTCGCTGGGTGGCACCGATGTGGTGTCGAACCTCGTGCTGCTGTGCGGCCGCTGCCACCGCGAGGCCCCGACGCACACCGATCCGCGCTACCTGTGGCGATGGCTGCGTGCGACGTCAGTGTCCTCGCACGACACTTACTGGACCATCCGCGGGTGGGCGGAGTTCGAGGTCATCTTCGGCCGCAAACCGTTGGAGTGCTTCAAAGAAGCCGCGGTCGACCACGGGACGTTGAACGCGGAGTGCCGCGAGCTGGCGGCGGACGAGTTCGCGAAGACCGTCGTGCAGTTCGGGGAGGGCAGGCTCAACCCGTCGACGATCGCGTGCGTGATCGCGGAGATCGAGAGGAAGCTGGCGGACCGCCACGGCATCGAGCTGCCGTGACGGTCCGCTCACCGCATCAGCTGCAGCCGGAGGTGCTGCCGCAGCCCTCGCACAGGTAGCACGAGCCGGCCGGACGCATCTTCGTGCCACAGGTCATGCACAACGGCGCGTCCGCCGCCTTGCCCAGGTGCAGCTCCAGCAGCTCGGTCGAGCTGCCGACCTGCTTCGGCGCCTCCGCGGGCGCGTCGACCTGGGTCGGCGCCGCCTCGACGGAACCACGCAGGCCCTCGAGGTCCACATCGGACGTCACCGGGGCGCCGTACTCGCCGGCGACCTGTGCCGAACGCTCGTCGGCGGTGAAGATGCCGAGCTGCGCGCGCTTGTCGTACGGCAGGTAGTCGAGCGCCAGGCGGCGGAACAGGTAGTCCAGGACCGAGGTCGCGATGCGCACGTCCGGGTCGTCGGTCATGCCCGCCGGCTCGAAGCGCAGGTTCTGGAACTTCGAGACGTAGAACTCCAGCGGGATGCCGTACTGCAGGCCCACCGAGATCGACATCGAGAACGCGTCCATCACACCGGCCAGCGTGGAGCCCTGCTTGCCGAGCTTGACGAACACCTCGCCGAGACCGTTGTCCGGGTAGGAGCCGGCGGTCAGGTAGCCCTCGGCGCCACCGACGGTGAACGACACGGTCTGCGACGGGCGCTTCTTCGGCAGGCGCTTGCGGACCGGGCGGTACTCGACGACCGTCTCGGTCGCGGCCTTCTTCTCCTCGGTCGCCTTCGCGCCCTTGCCCGCCGACAGCGGCTGGCCGACCTTGCAGTTGTCGCGGTAGATCGCGAGCGCCTTCAGGCCGAGCTTCCAGCCCTGGTAGTAGATCCCTTCGACGTCCTCGACGGTCGCCGTCTCCGGCATGTTGACCGTCTTGGAGATCGCGCCGGACAGGAACGGCTGCGTGGCCGCCATCATCCGCACGTGGCCCATGGGCGCGATGGAACGCTCGCCCATGGCGCAGTCGAAGACCTCGTAGTGCTCGCGGCGCAGGCCCGGCGCGTCCACGACGTGGCCGTGCTCGCCGATGAACTCGACGATCGCCTCGATCTGCTCGTCCTGGTAGCCCAGTGCCTTCAGCGCGCGCGGGACCGTCTGGTTGACGATCTGCATCGAGCCGCCGCCGACGAGCTTCTTGAACTTGACCAGCGCCAGGTCGGGCTCGATGCCGGTGGTGTCGCAGTCCATCATCAGGCCGATGGTGCCGGTGGGGGCCAGCACGGACGCCTGGGCGTTGCGCCAGCCGTTCTTCGCGCCGACCTCCAGGGCCTGCTGCCACGCCTCGGTCGCGACCTTGTGCACCGCCGAGTCGTTCGCGTGGTAGGTGCGGATCAGGTCGTTCGCCGCGGCGTGCTTGCGCATGACGCGCTGGTGCGCGGTGGCGTTGCGCTTGTAGCCGTCGTACGCGCCGACGATGCCCGCGAGCTCCGCGGAACGGCGGTAGGACACACCGGTCATCAGCGAGGTGATGGTCGCGGCGAGCGCGCGGCCGCCCTCGGAGTCGTACGCGTGGCCGGTGGCCATCAGCAGCGCGCCGAGGTTGGCGTAGCCGATGCCGAGCTGGCGGAACCTGCGGGTGGTGTCCGCGATCGGCTCGGTCGGGAAGTCCGCGAAGCAGATCGAGATGTCCATCGCGGTGATGATCAGCTCGACGGCCTTGGCGAACGTGACGGCGTCGAACTTGCCGTCGGCGCCGAGGAACTTCATCAGGTTCAGCGAGGCGAGGTTGCAGCTGGAGTTGTCCAGGTGCATGTACTCCGAGCACGGGTTGGACGCGGTGATGCGGCCCGACTCGGGGCAGGTGTGCCAGTCGTTGATCGTGTCGTCGTACTGGATGCCGGGGTCGGCGCACTCCCACGCGGCCTTGGCGAGCTTGCCGAACAGCTCCTTGGCGTCGATGCGCTCGATGACCTCGCCGGTCTGGCGGGCGCGCAGGCCGAAGTCGCCTCCGCTCTCGTAGGCGTGCATGAACTCGTCCGACACGCGGATCGAGTTGTTCGCGTTCTGGTACTGCACCGACACGATGTCCGCGCCACCGAGGTCCATGTCGAACCCGGCGTCGCGCAGCGCGCGGATCTTGTCCTCCTCGCGCGCCTTGGTCTCGATGAACTCGACCACGTCGGGGTGGTCGACGTCGAGGACGACCATCTTCGCGGCACGGCGGGTGGCGCCACCGGACTTGATGGTGCCCGCGGACGCGTCGGCGCCGCGCATGAACGACACCGGGCCGGACGCGGTGCCGCCGGAGGACAGCAGCTCCTTGGAGGAGCGGATGCGCGAGAGGTTCAGGCCGGCACCGGAGCCGCCCTTGAAGATCAGGCCCTCCTCGCGGTACCAGTTCAGGATCGACTCCATGGTGTCGTCGACCGCGAGGATGAAGCAGGCGCTGACCTGCTGCGGCGACGACGTGCCGACGTTGAACCACACCGGCGAGTTGAAGCTGAACACCTGGTGCAGCAGCATGTACGTCAGCTCGTGCTCGAAGATCTCCGCGTCCTGCTCGCCCGCGAAGTACCCGTGCTCCTTGCCGGCGCCCACGTAGGTCTTCACCACGCGGTCGATGAGCTGGCGCAGCGACTGCTCGCGCTTCTCGCTGCCGACGGCACCGCGGAAGTACTTGCTGGTGACGATGTTCGTGGCGTTCACCGACCAGAACTCGGGGAACTCGACACCGCGCTGCTCGAAGTTCACCGAGCCGTCACGCCAGTTCGTCATGACGACGTCGCGGCGCTCCCACGTGACCTCGTCATAGGGGTGGCGGCCCTCGGTGGTGTAGACGCGCTGGACCTTCAGCGCGGCAGCAGGCTTGGCAGCCGCCCGTGCGGCTGTCTTCTTGGCTGAGCCGCCGACGGTCTCGGTCACGGTGGATCTCCCTCGTGCTGGTGCTTCAGAAAGATGGTGTTGTCGCGCGCACTCAATGCGCGCGAATCACTGCTCCTGGGCCGCTTCGGCCCGGGCAGTGCGAAGATCGAGGATTTCCTTCTCGAAGTCCTCGACGGACGAGAAGGACCTGTAGACGCTCGCGAAGCGCAGATAAGCGACCTCGTCGAGCTCGCGCAGGGGCCCCAGAATGGCCAGCCCCACCTCGTGGCTCGGGATTTCCGCACATCCCGTCGACCGGATCGACTCTTCCACCCGCTGTGCGAGCACCTGGAACGCGTCCTCGTCGACCGGGCGGCCCTGGCACGCCCTGCGCACGCCGACGACCACCTTGTCGCGGCTGAAGGGCTCCGTCACCCCGGAGCGCTTGACCACGGCGAGAACCGCTTCCTCGACCGTGGTGAACCTGCGGCTGCAGCTGTTGCAGGAGCGGCGACGACGGATCACCTGACCCTCGTCCACCTCACGGGAGTCGACCACCCGCGAGTCCGAATGGCGGCAGAACGGACACCGCACGCCACCTCACCCCTTCCCCCGCGCAGCATTCGTCGCAGTAACCACACTGGTCGGGTTACCCACAACCTGTGGACTACTTACAACGGTGCAACCACTAGATGTAGGGGTAGAACCTAGATCGACGCCTGCGGGGATGCAAGTCGACACGACGCGTCGGCCATCACCCGGTTGGCGGAACCGCGAATGATCAGCGGTGATTACGCAAAGACGCCCGCACATGACGCTGCGTTGGCGTCACTGCGGGCGTGTCGGACACAAGATGTGGTGGCGCCTTACGGCGTGACCCCCATCTGCTGGAGGTAGAGCACCCCAAGGGCGACGACGGTCAGCGCGCTCAGCACGCCGACGGCGACGAGCTCCAGGGTGGACTCGCGCTTCGACCGGACGTCGCACGAGCTCGACTCGCGCGCGTCCGGGACGACAACCGGGTGCGGCTTGGTGGCGGGGCGCCTGGGCATGACGCGGGGACCCGAACGGAGTGGGCGGCCCGCTGCGACGTCCGCGTCTTCGACAACGCGCAACCGCTTCTCGACCAGAACCGCCATGACGCCCTCCATCGCAGGTCAAGCACCTTGATCGAACATGCGTTCTATCGAACGTCCGTGCGAATTTCTACCAGACCGCCTCCCGGGACGCCACAACACGCCGTCAAATACCTCGAACAGGTGTTTGATCTGCGCAGCAAACACGACTACCGTCGGGCAGGAAGATCGACGGAGGCCGGAATCCCATTCGAACTGGGGGCGGCGAGGAGGACAGCGACCGTGGCAGGCAAGACGATCGACCCAGACCCCGCTCTTGTCGAGCCGGCGGTGAGTGAGATCGCGGGCAACGCCGGTCTGACCCTGCGGCAGCGCAAGGTGCTCGACGTGATCCGCGACTGGGTCGACCGCTTCGGCTACCCGCCGAGCGTGCGGGAGATCGGTGAGGCCGTCGGCCTGACCTCGACCTCGTCGGTGGCCTACCAGCTGCGCGCGCTGGAGCGGAAGGGCTTCCTGCGCCGCGACCCGAACCGCCCGCGCGCGGTGGGGATGCTGCCCACCGAGATCGACGCCGGTCTCGACCCGATGTCCAAGCCGACGCCCGCGTACGTGCCGATGGTCGGCCGGATCGCGGCAGGTGGCCCGATCCTGGCCGAGGAGTCGATCGAGGACGTGTTCCCGCTGCCGCGCGAGATCGTCGGTGAGGGCGAGCTGTTCCTGCTGCGCGTCGTCGGCGACTCGATGATCGACGCCGCGATCACCGACGGCGACTGGGTCGTGATCCGCAAGCAGCCGACGGCCGACCAGGGCGAGATCGTGGCCGCCATGATCGACGGCGAGGCCACGGTGAAGACGTTCAAGCGCAAGGACGGCCACGTGTGGCTGATGCCGCACAACCCGGCCTACCAGCCGATCAACGGCGACGAGGCCACCATCCTCGGCAAGGTCGTCACCGTGCTGCGGAGGCTTCCCTAGCTGCTCGGGCTGTCTCCGCGGGCGCGCTTCTTCTTCTCGAAGAAGTCGAGCCATTTCTGCCGCGTGGCCTCCATGTCCACGACGACGAAGCTGAAGAACTGCCCCATGTCCTTGAGGCGTGCACCCACTGGCGTGCCGAGACCGAAGATCTCGGCACCGTCCAGTGCGGTGTGCGCCCAGGTGGAGTTGCGCTGGGCGCTCGACAGCCACGCCCGGTACCAGATGTCGTCGTCGAGGTAGTAGCGCATGCGCTTGCCGTCGCGCTCGGCGCGCAGCAGGTCGAGTTCCTGCAGGTGAGCGGTGGAGCGTGAGATCGTGCCCGGGCTGACCGACAGCCGCAGCACCAGCTCCGTCGCGGTCAGGCTGCCCCTGTCGCACATGAAGACCTCGGCGAGGATCCGCGCCGCCGTGCGCGTCAGCCCGGTCTGCCGGAACACCGCGACCAGCCGCAGGTGGAACTCCTGCACCTCGCCGGGGCTGCGGTCGAACGAGTAGGCCTCGTCGTCGACGTCCAGGTCGTCCACCGCCGGTATCCGGCGCATGGCCCGTTCGCTCGCGGCCCGGTGCGCGGCGCCCGGCAGGTAGTTGTTGTGGCCGCCGTTGCGCAGCACCTCGCGCTGGATCGTCGAGGCCGGCCTTTGCAACCGCCTGCCGATCTCGGAGTACCCCAGCCCGTCCCACAGCCATTGGGCGATGAGCTGCCGTTCCTCTTCATCCAGCCGTTTACCAGGCACGACCTCATCGTGCCTTGCCCTTCAAGCCATTGCAACGAGTCTTTTGACGACGTCCGCAAACGTTTTTAGCTTGAACGGGAGGGAAACGGACTCGTTGCAAGGGGGAGCAATGCCGCTCAGTCCGATGACGTACCCGGACGGGCACGTCGGCTGGCGCGCGCACGACCACGCGAGCGTGCGTGCCGTGCTCGCGGACCACCGGTTCAGCATCCGGCCGGACCTGATGCACAACCCGCTCGGGCCGGGCAGTCCCGGTGACGCGCCGCCGTCGCCGCCCGGTGCGTTCACCGACCACGACCCGCCAGAGCACACCCGCTACCGCGGCCGGCTGACCGGGCAGTTCACCGTGCGGCGGATGCGGTTGCTCGCGCAGCGGCTGGAGGAGATCACCGCGGCGCAGCTCGACGAGCTCGCGGGTGCGGGGTCGCCGGCGGACCTCGTCGAGCACGTTGCGTCGCCGGTGCCGGGGCTGATGATCTGTGAGCTGCTGGGCGTGCCCTACGAGCGGCGCGCCGAGTTCCAGCAGGACGCGGTGCTGCTGACCGGTGCCAGCGGCGCGGAGGCCGGTGAGGCCGAGGCGATGTTCGCGGCGTTCGAGCGGTTGCAGCGGTTCATGCTGGAGATGGTCGCGGCGAAGCGGGCTGCGCCGACCGACGACGTGCTCAGCGACCTGGTCAACTCCGAGGCCGACGGCGGAGCTGCCGACCCGCTCTCCGACGACGAGATGGCCACGATGGGCATGGCGTTGCTCGGAGGTGGACTCGACACGACGACGAACATGCTGTCGCTCGGCACGCTGGAGCTGCTGCGCGACCGGGCACGGGTCGACGCGATGCTCGCCGGTCCCGACGCCGCAGTAGAGGAGCTGCTGCGATATATCAGTCTGACGCCGGTGACCGTGCGCACGGCGTTGGAGGACGTCGAGCTCGACGGCGTGCTCGTGCGCAAGGGCGACACCGTCAAGGTCGAGCTGGGCTCCGCGAACCGCGACCCGGCGCGCTACGCCGATCCCGACGTCCTCGACCTGGCTCGCGGCTCGGCGGGACATGTCGCGTTCGGGCACGGCATCCACCAGTGCATCGGGCAGCACCTGGCGCGGGTCGAGCTGAGGATCGCGTTCCCCGCGTTGTTCACGCGGTTCCCGAAGCTGCGGCTCGCCGTCGCGGAGGAGGAGCTGCCGCACCGCGCGAGCTTGGTGATCGGCGGCTTGGAGCGCCTGCCCGTCGCCTGGGACTGAGCAGCTGATACATCGGTTCTCAGGCTCGGCGGCGCAGGCGCAGGCCGACGACGAGGGCGACGACGAGCACGATGCCGCCGAGGCCCAGCGCGAGCGGCCAGTTCTGCCACGACGAGCTCGTCGCGGTCTCCGCCGGCGACGCCTGCGGCTGGTCCGCGGCGGGTGCCGGGGCCGTCGTCGTCGGCGGCGGAGCTGATTTCGCCAGAGCGGCGGCACCCGCGACCGCGCGGATCGGCGTGCCGGCGCCTTCCGAGGCGGAGAGCAGGGTGCCGTCGGGGTCGAAGGCGATGGCCTCGCCCTGCGGCTCGTTCGGCAGCGGCACGCGGACCGGGTCGCCGGACAGCGCCTTCACCAGGTCTCCGTCGGGGACCGGGTAGAGGTAGGCGTCGGTGTAGGTGCGCAGGGCGATGACGGAACCGTCGGCCGTCGACGCGGCACCCGTCACCAGGCGCGAGTCGAGGGTGCCCTCCAGCGGGCCGCCCGGCGTGTCGGTGGTCGACAGCGACACGCGCGCCACCTGCTCCAACGGCACCGATATATCAGTGCGCAGTGCTGCTGCCGGGCGGTAGACGAGCGCGGAGCCGAGCGGTTCCTTGGTGATGATGTACGGCGTGCCGGACCTGTCGAGGAGCAACGCCTCGGCGTCGTGCTTGCCGTCCGGGTACGTGAGGCGGAACCGCTCCACGGCACCTGTCGGTGAGACCTTGTGCAGGGCGACCGTGGAGCGGGTCTTGCCGTTGTCGCCGGTGTCGGACGCCCACAGGGTGCCGTCCGGCGCCATCGCCAGGTCCTCGACGTCGTAGGGGTCGACGGCCGCGGTGATCGTGCGCTTCACGACGCAGTCGCGGCCCATGACCTGGATGCGCAGCGTCCCGTTGTCGCTGTCGCTGACGGCGTAGAACTGCTTGCCGTCGGACGTGAGCCCGGAGAGCTCCTGCATGGCTACCGGGCACACGTCCACCGGTGGAGGCGGGAGGATCAAGCAGGTGACCCGTTCGTCGCGAACTCCTCAAGCACACCCGCGAGGTCCGGGCGCACGCGAGCGCTGAGCAACGTGCCCGACTCGGTGTGCTTCTCGGACAGCACCTCGCCGTCACGGTGCACGCGGGCGACGACCTCGCCGCGCGCGTACGGCACGTGCGCCTCGACCACGACCTCGGGCCGCGGCATCAGCTCGGCGACGCGGACCTTCAGCTCCTCGATGCCCACGCCCGAGTGCGCCGACACGAACGACGCGTCCGGGAACAGGTGCCGCAGCCGGGCCAGGCCCAGGTCGCCCACCGCGTCGATCTTGTTGACGACCAGCAGCTCGCGCGGCATGGGCACGTCGTTGCGCTCGTTGATCTCGGCGAGCACCTCGCGCACCGCCTTGACCTGGCTCTCCGGCATGGCGTCGGAGCCGTCGACCACGTGCACGAGCAGGTCGGCCTGGCCGACCTCCTCCAGCGTGGAGCGGAACGCCTCGACCAGCTGGTGCGGCAGGTGCCGGACGAAGCCGACCGTGTCGGTCAGCGTGTACGGCAGGCCCTCGGGCGTCAGCGCGCGGCGCGTCGTCGGGTCGAGGGTGGCGAACAGCGCGTCCTCCACCAGGACACCGGCGCCCGTCAGCGCGTTGAGCAGCGACGACTTGCCCGCGTTCGTGTACCCGGCGATGGCGACGCTCGGGATCTCGTTCGCGGTGCGGCGGCCCCGCTTGGTCTCGCGGATGACGCCGATCGCGGCGATCTCGCGGCGCAGCTTCGAGATGCGCGCGCGGATCCGGCGGCGGTCGGTCTCGATCTTGGTCTCACCGGGACCGCGCAGACCCACGCCGCCGTTGCCGCCGCCGGCACGACCACCGGCCTGCCGGGACAGCGACTCACCCCAGCCGCGCAGCCTCGGCATCAGGTACTGCAGCTGGGCCAGCTCGACCTGCGCCTTGCCCTCCTTGGACTGCGCGTGCTGCGCGAAGATGTCCAGGATGAGCGCGGTGCGGTCGATGACCTTGACCTTGAGCTTCTCCTCCAGCTGCCGCAGCTGGCCGGGCGAGAGCTCACCGTCGCAGATCACCGTGTCCGCGCCGGTCGCCTGCACCACGTCGCGCAGCTCGGAGACCTTGCCGGAGCCGATGTACGTCGCCGCGTCCGGTTTGTCACGCCGTTGCACGACGCCTTCGAGGACCTCGGAACCCGCGGTCTCGGCGAGGCGCGCGAGCTCGGCCATCGAAGCGTCGGAGTCGGCGGCCGTGCCCTCGGTCCACACCCCGACGAGCACGACCCGCTCCAGGCGGAGCTGCCGGTACTCGACCTCGGTGATGTCCTCGAGTTCGGTGGACAACCCCGCGACACGGCGCAGCGCGGCGCGTTCGGCGCGTTCGAAGTCGCCCGTGGAGAGGTTCTCCTCTTCCCACGTCGAGTCGAACTCCGGGTCGAACTCTGTGCTCTGGATGTTTTCCGTCATTTGCCCTTCATCGTCCCATGGACCGTCAGTCCCCCGGATACACCGCGAGGTAGATCGCCACACGGGGAACGTCCGGTCTGACCGGTTGCGCGGCCAGCTCATCCATCAACGCTGCGAGCCGCTGCTTTAGTTCCTCGGGGTCGACGGTGACGACCAGACGGCTCTGATCCACGTCACTGAGCCCGATGTCGGCGACCTCGCCGAGGAAAGCGTGCAACATCGCCTCGCCGACGGCCACCATGTTTTCGCTGTTGTCGAGCTCCCGTGACAATCCGGTCGACCGGTAGGGGATCTCCTTCGCGCCCCGGTTGCCCGCGCGCGGGGGCATCGCCTCCATGAACCCGGCGGCGACGAGCTTGCGCACGTGGTGCAGCGTCGTGGCCGGGTCCTTGCCGAGGCGCTGCGCCAGCTCCTTGTTGGTGAGGGGGCGCTCGAACGTCATGCGGATCATCCGCAGCCGCAGGTCGGAGCTGAGCGCGGCGGCCTCCTCGCTCGTCGCGGGACGCCGGTCCTTGTAGAGGGGCACGGGCGCAGTCTAAGTGATTGACAGTTTCCAATCACTGGGCGCAGACTCGCCGCCATGACGCTTTGGGGGCATCGGGACTTCCGCAGGCTGTGGGCCGGCGACACGATCAGCCAGTTCGGGTCGACGATCGGCCTGACGGTGATCCCGCTGCTCGCGGCGGGGGTGCTGAACGCGACTCCGTTCGAGATGGGCCTGCTGGCGGCGGCGGGCACGATGGCGTTCCTGCTGATCGGGCTGCCCGCGGGCGTGTGGGTCGACCGGGTGCGCCGCAAGCCGTTGATGATCGCGATGGACGTCGCCCGCGCCGTGCTCATGCTGAGCGTGCCGGTGGCGTGGTGGCTGGGCGTGCTCGACCTGCCGCAGCTGGTCGTCGTGAGCCTGGCGGTGGGCGTGTGCACGGTGTTCTTCGACGTGGCCTACCAGTCGTACCTGCCATCGCTGGTGGGGCGCGACCAGCTCGTCGAGGGCAACTCGAAGCTGCAGGCCAGCATGTCGGTCGCGGAGGTCTCGGGGCCCGCGATCGGCGGGTACGTCGCGCAGTTCCTCGGCGCCGCCAACGGCGTGCTCGCGACCGGCGTGGGCTACCTGAGCTCGGCGTTCTTCCTGTTCCGGATCTCCGCGGTGGAGCCGGTGCCGCACCGGCACGCCACGCCGGACCTGCGCCGCGAGGTCATGGAGGGGCTGCGGTTCGTCTTCGGCAACGTGAACCTGCGCGCGATCGTGGCCTGCACCGGCACGTCGAACTTCTTCCACGGCGTCCAGAACGCCGTGCTGGTCCTCTTCCTGCTGAACGTCGCCGGGCTCAGCGAGGGCACCGCGGGGCTGGTGCTGAGCGCAGGCGGCGTCGGCGGCGTGGCCGGCGCGGCGGTGGCGTTCCGGCTGGGCACGGTGTTCGGGCAGGCCAGGATGATCTGGCTCGTGCCCGTGCTGACCTGGCCGTTCACCTTGGCGCTGCCGTTCGTCTCCGGCGGCTGGGGGCTCGTGCTGCCGATGGTGGGGCTCGCGATCTCGGTGTTCGGCGTCGTCGTCTACAACGTGGGCCAGGTGAGCTACCGGCAGGCGATCTGCCCCGACCACCTGCTGGGCCGGATGAACGCCTCGATCCGCTGGGTGGTGTGGGGTGCGACGCCGCTGGGCGCGCTCACCGGCGGTGCGCTCGGGTCGTGGATCGGCGTGGTGCCGACGCTGTGGGTCTCCTTGGTCGGCGCGGTGCTCGGGATGGTGTGGCTGCTGGTGTCGCCGCTGCGGTCTATGCGGGACCTGCCGGCCGCTACTAGCGTCGACGCCCATGGCTGACACGACGGTGCTGCGGGACGGTCTGCACTTCGGCGAGGGACCGCGGCGCGGCCCCGACGGTCGCCTGTACTACTCGGACTTCTACGCGGGCGAGGTGCACGCGCTCGACCTCGCGTCCGGTGCGGACGAGGTCGTCGTCGCCTTCGACGGCCAGCCGTCCGGGCTCGGCTGGCTGCCCGACGGCCGGCTGCTCGTCGTGTCGATGCTCGACCGCACCGTGCGGCGGCTGGAAGGCGACGACCTCGTCCTGCACGCCGATATATCGGATATCGCGAGCTACCACGCCAACGACATGCTCGTCGACGACGAGGGCCGCGCCTACGTGGGCAACTTCGGCTTCGACCTGCACGGGCTGATCGACGAGGTCGGCCTGCCGCGGTTGCTCGAACCGGACTTCGTCCCGCAGGGCGCGGCGCTCGCGCTGGTGCGGCCCGACGGGTCGGTCTCCGCCGCCGCCGAGGACCTCAAGTTCCCGAACGGCATGGCGCTGCTGCCCGACCCGACCGGTGAGTCGGAGAGCGGCAACATCCTCGTCGTCGCGGAGACCGTTGCGTTCAAGCTCACTTCGTTCGCGGTCGACCGCAACGGATCGTTGCACAACCGCGGGACGTGGGCGGAGGTGGCAGAGCTCGGCATCGCGCCCGACGGCATCGCCGGCGACGGGGACGGCGTGTGGGTGGCGCCGTCGGTGCAACCGGCGGTGTTCCGGGTGACCGAGGGCGGCACGGTCACGCACCGGGTGGAGACGACGCAGAACTGCTTTGCCGTCGCCGTCGTCGGCGACAAGCTCGTCTGCCTCACCGCACCCGACTCGCACCCGAACGTGGTCAGGGCGGAACGGCTCGGCCGGGTCGAGGTCTGCGACCTGAGGTGAACCGGAACTGATATATCGGATATCGCCCTAGGCGAGGGCGTCCCACCACGACTTGTCGAGCTCACCGCGTGCCACGAACACCGCGGGACCGGTGAGTGTCGACGTCGTCGGCTCGATCGTGACGATGACCTGGCCGCCGAGGACGTCGACGGTGGCCGAGCCGGTCGTCCTGCCCTGACCGGCGAGCCACGACGCGACGGCCGCGACGGTGCCGGTGCCGCAGGAGCGGGTCTCGCCGACGCCGCGTTCGTGGACGCGCATCTTCAGCGCACCGCGGGTGGTGCCGCCGGAGCCGGCGTCGAGGACGTTGACCAGCTCGACGTTGACGCCGTGCGGGAACATCACCGGGTCGTGGCCGGGCGGGACGGTGAGGTCGAAGCCGTCGACCGGGACGTCGGTGACGCAGGCGAGGTGCGGGTTGCCGACGTCGACCGCGAAGCCGCCGATGCCGTGGCCGTCGACCGCGGCGATGGAGGTGCCGGTGACGCGCGCCGGGCCCATGTCGTTGGTGACCGAGCCGTCCGGGTGCGTGGTCACGGTCCGGTCCCCCGCCCGCGTGGCGACGACGAACGTGCCCTGCGGCTGGTGGCCCGCGTCGACCAGGTAGCGGGCGAAGACGCGCAGGCCGTTGCCGCACATCTCGGCGATGGAGCCGTCGGCGTTGCGGTAGTCCATGAACCACTGGCCGTCGGTCCGCACGACGCGCAGCACGCCGTCCGCGCCGAGGCCGCGCTGCCGGTCGCACAGCGCCTGCACGCGCGCCACCGTCAGGTCCAGCCGGTCGTCGAGGTCGGGCAGGACGACGAAGTCGTTCTCCGTGCCGTGCCCCTTCAGGAACTCCACGGCACCAGGTTACCGGCGGCCGCCACCAGGTCGGGGCGCGCACCGTCCAACCAGGTGATGCGCTGGTCGCGCCGGAACCAGGACCGCTGCCTGCGCACGAACCGGCGGGTGGCGCGCTTGGTCTCCTCGGCGGCGAAGTCGATCGTGCAGGCTCCGTCCATCGCGGACAGCACCTGCTGGTAGCCCAGCGCCCGCGAGGCGGTCCTGCCGTCGCGCAGGCCGAGCTTCACCAGCGCGCGGACCTCGTCCTCCAGGCCCGCCTCGAACATCAGGTCCACCCGCCGGTCCACGCGCGCGTCCAGTTCGGACACCTCGCGGTCAATGCCGATCTGGACGGTGCCGTAGCGGGCGGGACCGGGCTTGGGCAGGTTCGCCGAGAACGGCTGCCCGGTCAGCTCGATGACCTCCAGCGCGCGCACGATGCGGCGGCCGTTCGACGGCAGGATCGCGATCGCGGCGACCGGGTCGAGCTCCCGCAGGCGCCGGTGCAGCACCTCGGGGCCGGCCGAGGCGAGCTCGGCCTCGAACCGCTCGCGCACGGCGTCGTCGGTGCCGGGGAACTTCAGGTCGTCGAGCACGGCCTGCACGTACAGCCCCGAGCCGCCGACGAGGACCGGCGTGCGTCCGGCGGCCAGGAGGCGTTCGACCACGGCGCGGGTCTCGCGCTGGTAGGCGGCGACGGAGGCGGTCTCGGTCACGTCGAGCACGTCGAGCAGGTGGTGCGGGACGCCGCGGCGGTCGGCGAGGGGCATCTTGGCCGTGCCGATGTCCATGCCGCGGTAGAGCTGCAGGGCGTCGGCGTTGACGACCTCTCCCCCGAACCGCTCGGCGAGGGCGACGGCCAGGTCGGACTTGCCGGTCGCGGTGGGGCCGACGACGGCGATCGGACTGATCACGGGCGCTCCCAGACTGCGACGTGGTAGCCCACGCCGAACGGTGCGAAGAACTCGGCGCTCGCGCAGCGCCACGGACCGGGCACGCCGGCGAGGACCTGCCACGCCGCGCGGCCCTGCGCGCCCAGCTCGCGGGCGAGGCCGGGGTCGAGTGCGAGCAGGCCGGCGGTGTCCGCGGCGGCCAGCAGGCGGTGGACGTGCTCGTCGAACGGTCCCGAACGCCCGTCGTCCGAACCGGGTGAGCGCGGGCCGTGACGGGTGGAG
Organism: Lentzea sp. NPDC042327; assembly: GCF_040647275.1. NCBI lineage: Bacteria > Bacillati > Actinomycetota > Actinomycetes > Pseudonocardiales > Pseudonocardiaceae > Lentzea > Lentzea sp. NPDC042327. The sequence goes on from NZ_JBEZBX010000017.1 coordinate 109,194, forward strand.
CCGTCACCGAGGACGAGCAGACCGCACTCCTCGTCCGCGAGCTGCCGTCCGAACGAGACGCAGTCGGCCGCGGACCAGCCGGGCGGGACGAGCTCGACGCGTGACACCTCGACCGCGCAGCGTTCCCTCAGCCACGCGGTGACCAGCACCGGCAGCGGCAGCCGGGGGTCGGCGGGAGCATCACCCCCGAGGGTCACCGGCACGTCGACCCCGTAGCCGAGAAAAGTTCCCGACAGCGGCGGCCGGTACGTCGCCCGGCCACCGGCGTCGACCGCGACAGCGATCCACGGACCAGGCAACTTCCCTGCCGCGGCAACGGTTGCGGCTCGCACGGGGGCGGTTTCTGCGGCGGCTCCGGCGACCAGTTCTGGCACCAGAAGCGGCGGGTGCGGCACCACCGCGGCACGGGTGATCACGACGAACCAGGCTACCTATCGTGGACTCCCAGTACCGAGTCGAGCCCTGACCTGTTTGAATGCGCGCGGGGAACTGGGGACGGGAGACCCTCCAGCGCCCGTATTGCATCGGCCCCGCCGCTGGCGGGGCGCTCGTGGCTGGCACGGGCGTCAGATGGGAGGAACCGGCGATGTCGGAGCAGGACAGCACACCGGAGACCGTCGCGGTCGCGACCGAGGTCGAGACCGTCACCGAGGTCGAGGGTGGAGTCGAGGAAACGCCGAAGGAGACCGCGGCGGCAACGCCTCCGGCCGTCCCCGTGGCGTCGGACCACCCTGACCGCTGGGGGCGCGTGGACGCCGACGGCACCGTTTACGTGAAGACCGAGGACGGCGAGCGCGCCGTCGGGTCGTGGCAGGCGGGCGAGCCGGTCGAGGGCCTCGCGCACTTCGCGCGCCGGTTCGACGACCTGCGCACCGAGGTCGAGCTGCTGGTGACGCGGCTCGCGTCCGGTGCCGGCGACCCGAAGCACGCCCTGACCAGCGCGAAGCACGTCAAGGAGCAGCTCGCCGAAGCCGCGGTGGTCGGCGACCTGAAGGCGCTGGCCGCCCGCGTCGAGCACGTGCTGGAGCGGGCCGAGGCGGGCATGGAGAAGGCGAAGGAGGCCAAGGAGGCCGCCCGCGCCCAGTCCGTCGCGCGCAAGCAGGCGCTGGTCGACGAGGCCGAGTCGATCGCGAACGAGTCGACCCAGTGGAAGGTCGCCGGCGACCGGCTGCGCCAGATCCTCGACGAGTGGAAGACCATCCGCGGCGTCGACCGCAAGACCGACGAGCAGCTGTGGCGCCGGTTCTCGAAGGCCCGTGACGCGTTCAACCGCCGTCGCGGCTCGCACTTCGCGGACCTCGACCGGCAGCGTTCGGTGGCGAAGTCCTCCAAGCAGTCCCTCGTCGAGGAGGCGGAGAAGCTCGTCGACTCCGACGACTGGGGTGCCACGGCCGGTCGCTACAAGGAGCTCATGGTCGAGTGGAAGGCCGCCGGGCGTGCGCCCAAGGAGGCCGACGACGCGCTGTGGCAGCGCTTCCGCGCCGCGCAGGACGCGTTCTTCCAGAAGCGCTCCGAGGCCTTCAGCGAGCGGGACGCCGAGTTCACGGCCAACGCGAAGCTGAAGGAGGAGCTGCTCGCCGAGGCCGAGACGATCGACCCGTCGGGCGACCTCGAGGCGGCCAGGGCACACCTGTACAAGATCCAGGAGCGCTGGGACGCCATCGGCAAGGTGCCGCGCGAGCGGATCCGCGAGCTCGAGGGCAAGCTGCGCTCGATCGAGGAGAGGGTGCGCGGCGCGGTCGACGCCCAGTGGCGTCGCTCCGACCCCGAGGCCGAGGCCCGCGTGGCGCAGTTCCGCGAGCGCGTGGAGCAGTTCGAGGCGCAGGCCGCCAAGGCCCGTGCCGCGGGCGACAAGCGCCGCACCGAGCAGGCAGAGGCGCAGGCCGCGCAGTGGCGTGAGTGGCTGGCCGCCGCTGAGCAGGCGCTGGCGACCCGCTAGTCAGGTTTGACGCACCGAGGGGCCCCTCCCATGCGGGAGGGGCCCCTCCCATGCGGGAGGGGCCCCTCGGTGCGTTCAGCGGGCAATTCGCCAGCGTTGGCTCACGTCGTCGAGGCACTCTCCCGGCCTCCGCGTTCACCTTCGAGGCAAGAGGAAGCCGGGACCGTGCACCCGCTCAGAGCTGCGGCGGGCGGGACGCGGCCATCCGCAGCCACTTCACCAGCAGCACCAGCACGGCGACGACGGCGATGGTCAGGCCGAGGCCCGGACCGGGGCCGATCGTCTTGTTGCTGGTGGTGGTCTGCTGGGTCCAGATCGACAGCACACCGGTGACCGACGCCGCGAACAGGCCCAGCGAGCACACCCACGCGAGCGTCCAGCGGCGCACGGCGAGCGTGAGGCCGGAGCCGACCACGCCGACGCCGAGGGCGAGGAACGCGAACAGGCGCGGCAGGAACGTCTCGGACTCGCCCAGCACGACCTGCAGGCCGGTGTGCTCGCCGACCCACGGCAGGATCAGCGAGACGAGCAGGGCGAGCACCGCGATGGAGATCGTCAGCGCTCCGGTGCCGGGGTCGATGCGGCGGGCGGCGGTGCGTTCCACCTCGTCGATCTCCCTGCGCAGGTACTCCTCGTCGCTCACTGGGCAGCACATCCCGACACGGCGACGGGCAGCGGGGCCGGCTTGCCGAACGACGGCAGGCCCAGGCCGACGCCCTGGGTCTTGGGCTTGAGGCCCGCCTCCGACCGGTCACCCGCCCTGGTGCGGCGCCACGACAGCGGTTCGCCGTCGGCGACCAGGTAGTGCGGGGCGGCGTAGGTGACGACGGTCTCGACGACGTCACCGGGGCGCGGGGCGGTGGTGCCGGGCGTGAAGTGCACGAGCCGGCCGTCGCGGGCGCGCCCGCTCATGCGGTGGGTCTCGGCGTCGCGCTTGCCCTCACCGGTGGCGACCAGGACCTCGACGGTGCGGCCGAGCTGCTCGGTGTTGAGCGAGTGGGTCATCTCGTTCTGCACCGCGACGAGGCGGTCGAAGCGTTCCTGCACGACGGCCTTCGGCAGCTGGTCGGGCAGGTCGGCGGCCGGGGTGCCGGGGCGCTTCGAGTACTGGAACGTGAACGCGGAGGAGAACCTGGCCCGGCGCACCACGTCGAGGGTGCCCTGGAAGTCCTCCTCGGTCTCGCCGGGGAAGCCCACGATGATGTCCGTGGTGATCGCGGCGTCCGGCATGGCGGCGCGGACCTTCTCGATGATGCCGAGGTACTTCTCGGTGCGGTACGAGCGGCGCATCGCCTTCAGCACCCGGTCCGAACCGGACTGCAGCGGCATGTGCAGCTGGTGGCACACGTTCGGCGTCTCGGCCATGGCGGCGATGACGTCGTCGGTGAAGTCCTTGGGGTGCGGCGAGGTGAAGCGCACCCGTTCGAGGCCGTCGATCTCGCCGCAGGCGCGCAGCAGCTTGCCGAACGCGAACCGGTCGCCGAACTCGACGCCGTAGGAGTTGACGTTCTGCCCCAGCAGCGTCACCTCCAGCACGCCCTCGTCGACCAGCGTCTGCACCTCGGCGAGCACGTCGCCGGGACGGCGGTCCTTCTCCTTGCCGCGCAACGACGGCACGATGCAGAACGTGCAGGTGTTGTTGCAGCCCACCGAGATCGACACCCAGCCCGAGTAGGCGGAGTCGCGGGCGGCCGGCAGCGCCGACGGGAACGTCTCCAGCGCGTCGAGGATCTCGACCTGCGCCTCCGAGTTGTGGCGGGCGCGTTCGAGCAGCACCGGCAGCGAGCCGATGTTGTGCGTGCCGAACACGACGTCCACCCACGGGGCGCGCCGCACGATCTCGCTGCGGTCCTTCTGCGCCAGGCAGCCGCCGACGGCGATCTGCATGCCGGGCTTGGCCGCCTTCTGCGGGGCCAGGTGCCCGAGGGTGCCGTAGAGCTTGTTGTCGGCGTTCTCGCGCACCGCGCAGGTGTTGAAGACGACGACGTCGGCCTGCTGGTCCTCAGCGGCCCGCTCGTACCCGGCGTCCTCCAGCAGACCGGCGAGCCGCTCGGAGTCGTGCACGTTCATCTGACACCCGAACGTGCGGATCTGGAAGGTCTTCTGAACCTGCACCGTGCTCACACCGACACGATAACGCCTGGTCAGCAGCCCCTCTCCGGCGGACCGGACGCGCGGGCGCCCACGTCCGCCCTGACCAGGGGTTACCCGTTGACCACCGGTGAGCTGGTGAGACGGCTACCAACCTTTCGTCGGGTGCAGGCGGCGAACGTCCGCGTGGCACGATGCGCTGGTGCTGGGACGAGTGCATGCCGCCGTGAGCCTGCTGGCCGCCGCAACGGTCCTGACGGGCTGCAGCAGCACGCTCGAGGACGTCAAGATCACGATGGCGACCGGCCCGCAGGGCGGCGTCTACTACTCCCTGGGCAACGGCCTGGCCGACGCCTGGAGCGGGCGGCTGGGCATCGCGCGGCCGCAGGTCGTGGTGACGAACGGGTCGAAGGACAACGTGCTGCGCCTGGTCAACAACCAGGCGCAGGTCGGGTTCTCGCAGGCAGACGCCATCGAGGACGTGCCGGGCGGGTCGAAGCTGCGGGCGCTGGCCCGGATGCACGACGACTACCTGCAGGTGATCGTGCGGGCCGACCTGCCGGTGACGCGGTTCGCCGACCTGGCCGGGCTGCGGGTGTCGATCGGCGCCAGGGAGTCGGGTGTCGAGATCATCGCGAACAGCCTGCTGAAGGCGACGAACGTGAAGCCGCAGCAGCAGCTGAACCTCGGCCTGGACGCCTCGGCGGACGCGATGCGGGAGGGCAGGCTCGACGCGTTCTTCTGGTCCGGCGGCCTGCCGACCGGGAGCATCACGCGGCTCACCAGGGACCTCCAGGTGCGGATGCTCGACCTGAAGGACGTGCTGTCGTCGTTCCGCGAGCAGTACCCCGCCTACGGCTCGGCGACGCTGCCCGCGTCCATCTACAACCTGCCGTCCGGCCCGGTCATCACGCTCGTGGTGCGCAACTTCCTGCTCGTCACCGAGTCCATGCCCGACGACGTGGCCGAGGCGCTGGTCCGGCAGTTGTTCGAGGCGCAGCCGGACCTGGTGAAGGCGCATTCGGCGGCGCGCACGATAGAGCAGCGGTCGGCGATCGAGACGTCGCCGGTGCAGCTGCACCCCGGTGCGGTCCGGTACTACCGCGACTTCAAGGTCTGAGCAGCAGCAACGCAGCTCCGCGATATCCAATATCCGATGTTCTAAATATTGGATATCGGATATCAGCTGCCCGTATATTGGATATCAGATGGCCGGTAGCTCGATCACGACCTTCAAGCCGCCGTCCTCTGGCGACTCCAGGCGGACGGTGCCGTTCACGCGTTCGACCACCAGCCGGACGATCGACAGCCCCAGACCGGAGCCGGGGACGTTCTGGTGGGCGGGGCTGCGCCAGAACCGGTCGGTCGCCCGGTCCAGCTCGTCGGGCTGCAACCCGGGGCCGTGGTCGGCCACCGACAGGCGGACGACGTCGCCTTCCTTGCGGACGTCGACGATGACGAGCGTGCCCTCCGGGGTGAACTTGAGGGCGTTGTCGAGCAGCGCGTCGAGCACCGTCTCGACACCGCGCGGCGGGGCGAGGGCCATGCCGACGGGCTGGCCGTCGAGCACGAGGTGGACCTCCTTCGCGGCCGCGGCGGCCTGCCACGCGGACAGCCGGGCGGCCACGGACCTGTCGACGTCGACCGGCACCGGGTCCACCGAGCTCGACTCGGTGCGGGCCATGGCGAGCAGCTCGTCGAGGATGCGGTTGAGCCGGTCGGTCTCGCTCAGCGCCTCGACCTGGTGCACCTCGGCCTCGGCGTCGACGTGTCCCTCCAGGTTGGACAGTCGCAGCTTCAGCGCGGTCAACGGGTTGCGCAGCTGGTGCGAGGCGTCGGCGACGAAGGCGCGTTGCGCGGCGAGCACATCGCTGACGTTCGCGGCCATCTGGTCGAACGACCGGCTGAGCTGGCGCAGCTCCGGCGGACCGCTCTCGGCCCCCACCGGCGGCACCGGGCGGCCGGCCACGACGGCGGCGAGGAGCTTGCCGGTGGCGTCGTCGAGTGCCTGCACCGGGCGCAGCGTCCAGCGGACCACGGGCAGTGCCAGCAGCACCGCGAGCGCCAGCACCAGCAGGCTCGCCGCGAGCAGCAACGCCCACCAGGCCAGGATCTCGAAGCGGGTCTTCGACGTCGGCGAGAACGTGATCACCGCCCCGCGCACCTCGCCGTCGACCAGCACCGGCTCGGCGAGCACCACCTGGGTGTCGCTCCACGGCATGAAGAACGGCGGCGCCACCGGCAACCGGCCCGCCAGCGCCTTGCCGATCAGCTCCTGCACCGCCGGGTCGCCCAGCGCGAGGTCGTTGCGCGAGGCCACCAACGGCACCGTCGGCGCGTCACGGGCGACGACCGCGACGCCGATGCCGTAGATGTCGTCGTAGCGCTGGAGCTCGGGCAGCATCAGGTGCGGCCGGTCGTCGATCAGCGGTCCCTGCGCGAGCGAGGCGAACCGGCTGGTGTCGGTCAGCCGGTCGAGGAACATCTCCTGCTGCTCCGCGGTCGCCACGCCACGGCCCAGCGGCACGCCGAGACCGACGAGCACCAGCACGATCAGGGCGAGCACCACGCCCAGCAGTCGAGACCTCACGGTGGGTCACCCAACCGCGAGGGGACGCACCCGCGAAAGACGCGGCGACCCAGATCACACCAACTCACGCGCTCACGACACCTGACCCAGCCGGTACCCGACGCCGCGCACGGTCTCGAGCAGCGCGGGCCGGCCCAGCTTGGTGCGCAACGTCGCGACGTGCACGTCCAGTGTCCTGTTCGCACCCGACCACGTCCGCCCCCACACCTCGGCGAGGATCCGCTCCCGCGTGCACACCGCCCCGCCGGCCGCCATGACGAGCGCGAGCACCTGGAACTCCTTGCGCGAAAGAGCCACGGATTCACCCGCCACGGTGACCTCGTGGCGGCCCAGGTCGACGCGGACGTCGCCGGTCTCGAACACCTCCGTCGACGACGAGCCGGGCGCGACCGGGTCGGCACCGCGGCGGCGCCGCACCGCGTGCACCCGCGCGACCAGCTCCCCCACGTCGTAGGGCTTGACCAGGTAGTCGTCGGCCCCCGCGTGCAGGCCGAGGATGCGGTCGTCGATCTCCCCGCGGGCGGACACCACGATGATCGCCACGTCCGAGGCCGCTCTGATGGCACGGCACAGCGTCACGCCGTCCATGTCGGGCAGGCCCAGGTCGAGCAGCACCACGTCGACGCCCGCGAGACGGTCGAGGGTGCCGCGGCCGGTGGCCTGCCGGTCCACGTGGAAACCCCGTCTGGTCAGGGCCGGTACCAGCGCCTCCGCGACCCGGTCGTCGTCTTCGACCAGCAGCACGCGCACTTTCGCTACCTCCCGGGCAACCGATGTCTGCCTGTGACAGAGTTGAGACCCTAAGTCTTGCTCAATGCCCTGGACTGCTGTGGTGGCGGACACCTAGGTTTCCGCCAACGCCGACGACCCCTCATGGAGGACTGGATGACTGCCGCCTCTACCCCGCCGATGATCCGTGTGGCGGGTGTGGACAAGTTCTTCGGCCCGCTGCACGTGCTCAAGAACGTGCAGCTGGAGGTGCCGAAGGGGCAGGTCGTGGTCGTGCTCGGGCCGTCGGGTTCCGGCAAGTCGACCCTGTGCAGGACCATCAACCGCCTCGAACCGATCGACTCCGGTGTCATCGAGGTGGACGGCCAGCCGCTTCCCGCGGAGGGCAAGGAACTGGCTCGCCTGCGTGCCGACGTGGGCATGGTGTTCCAGTCCTTCAACCTCTTCGCGCACAAGACCATCGTCGAGAACGTGATGCTCGCGCCGGTCAAGGTGCGCAAGACCCCGGCCGCGGAAGCCCGCAGGACCGCGATGGAACTGCTCGAGCGCGTCGGCATCGCGAACCAGGCCGACAAGTTCCCTGCTCAGCTCTCCGGTGGTCAGCAGCAGCGCGCGGCGATCGCCCGTGCGCTCGCGATGAAGCCGAAGGTGATGCTGTTCGACGAGCCGACCTCCGCTTTGGACCCCGAGATGGTCCAGGAGGTGCTCGACGTCATGACCGGCCTCGCGAAGGACGGCATGACGATGCTCGTGGTCACCCACGAGATGGGCTTCGCCCGCAAGGCCGCAGACCGGGTGATCTTCATGTCCGACGGTGAAGTCGTCGAGGATTCCACCCCGGAAGAGTTCTTCTCGGCCCCGAAGTCCAACCGCGCGAAGGACTTCCTTGGCAAGATCCTGACTCACTAGTAGTCAGCTCACTTTTCGAACGAATGGCAGGAGAAGGACGATGAGGGTTCGCGCCCTTACGGCGGTACTGCTGGCGGGTGGCCTCGCCCTGACCGCGTGTGGCAAGGAAGGCACCGGCACCGACACGGCGGCGGCACCCGCCGGCGTCTTCGAGGTGGCCAAGGACGTCAAGGTCGAGGGCTCGCCGACGTTCGACAAGATCAAGTCGCGTGGTTCGCTGGTGGTCGGCGTCAAGGAGGACCAGCCGGGCCTGGGCTTCAAGGACCCGACGACCAACAAGTACACCGGCTTCGACATCGACATGGCGAAGCTGATCGCGGCGCAGCTGGGCTTCGACCCCGCGTCGAAGGTCGAGTTCAAGACGATCCAGTCGGCCGCCCGCGAGCAGGCGATCATCAACGGGGACATCGACTACTACGTCGGCACGTACTCGATCACCGCCGCCCGCAAGGAGAAGGTGTCCTTCGCCGGCCCGTACTACATCGCGGGCCAGGACCTGCTGGTGAAGAAGGACAACTCCGCCATCACCGGTCCGGACACCATCAAGGACAAGAAGGTCTGCTCGGTCACGGGCGCGACGCCGGCCAAGAAGCTGCGCGAGGACAAGCTGGTCCAGCCCGACACCAACGTGGTCGAGCTGCAGAGCTACTCGCTGTGCGTCACGAAGCTGCTCGACGGTGAGATCGACGCGGTCAGCACCGACGACGCGATCCTCAAGGGCTACGCGGCCGCCGAGCCGGACAAGCTGAAGGTCGTCGGCAAGACGTTCTCCACGGAGAAGTACGGCATCGGCCTGCCGAAGGACGACAAGGCGCTGCGCGACAAGGTCAACGAGATCCTCGAGAAGTCGCTGTCCGACGGCAAGTGGGACGACATCTACAAGAACACGCTGGGCAAGTCGGGCTCTGAGGGCAAGCACCCGACCCTCGAGAAGTACTGACGTTCCTCTGTGGCCGGTGGACTCGCACGGCGGGTTCACCGGCCGTTCCATTGACGACGGACGACGGCAAGGAAATCGATGGGCGTCCTCACCCGCAATCTCGACCTCTTCGTGGCTCACTTCGGGGAAACGCTGCGGCTGTTCGCGTTCTCCGCGGTGATCTCACTGCTGGCCGGTGTCTTCCTGGCCATGCTGCGCGTCAGCCCCGTCCCGGTGTTCCGCGGGGTCGGCACGCTGTACGTCACGGTGGTGCGCAACACCCCGCTGACCCTGGTGTTCGTGTTCTTCGTGTTCGCGTACCCGTACCTGGAGATCATCAAGTTCGAGTTCTTCACCGCCGCTGTCGTGGCGCTGTCGATCTACACCTCGGCGTTCGTCTGCGAGGTGGTCCGGTCGGGCATCAACACGGTGCCGGTCGGCCAGGCTGAGGCGTCCAGGGCGCTGGGGCTCACGTTCACCCAGATGCTCGGCAGCATCGTGCTGCCGCAGGCCATGCGGTCGGTCGTCCCGCCGATGGTGAGCACGTTCATCGCCCTGTTGAAGAACACCACCGTCGCGGCGGGCTTCTCGGTCCGGGAGGCGGGTGCCATCCGCGACGCGCTGTCGGAGGCCGGTGAGAGCACGCTGGTCGGCATGCTGTGGGTCGCCGGCATCTTCGTCCTGCTGGTCCTGCCGCTGACGTTCCTGCAGCGGGTTCTCGAAAAGCGCTGGAGCGTGGCCCGATGACCACCGTCCTCTTCGACGTCCCCGGCCCGCGGGCCAGGGTCCGGCACCGGCTGCTCGCGGTCGTCGGCATCGCCGCGATCGTCGCGTTCCTCGGTTACGTGATCTGGCGCTTCATCGACACCGGCCAGTTCGAGGGCCGCAAGTGGAGCTGGATCGAGTACAAGCAGATCCAGATCTCGCTGGTCGAGGCACTCGGCCGCACGCTCAGCGCGTTCGCGGTCGGCGCGGCGCTCGCGCTCGTGTTCGGTGCGGTCTTCGCCGCGGCCCGGCTGTCGGACCACCGGTGGGTCAGCGCTCCCGCCGCCGTGGTCGTCGAGCTGTTCCGGGCGATCCCGCTCGTCATCATGATGTTCTTCTTCTACTACGGCCTGCCGGCGACGGGCGTGAAGCTCACCGCTTTCACGTCCGTGGTGCTAAGCCTCATGCTGTACAACGGCTCGGTGCTCGCCGAGGTGTTCCGCGCGGGCATCAACTCGCTGCCCAAGGGGCAGGCGGAGGCCGCGTACGCGCTGGGCATGCGCAAGACGCAGGTGATGGTGTTCGTGCTGCTGCCGCAGGCGTTGCGGGCGATGATGCCGACCATCATCAGCCAGCTCGTCGTGCTGCTGAAGGACACCGCGCTCGGCTTCCTCATCACGTTCGAGGAGCTGCTGTACTGGGGCCGCCAGATCGGTGGTCAGCTGCAGTTCGGCCGTCCGCTGATCCCGACGATGATCGTGGTCGCGGCCACCTACATCGGGCTGTGCCTGTTGCTGACGTGGTTCGCGAACTACCTGGAGAAGCGCAACCGCCGCAACAAGAAGGTCATCGCGCTGGAGAACGACAAGGCGGAGCTGGTGGTCATCGGGAACGACCACCAGGCTTGACGCCGGGCTGACCGGAACGGGGCGTGTCCACTTCGGACGCGCCCCGTTCGCGTCTCCGCGAGCCGGGGCTGGTCAGGCCGCGGCTCGTCGCTAGGACCGCCGGAACAGCTTGTTGCCGAGCCACACGACCGGGTCGTACTTGCGGTCGGCGACGCGTTCCTTCATCGGGATGAGCGCGTTGTCGGTGATGTGGATGTGCTCGGGGCACACCTCGCTGCAGCACTTGGTGATGTTGCAGTACCCGAGGCCGTGCTCGTCCTGCGCCTGGTCCACGCGGTCCGCGGTGTCGAGCGGGTGCATCTCCAGCTCGGCCACGCGCATCAGGAACCTCGGCCCGGAGAACGCCTCCTTGTTCTCCTCGTGGTCACGCACCACATGGCAGGTGTTCTGGCACAGGAAGCACTCGATGCACTTGCGGAACTCCTGCGAGCGCTCGACGTCCACCTGCTGCATCCGGTACTCGCCCGGTGCGAGGTCTTTCGGCGGCTGGAACGACGGGACCTCGCGGGCCTTGGTGTAGTTGAAGGACACGTCGGTCACGAGGTCGCGGATGATCGGGAACGTCCGCATCGGCGTGACCGTGATCGTCTCGGTCTCGGAGAACACCGACATGCGCGTCATGCACAGCAGCCGCGGCCTGCCGTTGATCTCCGCGGAGCACGACCCGCACTTGCCGGCCTTGCAGTTCCACCGCACCGCGAGGTCCGGTGCCTGGGTGGCCTGCAAGCGGTGGATGATGTCGAGGACGACCTCGCCCTCGTTGACCTCGACGGTGAAGTCCTCCAGCCCGCCGCCGGTGTCGTCCCCGCGCCACACCCGGAACTTCCCCTGGTAGCTCATGACAGCTCCTCGGCGGTGAGGTACTTCTCCAGCTCGGTGCGGTCGAACAGGTCGAGCAGGTCGGACCGGATCGGGATCTGCGGTTTCTCCGCGACCTCCGCCCCGTCACCGGACGCGGTGCACACCAGCAGCTTGCGCCGCCACTGCGCGTCCATCGACGGGTGGTCGTCGCGGGTGTGCCCGCCGCGGGACTCGGTCCGCAGCAGCGCGGCCTTCGCGACGCACTCCGACACCAGCAACATGTTCCTCAGGTCGAGCGCGAGGTGCCAGCCCGGGTTGAACTGCTGGTGGCCCTCGACGCTGAGCGAGCGGGCCCGTTCCTTGAGCTTCTCCAGCCGTTGCAGGGCTTCTTCCATCTCGCCCGCGCGCCGGATGATGCCGACGAGGTCGTTCATCGACTGCTGCAGCTCCATGTGCAGCGTGTACGGGTTCTCCCCGCCCTCCTGCTGGAAGGGCTTCAACGCGGTCGCACGCGCTTCGGTGACCGCCTCCTCGGCGACGGCAGGCCGTTCGCCCATCGAGCGCACGTACTCGGAGGCACCCGCACCTGCCCGCCGTCCGAAGACCAGCAGGTCCGACAACGAGTTGCCGCCCAGGCGGTTCGAGCCGTGCATGCCGCCGGAGACCTCACCGGCGGCGAAGAGCCCCGGCACGGCGGACGACCCGGTGTCCGGGTCGACCTCGACGCCGCCCATCACGTAGTGGCAGGTCGGGCCGACCTCCATGGGCTGCGCGGTGATGTCGACGTCGGCCAGCTCCTTGAACTGGTGGTGCATCGACGGCAGCCGGCGGCGGATCTCCTCGGCGGGCAACCGGGTCGACACGTCGAGGAAGACACCGCCGTGGGGTGACCCGCGCCCGGCCTTGACCTCGGAGTTGATCGCGCGCGCCACCTCGTCGCGCGGCAGCAGCTCCGGTGGGCGCCGGTTGTTCGCCTGGTCGGTGTACCAGCGGTCGGCTTCCTCCTCGTTGTCGGCGTACTTGTCCTTGAAGACGTCGGGGACGTAGTCGAACATGAACCGCTTGCCGTCGGAGTTGCGCAGCACACCGCCGTCACCGCGGACGGACTCGGTGACGAGGATGCCCTTGACCGACGGCGGCCAGACCATCCCGGTGGGGTGGAACTGGATGAACTCCATGTTGATCAGCGAGGCGCCCGCGCGCAGGGCCAGCGCGTGGCCGTCGCCGGTGTACTCCCAGGAGTTCGAGGTGACCTTGAACGACTTGCCGATGCCGCCGGTCGCGAGGATCACCGCCGGTGCCTCGAACAGCACGAACCGGCCGGACTCGCGCCAGTAGCCGAACACGCCGGCGATCCGGTCGCCGTCCTTCACGAGGTCGGTGACGGTGAACTCCTGGAAGACCCGCAGGCGTTCCTCGTAGTCGCCGGACTCCTTGAAGTCGTCCTGCTGCAACGACACGATCTTCTGCTGCAGCGTGCGGATCAGCTCCAGGCCGGTGCGGTCACCGACGTGCGCGAGGCGCGGGTACTCGTGGCCGCCGAAGTTGCGCTGCGAGATGCGGCCGTCCTTGGTGCGGTCGAACAGCGCGCCGTAGGTCTCCAGCTCCCAGACCCGTTGCGGCGCCTCCTGCGCGTGCAGCTCGGCCATGCGCCAGTTGTTGAGGAACTTGCCGCCGCGCATGGTGTCGCGGAAGTGCACCTGCCAGTTGTCGTTCTCGTTCGCGTTGCCCATGGCGGCGGCGATGCCGCCCTCGGCCATGACCGTGTGGGCCTTGCCGAACAACGACTTGCAGAGGACAGCGGTGCGCATGCCGTGCTCACGGGCCTCGATCGCGGCGCGCAGACCGGCACCACCCGCGCCGATCACGAGGACGTCGAACGAATGCCTTTCCAGCTCGGGCAAAACCACTCCTTAGTTGATGAAGCGGAGGTCGGAGATCGTTCCCGAGGCGACCAGCGCGACGTAGAGGTCGGTGAGGCAGACGAAGATCAGCGAGGCCCACGCGAGCTGCATGTGCCGGTTGTTGAGCTTCGAGATCTGCGTCCACATCCAGTACCGGACCGGGTGCTTGGAGAAGTGCTTGAGCCGGCCGCCGGCGATGTGGCGGCACGAGTGGCACGACAGCGTGTACGCGGCGAGCAGGCTGACGTTGACGAGCAGGATGATGTTGCCGAGGCCCAGGCCGGTGCCGAACGCGAGCACCGCGTCGTAGATGTTGATCAGCAGCAGGAGCGAGGCCGCGTAGAAGAAGTAGCGGTGCAGGTTCTGCGCGATCAGCGGGAACCGGGTCTCGCCGGTGTACTTCGAGTGCGGCTCGGCCACGGCGCAGGCGGGCGGTGACGCCCAGGCCGCGCGGTAGTAGGCCTTGCGGTAGTAGTAGCAGGTGATCCGGAAGCCCAGCAGGAACGGGATGATCAGCAGCGGCGGGGTCAGGAAGCCGGGCAGTGCGGGGAACCACTGGCCGAAGTGCGAGGCTGCCGGGATGCACTCCTCGGTGAGGCACGGGGAGTACATCGGTGTGAGGTAGTGGTACTGGTCGACCCAGTAGTAGTCCCCCTGGAACGTGCGGAACGCCGCGTAGATCGAGATGAGCAGCAGCCCGACGAATGTCGTCAGCGGCGGCAACCACCATCGGTCCGTGCGCAGAGTCCTGGCGGCGATCTCTGCCCTCGCCATTGCTCACCTTTCTGGGGGTCCACGCCGTTGTGGAGGAACGACAGCGGCCCCCGCGTCTAGCGGGGGCCGTGTGATCAGCTCGGATCAGGTCCGGTGCCGGTAGCCACCGAGTCCTTCGTCGTCCGCGTCCTTCCACAACGACTCGTCGTAGGGCGTGTCTGGCACGACCACGACCTCGCGTTCCACCAGAGGCGCTTCACGCTGCCTCGGGGTGCTCAGGTCGACGAGCTCGGTGGCGTCGATGTCCATGCGTTCAACGTCGTTGGCGAGCCGCTGCACGGCCGCCACATCGCCGTACCTGGCTCGCAGCGAGCTGACGCAGTGCCGCATCTGACCGATGACCCGGCGCAGTTCGACGATCTCCGTGGACGTCATGGGGACACCTCCGTTCCAAGGTCGTGCCCCGCACTCTGCCCAATCTCAAGCCATGTGACAAGCACCACACGCCAACATTCGACACTGGCCGCCTCCCACTTACTGAATCGTTTTTGTGTCGGCGACCAGCCATGACTTACTGTGTGTGGCGTCACGCCCGTCTGTGGGACGCCACCGTTGTCGTCTCGTAAGGGCCCCACCACGGCCCGTGATGACCCGGAGATCCCCATGAGCGCTGTGCATCCCGTACTGACCGAGGTGACACGCAGGATTGCCGCCCGCAGCGCGGACTCCCGCCGCGTCTACCTCGAACGAGTGACCGCGGCCGCGCAGGACGGCACGTCCCGGTCCGGCTTCGCGTGCAGCAACCTCGCGCACGGCTTCGCCGGGATCACCGGTGGCGACAAGGCCGCGCTGCGCGCGCTGCGCAAGTCGAACATCGCGATCGTGTCCTCCTACAACGACATGCTGTCGGCCCACCAGCCGTTCCAGGAGTACCCGTCCTGGATCAAGGACTCGGTCCGCGCCGCCGGCGGGGTGTCCCAGTTCGCGGGCGGTGTGCCCGCGATGTGCGACGGCATCACGCAGGGCCGTGAGGGCATGGAGCTGTCGCTGTTCAGCCGCGACGTCATCGCCATGTCCACCGGTGTCGCGCTGTCGCACGAGATGTTCGACGCCGCCGTGCTGCTCGGCGTGTGCGACAAGATCGTGCCGGGCCTGCTGATCGGCGCCCTGTCGTTCGGCCACCTGCCGTCGATCCTGGTGCCCGCGGGACCGATGGAGTCGGGCCTGTCGAACAAGGAGAAGGCCCGCGTCCGGCAGCTGTACGCGGAGGGCAAGGCGACCCGCGAGGAGCTGCTCGACGCCGAGGCCGCGTCGTACCACTCCCCCGGCACCTGCACGTTCTACGGCACCGCGAACTCGAACCAGATGGTCGTCGAGGTCATGGGCCTGCACCTGCCGGGCGCGTCGTTCGTGCCGCCGGGCACGCCGTTGCGCCGCGCGCTGACCGAGCACGCGGGCCGCCGTGCCGTCGAGATGGCCAAGGGCGAGTCGTACACGCCGATCGCGCACATCGTCGACGAGAAAGCCGTCGTCAACGGTGTGGTGGCGCTGCTGGCGACCGGTGGCTCGACGAACCACACGATGCACCTCGTGGCGGTCGCCGCGGCGGCGGGCATCGAGCTGAGCTGGGACGACTTCTCCGACCTGTCCTCGGTCGTGCCGCTGATCGCGCGGGTCTACCCGAACGGCAGCGCCGACATCAACCACTTCCAGGCCGCGGGCGGCGTGCAGTTCGTGGTGGGCACGCTGCTCGACGCGGGCCTGCTGCACGGTGACGTGAACACCGTGGCGGGCTTCGGGCTGGACCGCTACCGCCAGGAGCCGGCGCTGGTCGACGGCGAGCTGGTGTGGCTCGACGGCCCCGGTCACAGCCTCGACGAGAACGTCCTGCGCCCCGCCTCGGCCCCGTTCGCCGCCGACGGTGGCCTGCGGATGCTGTCGGGCAACCTCGGCCGTTCGGTCATCAAGGTGTCGGCGGTGGCGGAGGAGAACCACGTCGTCGAGGCCCCCGCCCGCGTGTTCACCACGCAGGAGGCGTTCCAGGAGGCGTTCAAGGCCGGCGAGCTCGACCGCGACGTGGTCGTCGTCGTCCGCCAGCAGGGCCCGCAGGCCAACGGCATGCCCGAGCTGCACAAGCTGACCCCGCCGCTGGGCGTGCTGATGGACCGCGGCTACCGGGTCGCGCTCGTGACCGACGGCCGCATGTCCGGCGCTTCGGGCAAGATCCCGGCCGCCATCCAGCTCACCCCGGAGGCCGCCATCGGTGGCCCGCTCGGCCGGGTGCGCGACGGTGACGTCGTCCGCCTCGACGCCACCGCCGGAACCCTCGAGGTCCAGGTCTCCGCCGACGAGCTCGCCGAACGCCCGCTCGTCGACTTCCCGCCGACCGGTCGCGAATGGGTCGGCACGGGCCGCGAGCTCTTCGCGGCACTGCGCCGGAGCGTCGGCCCGGCCGATCGCGGAGCCACCGTGTTCGGTCCCATCACCGCCGACCACTTCGCCCCGGTCACCCACCACTAGCCCATATATTGCCGCCTCCCCTACTCGCTGACCTGCGTCTTAGCAATGACTCGTTTGCGGTCGACGGCAAACGAGTCATTGCTAAGGCACGTCGAAGCTCGGGGCGGCGGCGTCGAGCTACCCGCTCACTAGCTCCGCCCGCTCACCGGCCGCCCAGCTCAACGAGCTTTGCAACCAGTCTTTTGCGGACGTCCGCAAACGTTTTTTGCATCCAGGGTCGGTGAACTCGGCACGACAGCGAGTTCGGCTTTGCATCCGCGAGACCGCTGCAGCAGGGTGGGCGGCACAGCACGCAGCACGCGATATATCGGTTTTCGATCAAGGAGAGCACCAGTGACCAGCGGTGACATTTCGAGGGCGACCACCGGGGCGGACCTGCTCGCGTTGTCGCCCGTCATCCCCGTCGTCGTGGTCGACGACGCCGACCACGCCGTGCCGCTCGCGCAGGCACTGCTGCGCGGGGGCGTCCGCGTCATCGAGCTCACGCTGCGCACGCCGGCCGCGCTCGCCGCGATCGAGAACGTCGCCCGCGAGGTGCCGGAGATCGTGATCGGCGCGGGCACCGTCACCGCGCCCGAGCACGCCGAGCAGGCGGCGAAGGCGGGGGCGGCGTTCCTCGTCACGCCCGGCACGACCGACCGGGTCCTCGACGCCGCCGACGCGACCGGGCTGCCGTACCTGCCCGGTGCCGCGACCGTGTCCGAGGTGATGCGGCTGGTGGAACGCGGGCTCGACGCACTGAAGTTCTTCCCGGCCGAGGCCGCGGGCGGCGTCGACTACCTGAAGTCGATCGGCGGCCCGATCCCGCACGTCCGGTTCTGCCCCACCGGCGGCATCACCCCGCAGACGGCGCCGAACTACCTGAAGCTGCCCAACGTGGGCTGCGTCGGCGGCTCCTGGCTCGCCCCCAAGGACGCCCTGCAGGCAGGCGACTGGGACCGCGTCGAGGCCCTCGCCCGCGAGGCGAGCCAGCTCGGTTAGCCCGGCGGCGCCACGAGCACGGCGTCGAAAGGCGCCGTGCTCATCGGTTCAGGACCACAGAGCGGCGACGAGCTCGGCCCGTCCCGTGATGCCGAGCTTGCGGTAGGCGCTCGACAGGTGCAGCTCGACCGTGCGGCGGGTGAGGTGCAGGGTCTCGGCGATCTGCCGGTTCGTCTGCCCCTGCGCCGCCATCCGCGCGACCCGGTTCTCCTGCCTGGTCAGGCACTGCACCTGGTCGCCGTCGTCGCGCACCTCGTCACCCGCGAGCTTGGCCAGCGGGTGCGCGCTGAGCCGGCGGGCCAGGTCGAACGCACGGCGCAGGTGCGGGCCGCGGCGTCGGTGCGGCCCTTGCGGCGCAGGTGGTGCCCAGCCAGTACAGCGACTGCGCGTGCAGCAGCCGGTGCGGTGTCCCGGCGAGCACCTGTTCGGCCTCGGCGAGGACGTCGGCGTCGTCGGTGCTGATGCCGACGCTCATCAACGCCGTCCCGACCACCCGCGGCGACCCCCACCGCTTGGCCAGGTCGAGCTCCTCGTGCGCGAGCCGTGCGGCGTCATCCCGGTTGCCCACCATCAGGTGCGCGCGCACGGCGTGGTGCCGCCACGCCATCAGCGCCGGGTTCGGCATCTCCCGCGCGGCCAGGCGGCGACCGGCTTCCAGCAGGTCCTCCAGCGCGCCCTCCGCGTGGCACGACGCGAGCTTGAGCCGGCCCCGCGCGTAGAGAACGTTGATGTGCTGCAACAGTTCCCCGTCCGCGGTGACCAACGGGGCGGCTTCGTCGAACTGTCCCATCTCGACACACACCTCGGCCAGCTTCGCGGAGGCGAGCAGGACCGCGGGGCAGTCGAGGTTGCCGGTCGAGACCGGCGGCGTCAGGAACGTGTAGGCGCGTGCGAGGTCACCGCCGTTGTGGAACGCGCAGCCGCGGGCGATCGTGCTGAGCATGCCGCGGCGCAGGTGCGGGTCGTTCGAGACCGGCGCGGTGCTGTGGGTGAGCCAGAGCTTGGCGATGTGCTCCGGGTCGTCGCCGAGCACCGGCACCAGGAACGTGAATAGGCAGGGCTCACCGAAGACGTCGACCCAGCCGCCCTCCAACGCCTCGAGCGCGTGCCCGACGGCCTCCGTGGACGAGTCACCACCGCGGGCGTTGCCGACCGCCAGCAACGCCGACCGCGCGCGCCGCAGGTCCGGGTCCTGCGGGACCTCGCCGACGAGGTCTTCGAAGTACTTGCCCGCGCAGTTCGCGATCTGCGCGTCGCGGTTCG
Organism: Lentzea sp. NPDC042327; assembly: GCF_040647275.1. Classification (NCBI taxonomy): domain Bacteria; kingdom Bacillati; phylum Actinomycetota; class Actinomycetes; order Pseudonocardiales; family Pseudonocardiaceae; genus Lentzea; species Lentzea sp. NPDC042327. The sequence goes on from NZ_JBEZBX010000017.1 coordinate 128,167, forward strand.
CCGAGAGCAGGTACGTGGTGCAGACGAGGTTCCAGACCAGGTCGCGGTCCTCGGGCAGCAACCGCGCGATGACCATGATCGCGAGCGACACCGCGAAGTGGGCGTCCGAGCCCGTGCACATGCGCTGGATCAACGACAACGCGACGGTGGCAGCGAGCTGCGGGTCCTCGCACCGCATCAACGCGTCGCGCACCCGGTCGCGGCCGAGCCTGTTGTCCCCCAGGTGTTCGGCGTGCCCGAGCTCGACCTCGACCGACAGCCGGTCCTGTTCGGACAGGTGTTCTTCGAGCGCCCGTTCGAGGTGCTCGACCCCGCCAGCCTGGCCGACCCGTCCGCTTTCGAGTTGGTGACCGCCAAGGCGCAGGTGAACTCGGTGCGGGCGATCGGCCAGAACGTGGAACCACCGGACCGCGAGGTGCTGGTACTGCTCGCCCGGCATTCGCTGTGGCAGAAGCCGACCAGCCGGGAGGCCTCCGACCGGGGCAGGGACGCCCAGGTCCGCAAGGTGGCGGGTCAGCTCGCCGCCGAGCACACCCAGCTGTCCCGGGCAGTGACCGACGCCGCCGCGCAGCTCGGCGTGGCCCTGCCGGCGGAGCCGACAGCCGAGCAGAAGTCGTGGGCGAACGCCGTCTCGTCCAGCTCGGGCGATGAGCTCGACCGCATGTTCGCGAACCTGGCGCGCGCCGCGGACGGCTCGCTCATCGTCGAGGTCGCCCAAGCTCGCGCAACGACCAGGAGTGCCCCCGCCCGCACCGCCGCGCAGACCGGCCTGACGCTCCTGCTCAAGCACATGCTGCTGCTGGAGAGCACGGGCCTGGTGAAGGCGACGTCCCTGCAGATGACCGAGGCACCGGTCGCCCAGGCCAAGCAGAACATCCCGCCGCCACCCGACGATTCCTCCACGAGCATCGGCTTCCTCACCGGCATCGCCGTGTTCGTCGTCGCTGGCGCCGGAACCCTCTGGCTCGTCCGCGCCGTCGGCCACCACGGCGAGCACCGCCGCTGATATATCGGCTGAGCGCTCGCCAACCGATATATCAGCACTCCGCCCTTAGCTCTCGCTGTAGCTCTGCACCCACCGGAAGCAGCCTTTGCAATGACTCGTTTGCGGTCGTCGTCAAAAGACTGGTTGCTAGAGGCCAGGTCAGCGCGGTATGAGTTCGCCAGCTGTCGGATGACGAGGTCGTCAGCAGTGGGAGGTGTCGACGCGGTCGACGATGTGTGCCTCGGTGGGGTCGACGGCTTCCCACCTGTCGACGAGCCGGTCGATCACGGCGGCCGGCACGGGTTCCGGACGGGAGCGGTTGCGGGCGTGGATCACGTCCTTCGGTGCTTCCAGCCCGACGAGCGTGATTCGCGCGCGGTAGTCCGCCGCGAGCCTGATGCAACGGTCACGGAGCTGCCGCGAGATGTTGGTCGCGTTCCACACAAACCGCTCCCCCGCCCGCAGCAGCACCCGCGCTTCTTCGAACGCAGCCGCCGCCACGGCCCGTTGGTCGCCATCGGGAGCGATACCGAGCCGTGTGCGCACGGCGTCCAAGCTCACCACGGGCCAGCCCGGCCGATGGGTGGCAATCCAGTGGTCCTTCCCGACACCGGGCAGACCCGACAGCACGGTCACCTCGACGCGCGTGTCGTCGTAGGCGGCGTAACCGGGGTCGCGGCCGGGCGTTCGGAAGTACTGGAACCGGGCGTGGTCCGACGGGAACTCCCGCGGCCGGTCCAGGCACGCGCGTTCGCGGCAGTACTCCTCGAACAGCGCGATGTTCTCCAGCACCGACGCGGCGTCACCGCAGATCCGGCCGAGGATGTCGGCGCGGGCGAGCGTCGCCAGGTCGTCGTTGCGCGCGAGCAGGCTCACCCGGAACGCGATGTGGTCGAGATCCGGCCGTTCCAGCGCCCAGAACGGCACCTGGTGGTGGCGCACCAGGGCGGCGACGTGCTCACGCCACTCGATCGGCCGCCCCATCTCCCACAGCAGCCGGCGCGCCATCAGGTCCCCGGCCCGCGAGTGGCCGTGCGCGGTGATCCGGCCGTCCTCGACCTGCGTGCGGAACGGTTTCGCCACGTCGTGCAGCAGCACCGCCGCGAACAACCGCACCCGGTCCGCCTCCGGTCGCGCCCGCCACTCCGGCAGCTCGGCCAACGCCTCGCACGCCATTCGCGTGTGCGTCGCAACGTCTCCCTCGGCGTGATGCACCGAGTCCTGCGGAACACCTTCCAACGCGCGCACCCAGGCGAACTCGTCACGCACCGCATCCCAGTCCAGCGTCCACGATGGACCGGCTGGGCAGAGCTGCTCAAACACGGTCCACCACCCGGTTCGGCAGGACAGGCCGGTCCTGCCAATGGCTGCCCGAGTCCAGCACGGCGGTGAGGAACGTCGGGCGCACCCACTTGTACCGCTCGACCGTACGACCGTCCTCCTCCACCTTGACGTAGAGACCTTCCATGTCGTCGTCGGAATCCGTTTCCGCGACAACGACATCCGGGTCCTGTCCGGCCGAGCGCGCCGCCTCCACCAAGACGTCACGCCATCGCGCCGTGCGGCACGTCGACGGCCCGACCAACGCCTTCAGGTCCTTGAGCGCCCGCAACGGACCTTCGTGCAGCACGGGCACGGACACCACGGGCGTGCCCGCGAGCACGCGCCGGCGTTCCGGAGTGGACAGGAACTCGCCGGTCTCCCGGTCGAGCAGGTCGAACTCGCAGAAGTGGTGCGGCAGCGCGTCGTAGAACACGGTGTGCTTGGCGTACAACCATTCCCCGTACAGCACGAAACGCGAGCCGAGCCGTTCGTACAGCACCGCCTGGTGCGTCGCGGCCCACGCCTTGAGCGGCGCGAACTGCCGTTCGCGCGGCCCACCGGTCAGGTAGTGGCCGCGGGACTGGAGCCGCAGCACGCCGTCGGGCGTGAAGCTGATGCCCGCGTTGGCACCGTCGAGCTTCTCCTCGACGACGAGGTGCCGTCCCGCGATCGCACAGAACGGCACCTGGTCGAGGTCCTCGTCGCCCGGTTGCAGGCGCGAGCCCTGGAGGTGGGGCGTCCGCGGGTACTTGCGCAACATGCCCCGATTTGTAGCCCGCCGCGACAGGCGGGGGCGAACGGTTTACGCCTGGCCGACGAACGCCGCCTTGTCGGAGCCGAAGCTCGGTTCGAACACGAGCTGCATCTCGCCCGGCTGCGTGCCGGCGGTGTCGAACACCCGTTCCGCCTTCTGCCCGTTGAACTGCGCGTCGTTGCCGAGCACCAGTCCGACGAACGCGGCGATGGCGGTGACGTTGTTGAAGATGATGACCGGCGGGCCGACGACACCGGCTGTTCCGAGGAACATCGCGGTCCACGCGAGCGCACCGAACCGGGCCGGCTTCGGCGGGACGTGGACGGACTGCGTCGGGTAGGTCATCACGTGCTCTCTGGGCGGTTGCGAAGTGTGATCACCAAGTCGATTGGTCTGCTTCGCCCGTTACCCGCCACATTCCACGGCAGGCCGACCACGACACCGGCCGTGAACAGCACGAACAGCGCGAAGATCCACCTACGGACACCGCCCGATCGAGTTAACGCGGGCGCGGCACCCGACTTCCGAAGGTAGCGGCGCGGATACGATCCGTACACGCTGGCCCGGTTGGATGCCATTTCCCGAAAGGACCCTGCAATGGCACGACGACTCCTCGGAACCCTGCTCGCGGCGATCGCCGCGCTCGGCGTGACGACGGCACCCGCTCAGGCCGCTGTCGACTTCACCGGCATCGTGGCGCTCAACAACTGCTCCGGCTCACTGGTCCGGCTGCCGTCCTCGACGGCGGCGGACAAGGCGCTCGTGCTCACGAACGGGCACTGCGTCAAGCTGATGAAGGCCGGCGAGGTGATCGTCAACCAGACCGTGTCCCGCAGCTTCAGCCTGCTCGGCGGGTCCGGCTCGAAGATCGCGACCCTCACCGGCACCAAGCTCGTCTACGCGACGATGACGGGCACGGACGCCGCGCTCTACCAGCTCAACACGACCTACGGGCAGATCCAGCAGCAGTACGGCAGCCGTGCACTGGAACTGTCGGCCTCGCACCCCGTTGCCCAGACGGACATCCGTGTCGTCTCCGGCTACTGGAAGCGGATCTACTCCTGCCAGATCGACGGGTTCGTGCACCAGCTCAGGGAGGACGCCTGGACCTGGCGCGACTCCATCCGCTACACGTCCGCGTGCAACACGATCGGCGGAACCTCGGGCTCGCCGATCATCGACAACACCAGCGGCAAGGTCGTCGGCGTCAACAACACCGGCAACGAGAGCGGTGGCCGCTGCACGATGAACAACCCGTGCGAGGTGGACGTCGCCGGCCAGGTGACCGTCCGGCGCGGCATCAACTACGGCCAGCAGACGTTCGGCTTCGTCTCCTGCTTCGGTCCCGGAACGACGCTCGACCTGTCGTTGCCGGACTGCGCGGTCGCGAAGCCGTAGGCACGGCGGAAGCCGGGACGCCCCTTGCCGCGTCCCGGCTTCCTGGTCCGCGCACTACCGCGCCGCGCGGACGATCATGTCGGCGACGGCCTCCGGGTGCGACACCGCGACCGAGTGCGAGGCGTCGCGGACCTCGACGACGGCCTTGGCGTGGGCGCGCTCGGCCATCCACCGCTGCGCTGCGACCGGGATGTTCTTGTCCTTGCCCGCGTTCACGAAGTACGACGGGATCGCGTGCCACGCGGGCTCACCGGCGCCCTCCGACAGCGCGGAGTCGTTGACCGGCCGCTGCGTCGCCGCGGCCAGCGTCGCCTCACGGCGCGGGACGTCGGCGGCGAACTGCTGCCAGTACTCGTCCTGCTGGATCGCGAGGTCCTTGGTGCCGTCACCGAGGTCGATGACCTGCAACGTGTCGCCGAGCGTGCTGCCGGGGAACTTGTTCGACAGCTCCAGCGCGCTCTCGCCCTTCTCCGGCGCGAACGCGGCGACGTAGACCAGCGACTTCACGTTCTGGTTGCCCAGCGCGGCCTGCGACCCGACCATGCCGCCGTAGGAGTGGCCGGCCAGCACGACGGGACCCTCGATCGAGGCGAGGACCCTGCGAAGGTAGTTGGCGTCGTAAGTCAGGCCGCGCAGCGGGTTCGCCACCGCGATGACCGGGAATCCCTTGCGCTGCAGGCGTTCCACGACCCCGTTCCAGCTGGAGGCGTCCGCGAACGCGCCGTGCACCAGCACGATGGTCGGCTTCTTGGCGCCGGGCTTCTCGGTCTTCTCCGCGGCACCGGCACCCGACGGAATGGCGGCGGCCAGGGCCAACAGGGTCCCCAGAACGGCGAAAACCTTGCGAACTCGCATTGCTCTCTCACTCTCGTCCGGCACCGGGTGATGGTGCATCGTGCTCGATTAAGTCGTGCACGATGTAAGCTACCGGACGAGTTACCTCGTACGCGATGTAATTCAGCTCACTGGCGTTCGGCGCCGTGCTTAACCCGGTGCAGGGCCTTGCGCAGGACCTCGATCTCCTGGGCGTCCATGCCGAGCGCCTGGCTCAGCCGGGTGGTGATCTCCGCACCGATCCACCTGAGCTCACGGCCCTTGTCGGTGAGCTGGACCAGCACCGAACGCTCGTCATCGGGGTGCGTGACGCGCACCAGCAGCCCGCTCTTCTCCAGCCGTTTGATCAACGGCGACAGGGTGCTGTACTCCAGGTCGAGCTCCTGGACGAGCTCCCTGATCGGCCGCGAGTCCCGCTCCCACAGCAGCAGCATCACCAGGAACTGCGGGTAGGTGATGCCGGCCTTGTCCAGGATCGGCCGGTAGAACCCGGTGACCGCCCGCGACGTCGTGTAGAGGTCGAAGCACAGCAGTTCGGAGACCGTGGGGGTCACAGCGGGCGACGCCTCGGGAGTGGTGCTCACGTGGTTCAGGCTACTCGTGACGAACCGGACGAGCGGCAAGATCGGTCACCGGCCGTCGATCACCGGTTCGGGCCACGGGAGCACAGTCAGCTCCGGCCACTGAGCACGCCACCGCCGGGTCTTCTCCTCGTAGACACCGCGAGGAGCGAGCACCGGGTTCGGGCGGACTACGAGGGTGAACACGTCGGCCAGCCCGTGTGGCGCGTAGACCCGCCACCGGTCGCCTTCGAGCCTGATGCCCACGCAACAGGTCGTGGCGGCGAACGAGTCGATGGCCGCCTCGGTTGAAGTGTGGGGCGCGCAGGGCACCCCGAACCGATCCTCGTACCAGAGGTGCACACGAGCCTCGTTGCGGATCTCGACGTCCACCGGCAGGTCGCCGAAAACCCGCGCGCCGACCTCGATGACCTCGTTCTCGGCGGCCCAGCCGAGGTCGGAGTCGTCGAAGTAGAACAGGTCGTAGTCCTTGATGCCCTCGCCCGACGGGCGACCGGTGACGACGTTCCACACCGTCTGGACCACGCAGCCCGCCGTGAGGTACCAACCCGGCAGGCCCAGTCCCGCGGCCCGGGTCAGGACCTCGACCAGCAGCTCGTTGCGCGCGAGGACCGCACGCAACGCCATGACCTGGTCGTCCACCGGTAGCCGGGCGAGCGCGGCCCCGTGCTGCACGGGCCTACGACCAGGGCTCGTCCAGCGCCGAGGCCTCGTCCCCGGTGGCACGCAGCTCGTCGCGCACCACCCGGTACGCGAGGCCTTCCGCGTATCCCTTGCGCGCCAACGCCCCCACGAGACGGCGTATCTTCGCCGTCTCGTCCACACCGGACATGGTGCGCAGCCGTTTGCGAACCAGCTCGCGGGCCTTCTCCTCCTCGGCCTCACCGTCGACGGCGGCGACGGCCTCGGCCACCACCTCGTCGGCGACGCCCTTGCGGCGCAGCTCCATGGTGAGGGCGCGGCGGCCGAGACCGTTGTAGTTGTGCCGCGACTGCACCCACATCTCCGCGAACTGCGCGTCGTCGATCAGGCCGGCGCGGTCGAACTTGCCGAGGACGACCTCGGCCACGCCTTCGCTGATCCCCTTGCGCAGCAACGCGTCGTGCAGCTCGCGCCGGGACCGGGCACGAGCGGTGAGCAGCGCGTAGCAGATGTCGCGCGCCTTGCGCTGCTCCTCAGCCTCGTCCAACGCGGAACTCAGAACTCGACGGGAGCCGCGGGTGCCGACTCGTCGGCGTCGAGCGTGGCGCCGATGCCGAGCTTGTCCTTGATCCGCTTCTCGATCTCGTTCGCGATGTCCGGGTTCTCCAGCAGGAACTTGCGGGCGTTCTCCTTGCCCTGGCCGAGCTGGTCGCCCTCGTAGGTGTACCAGGCACCGGACTTGCGCAGGATGCCCTGGTCGACGCCCATGTCGATGAGCGAGCCCTCACGGCTGACGCCCTTGCCGTAGAGGATGTCGAACTCGGCCTGCTTGAACGGCGGCGCGACCTTGTTCTTCACGACCTTGACCCTGGTGCGGTTGCCGACGGGCTCGCCGCCGTCCTTCAGGGTCTCGATGCGGCGGACGTCCAGGCGCACGGAGGCGTAGAACTTCAGCGCCTTACCACCGGTCGTGGTCTCCGGGGAGCCGAACATCACGCCGATCTTCTCGCGCAGCTGGTTGATGAAGATCGCGGTCGTGTTGGACGCGCTGAGCGCACCGGTGATCTTGCGCAGCGCCTGGCTCATCAGGCGGGCCTGCAGACCGACGTGGTTGTCGCCCATCTCGCCCTCGATCTCGGCGCGCGGCACGAGGGCGGCGACCGAGTCGATGACCAGGATGTCGAGCGCACCGGAGCGGACCAGCATGTCCGCGATCTCCAGGGCCTGCTCACCGGTGTCGGGCTGGGAGACCAGCAGCGCGTCGGTGTCGACGCCCAGCTTCTTCGCGTACTCCGGGTCGAGCGCGTGCTCGGCGTCGATGAACGCCGCGATGCCACCGGCCTTCTGGGCGTTCGCCACGGCGTGCAGCGCCACGGTCGTCTTACCGGAGGACTCCGGACCGTAGATCTCGACGACACGACCCCTCGGCAGACCACCGATGCCGAGCGCCACGTCCAGCGCGATCGCACCGGTCGGGATCACCTCGATCGGGGCGCGGCCCTCTTCGCCGAGGCGCATCACGGAGCCCTTGCCGAACTGCTTGTCGATCTGCGCCAGGGCCAGCTCGAGCGCCTTGTCCCGGTCGGGTGCTGCGGGTGCCATCTTGGGTCCACCTTTTGTCGTCTGCCGTTGCTTCGTCATGTTGGACCTGACGCTACTGGCGGGGTCTGACAATTTTGCGAAGCCGGGGGTCGGGGCCACTGTAGCCGAACACGTGTTCGAGCACACGTGACACTCCGGCCCGCGAGGTCAGCGGCGGTTTTCGGGGATTTCGAACGCCTCGCACACGGCGACCCAGACCGCTTTCGCGTCGATCCCGGCCTCCAGCGCCTGGTCGGCGGTGCGGCCGCCGAGCGACGACAGCACGTGGTCGCGGGCGATCATCTCCCCCCTGACCTCGCCGAACTCCCCCGACATCAGCTTGCGGAACATGGTGAGGCGCACGCACAGACCCTAACGGGCGGTCCTGCGCAGCGACGCGAAGAGGCAGACGACGAGCAGCGGCAGCGCGGTGAACCCCACGATCAGCCCGAGCGCGGCGTACGACCACGCCGTCACGACGACACCGGCCACCGCGCCACCCACGGCGCCGCCGACGTTCATCATCAGATCGGACAGCCCCTGCGCCGCGGGGCGCTCGTCCACACTCACGGACTCCGTGAGCAGCGCGGACCCCGACACCAGCCCCGCTGACCAGCCGAACCCGAGCACCACCAGGCCCGCGGCGAGCTGCGGGGCGTCGTGCGAGGGCGCCATGCCCGCGATCGCGGCGGCCGCCACGACCAGCGACGCCCCGACGGCGAGCACCGGCACCCGGCCCAGCCGGTCCGCCAGCCACCCGAACAACGGGCTCGCCGCGTACATCGCGGCCACGTGCAGGCTGATCACGATGCCGACCACGCGCAACGACGACCCGGCGTGGTTCATGTGGACCGGTGTCATCGACATCAGCCCGACCATCGCCGTGTGGCACAACATCACCCCAACGAGTGCAAGCCGTGCCATCGGCCCGAGCGATCCCCAGATCCGCACCCCACCGGGCGCCCCGCCGCCGGAGCAGTGCGCCGGTTGCACCGGCCGGGTGCTCCTGACCACCACCAACGGGTCGGGGCGCAGGCCGAGCTGGATGCCCAGCACCGCGATCCCGAGCACCAGCGCGGAGAGGACGAACGGCCCGACGCCCACCGGCAGCCCGATCGCGGCCGTCACCCGACCGGCTGGATCCGCGAGGTTCGGCCCGACGATCGCGCCGATCATGGCCGCCCACACCACGCGCGACAGCTCACGCGCACGGCGTTGTGGGTGCGCGAGATCCGTTGCGGCATAACGAGCCGCGAGGTTCGCACTCGACGCACCGCCGAACAGGAGGAGTCCCACTAACAACATGGGCCACCATCCGAGGGCCACGGCGACAGCGGCGACCAACGCACCGATAGCGCCCATGCCGTAGCCGAGGGTCAACGCCGGGCGGCGCCCGCGCCGTTGTGCGAGACGGGCGCCGGGCAGGGCGAGCAGTGCGGCTCCGGCGACGGCCGCGGTCTGCGCGAGCCCGCCGACGGCGTCGGACCCGGACAGCGACGCGGCGATCAGCGTGCTGATCGCGAGGCCGATCGTCATCGCGGCCGACCCCATGATCTGGGTGCCGGTCAGGACCCGAACGACCTTGCGCTGCACGCGTTCGACCTGCGGCGCGACGGTCACCATGATCGCGATCGTGGCACGCCGGGGCACCCCGCCGACAGGGCCGTTGCGGTTACTCCCCCGGTTGGACGGACTTCTCGAAGAAGTCGGCGACCTCGTCGGGCTTGAGCTCGTCGGCGTTCTCCTCGGCGTGCTTGGTGAGGATGCCGAACATGGGGCGGCCCTTGGCCGTGAAGACCAGCACGCCGGTGCCGCTCGAGGTGGCCGCCCGGTAGGTGCCCTCCAGGCCGTTGCCGGTCCAGTCGGCCTCGACCCGGTCGGTCTGGAACGACCTCACGACGGCGTCGGCGTTGTTCTCGGCGCCGGTGACGCTGTCGGTGAGGATGTACTGGACCTCGTAGCCGTCGCGGACCGCGCAGCTCACGACCGTGCCCTTGATCTCGTCCATGCCGGTGATCTGAGCGGAGTCGGCCTTCTCGCAGCCGCCGCCGTCAGGCACGGTGCCGGCGAGCTGGCGCAGGCAGCGGGTGAAGCCCTGGCCGTCCTGGGTGACGTCGTCCTTGCACTCGTCGGCGCTGGGCAGGTCGGGGCCGGACAGCGCGAAGACGGCGCCGATGACGCCGGCGACCAGCACGACCGCGCCGCCGATGCCGAGCAGGACCTTCTTGTTGTCCTTCTTCTGCACCTGCTGGGGGACGGGGAAGTTCATCGGGTAGCTGCCGCTGACCGACGGGTTCACCGGGTAGGGGCCGGTGACCGGGTAGCTGCCGCTGGCGGAGTAGGCGCCGCTGGTGCTCGGGTTGACCGGGTGCGAACCGCTCGCGGTGGGGCTGACCGGGTACGAGCCGCTGGTGGTGGGGCCGACCGGGTGCGGAGCGCTCACGGCCGGGCTGACCGGCGTGGTCACGACCGTGGGCGGCTCGTCGTACCGGGGCTTGTCGTCCTCGGCCTTCAGGGTGATCGTCGCGCGGTCCACGGCGAGGGCACCGGACGCGACGATGGTCTCGGGGTGGTCGGGGTTGGTCGGGACGATGCCGACCTTCTCCGCGATGGTCTGCGCGACCAGCGGCATCCGGCAGGAGCCGCCGACGAGGTAGACGTGCTCGGGCGTGACGCCGGCCCTGCGGACGGTGGAGATGAGCAGCTCGGTGCTGCGGATCAGGCTGGGCCGGATCAGCGCCTCCAGCTCGCCGCGCGTGACGACGACCTTCTCGAACGGCTCCGGCATCATCACCTCGACCTGGGGCAGCTCGGAGAGGTCCTCCTTCGCGAGCCGCAGCTCCTCGCGCAGGCCGAGGCGGGCGCGGTGGTCGTCGGTGGTGACCGGGCGCAGCAGCCGCTGCCAGCCGGCCGGGTCCTTGTGCGAGACGGTGCGGCCGATGTGCTCCAGCAGCGCCTCGTCCACGTCCAGGCCACCGACGTCGCTGAGGCTGCCGTCGGCGAGGATGCGGTGCTCCGCGTCGAGCACGGAAACGTCGAACGTGTCGGCGCCGAAGTCGTAGACCGCGAGCGGGCGGCCACCGCCGAGCGAGGCCACCGCGATGGCCTCGGGGACGGGCACGAGCTCACCGGTCATGCCCGCGAGCCGTGCGGCGGACAGGAGCTTGTTGCGCCTGGTCGGGCCCCATTCGGCCGGGTGGGTCAGGCGGATCTCGTCGAGCTGCCCGCCCTGCAGCAGCGGGGTCACCGCCTCCATCACGCGCGCGTAGACGGCCGCGAGCGCGTCGTTGAGCGGGAGCTGTGTGCCGGCGAGCTTGATCGTGGGCTTGTCGATGTGGCGCTTGGGCGTGGCCTCGTAGCGCGACGGGTCCTGCCGGGACCGGCGTTCGGCCTCCCTGCCGACGAGCAGGGTGCCGTCCTCGTCGAGGTAGACCGACGAGGGCATGGTCGGCCCCCCGTCCACATCCACGACACCGTGGTCGGACAGCACCGCAACCGTGTTGGCGGTGCCCAGGTCGACGGACAGGACGCGCACCGGTCTCCCCTCACAGACGTTCGGGGGTGATCGTGCCACAGGGGGCTCCGGCGGGTGCTCGGACCTGCGCAATCAGAAATTGTCAGACCCCGGCGTCATGATGGTCTCCATGGACGTGACGAAGGCATTCTCACCGGCGACCAGGCAGTGGTTCGCCGGGGCCTTCGCGGCGCCCACCCAGGCGCAGACGGGTGCGTGGGCGGCCGCCGCGGCGGGCGAGCACGCGCTGGTCATCGCCCCGACGGGCTCGGGCAAGACGCTGGCCGCGTTCCTGTGGGCGCTGGACCGGCTGGCGTCGGCCGCGGTCCCGGAGGAGCCGCGGCGGCGGTGCCGGGTGCTGTACGTGTCGCCGCTGAAGGCGCTGGCCGTGGACGTGGAGCGGAACCTGCGGGCGCCGCTGACGGGCATCCGGCAGGCAGCGCAGCGGCTGGGGCTGGCGGAACCGTCGATCACAGTGGGCATGCGCACGGGTGACACGTCGCCCGAGGAGCGGCGGGCGTTCGGGCGGACCCCGCCGGACGTGCTGGTGACGACGCCGGAGTCGTTGTTCCTGCTGCTCACGTCCTCGGCGCGGGAGTCGCTGCGCGGGGTGGAGACGGTGATCGTCGACGAGGTGCACGCGGTGGCGGGCACCAAGCGCGGCGCGCACCTGGCGTTGTCACTCGAACGGCTGGACTCGCTGCTGGAACGGCCGGCGCAGCGGATCGGGCTGTCGGCCACGGTGCGGCCGGTCGAGGAGATCAGCACGTTCCTCGCCGGTGGGCGGCCGGTGTCGGTGGTGCAGCCGAAGACCCCGAAGACCATCCAGGTCGAGGTGGAGGTGCCGGTCGAGGACATGTCGGTGCTCGGCCAGCCGACGGGTGAGGTGTCGGGGTCGGCGGCCGGTGCCGAGCAGCGCACGTCGATCTGGCCGTCGGTCGAGGCGCGGATCCTGGAGCTGGTGCGGGCGCACCGGTCGACGATCGTGTTCGCGAACTCGCGCCGGCTCGCGGAGCGACTCACGGCGCGGCTGAACGAGCTCGACGAGGAGGCTGCCGCGGCCGCGGAGGGCACCGGGCCGGAGTCGTTCCCGGCGGAGGCGATCGGGCAGTCGGGGCTGACGGTGCAGAAGTCCGCGTCGGTGGCCCGTGCGCACCACGGGTCGATGTCGCGGGAGCAGCGCACCGCCGTGGAGGAGGACCTGAAGTCGGGGCGGCTGCCGTGCGTGGTGGCCACGTCGTCGCTGGAGCTCGGCATCGACATGGGCGCGGTCGACCTGGTGGTGCAGGTGGAGGCGCCGCCGTCGGTCGCGTCGGGGCTGCAGCGCGTCGGCCGCGCGGGTCACCAGGTGGGCGCGGTGTCGCGGGGCGTGATGTTCCCGAAGTTCCGCGGCGACCTGGTGTCGTGCGCGGTGGTGGCCGAGCGGATGCAGAGCGGTGCGATCGAGGCGGTGCGGTTCCCGCGCAACCCGTTGGACGTGCTGGCGCAGCACATCGTCGCGATGGTGGCCATGGAGGCGTGGCCGGTCGACGAGCTGACGGCGCTGGTGCGGCGGGCGGCACCGTTCGCGGGACTGCCGGACTCGGCGTTGCACGCGGTGCTGGACATGCTGTCGGGCCGGTACCCGTCGGAGGAGTTCGGCGAGCTGCGGCCGCGGATCACGTGGGACCGGGTGAACTCCGAACTGCGCGGCCGTCCTGGTTCGCAGCGGCTGGCGGTCACCTCCGGCGGCACGATCCCCGACCGCGGGCTGTTCGCGGTGATGACGCCGCCGTCGGAGAACGGTCCCGGGTCGCGGGTCGGTGAGCTCGACGAGGAGATGGTCTACGAGTCGCGGGTGGGCGACACGTTCCTGCTGGGCACGTCGTCGTGGCGGGTCGAGGACATCACGCACGACCGGGTGATCGTGGTGCCCGCTCCCGGCCAGCCGGCGCGGATGCCGTTCTGGAAGGGCGACGCGCCGGGCCGGCCGCTGGAACTGGGCCGTGCCATGGGGAAGTTCCTGCGCGAGGTGTCCACGATGGAGGACGCGGCGGCGCGTGCCCGTGCGGCCTCGGCGGGGCTGGACGAGTGGGCGACGGACAACCTGCTGGCGTACCTGGGTGAGCAGCGGGAGGCCACGCGGCACGTGCCGAACGACCGGACCGTGCTGGTGGAGCGGTTCCGCGACGAGCTGGGCGACTGGCGGCTCGTGGTGCACTCGCCGTTCGGCGCGCAGGTGAACGCGCCGTGGGCCCTCGCGATCGCGGCACGGTTGCGGGAGCTGCGCGGGGTCGAGGCGCAGACGGCGCACTCGGACGACGGCATCGTCCTGCGGCTGCCCGACGCGCTGGACGCCGACGGGCAGGAGGTCACCGCGAGCGCGGAGGACGTGCTGCTGGACCCGGACGAGGTCGAGCAGATCGTGGTCGCCGAGGTCGGTGGCTCGGCGTTGTTCGCGGCCCGGTTCCGCGAATGCGCGGCCCGGTCGCTGTTGCTGCCCCGTCGCGACCCGCGCCGGCGCACGCCGTTGTGGCAGCAGCGGCAGCGTTCGGCGCAGCTGTTGTCGGTGGCCTCGAAGTACGAGCGTTTTCCCGTTGTGCTGGAAGCGATGCGCGAGTGCCTGCAGGACGTCTACGACGTGCCGGGCCTGCGTGAGCTGATGTCGGACGTGCGCGCGCGGCGGGTGCGCGTGGTCGAGGTGGAGACGCCGTCGCCGTCGCCGTTCGCCCGCAGCCTGCTCTTCGGGTACGTCGGCATGTTCCTCTACGAGCTCGACGCGCCGCTCGCCGAACGCCGCGCGGCCGCGTTGTCGCTCGACTCGACGCTGCTGGCCGAGCTGCTGGGCTCCGAGGCGATCCGCGAGCTGCTCGACCCCGAGGTGGTCGCAGAGGTCGAGCAGAGCCTGCAGCGCCTGTCCGCGGACCGCCGTCCCCGGCACGCGGAGGACACTGCGGACCTGTTGCGGTTCCTGGGAGACCTCTCCGACGCGGAGGCGGCGGAGCGCGGTGTGCCGCGGGAGTGGCTGGACGAGCTGGTGGCGGAGCGCCGTGCGATCCGCGTCCGCATCGCCGGTGAGGAACGCACGATCGCCATCGAGGACGCGGGCCGGGTGCGCGACGCGTTGGGCGTGGCACTGCCCGTCGGCGTCCCGGAGGCCTTCACCGAACCGGTCGCCGATCCGCTCGGCGACCTGCTGAACCGCTACGCCCGCACCCACGGCCCGTTCGCCGCCACCGAGCCCGCGGCCCGTTTCGGCCTGGGTGTGGCCGTCGTGACGGGTGTGCTGGAACGCATGGCCGCCACCGGCCGCCTGGTCCGCGGTGAGCTGCGCCCCGGCGGCACCCACACCGAGTACTGCGACGCCGACGTGCTGCGCCGCCTGCGCCGCGGCTCCCTCGCCCGCCTGCGCTCCGAGGTCGAACCGGTCGAACCCGCAGCGCTCGGCCGTTTCCTGCCCGCGTGGCACGGTCTCGGCCGCCGCCTGCGCTCCGCCCCGACCGCCGACGACGTGTTCTCCGTCGTCGAACAGCTCGCCGGCGCCCCATTGCCCGCGAGTGCGCTGGAGTCGTTGCTGCTGCCGTCGCGCCTGCCCGGCTACTACCCGGCCCTGCTCGACGAGCTGACCGCGTCCGGCGAGGTCACCTGGACCGGGTGCGGTTCCCTGTCCGGTGGCGACGGCTGGATCGCGCTGGCCCCCACCGACGTGGCCGACCTGCTGCTGCCCGACCTGGTGCCGGAGTCGATCCCCGAGTCCCCGCTGCACACCGCGGTGCTGGAGTCCCTGTCCGGCGGCGCGCTCTTCTTCCGCCAGGTCGTCGACCGCACCTCGCTGTCCGTGCAGTGCACCGACGCCGAGGTCGTCGGCACCCTCTGGGACCTGGTCTGGGCGGGCCTGGCCACGAACGACACCCTGGCCCCGCTGCGCGCCCTGGTCTCCGGCGGCGGCGCCGCCCACAAGTCCCGCCGCGCCACCCCGCGCGGCCGCTACGCCCGCCTGCGCGCCGCCCGCCCCGACCTGCCCTCCCGCACCGGCCCGCCATCAGCGGCCGGCCGCTGGTCCCTCGCCGTCGCCCCGGCCGCCGACCCGACCCGCCGCGCCGCCGCCCGCGCCGAGTCGTTCCTCGAACGCCACGGCGTCCTCACCCGCGGCGCCCTCGACACCGAACGCGTGACCGGCGGCTTCAGCTCCGTCTACCGCGTCCTGCGCGCCATGGAGGAGTCCGGTCAGGTCATCCGCGGCTACGTCGTGGAAGGCCTGGGCGCCGCCCAGTTCGCCGCCCGCGGCGCCGTCGACCGCCTCCGCACCCTCTCCCGCTCCCCGGGCCAACCCGCACAGGCGGACCAGCCCGCCGTGGTCCTGGCCGCAGCCGACCCGGCCCAGCCCTACGGCGCCGCCCTCACCTGGCCCACCCCACTCGGCGAAGGCAAACACCGCCCCGCCCGCAAAGCCGGTGCCCTGGCCGTCCTGGTCGACGGCACCCCGGCCCTCTACGTGGAACGCGGCGGCAAGTCCCTGCTCTCCTTCACCGACGACGACCAAACCCTCCGCACCGCCGCAACCGCCCTGAGCCGCGCAGTCCGCGACGGCTGGCTGGGCCAACTGGCCGTCCAACGCGCCGACGGCGAATCCGCCCTCACCTCCCACCTGGCCACCGTCCTGCAAGAGGCTGGCTTCCGCGCCACCCCGAAGGGCCTCCGCCTCCGCGCCTGACCTCACCCCAGAGCCGGATTGGCGTAGGCAGCATGGGTGGCGCGCGGCTGTGGCCGGGCGCGAGTTGGCCGGGGCGCGGATTGGCCCGGCCGCGGCGTGGCGAGGGTCCAGGTTGGCGGGACGCGGGTTGGCAGGGGTGCGGGTTGGCAGGGGCGCAGGCCGGCCGGGCGCAGGTCGTCCGGAGTGCGGCGTGACAGAAAGGTGCGGGTTAGCGGAGCGCGGCGCGAGCAGGCACGCACGGCTTGGCGCGGCACCACTTGGCCGAGTGCGATTGGTCAGGTGCAGCCAGCAAACTTCCGCTGGTGCCCGATCACCCGGTCCGGCTCAACAAGCCTGCTGATGCCGACCCGAGCAGCGTTGGCTGACTCGATGGGCGCGCTTCACCCAGCACGATCTCCAATCCAAGTGCGACACCCGATCCTGCGCTACCGCCGAGCCCAGCCCGCCGAGCCGAGCACTCCCGACTCACCACGTCGCAGATGCCACCCACTCATCGACGACAGTCCACAGTCGACAACCCGCGCTGACATCTCACCCGCCCTGCAACTCCACCCATCTCACTCGGCACTGGCCGTGCTGACCCGGCTTCCGTCAGCTGGCTCGAACCGTGTCTGCTCGTCGACCTTCCTCTTCACCTCAAATCCGAACCCTGGCCGCACCCCCGCGTTCCTCCGCATTGCGGGCGGGCGAACTGACGGATCAGGACATCGTTCGGCGGGTGCATGTGGAAGAAGACGACAGACAGGGCGGATCAGGACAAGGTTCACCCGTTGGAGTGACAGGCAACGAGCATCAGGCCGGGAAGAGGGAGCTGTAGGCGTTGAGTGCGGGTTGGCCGCCGAGGTGGGCGTAGAGGACGGTGGAGTTGCGGTCGATCTCGCCTGAGTTCACGAGGTGGATGAGGCCGGCCAGGGACTTACCCTCGTAGACGGGGTCGGTGATCATGCCTTCGAGCTGGGCGCCGAGGCGCATGGCGTCGAGGGTGGTGTCGTCGGCCAGGCCGTAGACGCCGGCGTGGAAGCGGTCGTCGAGGAGGATGTCCTCTTCGGACACCGTGGTGTTGCGGAGCTTGGCGGTGTTGTGGGCGATGCGGGTGATCTGGGCGAGGGTTTCCGCGGGCTTCGCGGAGGCGTCGATGCCCAGGACGCGGCGGTTGGGGTCGCCTGCGAAGCCGGCGACCATGCCGGCCTGGGTGCTGCCGGTGACCGAGCAGACGATGATGGTGTCGAAGAAGACGCCGAGCTGGGCTTCTTGTTCGCGGACCTCGTCGGCCCAGGTTGCGAAGCCCATGCCGCCCAAGGGGTGGTCGGAGGCGCCTGCCGGGATCGGGTAGGGGGTGCCGCCGGCGGCGCGGACGTCGTTGATGGCCTGTTCCCAGGCGGGTTTGACGCCGATGCCGAAGTCGGCGTTCACGAGGCGGACGTCGGCGCCCATCATGCGGCTCAGCAGGATGTTGCCCACGCGGTCGTGGCCGGTGTCGGTCCAGTCGACCCAGCTTTCCTGCACCAGCACGGCTTTGAGGCCGGCGCGGGCGGCTGCGGCGGCCACCTGGCGGGTGTGGTTGGACTGGATGCCGCCGATGGAGACGAGGGTGTCGCAGCCGGTGGCGAGGGCGTCGGCGACGAGGTACTCGAGTTTGCGGGTCTTGTTGCCGCCGTAGGCGAGGCCGGAGTTGCAGTCCTCGCGCTTGGCCCAGATCGCGGCGCCGCCGAGGTGGGCGGTCAGGCGGTCGAGGCGGTGGACCGGGGACGGGCCGAAGAGCAGCGGGAACCTGTTCACAGCTCCTCCAGGAGGGTGCCCCAGTTCTCGTCCACGAGAAGAGCGGCCTGCTTGTCGTCGCGTCGTTCGCAGGCCTCGATGATCTGCTGGTGCTGGGTCACCGAGTGGCGGGCGTGGGGGGACGAGAAGCGGTTGTGCTCGGCGCGGCGGACGAGTGGGGTGAAGCGGTCGATGGTGGCGGTGATCGCGAAGTTGTCGCAGCGGTGGACGGCGACGGCGTGGAACTCGTCGTCGGCGGCGAGGGCGGCTACGGCGTCGTTGGCGTCGAGGGCCTTCTTGAACGCCTTGTTGGCGGTGTGCATGGCGGTGAAGTCGTCGTCGGTCATCCGGGGGACGGCGAGGCCGGCGGCGAGGGCGTGCATCGTCTGGACGACGACGAGGGCGTCGCGCACGGGTTCTGCTTCCAGTGCGGTGACGCGGGTGTAGGCGTGTGGTTTGGTCTCGACGAGGCCTTCGTCGGTGAGGGTCGCCAGGGCTTCGCGCACCGGGGTGCGGGAGAGGCCGAGTTTCTGGGCCAGCTCGACGTCCTTGATGGCGGTGCCCGGTTCGAGGTCGCCGCGCACGATCGCCGACCTGATCTCTGCCGCAGCTCGCTCTTTCAGCGACCCATATCCAATATATTGCATATTGGTGAGAGTAGGGTGGGTCACAGGCAAACGCAACCGGCCGCAGCACGAGGTGTGCTGCGGCCGGGAAGTGGGACGACGTAGAGCTAGGTGACCGGCAGAATCCGGCCGAGCACGGCGAACGGGCGCGGGTCGCCGGTGAACTGGTAGTGCCGCAGCACGTCCTGGAACCCGACGCGGCGGTACAGCTTCCACGCCTTGCTCGGGCCTTCGGGGGTGGACAGCAGCACGCGCGAGGAGGAAACGCCGTCCAGCAGCCTGCGCAGCAGCTCCTCGCCGAGGCCACGACCCTGGGCGCGCGGCAGCACGTGCAGCTCGGTGAGCTCGAAGTAGTCCTGGAGCCACTCGTCGACGACCGAGGGCGACGAGACGGCCATGAGGCCGCGCCGCACCTGTTCGTGCCACCACTGCCCGGTGGCGCCGCGGTAGCCGTAGCCGATGCCGACGAGCTCGTCCTGCTCCCCCACCGCGACCACGCAGCGCCAGTCCTCGCGCATCATGTGCGCGAGCCACATCGGGGCGCGCTGCTCGACGGTGCCGGGCGGGTAGTTCATCGCGGTCACGTACAGCTCGAGCGCCTCGCTCAGTCGCACGTTCAGCTCGGCGGCGCTCATCTCGACGATGCGCTCCAGGCGTGGCGACGCGGTCATTGCGCGACCACCGCCACGCGGCCGCCGGTCAGCTCGACCAGCTCCGCGAACGTCGTGGGGTACACGGCACGGGGGTGCCCGGCGGCGGCCCAGACCTCCTCGTAGCCCGACAGCGACTCGTCGACCAGCGTCTCGATCGGCGCCGGGTGCCCGACCGGGGAGACGCCGCCGATCACCTGGCCCGTGTGCTCGCGCACGAAGTCGGGGTCGGCGCGCTTGACCGCGTCCGCGCCCACCAGCCCGGCCACCAGCGCGGTGTCCGCGCGGTGCGCGCCGGAGGTCAGCACCAGCAGCGGGGTCGCGACGCCGTCGCGGACGGCGGCGAACAGCAGGCTGTTCGCGATCGCGCCCACCGGTACCCCCACCGCCTCGGCTGCGGCGGCCGCCGTGCGCACCGCGTCGGACAGCACGACGATGCGCGCCGCGGCGGCGGGCGGCAGAGCGGCGGCGACTTTGCGGATCCCGGGGTGCTCCGCAGGGTTTTCGACAGCACTCACCACACCATCAGACCACGAGCGGGCGCTGAGCGGTGGGCCGGGTTGAGGAATCCATCGGCCGGGAGCTACGCTGGAGAGGGCTCGAACATGTGTTCGAGTCGCACAATGCCTCGGAGGTGGGGTGGGGGAAGCACCCCACCTCCGAGAGCCGCCGGCTTCCCCTCGGCGGAGACGTCGTTCACCGACGCCACGAGGAGGCCGAGATGTCAGCACCAGCCTTCCCGATCCCCTTGCCCCCCGCTTCAGCGCTCGCGTTGCTGCAGCAGGCACGCGACTCGCTCGCCGAGGCGGAACGCACCCCCGACCCACCGGAGCGGTTCGCCGCCGCCTACCTGGCCGCTCTGCGCGCCGCGGCGGCGGTGCTCGCGTTGCGCGGACGCCCGCACCGCGGGCGTTCCAGGCCTACGAGCGCGTGGGTGTTGCTTGCCGCGATAGCACCGGAGATGCGGGAGTGGGCGGCGTTCTTCGCGGAGTGGTCCTCGACGCGCGCCGCTGTGCTCGCGGGGATCACACGCCACGTCAACGCGCGCACGGCCGACGACTTGGTGAGGCAGACCGAGCAGTTCGTCGGTCTGGTGGGTCACGTGATGAACGAGGGCAGGCGGTGAACGCACTGGAAGTGTTGCGGCGTGAGGCTGATCTGCTCGTCATGTCCGCGCTCGGCCAGCCCACGCACAAGGGCGTGCCCGCCTGTCCCGGCCTGAACCTGGGCGAGACCGTGCGGCACGTCGGCAGCGGCTACCACTGGACGTCGGAGTACCTGCGCGTCGGGGAGGAGCCGCGGCAGTGGCAGCGCCACCCCGCGGACGGGCAGGACCTGCTGGACTTCACGCGTTCGGGCGCCGAGGCCGTGATCGCGGAGCTCGCCGCGCACGACGAGGACGAGCCGTGCGCGACGTGGTGGCCCGAACAGCGGAACTACGGTTTCTGGCGGCGCCGGCTCGCGCACGAGACCACGGTGCACCGCATGGACGTGCAGGGCGCCGCGGGCATGGCGGCCGGTCCGGTCGGCGACGAGGTCGCGCTCGACGGCGTCGACGAGGTGCTCACGTTGTGGCTGGGGCACAAGCTCGACACCCTCGGTGTGCGGGGGTCGCGTGACGAGCTGGTCGCCGTGCGCGTCGAGGACCACGTGTGGCTCACCCGGTGCGGGCCGCAGGGCGCTTCGGCGTGGCGGGTCGAACCGGAGGAGGCCGACCACGCCGACGCACTGGTGACGGCGAGCCCGATGACGATGTACCGCTGGCTGTGGGGTCGCCTGCCCGACCGGATGATCGAGGTCTACGGCGACCACGACGCCATCGCGCAGCTGTGGGCGCTACTGCGGCTCGCGACCAAGTGACACCGAGGCGGTCTCCCCGCCCGCTGCCGAGATCAGCCGGTAGCGGGCGCGGCGGCCGTCGAAGTCCAGCAGTGCCACGGAGTTCCCGAAGTGCGGGCCGGTGGTCTTGCGCCACCGCACGACGTCCTCCGGCACACCGGCGAACGTGGCGAGCCGGCGGAACACCCGTCCGGCGCCGCGTGACCACGACAGCCGGAACGCCGGGCGCAACGCCTTGGGCGCCTCGTTGTGCACCGGCGAGCACACGAGCTGCGTCACCGTTGCCTTGGCGGGCACGGGGAAGTCGGCTTCGGCGACGTAGCTGTGGTGGACGTCGCCGGACAGCACGTTCACGGTGGCGCAGCCGTTGTCGGCCGCGTTGCGGATCATCCGGGTCAGCCGGTCGAACGACTCGCGGAACGCGGGCCAGTGCTCCAGGTCGAGCACCTGGCGGACCTGCTCGGCGGCTTTGCCCTGCCAGCCGGGTTTGCGCGCGCCGACCTCGTTGATGGACTGGAAGTGGCTGAGGGCGTGCGGCATCAGCCACGGCAGCGACGAGCCGATCAGCAGGTGGTCGTAGTCGCCCTCGGAGTTGCGTTCGAGCCATTCGAACTCCGCGTCGCTGACCATCTGCCTGCGGTCGTCCTCCAGGATGCGACCGCAGCGCGTGTCGATCATCAGCAGCCGGATGCGGTCGAAGTCGCGCCGGTAGCTCCACCGCGTGGACTTGCGGCCCTCGTTCTCCTTGTCGGCCTGCTCGGCGAACTCCTCCAGCATCGGCTGCACGTCGGTGCCCTGTGCCTTCACCTTGGCGTACAAGGGATCGCGGGCGAGCTCGTCCGGGGCGAGGTTGCCGATGTGCTGGTACACCCAGTACGAGGACAGCGCGCCGCGGATGCGGTCGCGCCACCACGGCTTGTCCTGCATCCGCTGCTTCCAGGCGGAGGAGGTGTTCCAGTCGTCGCGCACGTCGTGGTCGTCGAAGATCATCGACGTCGGCACGACCGACAGCAGCCAGCGGATCTCCGGGTCGCCCCAGGTCTCGTGGTAGAGCCGGGCGTACTCGGAGAAGTGCACGACCTCGCCGTCGGGTTCCTCCGAACCGCGGCGGTGCTCGCGCAGCCACTGCTTGGTGCCCTCGGTCGGTTCGTCGGCGTAGACCTGGTCTCCCAGCAGGAGCAACGCCTGCGGCCACTCCTCCTCCGGCTGGCGCATCAGCCGTTGCGCGAAGGCGTCGAGGGCGTCGGGGCCCAGCGGCTGGTCGGGGGCGGCGCGGCAGGAACCGAACGCGATGCGGCGCACCCGGCCGGTGCGGATGACCGGTTTCGGGAAGTCGCTGCCCGGCTCCGGCCAGACCAGCTCGCGGTCGAGCCGGACGTCGTACTCGGTGCGGGGCCCCAGGTTCTCGATGCGCACCAGGGCGTAGTGCTGGCGGCCCACCTGGAACGTCCTCGCCGTGTGGCCGGCGATGGTCACCTCACACGCCGCGTCCGTCTCGACCCACACCGTGGCCGAGGTCGAGTCGACGTACCTGAGGAGCGGTCCGAGCACCAGCTTCGTCACCCGCGAGACAGTACCCTCGTATGAGTGGAAATCACGTTCGACGCCGCAGATCCCTCCGCGCTGGCGGCGTTCTGGTCCGAGCTCGCGGGCGACGAGGTCGAGCTGACGTTCGTGTGGAGCGACGCGCCGAAGATCGAGAAGAACCGGGTGCACCTCGACCTGGCGTCGACCTCGCCGCAGAACCAGGCGGACATCGTGGCGCGGGCGGTGGAACTGGGTGCCGAGCACGCCGACGTCGGACAGCGCGATGTGCCGTGGGTGGTGCTGAGAGACCCGCAGGGCAACGAGTTCTGCGTGCTCGAACCTCGTCCCGAGTACACCGGTGCGATCGCGGCGGTGGTCGTCGACGCGCACGACCCGCTCGCGGCGGCGCGGGCGACCGGGCACCCGGTGGTGCGCAGCGGGGACGGGTTCGCCTCGGTGCGGCCGGAGGCCGGCGGGCCGTGGCTGGAGTTCGTGCGCACCGATGACGCCGACCCGTTCACCAACCGCGTCCGCGTGCGGTGGGCCGCCGCCGTGTCCTGACCGGTGTGGCGTTGCACACCACCGATGTGCGATATCCGGTATATCAGTGAGCTGGGCGCAGCCGGTGCTCACGCCGGTATACCGGATATCGCACATCGCACATCGCTTGCTGAACGCGGCTACAGCGCGGCGAGGCGTTCGCGGAGGGTGTCGAGGCCCATCGAGCCCATCTCCAGCGACTGCTGGTGGAACTGCTTGAGGTCGAAGTCCGCGCCCTTGCGGGCACGGGCGTCCTCGCGGGCGGCGAGCCAGAGGCGTTCGCCGATCTTGTACGCCGGGGCCTGGCCGGGCCAGCCGAGGTAGCGGTCGATCTCGTCGTGGACGTGCGCGGCCTCGGTCAGCGTCCTGGTGAGCATGAACTCCAGGCCCAGCTCGGGCGTCCAGCGCTCACCGGGGTGGAACCCGGTCCCCTGCGGGATCTCCAGCTCCAGGTGCATGCCGATGTCGATGATGACGCGGGCGGCGCGGAACAGGTGCGCGTCGAGCATGCCGAGCAGGTCGCCGTCGTCGTCGAGGTAGCCGAGCTCGCGCATGAGGCGTTCCGAGTACAGCGCCCAGCCCTCGCCGTGACCCGACACCCAGCACATGAGGCGCTGGAAGTCGTTCAAGCTCTCCGACTGGTACACCGCCGTCGCGCACTGGAGGTGGTGCCCCGGCACGCCCTCGTGGTAGACCGTCGAGGTCTCCCGCCACGTCGGGAACACCGTCTTGCCCTCGGCGACCGACCACCACATGCGGCCGGGCCGGGAGAAGTCCGCGGTCGGCGGCGTGTAGTAGGCGCCGACGCCACCGCCGGGCGGGGCGATCTTGCACTCGAGGTTCATCAGCGCGTCCGGCAGGTCGAAGTGCACGTCGCGCAGGTCGAGCAGGGCCTTGTCGGACAGCTCCTGCATCCACGCCCGCAGGCCGTCCTGGCCGTGCACCTGGTAGCGGGGGTGCTCGTCGAGGTACGCCGCCGTCTCCGCGAGCGAGGCGCCGGGCTTGAGCCGTGCCGCGACCTCCTTCATCTCCGCCTCGATGGAGAGGAACTCCTCCCAGCCCCACGCGTAGGCCTCGGCCAGGTCGAGCTTCGAGCCGGTGAAGTAGCGGGAGCCGAGGCGGTAGCGCTCCTCGCCGACGGCGTCCTTCTCGGGTGCGAGCGGTGCCAGCGACGTGCGCAGGAACGAGGCGAAGTCGGCGTAAGCGGCGGACGCGGCCGCGGCGCCGGAGTCGAGGTCGGCGCGCACCGAGCCGGGGACGTCCGCCTTGGCGACGAAGGAGCCGAAGAACGTGCCGGCCCACGTGTCGCACTGGTCGGCCACCTTGGTCACCTGGCGCAGCGCGGACACGTTCCCGCGGGCCGCGGCGGCCGACAGCGAGGCCCGCAGACCGGACAGGGAGGCAGGTACCGCCGCGAGACGCCGCCCGATCGTGGCCCATTGCCCGGGCGTGTCGGTCGGCATCTGGTCGAAGATGTCGCGCACCGACTGGATGGGGCTCGCGATCACGTTCAGCGAGGATTCGGTGAGGCCGGCGGCGTACAGCTCGCGTTCGAGGCCGACCCGTTCCTGGAACACGGCTTTCGCCGCCGCTTCGGAAGCATCCGCGGGGTCGGCGGCCGTGATGTCGGCGAGTGCGCGGGCGGCGACCTCGTCGCGTGCCGCGTGCCCTTCCGGGGAGAAGTCCGTCAGCTGGTCGTCGGAACCGGCGAAGCCCAGGCTGGTGGCCGTGATGGGGTCGAGCGCCACGTGGTCGGTGACGAACTTGTTGCTGATGTCGTGCACGGATGCCATGGCCGCAGACGCTACCTCGCGGTGATCGACGCCAAAAGGTAGTTAGTCAAGCTCACGACCAAAGGAGGGACTGCGTCGTCCCGGCCGTCCTGGCAGGATGTCCGCCGTGCGTAGATCCTCGGCACTGCTCGTGCCGGTCTTCCTGCTGCTCACCCTGTTCTCGTTGAGCGGTTGCGTTCGCGTGTACGCGGCGATGGCCGTGTCCGACGACGACCGCGTCTCGGGTGAGATCGTCGCGGCCACCCCGCCCACGCAGGACAACGACCCCGGTCCCCAGCTCAAGGTGCCGCCGGAGCTCGCGAGCCGCGTCACCACCAAGCCGTACCGGGTGGAGTCGTACGCGGGCACGCAGCTGTTCTTCAACGGGTTGTCGTTCGAGGAGATGCGCACGCTCTCCACCGCCACCAGCTCGTCGAACAGCCGCTACAGCCTGAACTTCCGGCGCTCCGGCGACCTGGTCACGCTGTCGGGCTCGGTCGACCTGACCCAGGTGCCGGTGGAACGCGCGGACATCCAGGTCAAGGTCAGCTTCCCCGGCCGGGTCGTGAACACCAACGGCCGGGAGGAGGAGAACAACACGATCGCGTGGTCTCCGAAACCCGGTCAGGCGTCGATGCTGCAGGCCACCGTGCAGTACGCGGGCGAGAACTCCAGCTCGTTCCTCGGCTGGGTGTTGCTCGTCGCGGGTCTCACCGGCGGTGCGGCGCTGATCGTCGTCGTGCTCGCGCTCCTCGCGCACAAGCGCAACGTGACGGTCTAGGCGCGCGTCACCAGGCCCAGGCGGCCCAGGACCTCGCGCGTCGCCTTGGCCCGGTTCATCGTGTAGAAGTGCAGCGCCGGCACGCCCTCGTCGAGCAGGCGCCGGCACATCTCGGTGGCGATGTCGATGCCGGTCGCGCGGAACCCGGCCGGGTCGTCGGCGTAGCGGTCCAGCCGGCGTGCCAGCTCCACCGGCAGGTCGGCGCCGGACAGCTCCACGATCTTCGTGAGCGCGCGCGGCGACAGGATCGGCATGATCCCCGGCAGCAACGTCGCCGTGCAGCCCGTCGCCGCCACGCTGTCGCGCATCCGCAGGAACGGCTCCGGTTCGTGGAACAGCTGCGCCACCGCGTAGTCCGCGCCGGCGTTCAGCTTGCGCACCAGGAACTTCACGTCGGTCGCGAGGTCACCGGAGCGCGGGTGCCCGTACGGGAACGCCGCCACGCCCACGCAGAAGTCGCCGAGCTCGCGCACGAGCCGCACGAGCTCCTCCGCGTAGGTCAGGCCCTGCGGGTGCGCGACCCACTCGCCCATCGGGTCGCCAGGGGGGTCGCCGCGCAGCGCCAGCACGTTGCGCACGCCGACCGCCGCGTACCAGCCGATGACGTTGCGCAGCTCGGCCACCGAGTGGTCGACGGCGGTGAGGTGGGCGACCGGCAGCAGCGTCGTCTCCTGGGCGACGCGGGCGGTGGCGCGGATCGTGCGGTCGCGGCTCGAACCGCCGGCGCCGTAGGTGATCGAGACGAACGCCGGGTCGAACGCCTCCAGCTCGCGCACGGCGGTCCACAGGACGCGCTCGTCGTCCGCGTTCCTCGGCGGGAGGAACTCGACCGAGAACTTGGGGGACTGCCCCTGCAGCCGCTCCACCACCGACGTCATGGTCCCCACCCTAATGGGTCGTCCGCCTGGTGGGACGGTGGCTCACGATGTGGACGGGGTCGCCCCGACGTGCGGGTGGCACCCGACACAGCGGACCATGGAGGGGTGTCCCACCACCCCGTCGACGTCGCACTGCCCGCGCACGTCGAAGAAGCGCTGACCACGTACCTGGCCTCCCGGCGCGCGTCGGGCGAGGCGATGGACCCGAGCTTCGCGAGCGCGGTGGACGCGCTGTCCGGGTTCGTGCTGGGCGGCGGCAAGCGCATCCGCCCGACCTACGCGTGGTGGGGGTGGCGCGCGGCGGGGGGCGACCCCGACGGCGAGCTCGCCGGTGAGGTGCTCACCGCGGTCAGCTCGCTGGAGCTGATCCAGGCGTGCGCGTTGATCCACGACGACCTGATGGACGCCTCCTCGGTGCGCCGGGGCAAGCCGACCGTGCACATCGCGTTCGGCGAGCGGCACCGCGAGCAGGGCTGGCTCGGTTCGCCGGAGCGGTTCGGCATGTCGGCGGCGGTGCTCATCGGTGACATCGCACTGGCCTGGGCCGACGACATGCTCTTCGCCGCCGGGCTGCCGTCGGACGTGCTGCGCCGGCTGAGCGAGCCGTGGCGGGACATGCGCACCGAGATGCTCGCCGGCCAGTACCTCGACGTCCTCACGCAGGCGCGGGGCGACTCGTCGGCGGACGCGGCGGTGCGGATCGACCGGCTCAAGACCGCCGCCTACACCGTCGAACGGCCGCTGCACATGGGCGCGGCGATGGCCGGCGGCTCACCGGAGCTGGTCGACGGGCTGCGGGCGTTCGGCGCCGACATCGGCGTCGCGTTCCAGCTGCGCGACGACCTGCTCGGCGTGTTCGGCGACCCCGGGGTGACCGGCAAACCCGCGGGCGACGACCTCGCCGAGGGCAAGCGCACCCTGCTCGTGGCGCTGGGCATGCAGTTCGGTGCCGATGTGTTGGACATCGCGCTCGGCAAGCCGGACCTCGATCTCGCCACCGTCGAGGAGGTCCGCCGCCAGCTCGTCGAGGTCGGCGCCGTCGACGCCGTCGAGGAACGCATCGAGGACCTCACCAAGAGCGCCCTCGCCGCGCTCGACGACGCCCCCGTCGCGGAACCGGCCGCCGCGAAGCTCGCCGAGCTCGCGATCAGCTCGACGAAGCGGACCTTCTGAGGACGACCGCCGCTCGTCGGCCGTGTGCGCTGATTAACTCCTCGTGACCAGTGGGGGCCGTTGCTTGCTGACGCTTCCGCGCCTTGTGCAACGATGTTCGGGCGATGGCTGCAACCCCGTCCCTTCCCCGCACGAGCTCCGAGGTGTCTCCACAGGAGCCTCTTGAAGCTGTGCTCGAGAAGAACCCCTACGCCATCCCCATCCGCACGACCATGCTCGGCCTGCTGGGCGTCGCGCTGATCGCGCTGGGCGGAATGGGCGCGGGCGCGATCCTGCAACGGGACCCGCTGCTCACGAGGGTCGGGCTGAGCTGGCTGCGCTACGGCCACGGCCACGACCTGGCCAACATGGTGCTCTACATCGGCCTGGGCCTCGTCATCTGGGCGTGGGTCCGCCTGGGCCGCCTCGTGCGGTGGGGCGAGATCGGCGACTTCGCGGTGCTGGTCGCGGTGACGGTGTGGACGTTGCCGTTGCTGTTCGCACCGCCGCTGTTCAGCAAGGACATCTACAGCTACCTCGCGCAGGGCCAGCTCGCGCTGACCGGCTACGACCCGTACGAGGTCGGGCCCGCGGTGCTGCAGAGCACCCTGAGCGACAACGTCAGCTGGGTCTGGCAGCACACGCCGGCACCGTACGGGCCGCTGTTCATCCTGGTCGCGAAGGCGATCGTGTGGGCGACCGACGCGAGCGTGATCCTCGGCGTCGTCGCGATGCGCTTCGCACTGGCCGGCGGGCTGGTGCTGCTGTGCTGGGCGCTGCCCGGCATCGCGCGGCACCTGGGCGGGAAGTCGGCGATCGCGCTGTGGCTGGTGGCGGCCAACCCGCTGCTGCTGATCCACCTGGTCGGCGGCGCGCACAACGACCTGCTGATGATCGGGCTGATGGCCGCCGGTGTGCTGCTGGTGCTCGACCGCAGGCACGTGCTGGGTTTCGTGCTGCTCGGCCTCGCGTTCTCGGTGAAGGCGACGGCGGTCGTGGTCGTGCCGTTCCTGGTGTGGATCTGGGCGGCGCGGCTGGAGGGCGACAAGCGCGCCCGGTTCCGCAAGGCGCTGCTGCCCGGTGTGGCGGCGTTCGCCGGGGCGTTCCTCGCGTGCACGCTCGTCGCGGGGGTGGGCCTCGGCTGGATCCCGGCGCTGCGCAGCTCGTCGATGATCATCAACTGGCTGTCGGTCCCGAGCGCGGTCGGCGACTTCGTGCGGATGGTCGTCAACTGGTTCGTCTACGTCGATGGCGGCATCTTCCTCGGCGTCGCACGGGCCCTCGGGTCGATCGTGCTCGTCTGGATCGCGTACACGCAGTGGTGGGCGTCGCGCGACGGCGAGGTCCGCAACGCCATCCGCCGCGGCGCGGTGACGATGCTGGCGGTCGCGCTGCTGTCCCCCGCCACGCTGCCGTGGTACTTCAGCTGGCCGCTGGCGCTGGCCGCCGGGTTCGCGTGGACCACGGGCGCGCTGGTGGCGGTGTCGCTGGCCTCGGTGTTCCTGCTGCTGGTGACGTTCCCCAACGGCGACACCGCGCTGTACTCGTGGGGCTACCTGTTCTTCGCGTTGCTGGTGTCTGCGCTCGCGGCGAGGTCGCTGGTGAAGCCGGACCCGTTCGGCCTGTCCACCCGCTACGAATGAGCGCCGGCACAGCAGGCCGGGTGGTGCTCGCCCGAGCGTCCACCGGATGAGGCCGGCGTTACCCGGCGGCGTTCGGCGTCGCGGGCTGGCACGTCGGGTCAGGGGTTCCGGACGCCTCTGGTCTGCGGAGACGCCCGGAACCGCCACATCGGGTGATCTAGAAGCCCATCGCCTGGGCGCGTCGCTTCACCTCACGCCCACGGTCTCCGCGCAATGCTTCGATCGGAGTGCCGGGGAGGCTGTCGTCCTCCGCGAACAGCCAGCGCAGGATCTCGTTCGTCGAGAAGCCCTGGTCGCGCAGCACCGTGATGGTGCCGGGCAGCCCCTTCACCACCCCCGCGGCGGCGAGGAAGGCTTCGGGAACGACGAGGACGCCGTCGCGCCGCTCGGCGAGCAGCTGCCCGTCGCGCAGCATTTGGTGGACCCGGGTGACCGGAAGTCCCAATCGGTCGGCCACCTCCGGGAGGGGAAGAACCTCCAGGTCGGCAGCCAGTACATCCGCAGCGGCAGGAATCGCACTCACGGGGGTCACGATGCCATAACTCAACTGTGAACGCCCTTCCGCCAACCGGGTCATCCTGAGCTTTACCATCTCGCACTGTGGAGAGGTCGGTTTCGAACGTGATGGGTGGACTGCTGGAGCAGCGCTACCGGGTGGACTCCGTGCTCGCGCGCGGTGGCATGTCCACTGTCTATCGAGGTCGCGACACCCGCCTTGACCGCGAGGTCGCCGTGAAGGTGATGGATCCGCGCCTGACCGCGGACCCCGCTTTCGTCGCGCGCTTCGAACGCGAGGCGCGTGCGTCGGCGCAGCTGCACCACCCGGCCGTGGTGTCGGTGCACGACCAGGGCGTCGACGGTGACCAGGTGTACCTGGTCATGGAGCTGATCGACGGCGGCAACCTCCGCGACCTGCTCAACCAGCGCGGCAAGCTCCCTCCCGCCACGGCGCTCAGCGTGCTGGGCCCGGTGCTGTCCGCGCTGGGTGCGGCCCACCGCGCCGGCCTGGTGCACCGCGACGTGAAGCCGGAGAACGTGCTGATCGGGTCGGCCGGCCAGGTGAAGGTCGCCGACTTCGGGCTGGCGCGGGCGATCGGTGAGAACGGCATCACCAGCGACAGCGAGATCCTCGGCACCGTCGCCTACCTTTCACCCGAACAGGTGGAGACGGGTTCGGCGGACGCGCGCAGTGACGTGTACTCGGCCGGGATCGTGCTCTACGAGATGCTGGCCGGGCAGGCGCCCTACCGCGGCGAGACCCCCATCTCCGTCGCTTACCGGCACGTGACCTCGGACGTCCCGTCGATCCCCGAGATCCCACTGGCCCTGGACACGCTCGTGCGCAAGGCGACGCGGCGCGACCCTGCGCTGCGGCCGGCGAACGCGGACGCGTTCCTCGCCGAGCTCGAACGCGTGGGCGCGGAGCTGGGCCTGACGCCGCAGCCGGTGCCCGTTCCCGGTACGGCGCCCGAGAACGACAGGACCGTCGTGATGCGCCCCGTCCCGGTGGCCGTCGGTGTGACGCCGGTGGCCGTGGCCGAGGCGACGACGCCGGTGCGCAAGCCGGCGATGACGACGGTCAACACCGGCCCTCCTCCGGCCGCGACGGCCACCCGCACGATGCAGCGGCCCGAACCGCCCCGCCGGCGCCCCCCTGAGCGCAAGAAGAAGGTCGACGCGGCCGAGGAGGAGCGCAAGCGCAAGAAGCGGCTGATGACCATCTGGGGGTCCGTTGCCGCGGTGCTGGTGCTGATCGCCGGGCTGTTCTCCTGGTACCTCAGCGCGGGCCGCTGGACGACCGTGCCGGAGGTGTCGGGTCAGTCGGAGACGAACGCGACCCGGTTGCTGTCGAGCGCCGACCTCACGCCGCTGGTCGTGCGGGAGCCGTCGAACACGGTGCCGCTGGGTCAGGTCATCCGCACCGAGCCGGGCAACGGCACCGAGATGCGCAAGAGCGAGTCGGTGAAGCTCATCGTGTCGCGGGGCAAGCCGGTCGTGCCGTTCGTGACCGTCGGCGTCGAGGTGGAGGTCGCGACCAAGGAGGTCGAGGCGGTCGGTCTGACGGCGACCAAGGACCCGGCGAAGGACGCGTTCCACGAGACCGTGCCGATCGGCAAGGTCGTGGCGCTCGACCCGCGGCCCGGTACGGCGCTGGAGATCGGCAAGCCGGTCACGCTGGTGCTGAGCAAGGGCCCGGCGCCGCGGGTGACCGTGCCGGACCTGAAGGGCAAGAAGAGGGACGAGGCGTTCGCCGAGCTGCAGCGCCTGGGCCTCGAACCGGTGGAGGCGGGCCAGAACGGCGGCAACCCCGACGACCTGCGGGTCACCCGGACCGATCCCGCGGCCAACACGGTGCTGGAGGTCGGGTCGAGCAAGCGCGTCACGGTGTTCTTCGAGGACACCAGCGAGGTCGAGGTGCCGGACGTGACCCGCAAGAAGGTCCGCGAGGCCAAGGAGGAGCTCGAACGCCTCGGCTTCAAGGTCAAGGTCGAGTTCAACAAGAGCGGCAACGCGACCGTCGTGAACCAGGACCCGCAGCCGCGCAGCAAGGTGCGCCGCGGTACCGAGATCACGATCATCGGTCTCTGACCGTGAGAACACGGAGGGCCCCGCGTTCTCGACGCGGGGCCCTCCGTTCTTCAGCCGGTCTTCAGGAAACCTACGAGCGCAGCATCTCCGCGACGAGGAACGCCAGCTCCAGTGACTGCTGGGTGTTCAGGCGCGGGTCGCAGGCCGTCTCGTAGCGGCCGGCCAGGTCGGCGTCGGAGATCTCCTGGGCGCCGCCCAGGCACTCGGTGACGTCCTCGCCGGTCAGCTCGATGTGGATGCCGCCGGGGTGGGTGCCCAGGCGCCGGTGCACCTCGAAGAAGCCCTGCACCTCGTCGACGATGCGGTCGAAGTGGCGGGTCTTGTAGCCGGTGCTCGACTCGTGGGTGTTGCCGTGCATCGGGTCGCACTGCCAGATGACCTTGTGGCCGCTGGCCTCGACCTTCTCCACGATCGCCGGGAGCACGTCGCGGACCTTCTGGTTGCCCATGCGCGAGATGAGCGTCAGGCGGCCCGGTTCGCCCCGCGGGTCGAGGCGCTCGACGTACTCCACGGCCATCTCCGGCGACGTCGACGGGCCGATCTTCAGGCCGATCGGGTTGGCCAGCAGCTCCGCGAACGCGATGTGCGCGCCGTCGAGCTGGCGGGTGCGCTCGCCGATCCACACGAAGTGCGACGACAGGTCGTACAGCCTGGGCTGCTCACCGGTGGTGTCCAGGCGCAGCAGGGCGCGCTCGTAGTCGAGCAGCAGCGCCTCGTGCGAGGCGAAGATCTCGGTGCCGTGCAGCGACTGGTCGGTGACCCCGCACGCCGACATGAACCGCAGGCCGCGGTCGATCTCACCGGCCAGCGCCTCGTAGCGCTCACCGGCGGGCGAGGTGCGCACGAAGTCGCGGTTCCAGTCGTGCACGCGGTGCAGGTCGGCCAGACCCGCGCCGGTCAGCGCCCGCAGCAGGTTCATCGCGGCACCGGCGTTGGCGTACGCGCGGATCATGCGACCGGGGTCCGGGACACGGGCCTCGGGCGTGGCCACCAGGGAGTTGATGATGTCGCCGCGGTAGGACGGCAGGCCGAGGGCGTCGATGTTCGACGAACGCGGCTTGGCGTACTGGCCGGCGATGCGGCCGACCTTCACCACCGGCAGGCTCGCGCCGTAGGTCAGGACCACGGCCATCTGCAGCAGGGTCCGGATGTTCGCGCGGATGTGCGGCTCGGTGTTGTCCGCGAACGTCTCCGCGCAGTCACCACCCTGCAGCAGAAACGCCTGACCGTTCGCGACCTGCGCCAGTTGCGTGTGCAGCCGGTCGATCTCGGCGGGCACGGTGATCGGCGGCACGCTCTCGAGCACCGTCCGCACACGACGCACCTGTTCGGCGTCGGGCCACTCCGGCTGCTGGGCGGCCGGGCGCGACAGGGCGTCGTCCAGGCGCTTGCGCATCTCGGGAGGCAGCGGCGGAAGCTCGGGAAGCGTGTCGATGGGCACGTCCACGGTCCAGTTCACGCTGCTCAGCTTAGTTGTTCCACACTGAGAGACCGGGTCGGCCCTGTCAGCCGCCCGCCGAAGATCACGACCGCGGCCACGACCGGTTGACGAGCGGCTTTGCCCGGTCGTCTGTCAGTTGTCAACGATCGGCAGCGGCAGCTGGCCTCTGCCCTGTTGAGACGTCACATTGCATGATTGCCACATGAATGCCACCCGATTGGATGACCGCACCGCGGCCCGGCTGCTGGCCATCGCGATCGACAACGTCCAGCGCGACCACCCCGTGCACTGGACCCACGTGATCGACAACGACGACCGGCTGGTGCCGCAACGGGTGCTGCACCCGGTGTTCGCCGGGTCGTTCGACTGGCACTCCTGCGTGCACCAGACGTGGCTCGCGGTGCGGCTGCTGCGGTTGCGGCCGGAGCTGGAGGGCGCGGACCTGGCGCGGGACGTGCTGGACAAGCTGATCACGCAGGACAACTGCGCCGTGGAGGCCGCGTTCTTCGCCTCACCGGCGGGCCGGTACTGGGAGCGGCCCTACGGGTGGGCGTGGTTGCTGCTGCTCGACGCGGAGCTGCGGTCGTCCGGGCTGCCGTGGTCGGTGGCGCCGATCGCGGACGTGCTGCGCGACCGGTGGCTGGAGTGGGTCTCGGCGGCCCGGTTGCCGATCCGGACGGGGACGCACAGCAACACGGCGTTCGCGACCGGGCTGGTGTTCGACGCGGCTCAGGCGAACGGCGACACCGAGCTGGTCACCGCGTGCGCCGAGGCGGCGTTGCGCTGGCACGGCGACGAGAAGGCGTACGGCGGGTTCGAACCGGACGCCGCCGACTTCCTGTCCCCCGCGCTGACGACGGCCGACCTGATGCGGCGCGCGCTGGGCACCGGCGAGTTCGCCGCCTGGCTCGACGCCTACCTGCCGGAGCTGGACGCGGAACGGTGGCGGTCGCTGCGTGAGCCGTTCCCGGTCGACGACCCCAGTGACCCGTACGGCTCGCACCTGGCCGGGCTCGCGTTGTCGCGCGCCTGGAACTGGGAGGCGATCGCCGATGCGGTGCCGGCCGGGCACCGGTACGCGGACCTGGCGCGCACGGCCTCCGCCGCACACCGCGAAGCCGGGTGGACCTACGTGTTCGGCGGCCACGGCTACATGGCTGACCACTGGCTCGGCACCTTCGCCGCCTACCTCGACGTCAAAGCCTTCTGACCAGCACAAATCGCCACTCATGCAAAAGACGTTTGCGGTCGTCCGCAAACGTCTTTTGCACAACTGATATATCGGTTGCCCGTGAGCTACCGGGTCAGGCGCCGAAGAAGACCTCGGCCTCTTCGTAGCGCTCGGCCGGGACGGTCTTGAGCTCGGCCGTGGCCTCGGAGAGCTTCACGCGCACGATCTCGGTGCCGCGCAGCGCGACCATGGTGCCGAAGTCACCGGCGGCGACGGCGTCGACGGCGTGCAGGCCGAAGCGGGTCGCGAGCACGCGGTCGTAGGCGGTCGGCGTGCCACCGCGCTGGATGTGGCCGAGGACGGCCGCGCGGGACTCCTTGCCGGTGCGGTCCGCGATCTCCTCCGCGAGCCACTGGCCGACACCGCCGAGGCGGACGTGGCCGAACGCGTCGCGCTCACCGGAGTGCAGCACCTCGGCGCCGCCCTCGGGGATCGCACCCTCGGCGACGACGATGATCGGCGCGAACTCGCTCTCGAAGCGGCGCTCGACGTGCTCGACGACCTTGTCGACGCTGAACGGGCGCTCCGGGACGAGGATGACGTTCGCGCCACCGGCGAGACCGGAGTGCAGCGCGATCCAGCCCGCGTGCCGGCCCATGACCTCGACGACGAGCGCACGGTGGTGCGACTCGGCCGTGGTGCGCAGGCGGTCGATGGCCTCGGTCGCGATGTGGACGGCCGTGTCGAAGCCGAACGTGTAGTCCGTGGCGCCGAGGTCGTTGTCGATCGTCTTCGGCACGCCGACGACGCCGATGCCGTCGTCGGTCAGGCGCTTGGCGACACCGAGGGTGTCCTCGCCGCCGATCGCGATGATGGCGTCGACGTTGTTCGCCGCGATGGTCTCGCGGATGCGGTCGACACCGCCCTCGACCTTGTAGGGGTTCGTGCGCGACGAGCCCAGGATCGTGCCACCGCGGGTCAGGATCTCCTCGACGTCCGCGAGGTCGATCGACTTGGTGAGGTTCTCGATCGGGCCCTGCCACCCGTTGCGGAACCCGACGATCTCCCAGCCGTGTGCCTTGATGCCCTTGCGGACCACGGCCCGGATCACGGCGTTCAGACCGGGGCAGTCACCACCGCCAGTGAGCACACCGATGCGCATCTGCTTCCCCATCTCTCGTGTTCTGTGTCACGCAGACTTTCACGAGCTGTATCGGTGCAGCAATGCGGGTCTCACTTACCGGACCGGAAAACCGGTTTTCTGCCGGTGTTCCTCGATCACCTTCCAGCGCGCGAGGTTGTGCCGCGCGTCGGCCAGGGCGTCGTGGGCGTCGGCGGGAGGGGCGGGCAGCTTGGGGCGGCCGACGTCGTCCCAGCGTTGCCGCAAGTCGCGGGTGAACCGGGGCAGGGCGCGCGGCAACGCCGGCATGGCGCCCCACAGCTGCGCCAGCGCCACGTGGTCGTAGGCGGCGAACCACGCCCACAGCTCGACGTCGTCGCGCGCGGCGTTGCGGGCGCCGAGGAAGTCGAGCAGGTCCTCGCGGATGCGGGCGCGGCTGCGCCACGCCTTGTCCGCGGGTGAGGGCAGCTGGTTGAGGACGTTCTGCCGCACCCACGGACCCGCGCGCTCGGGGTCGAACTCGGTGGACACGGCGTAGAACTCGCGGCCTTCCTCGTCGACCACACCGATCGACACCAGGTCGATCGTCACCCCGTCCTCGATGAACTCACAGTCGTAGAAGAACCGCACCGCGACACCCTAGGGTGCCGCTCAGCTCGCCTTCTTCTCGGGCACCCGGTCGGCCTTCCCGCCCTGCTCGGACGCGTTGCCGGGCAGCTCCTTGGCCTTGGCCGCGTAGACGTCGACGTACTCCTGGCCGGAGAGCTCCATGAGCGCGTACATGATCTCGTCGGTGATCGACCGCAGCACGAACCGGTCGCCGGACAGGCCCTCGTAGCGCGAGAAGTCGAGCGGCTTGCCGATCTTGATGCGGATCGGGTGCGGCTTCCACATCCTCGAGCCGATGGGGTTGGCCTTGTCCGTGCCGAACATCGCCACGGGGATGACCGGCGCACCGGACTCCAGCGCGATCCACGCGACCCCGACCTTGCCCTTGTAGAGGCGGGCGTCGGGCGAACGGGTGCCCTCGGGGTAGATGCCGAGCAGCTTGCCCTCGCGCACGATCCGCACACCGGTGTCGAGGGCGCCCTGCGCGGCGGAGGCGCTGGACCGGTCGATCGGCACCTGGCCGACGCCGGAGAAGAACCACTTCTGCAGCTTGCCCTTGATCCCCGTGCCGGTGAAGTACTCGATCTTCGCGGGGAAGGTGACCCGCCGCGACAGCATCAGCGGCAGGAAGAACGAGTCGGAGACGGCGAGGTGGTTGCTCGCCAGGATGGCGCCACCCTCCTTGGGGATGTTCTCGGCGCCCTCGATGATCTTCGGCTGGAAGAACAGCCGCAGAACCGGTCCCAGGAGGACGTGCTTCATCAACCAGTACAGCACTTTGGGAAGCGCCTCCCTAGACCCCGCGAACCTTGATCCCGGCAACCAGCCTACGGAGCCGACCGCTGCTCACACAACGAGTCCCGCGGTTGTGCGTCACGGGCGTGACTGAGCCGACTGCCGTAACCCGCAACACATCCGCTCCGTGCAACGATGAGGGGTCAGAGGGTTGCGGCACATGGAGAGGCTCTGGATGAACGCCCGGCGCGACTCGACCGACGGCCCCGAGAACGTCGACGAGCTCTTTGCCGAGATCGTCGCGGGTCTCGAGCGGGACGGGGTCGGCAAGGACTGGCTCGACCTCGACGAGGCGGGCACGGAGGACGTGAGGACGCGGACCGAGGACCGGGACGACCCGGCCGAGGACGTGCTCTCCGAACCGGAGGACGACGACCGCGACCGGTCCGAAGCCGACGAGCACTACGTGCCGCCGGAGCCGCCGCCGTTCCCGGTGCTGCGCGCCTCGACGATCGTGGCGCTGCTGATCCTGGTGCTGGGCATCGTGCTGCTGGTGGCCCCCGGGCTCTTCGGGTTGCACGCGAGCCTGGGCACGCCGCTGTCGCTCGTGGCCCTGTGCGCGGGCATCGGCCTGCTGATCCTGCGCATGCGCAACACCCCGCCGCCGGACTCGGGCTGGGACGACGGCGCCCAGGTGTGACGCCTCACGGCCGGGTCGGTAACGGCGTGATAACGGCCACTCACACCTTCAGATAACGTTTCGGCCGTGCTTATGGTGCCGGCATGGACCAGATGCAGCACCTGATGATGGCCCGCGCCCTGGCGACCCTGAGCAAGAAGGACGCCGACCGCGCCAAGCGCCGCCGGCCGCGCATCCTGCGCGTGCTCGGCCGCTGACGCCCAGACCACCGCTTCTCCGAGCTGACGCAGGGGTCCCCCGCGAAGGGGGACCCCTTGCTTTCATTCTCCTCGCGAAGACCGACAGTCCCGCGGCCCTCGACAGGCAGAACCGGGCATTTCGGACCGAGTGTTCGCGGCGGGCGAACAGACCCCGACACGCTCGCCGCGACACTCTTCTCGCGATATATCAGCTGGCCTCAGCTAGCCCCACAGCTCTCAGCTACCGCCGCAACCAGTAACCAGACGCCGCCGAGCCCAAGCTGACCTGCTGCTTTGCAACGAGTCTTTTGACGACGTCCGCAAAAGAATCGTTGCAAAGGTGAGGCGAGTGACGGTCAGTCGTAGGACGACGAGCAGTGCGGGTGGAGGGCGCTCGGCTTGTGGACGGCGTCACGGCCGCTCTTGGCGCTGCGGACGCGGTACTGCGGTTCGTCCTCGGACGCCTTCACCTTCCGGCCGGCGGCCTGCTTCTCGGTGGTGATCTCCTCCTCCACCTCGCCGTGGGTGCGGCTGCCGTGGCTCGACCACTCGACCTCGTCGCCGGGCTTGTACGGGTGCTCGCTCATCGTCCGACCCTTCGTCGCGTTGCGTCGTTCGGCGTAACCACGGGTACCCGGCCGCCAGGGATCGACACGGAGGAGAGGACACGCACGTGGGTGACGAGGAGCAGACGCGCAAGGAGTTCGGCGAGGCCGTGAACATGACCGCGAGCCAGCTGGAGAAGTGGCTCGGCACCGCCGAGTCGAAGGAGGTCGGTGACAAGAGCGGCGGCGAGTCGACCGGGCACGCGTCCGGTCGCCGCATCGTCGCGCTGTTGCAGGCGAAGAAGGCCGATCTGACCGATGACGACTACGGGCACATGCGCAAGGTGGTCGGCTACGTGCACCGCCACCTCGCCCAGCGGCCCGACCAGCCCACCAGCGAGATCGAGAGCAGCCGGTGGCGCTACTCGCTCATGAACTGGGGCCACGACCCCCTGAAGAGCTGACTCAGGGGCTGCGGTGGTTGCGGGCCATCGACGACACCGTCTCGCGGGCCAGGGTCGCCGCACCGACGATGCCGGCGTCGTCGCCGAGCTGCGCGGTGCGGATCCTGGCCAGCGGGCGGTGACCGGCGCCGGTCACGACGGCGGCGTAGCGCTCGCGGGCGTCGTCGAGGAACAGCGGCGCCGACTCCGACACCCCTCCCCCGATGACGATCACCTCGGGGTCGTAGACGTCGGCGACCAGCGCCAGGCCCTCGCCGAGCCAGCGCGCCAGGTCGGCCATCGCGCGTTGCGCCAACGGGTCACCGTCGCGTGCGGCACCGGCGACTCGACGACCCGTCACGGCGCGTGAGTCGCCTGCGGCCTCACGGCCGAGCACGGTCGAGATGCCGGGGTGCTTGGCCAGCAGCTCCACGGCGGTCGCACTCAACGCCGTCCCGCTGCAGTAGCGCTCCCAGCAGCCGTTCTTGCCGCACGGGCACGGACGGCCGTCGGGCACCACGCGCAGATGACCCAGCTCGGGTGCAACGCCGTACGCGCCGCGGAACACCTCGCCGTCCAGCAGCAGGGCCGCGCCGATACCGGTCCCGATGGCCACCAGAACAGCGGTCTTGGCGCCGCGAGCGGCACCGAAGCGGTGTTCGGCCAGCGCGGCGGCGTTCGCGTCGTGTTCCAGCACGACGGGCAGGCCGAGGCGGTCGCTCATGCGGTCGGCGACGTTCATCTGCCGCCACGCCAGGTGCGGCGCGAACCGCACCGTGCGGCGGTCCGAGGCGATGAACCCGGCGACGGCGAGGCCGACGGCGTCCACCGCGTGCCGGGCCGCGACCTCTTCCACGGCGGCGACGAGCGCGTCTTCAAGTGCACGTTCGCCAGCGGGTGTCGGTGCGCGCGAGGTGTCGAGCACGGACCCACGCGCGTCCACGACACCAGCGCGCACACTGGTGCCCCCGATATCGACTCCGACGGTGAGCACTAGTCGGTCTTCCTGACGACCTTGATGTGCTGAACGCGCTGCCCGGCGTCAGCGGGTTCGGCCGGTTCGGCCGGTGCGGGCGTGCCCGGTTCGCGCAGAGCGGCCCGCAGCACCGCCACCAGCCCGGCGGCGTGCTCCGCAGCCTTCGCGGCGAGCTCGGAACGGTCGCCGCGCAGCAGTGCGACGCCGTTGCACACCGGGCACCAGCCGCACGTCTCCGGCGCGTGCGCGCCATCGCCCGCTTCGGCCACGCGCTGCAGCCACGGCTGCATGCGCTCGGCGGCGGTGTCGATGAGCAGCCGCAGCTCCTCGGCGAGCTTGCCGTTGTTCTCGGTCATGAAAAACTCCTGATCAGCGCCACGGGGTCAACGCCACAGCGCCGGGTCCGGCCGGAACCCCACCGTCACGCCGGCCGAGTCCATCTCCGCACCGGTCACGATGCAGCGCCTCAGCAACGAGGGCAGCGCCACGAGCCGACGCCGGCCATCGACGGTCAGCGCCAGGTCGTCGCCCACGCGCGCAAGGTCCAGTTCCGTGTCATCGGCCAGCGGCAACGCGATCCGCAGCGAGTATCGGGCGTCGAGCCCGCGTCCGCTGCCCGACACCTCCAGCAGCGACTCCGACACCGCGGCACCGGGCAACGGGTCCTCGTCGCCGTACAGCTGCGCCGCGACCTCCAGCAACGCCGTCACGCCCACGGGTTCGGACGCGCGGTGGTCGACCGTGCGGATCTCGCCGATGCCGGTCAGCTCGGCGAGCACCGCGTCCTGCTCGTGCCGCCGGGTCCGCAGCCACGTGGCGGCCGCGCCGCGCGCCGGTCCCGGTGACGGCACCAGCCGGTTCGCGATCACGCTGTCGACCCGGATCCCCTGCAGCGCCAACGCGGTCAGCGTCCGCCGGGTCTCCGCGGCGACCACGCGTTCGGGCGTGAGCACCAGCCGCACCGAGCACGAGGACGGGTCCGCGAGCATCGACCGCAGCGCGTCCAGCCGCTCCGCCAGCCGGCTCAGCGCGTCCGCCGTCGCGTCCCACTTCTCGACGGTGCCGGTACCCGCGACACCGGCCAGCAGGCCGCGCACCACGCGCCGGTGCGTCGGGAAGAGCCTCTCCAGGTAGCCGGCGAACGCCTCGGGCAGCGACAGCAGCCGCAGCGTCTCCGCCGTCGGACCGCAGTCGACGACCACGACCTCCCACGGCCCGGCCGCGGCGAGCCTGCGCACCTCCGCCAGCGCGAGGAGCTCCTCCACGCCCGGCAGGACGGTCAGCTCCTCGGCGTCGAGCTCGTCGACCCCGGCGCCGGCCAGCACGGTGCGCAGGTGCCCGCGCAGATCACCCCAGGCGTCGTCGACGAGTCCGCGGGGGTCGATCTGGCAGGCGAACAGGCCGTCTGCACCGTCCACTTCGGACGGGGCGGCACCCAGGCGCACGTCGAGCGCGTCGCCCAGGGAGTGCGCGGGATCGGTCGACACCACGAGCGCCTTGCGGCCGTGCGCCGCGAGCGTCGCCGCCGTCGCGGCGGCCAGGGTGGTCTTGCCGACCCCGCCCTTGCCGGTGAAGAGCAGGACCCGGCTCAAGCCGCCTTCTCCGCGCGCTTCTTGAGCTCCTTGAGCGCGGTGTCGAGGATCAGCTTCTCGGCCTTGCGGCGGAACAGCCCGATCATCGGGATCACCAGCTGCACCGACAGCGTGTAGGTGACCTTGGTGCCGGTCCCCGACGGCTCCAGCACGTAGCTGCCGTGCTGCGACTTCTGCATGGTGCCCTTGACGAGGTCCCAGCGCACCGAGAGGCCGTCGGGCGCCCAGTCGTACCTCAGCGTGTACTCGTCCTTCACGGGACCCTGGTCGATCGCGAACCGCACCTGCTCGGCGCGGCCGTCGTCGCGGGTGTCGAGGACCTCGACCTCCTTCATCCCGTTCGCCCAGTCCGGGTACGACGGGAAGTCCGCGATGATCGCCATGATCTTCTCAGGCGGCGCGTCGATGACGATGGACTGAGTGGACTCGTCGGCCATGGAACAGGAGGCTACTCGCGTCTTTACCAGTTGAGGACGTGAGGCTTGCCGCTGCGCTGGAAGTGCCCGACGTTGATGCACTCGGTGTAGCCGACGCGCACCCGGCGGGCCAGCGGCTGGTGCACGTGCCCGAACACCGACCAGCGCGGGCGTTCCCGCACGATCTTGTCCAGCGCCGGCCGCGAGCCCCACTCCGGGCGGCGCGCGACGACGTCGTAGGTCAGGTCGGGGACCTGCGGCGGGATGTGCGTGCACAGCACGTCGACCTCCCCCATCCGGTCCAGCGCGGCCGCCATGTCCTGCTCGGTGCGCAGGTACGGGAACCAGGGCGCGTCGGGGTTGCGCACGTGTCCCGGCATGAGCAGCCCGCCGCCCGCGAACCCGAACCGCAGGCCGCCGATCTCCACCGCGGCGCCGTCGACGACGTGCACGCCGTCGCGGGCGAACCGCGGCCACAGGTGCGGACT
This sequence comes from Lentzea sp. NPDC042327, assembly GCF_040647275.1. Lineage (NCBI taxonomy): Bacteria > Bacillati > Actinomycetota > Actinomycetes > Pseudonocardiales > Pseudonocardiaceae > Lentzea > Lentzea sp. NPDC042327. The sequence continues at coordinate 170,642 of NZ_JBEZBX010000017.1, forward strand.
GTCCACATTGCCCGGTGTCGCGTACGTCGGCGCGGACATCGCCCCGAACAACGCGTGGTACTGCTCCAGCACCGCTTCCTCCACGACCGCGCGGGCGTCGTCCAGACCGTCCCACAGGGACCGGACGTAGCCCGCGGTGTCGGCGCGCCGGGTGCCGCGGCGCAGCTCGGCGAAGACCCCGACCTTCTCCGGGCCGAACACGCGGCCCATGATGCCCTTGGAGTGGTCGTAGTAGTCCACGAAGTCGATGAGGTCGCCCAGCACGACGAGCGCGTCCGCCCCGTCACCGGCACGCGCCAGCGCCTCCGCGTTGCCGTGCACATCCGAAACCACGTGAACCCGCACGGTCCCAACCTAGTTCAACGGGCGCACCGGGGTTTCACGAGACATGTGCCACTGTCGATCACCCGGCCGGAGGGCAGCCGGCCGGACGGCCGTCCTCCAGGGTCAGCTTGAGGCCGAGTGCCACGGACTTGGCGGCGAGCTGGCGGCGTTGCACCTCACGGCGCGCGCTGCGCGGGGTGAGCGACCCGGCGGGCGGATCAGCGCGGAGGAAGTAGTGCAGCAGGGTGCCGTCGAGCATCGGCTCGAGCCAGACCTCCATGGTCCCCACGAGCGCGCCGCCCACCGTCCAGCGCAGGCCCTCCTGGCCCCGGTCTGCGTAGACGTCGAGCTCCAGGTCCGGCCAGAACGCCCGCCACGACGACGGCACGGAGAAGGCTGCGGCGACCACGCTGGGCGGGACCGCCAGGAATGTCTCGTCGACGACGTCCACACTGGCCATGGGGTCAAAAGGTAACGGAAGGGCGTACCAACCTTTGTATCGCCGGAATCACACGCTAAGTTTCCCCACCAGTAACAAATCATCGTACGGAGGTTGACGTGCGCGAGTTCAGCGTCCCCGCCACCGCCGCAGTGGCTCCTGAGGAGAACCTCACCGACATGGTGTGGGCCAACGCGGAACGGTTCGGCAACGCCGTCAGCTTCCGCAGGCAGGTCGACGGCACCTGGGTCGACATCACCGCGCGGGACTTCGCCGCGCAGGTGATGGCGGTCGCCAAGGGCATGATCGCCGCCGGCCTGGAGCACGGCGACCGCGTCGGCCTGGTGTCGAAGACCCGCTACGAGTGGTCGCTGCTCGACTTCGCCATCTGGGCGGCGGGCGGCGTGGTCGTGCCGATCTACGAGACCTCGTCGGCAGGCCAGATCCAGTGGATCCTGTCCGACTCGGGCGCGAAGGCGGTGTTCGTCGAGGCCGCGCAGCACCGCGCGCTGGTCGACGAGGTCGTCGGCACGCTGCCCGAGCTGCGGCACGTGTGGCAGATCGAGGGCTCCGCGCCCGCCGTCGACGAGCTGACGGCGCTGGGTGCCGAGATCACCGACGAGCAGGTGCACGAGCGCCGCGGCCAGGTGAAGGCGGACGAGACGGCGACGCTCGTCTACACCTCCGGCACCACCGGCCGCCCCAAGGGCTGCACGCTGACGCACCGCAACCTGCTGTCCGAGGTGCGGTCGGCGCTGTCGCGGTTCCCGGAGATCCTCGCGGCCGGCAACTCGCTGCTGCTGTTCCTGCCGCTCGCGCACATCCTGGCGCGTGCCCTGTACCTCGCGTGCGTGTACTCGCGTGCCACGCTGGGCCACACCGCGGACGTGCAGAACCTCGTCGGCGACCTCGGCCAGTTCCGCCCGACGTTCGTCGTCGCGGTGCCGCGCGTGTTCGAGAAGGTCTACAACGGCGCCAAGCAGAAGGCGCACGCCGGCGGCAAGGGCAAGATCTTCGACGCGGCCGAGGCCACCTCGGTCGCCTACAGCCAGGCGCTCGACGACGGCGGCCCCGGCTTCGGCCTGCGGGTCAAGCACGCCGTGTTCGACAAGCTGGTGTTCTCGAAGCTGCGTGCCGCGCTCGGTGGCCGCGCGGTCGCCGCCGTGTCCGGTGGTGCGCCGCTGGGCGACCGGTTGTCGCACTTCTTCCGCGGCGCGGGCATCCCGGTCTACGAGGGCTACGGCCTGACCGAGACGTCGGCGGCGGCGTGCGTGACGTTCAAGGGCCAGGAGAAGGTCGGCACGGTCGGCCTGCCGGTGCCCGGCACGTCGGTGCGCATCGCCGAGGACGGCGAGATCCTCATCAAGGGCGACATCGTCTTCACCGGCTACTGGAACAACGAGGCCGCCACCGAGGAGGCGCTGGAGGACGGCTGGTTCCACACCGGTGACATCGGCGAGCTCGACGGCGAGGGCTTCCTGAGGATCACCGGGCGCAAGAAGGAGATCATCGTCACCGCCGGTGGCAAGAACGTCTCCCCCGCACAGCTCGAGGACCGCATCCGGGCGCACCCGCTGATCTCGCAGTGCATGGTCGTCGGCGACAAGCAGCCGTTCATCGGCGCGCTGATCACGATCGACCCGGAGTTCTTCCCGGCCTGGAAGGAGTCGCACGGCAAGCCGGCCTCGGCCGAGGTGCCCGACCTGGTCGAGGACCCCGACCTGCTGGCCGAGATCCAGGCCGTGGTGGACGAGGCGAACAGGTCGGTGTCCAAGGCGGAGGCGATCCGCAAGTTCCGCGTGCTGCCGGTGGACTTCACCGAGGCCGGTGGCGAGATGACGCCGTCGCTGAAGCTGAAGCGGTCGGTCGTGGCGAACACGTACGCCTCCGACATCGACGCGATCTACGCGAAGTAGGTCCTGAACAGCGCGAAAGGCCCAGGAGCTGGAAGAGAGCTCCTGGGCCTTTCGACCCCCAGCGATCGTGATCCGCGAACTTCCGCGGAACCCGAGAAGTGTTGTTGCCCCGGCCCCCCGACCGGGACGAGTAGAAGACTGCCGGACGGCGCTGACGTATCGCTGACGCGCCGATGTCACTCGGCGACAGCGCGCTAATAGGCTGTGAGTGAGACGGGATCATCCGGCGCGCGTAGGGGGAAGGCAATGACCTCGGGTCCGCAGTTCCGGCTGCTCGGCCCGATGGAGGTGCGCCTGGGCGACTCCGCCGTCCTGCTCCGCGCCGGCAAGCACCGGGCGTTGCTCGCGGCGCTGCTGCTGCGGCCCAACCGCGTGGTGCCCGTGACGGAACTGGTCGAGCACGTGTGGGGTGACGCGCCGCCCGCGCGGACGCGGGGCACGTTGCAGACGTACGTGATGCGGTTGCGTGCGGCGCTGGGCGACCCGTCGCTGATCCAGACCGCCGCCGACGGCTACCGGATGCGCATCGACCCGTTGGCCGTGGACGTCCACCGGTTCGCCGACGCGGCGGCACGCGGACGTGCGGCGGCGGCGAACGACCTGGTCAAGGCGCGGAAAGCGTTTGCTGAAGCGTTGGAGCTGTGGCGCGGGCCGGTGCTGTCGGACGTGCCTTCGGAGACGTTGTACGCCGAGCACGCGCCGCGGTTGACCGAGCTGCTGATGACCGTGCACGAGCAGCGGGTCGACGTGGAGCTCGCGCTGGGCAACCACGCGGACCTGGTGCCGGAGCTGTTCGCGCTGACGCGGGACCACCCGTTGCGCGAGCGGTTCTGGGGGCAGCTGATGCTCGCGCTGTACCGCAGCAGCCGGCAGGCGGAGGCGCTGGAGGCGTTCCGGCAGCTCGACCGGACCCTGGACGAGCAGCTCGGGATCGACCCGTCGGCCGAGCTGCGGGCGTTGCACCAGGCGATCCTGGTCCGCTCACCCGAGCTCGCGGCACCGGTGCCGGAACGGGCACCCGACCGCGCGCCGCCGTCACCGCTGCAGCTGCCGGCGGACACCCCGGACTTCACCGGGCGGGAACGGCACGTCGAGCGGATCACGGCGCTGGTCACCGGGGCACTGGGCAACGCGGTGCCGATCGTGACGCTGGCGGGGCCACCGGGGGTGGGCAAGACGACGCTGGCCGTGCGGGTGGCGCACGTGCTGCGGGACCGGTTCCCCGACGGGCAGCTGTACGTCGACCTGCGCGGGTACGCGCTGGGCCCGCCCGCGGACGGGGTGGACGTGCTGTCGCGGTTCCTGCGGGCGCTGGGCGTGCCGCCGGACGAGATCCCGCCGGACGCGGACGAGCAGAGCACGATGCTGCGGTCGTTGCTGTCGGGCCGGCGGGTGCTGCTGGTGCTCGACAACGCCTCTGCGCCCGACCAGGTGCGGGCGCTGCTGCCGGGGACGGCGTCGTGCCCGGTGATCGTGACCTCGCGCGACGACCTGCGCGGGCTGATCGCCATGAACGGCGCGCGGACCGTGCCGGTGGACGTGTTCACGCCGGGCGAGTCGGTGGCGTTGCTGGAGAAGCTGCTGGGACCGGGTGAGCACGCGGAGCTGGCCGCGCGGTGCGGGCACCTGCCGCTGGCGCTGCGGGTGGCGGCGGCGTACCTGGCCGGGCGCGACGACGTGACGATCTCGGGCTCGCCGATCGAGCTCGCCTACGCCGCGCTGCCACCGGCGCCGCAGCGGTTGTTCCGGTTGCTGTCGCTGGTGCCGGGACCGGACTTCACCGCGGAGGCCGCGTCCGCGCTGGCCGACGTGGACGCCGAGGGCCTGCTGACGGTGCTGGTGATCGCGAACCTGGTGGTGTCGCCCGCTCCGGGTCGCTACCGGTTCCACGACGAGCTGATGCACTACGCGGCGTCGCTGCGGGCGGAGCTGGACACCCCGGCCGAGCAGCAGGCGGCGCTGACGGCGTTGCTCGACCACTACGTGCGCGGCGCAGAACGCTGCGCCGAGCTGCTCTACCCCGGCATCCTGCGGCTGCCGTCGACGGCGTCGGGCCCGGTGCCGCGGATCTCGACGCAGGCCGACGCGCTGGCGTGGCTCGACGCCGAACGCCCGAACCTGACCGCCGCCATCCGGCACGCCGCCCTGCACGGCCCGGCCCCCGTGGCGTTCCAGCTGGCCGACGCGCTGCGCGGCTACCTGTGGATCGGCCAGCACGTCGGCGAATGGCTCGCGACCGCCCACCACGGCCTGCAGGCCGCCCAGGCGTCCGCGCACCGCCCGGCGGAGGCGGCGATGCACGCGAACCTCGGCACCCTCTACCTGCGGCTCGGCGAGTACGCGCGGTCCGTCGACCACCACAGCCGGGCCGTGGAGCTGTACCGCGCGCTGGGCGACAAGGACGCCGAGGCGGGCGTGCTGAACAACCTCAGCCTCGTCTACCGCCGCTCCGGTCAGCTCGGTGCCGCGAAGGACGCCCTGCTGCGCTGCCTGGAGATGCTGCGCTCGGAGGACAGCGTCAGCACGGGCCTGTACAACCTCGGTCAGCTGGCCGTCGAGCTGGGCGAGGTCGACGAGGCCGTGGAGCACTTCACCCAGGCCCTGGCGCTGGCGCCCAACGCCGACGGCCACACCTACCTCGGCATGGCGCTGCGCCTGCAGGGCCGTCATGACGAGGCCCGCGCTCACCTGACCCGTGCCCTGGAGATCGGCAACGTCCCCGCCGGCGAGGCCGAGACCCTGGAGAACCTCGCCGCCCTGGAGCTCGCCGAGGGCAACGCCGACCTCGCCCTCTCCCTCGCCTCACGCGCGCTGGCGCTGGTCGCCGACGGCGGTGACCAGCAGGTGGCGGCGTCGGTGCGGATCACGCTCGGCGAGGTCCACCGGGCGCTGGCCCAGCTCGACGGGGCCGTGGAATACCTGGACCAGGCGCTCGCGACGGCCCGGCGCATCGGGTACGCCTCCGGTGAGGTGCGGGCGTTGATCGTGCTGGCGGCGGTGCGGCGCGACCTCGGGTCGGACGTGGAAGCTCGCTCGGCTGCCGCTGAGGCGATCCGGCGCAGCACCGAGCTAGGTCTGCACGCCCTGGAGACGCGAGCTCGCGCGCTCAGCTGAGACGCGCCGGCGCCAGCGAGCTGAGCTCAGCTGAAACGCGCCGGACCCAGCGAGCTTCAGCTTGGTGAGCTGGAGCTTGGTGAGCTGGAGCTTGGTGAGCTGGAGCTTGGTGCGAGCTGAGCTTGGCGCGAGCTATCGCGCCATATCCCATATCCAATACATCAGCTTGCTGCCGACGATTAGCTGCTGATGACAACGTTGTCATGTGTGACCAGCTGAGCATTGCCGCCCGTAGCTAGGCGATATATCGGGTATTGGATATGGCATATCGGATATCGGTCAGCCGATGAGCTGCTGGAGCCGGTGGGCGAGCTGGTCCCACTGCCAGTGGGTGCTCACCCAGTCCCGGCCGGCGCGGCCCATCTCGATGGCCATAGCGGGGTTGGCGAGCAGGGCGGCGACCTTGGTGGCGACGTCGTCGACGTCGCGGCCGTCGACGACGTTGCCGGTGATGCCGTCGCGGACCGTCTCGGGTGCGCCGCCGGACCGTCCGGCGACGACGGGCAGACCGGTCGCGGACGCTTCGAGGTAGACGATGCCGAGGCCTTCGACGTCGAGGCCGCGGCCACGGGTGCGGCAGGGCATCGCGAAGACGTCACCGGCGTTGTAGTGGGCCGGCAGCTCCTCCCACGGCACCGAGCCGGTCAGCACGACGTTGCCCGCCTGGCCGGTTTCGGCGACGAGGGCGTCGAGCTTCGCGCGGTAGGGGCCGCCGCCGACGATCAGCAGGGCCGCGTCCGGCACCGAGCGGCGGATCAGCGGGAGTGCGCGGATGAGGACGTCCTGACCCTTGCGCGGCACGAGGCGGGACACGCAGACGACGACCGGGCGGTCGCCGAGGCCGTAGCGGCGGCGGAGCTCCGCGCGTGCGGCCGGGTCGGGGCGGTAGAGGTCCGTGTCCACACCGGACGGCAGGTGTTCGAGGGCGGCGAGCGGGCCGAACGCCGCCGCGAAGCGGGAGCGGGTGTAGCGGCTGACGTAGGTCACGACGTCCACACCGGATCCGATGGCGCGCAACGCCTGGCTGGCCACGGGCAGCATCGACCAGCCGACCTCGTGGCCGTGGGTGCTCGCGACCGACCGGCTCAGGCCGAGGCGCGGTGCCAGCAGTGCGAGCGGGGCGGCCGCGCCGAACCAGGCGGCGTCGCACGACTCGGTGCGCGCGATGGCACGGGCGCGGCGCAGCACGTCGGGGGTCGGCAGCATCAGCGACGTCGGGTGCCGCACGACGGGGAACGGCTGGCGCGCGTCGAACTCGGCGTCGCCCTTCCACTTCGGCGCGTAGACCACGAGCGAGTCAGCGGGCAGGCGGGTCGCCAGTGCGTGCAGGTAGGCCTGGATGCCACCGGGGCGGGGCGGGAAGTCGTTGGTCACCAGCAAGGTTCGGCGCACGGACCAACGCTATCCGATCGTGGTCCGCAGGAAGTCGCGCCAGTCCGCCACGTCCACGGCGCGGGCGTCCACAGCGGACAGCGACGCGTTGCGCAGGAAGAACTCGACGACGCCGCGCTCCCCCAGCCGCGACTGCAGGTACACCACGACCGAGTACGCCTGCTGGTAGGCGAGGTCGCGGCCGGGGCCGGTGAAGTCGGTGGGCAACGCGGACACGTCGGCCGTCAGCAACGGCGCCGCCTCCCGCAGCGGCAGGCCGGTCGCCTGGAACGCCACCCAGTCCGCGAACCCCTCCACCAGCCACAGCGGCGCCGAGTCCGACGTCTGGTCGCGGGTCGCGACGTGGGTGATCTCGTGCCGCAGCAGCACACCCAGCTCCAGGTCCGACAACGGCGCCACCCGCACCCGGTTGAGCACCACCCGTTGCGCGGCGCCGTCGCGGATCGCGATGCCCGCCATGTCCTTGAACGCCGGCCCGACCAGCGACACCAGCTCGGCGTCCGAGGCGGGGATGACGACGTCGACGCGCCGCGACCAGCTCAGCCCACGACCGATATCCAATACATTGGATACGGCTGCTATCGCTTCGTCGAGCAACCCTTCCACCCGCGCCGCCAGCTCCCCGTCACAGGAACTGCTGGTCACCGTGCCCATCGCCGCCGACCGCGAGGTTGCTGTGCAATCGGGTGTTGCGGTCGACGGCAACTCAACGGCGCTGGGGTGCAACGCCACGTTGAGGCTGAGCAGGAACGTGACGACGACCAGCACCGCCAACACCGTCCTGAAGCGCCTCACGCGCGCAACGCTAGCCGTCGATGCGACGAATAACCGCGATGGGCCCGATGGCGTCGATCGGCGCGATCTTCACCGGCTGCCCCTCGGTGGAGGCGTGCACAGCGCGCGCGTTGTCGACCGCCATGGCCACGTGCGAGCGGCTGGCGTAGTAGATGATCAGGTCGCCGGCTCGGACGTCGGAGCGCGACACCGCGCGTCCGACCGAGGCCTGTCCCCCGGACGTGCGGGGCAGGGCCACGTTCGCGGCGGCGTACGCCTTCATCGTGAGCCCGGCGCAGTCCCACTGGTCGAGCCCGGTGGCGCCGTAGCGGTACTCGTCCCCGCGCTGCTCCAGCGCGAACTGCAGCGCGATCCCGGCGGCACCACCCGGCACGCTGACCCGCGACCGGTCGCCCGGATCCCGCAGCTGCTGCACGACCGGCGCGGGCAGTCGTGCCAGTGCCGTGCGCACCTCGTCGACCTGGCCCTGCAACGCCCGCTTGCGGGCCTCCAGGTCGGCCTTCAGCCGTTCCGCCGCCTCGGTGGCCGCGGCGGCACGCGAGCGCGCGTTCTCCGCCACCTGGTGGGCCTGCCGCGCCTTCTCCACCGCGCCGGACAGCCGCGCGAGCGAGTCGGCCTTGTCCTCGGCCAGGATTCGCATCATCTCGAGCCGCAGCAGGAAGTCCTGCTGCGAGTCCGCGACGAGCAGCGCGGAGAGCTGGTTGAACCGCGCGCCCTCGAACGACGCCTCGGTCAGCAGGTCGACCTGGCCGCGGAAGCCCTCCTCGTCGGCCTTGGCCTGCACCTCGATCTGCTGCGCCGCCGCGACGTCCGCCGTGGCGCGTTCGAGCTCGGCCCTGCGCAGCGTGAGGTCCTCCTGCGCGCGCAGCACCTCCTCGTTCAGCTTGGTCGCCTGCTCGGTCAGCTGGGCGTACCTGCGGGCGGGGTCGGCGGGTTGCGCTGCCGAGGACACCGCCGGGGCGGCGCAGCAGAGCAGCACGACAACCAGAGCACCGCGGGTGAGCTTGCGCGACAGCACGTCGCCGATCCCCTTCGCGTCACACAGTTCCAAGATCGACGCGAGCAGGCTACCGCGTGACTAAACGCGACCGAGCCGGGCCAGCAACACCGCGGACGGCACCGGGTGCGCACCACGCCGGCGCACCGAGTCGGCGACCGCGCGATCCGACGTCACCACCACCACCGGCCGCCCCTCCGGCTCGGCGGTGACCAACGCGCGGATGACGTCATCAGCGAGAACACCGGGATCGCTGAAGAGCACCCGCACGCCGCGAGGCGCCGCCGCGGGCACGGCGACCACTCCGGCGCCGTCGAACACCAGCGTCACCTCGGCACCGGTGCGCGCGGCGAGCACCGCGAGCTGGTGCACGAGCCGGTCGCGCTGATCGGACAACGACAGCTCCGGGTAACCGGTCTTCGTGACGTTGTAGCCGTCCACGACGAGGTGCACGGCCGGCAACGCCAGCAACCGGTCCAGCGCAGCCGGGTCCTCCACCCGTCCCACCGCGCCCTGCGACGCCGACGCACCGCGCACGAGGTCGGCTGGACGTGGTCCGGAGCCGCCCAGCGCCAGCTCCCGCCGCAGTCCCGTCACCGCGCCGTCGAGGGTGTCCACGAGCAGCGCGAGCCGCACCTCGTCGGCCTGCCGGGCCTCCCGCGCCGACTGCCGGGCGACCTCGGCGTCCGCGATCGCCCGTTGCGCCTTGCCCCGCTCGGTCTCCGCACGTTCCCGTTCCCGGTCGCGTTCCGCGGTCAGCCGCTTGAGCTCCTCGGCCGTGCGTTCCCGCACGCGTTCGACCTCGGCCGCCGCCGCCTCGGCCGCGTCCTTGGCCTCGCGCAGCTTCACGCCCTGTTCGCGCAATCGCTTGCGCAGCCGTTCCAGCTCGACCTCGGCGTCCGCGCGCACGCGTTCGGCGGCGCCGTCGAGCTGGCTGCGTTCGGCGCGCAGCCGTTCGAGCTCGCCCTCCAGCCGTTCCGAGCGCACGACCGCCGCGTCCCGCTCGGCCCGCAGCGTCGCGTCGCCGACCCGCCGCGACACCAGCTCCACGTAGTGCGGTGCGACCTCGTCCCCGGTCAGCACGGCGGCCGCGGCGGCGGCCACCGGGTCCGGCGAGGTCACCTCCAGCGTCGACGGCCGGTTCTTGCGCAGCCACTCGACGACGGCGGTGCGGAAGTTCGCCGAGTCGCGCAGCCCGGCCACGACCTGTGCGCCGCCGAGCCGGGCGCGTTTGGTCGGCGCGAACTTGGCCACGGGCCGCAGGTGCTGCGGCACGTCGACCTTCGCCATCTCCCCGAGGGCGTCGGCGCCGAGCTCCGCGAGCCGCATCCGCAGCGGCTCCGGCAGCGCACCCCAGTCCACAGTGGACTCGCCCACCTCGTCGGCGGGCGGGTCGTACTCGGGCTCGGGCATCGGGTCTGGCACCGTTACAGGCTAGAGCCCCCGCGCTTGAGCAGCGCACGGACATCTCCGGCCTCCGGCACGCCGATCTCCTCGAAGATCGCCAGGGCCTGCTCCCACGCGCCTTCGCGACCGTGTCCGAGCACCTGCAGTGAACGGGCTTCACCGAGTCGGCACCCGTTGCGTCGATGCAGGTCAACGGCCTCCTGGGCGAACTTCAGCGCCCGGTCTGGATCACCGGCCAGGTGCAGCGTCGCCAGCGCTGTCAGCGCCGTGCCCTCGATCAGGCCGTAGCCGTGCTCCCGTGCCATGGCCAGCGCCTGGTGCAGGTGTTCGGCGCGGCCCGTTGCCCTTCCGAGACCCGCGAGCGCCTGCGCCTCGCCGTGCTTGTAGCCGATGCGCTGGGCAACGGACACCGCACGCCGGTACTCCTCCTCCGCGGCCGGATCACCGAGCCGCAGCAGCGCGGCGCCGATGCTGTGCCGTGCGTCGACCTCGCCGCCGGGGTCGTTCACCTCCAGGGCGATCTGCAACGCCTCCCGGCCGGCCTCCACCGCCAGGTCGAGCCGCCCGGCCTCGCGGTGCACGGCGGAGACGTCGTCGAGCAGGTACGACTCCAGGCCGCGCTGGCCCAGCGCCCTGATGTCCACCAGCGCCTGCTCGAACGTCACCACCGCCTCGTCCAGCCGCCCCAGGTCGCGCAGCGCACAGCCCAGCTCGGCGATCGGGCGCCCGTTCTTCACGCCGATCTGCTGGTAGAGCGCGAAGGACCGGCGGTGGTGCGCCTCGGCGTCCCGCAACCGGCCGCGCATCCAGCACGTGGACCCGAGCTGGGACAACGCGTGCGCCTCCCGCCGCAGCTGCCCCAGCTCGTGGCTGAGCTCGGCGACCCTGAGGTAGCTCTCGGCGGCGCGGTCGGTGTCGCCGACCTCGCGGGAGACGTGGCCGAGGACCGTGAGGAACCGGAGCGTGCCGGCGGGCCAGTCGTCGCGTTCGGCCAGGTCGAGCGCCTGCTGGACCAACCCCAGCGCTTCGCTGGAACGACCGGAGTACATGCGTGCGATCGCCTCGCTCGCGAGTGCCGCCGCCTCGCCGCGCATCTCCCCCTCTTGCCGTGCGGACGCAAGCCCGGCCTCGCGCACCACGGCCCAGCTCGCGTGATCACGGCGTGCGGCGAAGAAGCTGTGCGTCGCGTCGGCGAGCCGCCAGGCGAACGGACCGGTGGCGGCGATCGCGACGAGGTTGGTCTTCTCGGCGACCAACCAGGCCAAGGCCTCCGCCGACGTCTCGAACGTGCGGCCGTCCGTTGCCTCGAACAGCACGTCGTCGGCGACGTAACACATGCGCGAGGCGTTGGCCGCTGTACCGATGTGCCACAACGCCAGCCGTGCGCGCAGTGCGTTCGTCTCCTCCTCCGTCAGCAGATCACGTGCGTACAGGCGCACGAGGTCGTGGAGGTGATAGCGATCACCTTGGCGTTCCACGAGGTTCGCCGTGACCAGCTGGTCGAGGCCGGTGCCGAGCAGTGCGGCCACCTCGGCCGTGAAGTCGTGTCCTGCGATGGCGCCCAACCGCCTGAACAGCTCTTGTGCTGCTGCGGGCAGCGAACGGAACGAGAGGTCGAGTGCTGCGCGCACGGCGAGACGTTCGTCGTCGTCGACTCGCAACGCCGCGAGCCTGCCTTCTTCTTCGCGCAGCTCGTCGACCAGGTCCGCGACCGATCCGGTGGCGTTCGCCGCGGCGATCCTCAGCGCGAGCGGGAGGTGGCCGCACAACCGGGCCAGCTCGGGCAGCTCGGGTGCGTCGCCGAGCATGCCGCGCAGCAGCGCGACGGCCTCCTCCGGCGCCATGACGTCCAGCAGCACCGGCCACGCGTCGAGACCGGAGAGCCGGTTGCGGCTGGTGATCACGACGCGGCAGCCCTCCGCGCCGGGCAGCAGCGGTGCGACCTGGGCGGCGGTCGCGGCGTTGTCCAGCACGACCAGCATCCGCCGGTCGCGCAACAACATGCGGTAGAGGTCGGTCTGCTGCTCCAGCTGCTGCGGGATGCGCGGCCCGGCGATGCCCAGTGCGCGCAGGAACCGCGCCAGCACGTCGCCGGGCGGCAACGGCGGGGTGTCCCGGTCGAAGCCGCGCAGGTTCGCGTAGAGCTGGCCGTCGGGGAACTGGTCGGCGACCGTGTGCGCGTGGTGCAGCGCCAACGCCGTCTTGCCGACGCCTGCTGTGCCGTCGATCGCGGTGATGACGACCGTTCGCCCGATGGCGCCGAGCTCGGCCAACGCGGACGCACGGCCGGTGAAGTTCGGCAGGTCCGCGGGCAGCTGGTGCGGCACAACGCGCTGGGTCGGCTCCGATGTGACGCCCCGCAGCTCACGCGGTCGTTGGCGGTGCGGGTAGCGGTCGACCAGTTCGGCCAGCTCGGCGGAGACGTCCTCGCCGAGGCGCAGCCGGCGTTCCAGGTGGTCTTCGACGACCTCCAGGCGCTCCTCCTCCAGTGCGGCGCGGACATCGCTCCACGGCGGGGCCGCGGGCAGGTCGGCGAGGGGTTCCTGCTGCCACAACGCCAGCGCTGCTTCGAACAAACGGGCCGCTGCCGCGTCGTCGTCCAGAGCGCGCGCGTTCGCGACGAGGTGGCGGAAGTGGTGCAGATCGACGTCGTCAGGTCCTGCTTCGAGCACATAGCCGTCCGCGCGCGTGGAGACCACGATGCCGTCCAGCGCCTGCCGCAACCGGAAGACGTGCTGGTGCAGCGCGTTGACGTGCATGGGCTTCTCGTCGGCACCCCACATCGACTCGATCAGGCGTTCCGACCGCACCACGTGGCCGGGCTGCAGGGCGAGCGCCGCGAGCAGCGACCGCTGCCGGACGCTGAGGGGCAGGCCGGAAGGTCCCAGGAGCGTGATCCGCACACCGGTGAGGCTAGCTCCAAAAATTGTCAGACCCCGTCGCTAACGTCAGCGGGGTGACCGGTCAACTGTCCTTCGACGAGCTCGGGACGCCGCTGCGCGACACGACGTTCGTCGTCTTCGACCTGGAGACGACGGGAGGGAGTGCCGAGCAGGACGCCGTCACCGAGATCGGCGCGGTGAAGGTGCGCGGCGGCGAGGTGATCGGCGAGTTCGCCACGCTCGTCGACCCCGAGCGCGGCATCCCGCCGCAGGTCGCGCAGCTGACGGGGATCACGCAGCTGATGGTGACCGGTGCGCCTCGGATGCAGACGGTGCTGCCCGCGTTCCTGGAGTTCGCGGCCGGAGCGGTGCTGGTCGCGCACAACTCCGGGTTCGACGTCGGGTTCGTCAAGGCGGCGTGCGAGCGGCAGGGCTACCGGTGGCCGAAGCCGCCGGTGGTGTGCACGGTGCGACTGGCGCGACGGGTGCTGAGCCGCGACGAGGCGCCGTCGTGCCGCCTGTCGGCGCTGGCGGACCTGTTCCACACGCGGACCCGGCCGACGCACCGGGCGCTGGCCGATGCGCGCACCACGGTCGAGGTGCTGCACGCGTTGCTGGAGCGCGTGGGCAACGTGGGGGTGCACTCGCTGGAGGAGCTGCTGGCGTACCTGCCGGAGGTGACGCCGGAGCAGCGCCGCAAGCGCTCCCTGGCCGCGCATCTGCCGTCGGTGCCCGGCGTGTACCTCTTCCGCGGTCCCAAGGAGGAGGTGCTGTACGTCGGCACGGCGTCGGACCTGCGGCGGCGGGTGCGGCAGTACTTCACCGCGAGCGAGGGCAGACGCCGGCTGCGCGAGATGGTCGCGCTCGCGGTGCGGGTCGACGCCGTCGAGTGCGCTCATTCGCTGGAAGCCGAGGTGCGCGAGCTGCGGCTGCTGCGCGCGCACCGCCCCGCGTACAACAAGAGGTCGAAGAACCCGCACCACGCGTGGTGGCTGGTGCTGACCGACGAGCCGTTCCCCCGGTTGTCGCTGGTCCGCACCCCGCGCGACGGTGCGCTGGGCCCGTTCCGCACCCGCCGTGCGGCCGAGTCGGTGGCGGACGCGCTGCTCGACGCCGTGCCGCTGCGGTCGTGCACGCTCAAGATCCCGGCCACGAACCAGCGCGCCTCGCCGTGCGCCCTGGCCGAGCTCGGCCGCTGCCAGGCCCCCTGCGCAGGCCGGCAGACCGTGGAGGAGTACTCCCCCGCCGTCGTGGCGGTGCGCGACCTGGTGGTGGGCCGCAGCGCGGACCCGTTGCGCGGTCTCGCGGAGCAGCTGGGCTCCCTGGCCACGGCCGAGCGCTTCGAGGAGGCCGCCACCCGCCGCGACCGCCTCGCGGGCCTCGTCCGCTCGCTGGACCGCGCCCAGCGCCTCGCCGCGCTGGCCGCCCTGCCGCAGCTCGTGGCCGCCCGCCCGGACCGCGACGGTGGCTGGGAGTTCTCGGTCGTCCGCTACGGCCGGCTGGCCTCGGCCGGTGTCGCCCGCCGCGGCACCCGCCCGATGCCGGTGGTCGACGCGCTGGTGGCCTCGGCGGAGACGGTCATCCCGACCGCGGGCCCGTTGCGCGGTGCGCCGCCGGAGGAGACCGGGGTGGTGCTGCGCTGGCTCGACCAGCCCGGTACCCGCCTGGTGTACGCGGACGAACCGTGGGCCTCACCGGCCGGTGCGGCGGCGGCATGGGTGCCGTGGGCTGAGCAGGCGTCGAGCGCACGCCCGCTGGTGGACCGCTGGCACTGAGGCGGTCCGGTGCGCGGAAGGTCGGTGTCGCGGGAGCGTGCGGAGTTCGTGGCGCTCGCGATCAGCGGGTAGGGCAGACTACGGGTGCTTTGGTACCCGTAGTGAGACCCGAGGAGGACGCCGTGGTCACCGCCATCGTGCTGATCCAGGCCGCCGCCGAGCGCATTCCCGAGGCGGCGCAGGAGATCGCCGACATCGACGGAGTCACGGAGGTGTACTCCTGCGCCGGTGACGTGGACCTGATCGCGCTGGTCAAGGTCAGCAAGCACGAGGACCTCGCCGCGCTGGTGCCGGGCAAGATCAGCAAGGTCGAGGGCGTGCTGAACACCGACACGCACATCGCGTTCCGCAGCTACTCGAAGCGGGACGACGAGGCGGCGTTCGCGATCGGCCTGGACGACGCGCAGTAGCCGAAGACGCATGCGAAAAGCCCCCGTGGAGATCGTCCACGGGGGCTTTCACTGCTTCAGCAGGCTCAGGCCTTGGGGTCGGAGGGCTTGCCGGCCAGCTCGCCCGCGGTGTCCTCGGCGCTGATGCCTTCGGAGACATGCGCCCTGCGGCGTGCGTTCTCCAGGGCCACGGTCTCCTCGACCGGGTCCGGCGACCACGTGCTGCCCGCGACCGGATGCCCGGCCGAACCGAGCTTGTTCATCTTCTTCGGCACCGACGCACCCTGATAGGCCAGGGGGATCGGGTGACCGTGGTCGTCCACCGGGCCCAGCGGCTGGTGGACCTCGATGAACTCACCGTGCGGCAACCGCTTGATGATGCCGGTCTCCACACCGTGCTCCAG
>NZ_JBEZBX010000018.1:0-157695 GCF_040647275.1 Lentzea sp. NPDC042327
CCGGCGGAGCGAAGCCCGGCGGAGCGAAGCCCGGCGGAGCGAAGCCCGGCGGAGCGAAGCCCGGCGGAGCGAAGCCCGGCGGAGCGAAGCCCGGCGGAGCGAAGCCCGGCGGAGCGAAGCCCGGCGGAGCGAAGCCCGGCAAGCCGGAGCCCGGCGGGGCGAAGGCCGGCGGGGCGAAGCCCGGTGCGGCGGAGGTCAGTGGTGCGAAGCCCGCAGGGGCGAAGCCCGCTGGAGCGCAGTCCGCTGGAGCGCAGTCCGGCAAGGCGGAGTCCGTGCGGTGCGCGGTCCGAGACAGCACCTGGTCCGGCGAACCGGACCAGGGCGAGGTGAGCCGTGACCGACGGAGAGCGGCGCCGTGCCGCGCGGGTGAGCGCGGCGCGGGGTGCGGGCGGTCTCATTGCGTCGCGGGCTTGGGGACCGGCACGCGGGACAGCACGTCGGCCAGCACCTCGGACGTCGTCACGCCCGCCAGCACGCTCTCCCTCGTCAGCACCAGGCGGTGTGCCAGCACCGGGTCCGCGATGTCCTGGACGTCCTGCGGCACCACGAAGTGCCGGCCCTTCGAGGCCGCGTACACCTGGGCGCAGCGCACCAGGGTCCGCAGGCCGCGGGTGGACGTGCCGAGGCGCAGGCGGTCGTCGGAGCGGGTGCCGGTGCCCAGGGCCGAGATGTACTGCAGGATCGGGTCGGCCACGTGCAGCAGCTGCAGGCGGCCGCTGAACGCGCTCACCTCGCGCGGTGAGGTCACGGTGCGGACGTCGGTGATGCGGCCGGCGCCGCTGCCGGGGCGCAGCACGTCCAGCTCGTCGGCGACCGCGGGGTAGCCGATGGAGGTGCGCAGCATGAAGCGGTCGAGCTGGGCCTCGGGCAGGCGGTAGGTGCCGTCGAGGTCGATCGGGTTCTGCGTGGCCACCACGAGGAACGGGTCGGGCACGGTGTGGCCGACGCCGTCGATCGTGACGGTCCGCTCCTCCATCACCTCGAGCAGCGCCGACTGGGTCTTGGCCGCGGCGCGGTTGATCTCGTCGGCCAGCACGATGTTCGCGAACACCGGGCCGGGGCGGAAGCGGATCTGGCCGGTCTGCGGGTCGTAGACCGACGTGCCGGTCACGTCGGAGGGCAGCAGGTCCGGCGTGAACTGCACGCGCCGCGACACCCCGCCCAGGGCGCCCGCCACGGCGCGCGCCAGCGTCGTCTTGCCGGTGCCCGGCACGTCCTCCAGCAGCACGTGGCCGCCCGCGAACATGGCCACCAGCACCAGGTCGACCACGTCCCGCTTGCCGCGCACCGCGGCCTCGACCGCGTCACCGAGGCGGGTGTGCAGGTCGCGGAAGGCCGAGACCTCGCCCGTGTCGATCACTGTTCCTCTTCCCTTCGCGGCTTGATCCGCAGCAGGAACGCCGCCGCGAGCAGGCCCAGGCCACCGGCGCCCATCGGGGCCGTCTCCACGCCGGCCGGTGCCATGCGCGGGATGCACGACGGCTTGCCGGCGCACTCGTCGTAGGTGAACAGCGTGGTCCGCGCGGCCGAGTCGACCTGGCCGCCGCCGGAGGCCGCGTAGGCGCGCACGACGATCCGGTTGCTGCCCTCGTCCACGTCGATCGTCGCCGACGTGGCGTTGCACGGGATGCCGACCGCGAAGCCGTACGTCACGTTGACGACCTCGCAGCGCCCGTTGTGGCTCGCCCAGTCCGGGGGCGGGGCCATGGTCACGCGGCGCGTCGGGATCGTCCGCGCACCGGTGAGCCCGGTGATCACCGTGGCACCCGCGCTCGGCAACGACGGCGGAGGCGGTGGCGGAGGCGGAGGCGGCGGAGGCGTGGTCGTTGTGGTCGTCACGACCGGCGGCGGGGGCGGTGGCGGCGGAGGGGGCGTGGTCGTCGTCGTGGTGGGCGGTGGAGGCGGGGGCGGGGTGTTCGGCGGCGTCACCGTGAACGCGGCCATGCCCGCGGCACCGGCGGCGGTCGCCGTCGACGCGCGCACCGTCACGTCCAGCCTGCCGTTCGTGCAGAACGTCGAACCCGCGCACGGCAGCGACAGCTCGGCCGTCGTGCCCGCCACCTGGGCCGACTTCGAGCCGCCGGTGAACGAGCCGGAGCCCGACACCGTGTAGCCCGCGATCGGCTCGGCCGACGCCGGCGCGGTCCAGCTCACCGTCACGACGAGCGCCGAGGAGCTGCGCGACTTCTCCCGCACGGACACACCGGCGGGCGCACCGGGAGCGGCACCACCCGCGGAAGGCGTCGTGGTGGTGGTCACCGGCGGCGGCGACACCTCGGTCGTCGGGCCGCTGCCGTCCGGGGTGCCGCCGGGGTTGCGCGGCGGCTTCGTCGGCTCGTTCGGGTTCGGCGGCGGGGGCGGCGGCACCGACGGCGGCGGCGAGCGGTCCGGGTCCTTCACCGGCAGCTCGGGCGAGCGGATCGTCAGCGAGCGGGTCGCGCCGTCGGCGTCGACCAGCACACCGGTCGAAGAGCCCGGCACGTTCACGAACAGCCGGCCGTCGTCGAACACCAGCTCCGGGTCGGACCCGCCAGCGGTGCGCACGTCGTCACCGCCGCGCTTGCCGCCGCGGTCGAGCACGATGACCTTGCCGGACCCCTTGCAGGGCACGTAGACCTTGTCGCGGAACACCGCGGGACGGCCGGGCTTCGGGCAGCCCAGCGAGCCGACGTCGACGCGCAGCACGTCGCGGCCCACGACCAGCACGACGACCGACGACGACGGGACCGAGGCGGGCACGAGGTCGAGCGGCGCGAGCTGCGCGGCGATCACCTCGGCGTCCAGTCGGCCGGTCGAGGCGGAGACGTCCTCGCCGGTGCCGTCGCGCACCACGACGCCTCCGTCCAGGCCGAGCAGCGTCACGCCCTGGTCGTGCGGCACGAGCACGGTGCGCGGCCCGGCACCGGTGACCTGGCGGTGCGACCGCTCCTCGAACTTCTCCTCGTCCACCGACCAGTCGAGCGCGCGCAGGGTGCCGCCGTGGTCCACGACCCACAGCACGCCGCGCTCGTCCACCACGGCGTCCGCGAGCGGCTGCCCCGCCTGCCACGTCTGGCCGACGTCGTCCAGCGTCAGCGGGTCGGCGGTGTGCACGGTGCCCGCTGCGCGGTCGACGACGAACACCAGCCCGTTCGCCACCAGCACCTTGCTCGTCGCTCCCGGCGGGGCCTGCCTGCGCCCGGAGGCGAGCAGCGTCGCGAGGTCGATGACGGTGATCTCGCCCGTGCGCCGGTCCAGCACGATCAGGCGCCCGTCCTCCTGGGCGATCTCCAGCTGCGAGTCCGGCCCGCTGATCTGCAGGCGGGTCTGCGGCTTGCCCGACACCGGGTTGACCTGCACGACCTCGCCGCGCTGGTCGTCGCCCAGCCAGGTGAGACCGTCGGAGACGTCCACCGAGGTGCGCGAGATGCCCTGCCCGAGCGCGGCGCCCGCGAGCACCAGCACGCCGAGCAGTGCCGCGACGAAGCTCGCCGACTCCCGCCCTCCACCGGAGATGATCCGTCTGATCCGGTGCCACCAAGCCATCGCGCACCCTCCCTCGCCCGCCGGGGATGCTAACCCCCTGCTCTGACAGCTTCGGACGGTGCTCGGTTCCCGGATCGCCCGGTCAGCCACACGGCCGACATGGACAACGGTAATGACGGGGTCTGACAATTCCGGATTCCGAATGGCACTGGACCGAACCGCTCAGCGCGGCAGACCGAACGGATCAACGCGGACACACGGCGGACGCCCTGCCGCGGAGCGCTCTCCTGAATACAGTGGACCCATGGAGATCCCCGGCATGGGACTGGCCAGGCAGGTGCTGGGCACCGCCGTCACGACGACGACCGCGGTGGCCGCGGTCCCCGGCCGCGTGCTCGACCTGATCGGCGAGGTGGAACAGCTCGTCCGCAAGGTCAACGGCACGATCGACGCGGTCGACGCCGTCGTCGCGCGGGCGGACGGCCTGGTGGAGCGCACCGGCAACGTCATAGCCGACGCGGAGAAGGCGGTCGACCAGGTGCGCGCGATCACCGCGAGCGCCGCGGACGTCGCAGAGCGCGCGGGTGGCGTCGTCGCGACGGCCGGGAGGACGGCGGACACCGCCGACGAGCTGATCCACATCTACGAGCCGATCGCGAAGCAGGCCCAGCCGCTCGCGAAGCGGTTCGTCGACGAGCTGTCGCCGCAGGAGATCGAGGCCGCGATCAGGCTGGTCGACGAGCTGCCCGCCCTCACCGAGCACCTGACCAGCGACATCTTGCCGATCCTGGCCACGCTCGACCGGGTCGGACCGGAGGTGCACCAGCTGCTGGAGGTCACGAGCGACGTCCGCCAGGCCATCCTCGGCATCCCCGGTTTCGGGTTCATGCGCCGGCGCGGCGAGAAGAAAGAGGAGGAAGAGGGTGTGAAGGACGGCGAGAACGGGTAGCCGCTTCGACATGACCGGTCTGAGACATGAAGATCAGCTCACGTGGTGGCTGCTGAGCGGCATCTTCGCCCTGCTGGCCGCGGTGAACGTCGGCCTCGCCGTCACCGAGAGCGCGACCTGGCCCTACGCGCTCGCGACCGTGCTGCTCGCCGCGAGCGCGTGGAGCGCCCGGCAGGCGTTCAGGCCCTTCCCGTCTTCTGGTGCGTCAGGTTCGACGCGACCCCGAATCGGAACGCCCGCACCCGATACGTCGCGTTTTTCTCGTCTGGGAGTGTGATCAGCCCGAACGAGGTGACGTCCGGGTCGAGCTGCGCCGCGACGCGGTAGTCCGCCGCACCCGCGGGCCTGAGCTCGATCAGGTACCCCTCCTCGTCGGACGCGTGGTCCTCCCACGTGAACAGGATGCCGTTCGCGTGCTTGACCTCCGCCTTCAGCACGCCCGGCGCCGCCTCCGGTGACGACACCGGGTGCGTGCCCCCGCCGGTCCTGCGCGGTTCCGCCCATTCGTGGCCATCGGTCTCCGGCACCTCCTCCCCCGGTGGCAGCGCGACGTCCACGGTGTCCGTGGCCGGTCCGGTGAACGGCCGGACCCGGTAGTAGAACTGCGTCTCCGGGATCAGGTCCGGGTGCTCGTAGGTGTTCTTGCCCGGCGGCGCGAACTCCAGCACCGCGTACTCGCCGTCGGCCGCGTTCGCGTACTCGACGACCTGCCCGGCCGCCCCCGCCTCCGGACGCCAGTGCAGCGTCACGTCGACCGGCGAGGTCAGCTCGGACGTCAGCGCGGGGGCCTGCTGCCCCTGGCCACAGGCAGCCAGGAACAGCAGGACCGCCAACCACGTGTGCCGTCGGGTCACTTGCGCCAGAACCGAATGTTGCTCCAGACGACCGTGGCAGGTCCTTGGCCGCTGGAGGTCCGATAAGCGCCGAACTTGTCGTAGAAGCTCGTACCCGAGCTCGCATAGGTGTGCTTGCGCGAGCCGTTGATGTACGTGCGGTGCTCGGTGGCCGTGTTGTGCACGGTGTTCACCCGCACGGTCGTGCCCACGGTCGCGCCGGTCGCGATGGTGTCGCCTCCGTGCACGGCGTAGAGCCGGCCGCCGCGTTCCACGGCGAGCATCCAGAACGGTCCCGCGGTGGGCCCTTCCCGGAACGTCTGCTTGAGACTGACGCGGGTGCCGCCGAGACTGGTGATCCGGAAGCTCCCCTCGAACTGCCGCGTGCCGCCGGAGTAGGTGGCGTACCGGCGTTCGGCGCGCTGGTCTCCGCTCGCGGTGGAGCAGGTCAGCCGGAACGTCAGGTCGTCGACCGTGCCGCAACCGCGTTCCTGGACGGTGAACGATGGTGAGTAACCGGTCCACGGACCGGTTTCCACCTGGGCCTGCGCGGGCGAACCCGCCACGAGCAGACCGGTTGCCGCTGCGATCCCCGCGACGGTGCGGAGTCGTGTGGACATACCGATTCCTCCTCAAGACGTGCTGAGGACAGCACGTTTTCTCAGGGGGCGGTAGCGGCAGCGTAGCCGATAATGATCGGATGTTCGACCTCCACCGGCTGCGGCTGCTGCGCGAGCTCTCCAGAAGGGGAACGCTCGCGGCGGTCGCGCAGGCGCTGAACTACAGCCCGTCCTCGGTCTCGCAGCAGTTGTCGTTGCTGGAGAACGAGGTCGGCGTGCCGTTGCTGGAGCCGGTCGGCCGCCGGGTGCGCCTGACCCCGCAGGCGGAGATCCTGGTGCGGCACACCGAGGAGGTCCTCACCCGGCTGGAGCAGGCCGAGTCCGAGGTCGCCGCGTCGCTGCACGAGGTGACCGGCACGCTGCGGGTCGCGACGTTCCAGACCGCGGCGCTCGCGCTGATCCCGGCGACCCTGGCGCGGATGCGCGACGAGCACCCGGCGCTGCGGGTCGAGTTCCAGGTGCTCGACCCGGCGGAAGCGCTGTCCGCCTTGAACGCCAGGGACTTCGACCTGGTGTTCGTGGAGGAGTGGCCGGACCAGCCGGAGGCGAGGTTCTCCGGCCTGGAGTACCGGGAGGTGTGCCGTGACCCGATCCGGCTCGCGGTCCCGCGTGGACTGCCCGCCGCCGAGGCCGCCGCGTTCCCGTGGATCATGGAGCCGGCCGGGATGCCGCAGCGGGTCTTCGGCGTGAACTGGTGCCGTCACAACGGTTACGAGCCGGACGTGCGGTTCTCCTCGACCGACGTGCTGGTGAAGCTGCGGTTCGTGGAACGGGGACTCGCGGTCGCGCTGCTGCCGGACCTGGTCTGGTACGACCGCGACGTCACCGTGGACCTGCACGAGCTGCCGGTGCCGCAGTCGCGGCTGCTGTTCACCGCGGCACGGGCAGGGCGAGGTCAGCATCCCGCGGTGCGGGCGTTCCGGGAGGCGCTGGCGCTGTCCACAGCGCCGCTCCGACCCCCGCGGTGATGACGAGCCCGACTGCGCACAGCGAGACCAGGTCCAGGTGCTGGCCGAGCAGCACCGCGCCGGCGAGCGCGGCCGCCGCCGGTTCCAGCGCGAGCACCACGCCGAACGTGCTGGCCTGCAACGTCTTCAGCGCCCTGATCTCCAGCGTGTAGGGGATCGCGGAGGCCAGCACCGCCACGAGCGTGCCCAGCAGCAAGATCCGCGGCTCGAACAACGCCGTGCCCGCCGTCGACAGCCCGTACGGCAGGGTCAGCGCCGCCGCGACGGCACTCGCGCCCGCGAGCCCGCCGGTGCCGAGGCCCAGCGTGGCGATGGTGCGGCCGGCGAGGACGTAGCAGGCCCAGAAAGCAGCGGCGACCAGCGCCAGCACGACGCCGACCAGGTCGAGGCCGGCACCGGTGTGCTCGCGCAGCCCCAGCACCACGACCCCGGCGAACGCGAGCCCGACCCACACGAAGTCCCTGGGCCTGCGGCTCAGGACGGCCGCGAGCCCCAGCGGCCCGAGGAACTCGATCGTGACCGCGACGCCGAGCGGGATGCGTTCGAGCGCGAGGTAGAACGTGCCGTTCATGCCGGCCATGGTCATGCCGAGCACAAGCGTCTCCTGGCGGAACTTCGGCCGCACCACCACTGCCAGCAGCAACGCCGCGATGCCCAGCCGCAGCGCCGTGGCCCCCGGCGCGCCGATCTGGCCGAAGAGCTGACTTGCGAACGCCGCGCCGAACTGCAGGAAGATGACCGAACCGAGGACCAGGAAGACCGCCATGGGCACAGCCTCGTTGACCAGGTCTCTTCGGTACAGCTCAAGTTTTCGAGCGATGTCGTTCGGTTTTTCCGAACGTTTAGACTGGCGGGTGCGATGAGACGCAAACCCTCCTCCCCACTCCCCCAGCGCAACGGCCTGGACGCGGCGCGCCTGAAGCTGCCGCCGGACGGCACGTGGCCGTCGTTGCGCGCGCACCTGGTCGAGCGCCTGCCGCGGGTGGCTCCCGAGCGCATCGAGGAGATGCTGCGCGAGGAGCGGATCTGGGGTGTCACGGGCCCGCTGGGCGTCGACGCGCCGTTCGTGCCGGACAGCTACATCTGGTTCCACCGCGACCTGCCGGTCGAGGTGCCGGTGCCGTTCTCCATCGGTGTCGTGCACCGGGACGACGACATCGTGGTCGCCGACAAACCGCACTTCCTCGCCACGATCCCACGCGGTCAGCACATCATGCAGACGGCGCTGGTGAGGCTGCGCGCCGAGCTGGGCCTGCCCGACCTCTCCCCCGCACACCGCCTGGACCGCGTCACGGCCGGGCTCGTGCTGTTCGTGGCCCGCCGGGAGCTGCGCGGCCGGTACCAGACGATGTTCCGCGACCGGGTGGTGCGCAAGGAGTACGAGGCGGTCGCGCCGGTGCGGCCCGACCTGGAGCTGCCGTGCGTGGTGCGGTCGCGGATCGTCAAAGAGCGCGGCATCATCACCGCGTTCGAGGAGCCCGGCGAGCCGAACGCGGAGACGCACGTGTCGCTGGTGGAGCAGCGCGGTGCGCTGGGGCGCTACCGGTTGCGGCCGCTGACCGGGCGCACGCACCAGCTGCGGCTGCACATGTCCGGTCTCGGCGTGCCGATCCTGAACGACGACTTCTACCCGGTGCTGCGGGAACGCCCGCTCGACGACTTCTCCTCGCCGTTGCAGCTGCTGGCCCGCACGCTGTCCTTCACAGACCCGGTCTCGGGCGTCGAGCGCTCGTTCACCTCGCGGCTGTCGTTGTCCGCCTGGTCATGAGACGTGCGTGCGCACGACTGGAATGCTGTGCTCCGGCCAGATCTCGCACATCCGCTCGTGCAGCCGCCGTGCGAGCGCGCTCGTCTTCGGGTGCGTCTCGGTGAACGCCGCCACCACCCGCGTGCGGAACATCAACCGGTCACGCGCGGTCGTGGTCGTCCACGCCCAGTCCTCCTCCACCACCCTGGCGAGGTGGTCGGTGCCGTCGCGGTGCAGCCGCCGCACGAGAGCGTCCCCCTGCACCAGCCAGCGCACGCACGCGTCCTCCAACGGCGCGGTGAACCCGCGTTCGGCGAAGTAGGCCTGTTCGGCGGCCTCCCGCAACGGTGCCGGTGTCTCGCTGACGAGCGCGCACGTCGGAAAGCCGATGCGGAGGTAGACGAGCTCGCTGAGGCCGTCGCCGAGCGCCGCTCCTTCGAGGTCCACGAACCGTGCGCCCCGGTCGGTGTACAGGTCGTTGCCGGGACAGGGATCGCCGTGCAGCAGGTCGAACCCGCCGGTGTCGGTGAACACCAGCTCGTCCTCGGCGCCACCGGTCTCGACTCCGAGTGCGTGGACCAGCCGCAGGAACGGCTCCGGGTCCGGTACCCGCTGGCGTGGCAGCAGACCGGCGTGCCGCGGACCGGTGGACATGTGCAGGCGGGCCAACGCCCGCGCGTAGTCGACCACCCAGTCCTCCCGCGGCGGCTCGGACTGCAACCGTTCGAGCACCACGGTCTGTGCGGCCTCGTCGACGTCGAGGACGCGCGGCACCACGCCGGTGTGCGCGGCCAGCCGCAGCGCGGTGACCTCGCGGGTGAAAGCGGCCGGATCGCCGATGACGCGTTTGACGATCCGGTCGCCGTCAGCCCACACGCTGGACCGCGGGTTGTCGTTCAGCAGCTCCACGGTCCCATCATCCTCAGGCGAGCGTG
Organism: Lentzea sp. NPDC042327; assembly: GCF_040647275.1. Taxonomy (NCBI): domain Bacteria; kingdom Bacillati; phylum Actinomycetota; class Actinomycetes; order Pseudonocardiales; family Pseudonocardiaceae; genus Lentzea; species Lentzea sp. NPDC042327. The sequence continues at coordinate 9,518 of NZ_JBEZBX010000018.1, forward strand.
AGCGCGTACAGCTCCACCCGCGGGTCGTCCGGCAGCGTCACCGACCGCACGGTCTTGGCCGGGTCCAGCCGCAGCGACTGCCCGAACAACCGCACCGGCGGCCCGTCCACGCCCTGGCCCGCCTTGATCCGGTGCGGCATCTCCAGCACCGCGAGCCCACCGCCGGCCCAGTCCGGCACGGTGGCGGCGACCTCGGCGGAGGTGCCGTCGGTGTACCAGACGGTGAAGCCCGCCGACACCGGCCCGTTGTGCGAGGAGCCGACGACGTGCAGCCACGAGAACTGACCGGACGGCAGCAGCAGGCCCTGGCCGCGGGCCTCGACGAAGTTCGCCGCAGTGCCCGTCGGGTCCGGTGCCTGGTAGGTGATGCCGCCCCAGGTCACGGGTCCGGCGGGCGGCAGCAGCGCCTCGTCGTAGCTCCAGCCGCCGCCGTCGAAGTTGCCCGACGAGGACGCGGTGACGGACGCGGTGCCGTCGTGGTTGCGCTCCGGTGCGATGTCCACCGAGCACGCCGAGAACGCGCACAGCGCGGCCTGCTTGACCTCCACGGTGGCCTTGAGCTGCACCGCCTCGACCTTCACCGCCACCTCGTAGGTGCCCACCGGCGTGCCCGCGGGTACGGAGACCGTCAGCGGCACCGTCTTCTGCGTCGGCAGGCCGCGCGAGACGATCGCGAACGGCCGTGCGCCGGTCACCGCCCAGCCCGCGGGCGCGGTCACCTCCGGCCGCACCGTCGTGGCCGACGGTGACTGCGCCAGCACGTCGAGCTGCAGCGTCAGCGACTGCGCCGACTCGGAGGTGGGCATGACGACCTCGGTGCCGCGCAGCGAGGCGTTCAGCGACCGCCGCGAGTCCACCTTGCCGTCGTTGAGCGACGGCGGCTCGTCACCGCGGCTCGTGCCCCACGACGACGGTTTCGCCGACACCTCGTAGGACAGCTTCCCGCCGCGCTGCACCGTGGACCAGTCGACCCACGTCCTGCGCACGTCGCGGCCGTTGAACGACGCCGACTTCACGTACCGCACCGAGTCGGAGACACCGGGCGCGGTCACCGTCAGCGTGCCGCCCTGGGAGCCGTGCTGTCCGATCCGGACGGTCGCGGACGGGAACTGCGGTGACGACAGGGCCAGGAAACCCGAGCCGCTGAACGTCGGGTACAGGCCCAGCGACGAGAACACGTACCAGGCCGACATCGTGCCCAGGTCGTCGTTGCCGGTCATGCCGTCCGGGCCGGTGGTGAACAACGTCATCGCGGCCCGCACGACGGTCGCCGCCTTCGACGGCGTGCCCGTCCACAGGTACACGTACGGCGCCAGCAGGTCGGGCTCGTTGTTCGGGTTGTAGGTCGGCTTGCCGTAGTAGTCGTACGGCTCGGTGATCCAGTCCTGCCGTGCCGTGCCCGCCGGGTCGACGAGCAGCTTGTCGTAGGCGAAGAACGCGTCGAGCCGCTTCTCGGCCTCCCTGCGTCCGCCCATCAGCGAGATCAGCCCGGCCGGGTCCTGCGGCACCAGCCACTGGTACTGGTAGGCGCCGCCCTCGTGGAACTGGTGCGCGGCGTCGACCGGGTTGTACGGCGACAGCCAGGTGCCGGCGGCGGTGCGCGGCCGGAAGTGACCGGTCGAGGCGTCCCACAGGTTGCGGTACCACTGGCCGCGGTCGGCGAACATCCGCGCGTCCGAGCGGTGGCCGAGCCCCTTCGCCATCAACGCCAGCGACGCGTCCGCCGCCGAGTACTCCAGCGTGGCCGAGGCCGGGTGCACGCAGTCGTTGTCGCCGCCCTTGTGCGCGCAGTCCGTGCCCAGCTTCAAACCGGACGGGATGTAGCCGCGCTCGTTGTAGTGCTCGACGCCCGAACGCCCGTTGTAGGGCGAGTCGGCCGGCGGCAACGTCAGCGCGTTCTTGCGCAGCAACTGGTAGGTCTCCTCCTCGAAGCCCTTCAGCAGCCCCTTCTCCCACGCCTCGACCAGGAACGGCGTGACGGGGTCACCGGTCATGATGTTGGTCTCGGAGGACGCCAGCGCCCACCGCGGCAACCACCCGCCGTCGCGCCCGCCGGCCACGACGGACAGCGCCACGTCCCTGGCCACCCGTGGTTCGAGGACCTGCAGCAGCTGGTTCTGCGGCCGGTAGGTGTCCCACAGCGAGAAGTTCTGGTACGGCGTGTAGCCCTCGGCGGTGCGCACCTTCCCGTCGAACCCGGTGTACCTCCCGTCGACGTCTCCGGCGATGTTCGGGTGCAGCACGGAGTGGTAGAGCGCCGTGTAGAACGCGACCTGCCGCTCGCGCGTGCCGCCGGTGATCCGCACGGCGTCGAGCTGCTTCCTCCACACCGCCTTCGCCGCGGCCACCGCGGCGTCGAAGTCGAACGCGGGCGCCTCGGCGGCGAGGTTCTTCCGCGCGCCCTCCAGCCCGGTGTAGGACAGGCCGACCTTCAGCACGACGTCGCGGTCGGCCGTGGCGTCGAACGTGACCCACGCGCCGTTGCCACCCGTGCCGGCCGCGTCCCGCGACCCCGGCGTGGGCACGTTCCCCCGCCACGAGCCGAAGGACGCGAACGGCCGGTCGAACGTCGCCGTGAAGTACACGGTGTGCTCGTCCTTGCCCGCGCAGAACCGCCCGTTGCGCACGCGGCCCTCGATGGTCCGGTCGCCGACGACGTGGATCTCGGAGTCGAGCACGGTCTGGTTGGACTTGCCGGTGTTGAACAGGACGTTCGCGGCGCCGTTGGACGGGAAGGTGTACCTCTGCCAGCCGGTCCGCTGGGTCGCCGTGACCTCGGCGTTCACGCCGTACCGGGACAGCCCGACGCGGTAGTAGCCGGGCTGCGCTTGCTCGTCCGAGTGGCTGAACTCGGACTTGTAGGCGTTGATGTCAACGTTGTCAACGGACCCGACCGTCGGCATCACCGGCAGCTCGCCCATGACGCCGCACCCCACGCCCGAGAGGTGCGTCTGGGAGAAGCCGTAGATCGACGTGGCCTTGTAGTCGTAGCCGCCCTGACCTCCTGTGTCCGGGCTTACCTGCACCATTCCGAAGGGCACCGACGCTCCGGGGAACGTGTTGCCGAAGTTCTGCGTCCCCACGAAGGGGTTCACCAATGACGACGGGTCCTCCTGCGCCGGTGCCGCCTGCGCAGGAACTGTCAGACCCAGCAACAGCCCGGCTACAACCAGTGTCCGCATGGTCAGTCAGTATTGCCCGATCACCGCCACCCCGGCAGCTTCTGTCGTGTTTTGTCAGCCGGTGCGCAGCCGGCGAACCGCTTCCACCGACACGATCGCTGACAACTCCCCGGCACCGGGGTAAGCAGGAGGCATGCCCGTACAGCTCAACCACACCATCGTCCACGCCACCGACCAGGAGCGCTCCGCCCGCTTCCTCACCGACCTGCTGGGCCTGCCCGCCCCCGTGCGCTTCGGCCCGTTCCTCGTCGTCGAGGTCGCGAACGGCGTCTCGCTCGACTACGTGACCGCGCCCGGCCCGATCGCCGAGCAGCACTACGCGTTCCTCGTGACCGAGGACGAGTTCGACGAGGTCTTCGGCCGCATCCGGGAGCAGGGGCTCGAGCACTGGGCCGACCCGTTCCGCAGCCGCCCCGGCGAGATCAACCGCAACGACGGCGGCCGGGGCGTCTACTGGAGCGATCCGGACGGCCACACCCTGGAGATCATCACCCGGCCCTACGGGTCCGGCTCCTGACGGATCAGGCCCAAAAGGTATAGACCACCTCTTGTGCTCGGAGTGCCTGCCTGCCACCGTGAGAGCGGTAACACAGTGGGCGCGCAGATGCTCGGAGGAGTTGGTCCGCATGTTCTCCACACGCGCCGCCGCCCTGCTCGTCGCGCTGCTGGGCGTCTTCACGCTCGTGCAGCCGGCGACGGCGGCGCCGTTCATCGTCAGCGAGGCGCAGTTCAACCGGATGTTCCCGTCCCGCAACGGTTTCTACACCTACAGCGGCCTGCGGAACGCGATGGGCGCGTTCGGCTCGTTCGCGAACCAGGGCAGTGACACGGTCAAGAAGCAGGAGCTCGCGGCGTTCCTCGCGAACGTCTCGCACGAGACCGGCGGGCTCGTCTACATCCGCGAGATCAACCAGAGCGGTGACTACTGCGACGAGACCAAGCCCTACGGTTGTCCGGCGGGCACCAGGGCGTACTACGGCCGCGGCCCCATCCAGCTGTCGTGGAACTTCAACTACAAGGCCGCGGGCGACTACCTGGGCATCAACCTGCTGAGCAACCCCGACCAGGTCGCCACCAACGCCACCACGTCGTGGAAGACCGCGATCTGGTACTGGATGACGCAGAGCGGTCCCGGCACGATGACCCCGCACAACGCCATGGTCAACTCGCGCGGTTTCGGTCAGACCATCCGCAGCATCAACGGGTCGCTGGAGTGCGACGGCCGCAACCCGGGAACCGTCGAGAGCCGCGTCTCGAAGTACCGCTCGTTCACCGGGATCATCGGCGTCACGCCGGGTTCGAACCTGTACTGCTGAGGGTAGAAGAGGTCTAGACCCTTGACTGGTCTGGACCATTGATGCCAGTCTCAGCAGCACTGTTCACATCCTTGATCCCTCGGATGCGCAAAGACTCCAGAGGTGGGTGACCTTGCTGAAAAAACGCATCTTGGCGTCTCTCGCGGCGGGTGTGGTGGCGGCTTCCCTCGCCGTCATCGCGCCGACCGCGTCCTCTCAGGCAGAAGTGTCCGCGCAGGCCTGCACCTTCACGGACTGGGTCCAGGGCAAGTGGTACACCACCGGCTCGATCGTGAGGTTCGAAGGCAACTACTACGTCGCCGAGCACGACAACCCGGGCTACAGCCCGACGGTCTCCACCTGGTACTGGGAGCCGACGGGCTGTGACGGTGGTGGCGGCGGTGGCGGCGGCACCACCTGCAGCAGTGCGACCGACTGGGTGGCCGGCCGGCAGTACTACACCGGCAACATCGTGCGCTACAACGGTTCCTACTACATCGCCGAGCACGACAACCCCGGCTACGACCCGACGGTCTCCACGTGGTTCTGGGAGCCGCACAACTGCGGTGGCGGCGGCAACCCCGGTGGCTTCCCCGTCACCGAGGCCCAGTTCAACCAGATGTTCCCCGGCCGCAACAGCTTCTACACCTACCAGGGTTTCGTCGACGCGGCCCGCACCATCCCCGCGTTCGCCACGACCGGCAGTGACACGGTGAAGAAGCAGGAGGTCGCGGCGTTCCTCGCGAACGCGTCGCACGAGACCGGTGGCCTGGTCTACATCGAAGAGATCAACAAGAACAACGACCTCTGCGACGAGAGCCAGCCCTACGGCTGCCCGGCCGGTACCTACGCCTACTACGGCCGCGGTCCGATCCAGCTGTCGTGGAACTTCAACTACAAGGCCGCGGGCGACTACCTCGGCCTGAACCTGCTGCAGAACCCGTACCAGGTGGCGCAGAACTCCACGACCGCGTGGCGGACGGCGATCTGGTACTGGATGACGCAGCGCGGCCCCGGCACCATGACCCCGCACGACGCGATGGTCAACAGCGCCGGCTTCGGTCAGACGATCCGCAGCATCAACGGGTCACTGGAGTGCGACGGCCGCAACCCGGCGCAGGTGCAGAGCCGCGTCTCGAAGTACCAGTCGATCACCGGCATCATCGGTGTGACGCCGGGCGGCAACCTGTACTGCTAGGACTTGAGCTGTCCTGGTTCGCTGTCAGCTTCACTTCATGACCATGGAGCTGGACGAACTGCTGCACGAGCTGAACGACCAACGCAAGACCTTCCGCGTCACCGTGCGGGGTCTGACCGCTGCGGAGGCCGCGAAGCGCACGACCGCCAGCGAGCTCACGCTGGGTGGGTTGCTCAAGCACCTCACCCGGTGTGAGCGCGGCTGGACGCACATCCTCACCGAGCAGCCCCTGCCCCCGCCCGGGATGCTGGACTTCGACCAGTACACCTGGACGGGCGGCGACTTCGACGCGCTGCTCGCGTCCTACGACGAAGCGGTGCGCGCGACCGACGAGGCCGTGCGCACCGCTTCGCTCGACCACCCGGTGCCGTTGCCGTCCGCGCCCTGGGACCCGGACCCGCGGCCGATGTCGATCCGCCGGATCGTGCTGCACCTGATCAGGGAGACCGCGCAGCACGCGGGCCACGCGGACATCCTGCGCGAGTCGCTGGACGGCCAGTCGACCACGGCGTTCCTGTACGAGGACTGAGCACCTGGCCAGAAGCCTCGCCCGCCGTTGCTGCCCAGGCGTCTGCTCAGCCCCGGAAGGGGACTAGCTCGCGAGCTGTTCCTTCACCTGCGCCAGCGACGGGTTCGTGAGCGCCGTGCCGTTCGGGAAGTGGACGGTGGGCACCGTGCGGTTGCCGCCGTTCACGCTCATCACGAAGTCGGCCGCGCCGGGCGTCTCCTCGATGTTGATCTCCGCGTACTCGATGCCCTCGCGGTCGAGCGAGCTCTTCAGGATGCGGCAGTACCCGCACCACGAGGTGGAGTAGACGGTCAGCTGGTCCGGAGCCATCAGGCACTCCTCGTCGAGTCGTCGGACGTCACCGTTGTCAACGTGCGGCGGGAGCGCCTGATGCCGGGATGAGCGCCAGATCACTCCGGCGTGGGCCGCCGCGCTGCTCCGGCGAGGCGGCTTTCGCTCGTTCAGAGCAGCCGCGGCGATCGTCAGACAACCGTCAGGTCAATTCCGCCCGCGGTCGGCGAGCATGGTTCGCGCACACCCCGAAATCATCCGGAAACGCGATCGGTTCCCATTCCGCCGCCGGTTCCGCACCCCAGGAAAGAAAGGCTGGCCATGCTGAAAACGCTGGCGGCTGCCGCCCTCGCGCTGTCCGCGGTCGTCGTTGCCGCGCCCGCCGCCCAGGCGGTTCCCGACGTCCCCGACTTCGTCACGATCGACGTGGTCACCGTGAACGGTTCCGGCTGCCCCGCCGGTACCGCCGCCGTCGCCTCCGCCGACGACCGCACGGCGTTCACGGTGACCTACAGCCAGTACCTCGCGCAGGCGGGGCAGGGCTCCGCGCCCACCGACTTCCGCAAGAACTGCCAGCTCAACCTGCGCGTCACCTACCCGCAGGGCTTCACGTTCGGCATCGCCCAGGCCGACTACCGCGGCTTCGCCCACCTGCAGGCGGGAGCCACCGGGACGGAGAAGGGGAACTACTACTTCCAGGGCATGTCCCAGACCGCCAGCCGCACCCACACGTTCACCGGCCCGAAGAGCGACAACTGGCAGGCGACCGACCGTGCGCAGGTGGCGGAAATCATTTACGCGCCCTGCGGTGAGGTCCGGCACCTCAACATCAACACCGAACTGCGCGTGAACGCGGGAACCGCGTCGAAGGCGAACAGCTTCATGACGATGGATTCCACCGACAGCAGCGTCAGCACCAAGTACCAGTTCTCCTGGAAGCGCTGCTGACAGCTGCGTCCACCGCCGCCGGTCTTTGTCGGATTCCAGTCGGAAAGGTGCCCCATGCTCAACGCAGTGGCCGCGGCCGTGCTCGCGACGTCGACGATCATCATCCCGCCGGGAGGCGCACCCGGCACCACGCCTCCGCCGGACCACATCACCATCGACGTCGTGACCATCAACGGGTCGGGCTGCCGGGCCGGCACGGCCGCCGTCGCCGTGTCCCCCGACAACAAGGCCTTCACCGTCACCTACAGCGAGTTCATGGCCCAGGTCGGCCCGCAGGCCCTGCCGACCGACTTCCGCAAGAACTGCCAGCTCAACCTGCGCGTCAACGTGCCGTCCGGCTTCACCTACGGCATCTCCTCGACCGACTACCGCGGGTTCGCGCACCTCGAACGCGGCGCCACTGCCCTGGAGCGGGCCAACTACTACTTCCAGGGCATGTCGCAGACCGAGTACAGGCAGCACAACTACAAGGGCCCGTTCAGCGACGACTGGCAGGCGACCGACACGACCGACGTGGCCGCGATCGTCTACCACCCGTGCGGTGAGAAGCGGAACTTCAACATCAACACGGAGCTGCGGGTCAGCGCGGGCACGTCCGACCCGAAGAAGACCACCAGCTTCATCGCGATGGACTCGACCGACGGGTCGATCGAGACGACGTACCACTTCGCGTGGAAGCTCTGCACCCCCAGGACGTGACACCCGGTCAGGGAGCTCCGGGTCGCGCACCGACGCGGCCCGGGGTTTCCGTTCTCAGATCAGGAAGCGGTACGCGGTCGACCCCGGCTCCACGTGCTGGATCTTGAGCGGGGACTCCTTCATCCGCCCCCACAGCAGGTCGTAGTCCTCGCGCCGGCCCAGCTCGATGCACACGAGCGCGGCACCGGTCTCCCGGTTGTCCCGCTTCACGTACTCGAACTGCACGATGTCGTCGTCCTTGCCGAGCACGTCGTCGAGGAACCGCCGCAGCGCACCCGGCTCCTGCGGGAACTCCACCAGGAACCAGTGCTTGAGGCCGCGGTGGATCATCGACCGCTCGACGATCTCGGCGTAGCGCGACACGTCGTTGTTGCCGCCGGAGAGCAGGCAGACGACCGTCGCGTCCGGCGCGACCGAGATCTCCTCCAGCAGCGCCGCCGAGGCGAGCGCGCCCGCGGGCTCGGCGATGATGCCGTCGATCTGGTACAGCTCCAGCATCTCCGTGCAGACCGCGCCCTCGGCGACGGTGAGCAGCTCGGCACCGGAGTCGCGCACCATCGGGAACGTGACGTCGCCCGCGCGCCGCACGGCCGCACCGTCGACGAACGTGTCCACCTCGGGCAGCGTGACCGGGTGGCCCGCCTGCATCGCGGCGATCATGCTGGCCGCGCCCGCGGGTTCCACGCCGATGACGCGGGTGCGCGGGAAGCGCTCCTTGAACCAGGTGCCGACGCCGGAGAGCAGGCCGCCGCCGCCGACCGGGGCGATGACCACGTCCGGGGCGCCACCGAGCTGCTGCACGATCTCCAGGCCCACCGTGCCCTGGCCCGCGACCGTGCGCGCGTCGTCGAACGCCGGCACGAGGGTGGCGCCGGTGTGCTGGGCGTACTCCTTGGCCAACGCCGCCGCGTCGTCGTAGGTGTCGCCGTCGACGATGAGCTGCACCATGCCCTGGCCGAGGGCGGCGATGCGGTCGCGCTTCTGGCGGGGCGTGGTGCGCGGCACGTGCACGCGGCCCTCGATGCCCAGGCGGCGGCACGCGTACGCCATGCCCTGGCCGTGGTTGCCCGCCGACGCGCAGACCGCGCCGCCGAAGGCGAACTCGGTCTGGCAGAGCAGGTTGAAGGCGCCGCGCAGCTTGTACGAGCGGCCGACCTGGAGATCCTCGCGCTTGAACCAGACGCGGGCGCCGGTGCGCTCGGACAGCCGCTGGTTCACCTCCAGCGGGGTCGTGCGAGCGACTCCACCGAGCCGGGCTGCGGCCGCGGACACCTCATCAGCGAAGGACATGACACTACATCTTCCGTGAACGACTCGGGTCTGGCACGCGTACCCCTGGAAGACAGGGAGGTGCCGAATTGTTTCGCCTTGTGGGCGTGTCAGCGCTGCTCATGATGCTCTCCGCGGTTCCCGCGCACGCCCATGGCGCGCCCACCGACCCACCGAGCAGGGCTTTTCTCTGCTCACCGGGCCGGCAGACAGCATCATCCTCGCCGTGCCGGACCGCCATCGCAGCGGGGTTGCCGTCCACGGAGTGGGATGACGTCCGGCTGGCGAACGTCGCCGGGCAGGACACCGCGCGCGTGCCCGACGGCAAGCTGTGCAGCGCCGGGCTGCCGAGGTACGCGGGCCTGGACCAGCCGCGCGCCGACTGGCCGGCCACCCGGCTGACGAGCACGGCGTTCACCTACCGGGCGACGATCCCGCACCAGGGCTCGTTCCGGTTCTACGTCACCCGCGACGGCTACTCCCCGGCCCGGCCGCTGCGGTGGGCGGACCTGGAGCAGTTCCTGACCGTGCCCTCTCCCCCGCTGGTGAACGGCGCGTACCGGTTCACGGTGCAGCTGCCGAAGCGAACGGGCCGGCACGTCGTCTACACGGTCTGGCAGAACACCGACACGCCCGACACCTACTACTCGTGCACGGACGTCGAGCTCGCGGCAGCACCCGCGACCGCTTCGGCACGGAAGCCCGTCCCCGTTGCGTCGAGCACCGAACAACCTCCTTCCGCCACAACGAGGATCGGGCTGTCGGCGGTGATCGGAGCGGTCGGCGGGCTCGCGGTCCTCGGCGGCTTCCTGTTGTGGCGCAGAAGAATTCTGTGAACGTCCCGGTACCCAACAGGTCTGGACCACCCTTACGATGATCTTCGGGCGCGCAACCCCTGTGAGATGGAGTGTGTGCCCCCATGGCCCGAAAACTGCTGGCGTTGCTGGCGATGCTCGCCGCGGCACTCGTCCCGGTCGCCGTCCCGGCACCGGCCCAGGCCGCCCCGTTCAAGGTGCTGGCGTTCTACAACGGCACGTTCGACGCGGCGCACGTCGCCTTCGTCAACGAGGCGAACCCGTGGCTGACCCGCGCGGGCCAGGAGAACGGCTTCACCTACGAGGCGACGCGGGACTGGAACCGCCTGGCCACCCTCACGCCCGCTCAGGCGCAGGTCGTGGTGTTCCTCGACGACGCGCCCACCGGTGCCGCGGCCCGTGCCGGGTTCCAGCGGTACGTGGAGGCCGGCGGCGGGTTCTTCGGCTTCCACGTCAGCGCGTTCACCCAGAACGCGAACGAGTGGTCCTGGTACCACAACACGTTCCTGGGCAAGGGCAACTTCGTGAGCAACACCTGGGAGCCCACCACGGCGGTGCTGAAGGTCGAGACCCGCACCCACCCGGCGACCCTGCGCCTGCCGGAGCGCTTCACGTCGTCGGTCAGCGAGTGGTACAGCTGGTCGCGCGACCTGCGCACCAACCCGGACGTCCAGGTGCTGGCGAGCGTCGACCCGTCGAGCTTCCCGCTCGGCACCGACCCGAACCAGCAGTGGCGCAGCGGCTACTACCCGATCATGTGGACCAACAAGAACTTCAAGATGGTCTACGCGAACTTCGGCCACAACGCCATGGACTACGTGAACAACGTCCCGAGGTCCTCGACGTTCGCCTCCGCCACGCAGAACGACTTCCTGGTCGACAGCCTGCTGTGGCTGGGCGGCGGCACCCGGCAGCCGCAGCCGGAGTGGAAGACCCTCGTCAACCGCGGCAACGGCAAGTGCGTCGACGCCCGCGCCGCCGGTACCGGCAACGGCACCGTCGTGCAGCAGTACACCTGCAACTCCACCACCGCCCAGAACTTCCGCGCGGTGGCCACCACCGACGGCTTCTCCCGGCTGGAGTACCGCAACAACCCCGCGAAGGTGGTCGACGTGAGCGACGTGTCCACCGCGGACGGCGCCGGCCTGCACCTGTGGGACTACGTCGGCGGCGCCAACCAGCAGTGGCGGGTGACCACCGGGTCCGACGGCTACTCGACGATCGTCGCGCGGCACTCGGGCAAGTGCCTGTCGGCGCCGGCCGGGAACAACGCCGACGGGGTGCAGCTGGTGCAGGCGACGTGCACCGGCTCGGCCGCGCAGAGCTTCCGGATCGGCTGACCGGCCGGGTCGTCAGTCGGCGGTGCCCGGCTGCGGCCTGGCCGTCACGGTGACGCGTTCGGCCGGTCTCCGTGCCGCGGAGGCCGGGCCGGGCGCGGGGAGGAAGCCGTACATGTCGTTGAGCTGGTGCAACGCCGACACCGCGTCCCTCCACACCGGGCACGGCCAGGCGCGGTGGCGCCCGTACCAGGTGTGGCACGACTTGCACCGGTGCTTCTCGTCGGGCTCGTGCATCCGCAGCAGTCCGCGCCACCACGGCAGCGCCGAGCGCAGCTGTTCGCGCAGCTCGACGACCTCGTGCGGCGAGTCCGCCCGCGCGAGCCGGCCCATGGTGCGGTAGACGACGTCGATCACCGCCCGGTGGAACGGTCCCTGCCGTTCAGCGAGCGCCATGACCTGCTGCCTCCCAGGTCGCGGGTACCCCGGTCGCGGTTGAGACTCCCACGGTGGGAGTCTATGTTGGCCCACGGCGGCTTTCAACTGGTGAAAATCCAGTCACCCGCACAGCTCTTTCCGTGGGTGGAAATGCTCACCGCGCGCAACGGGAGGAGTCGGCAATGGCGGGGGAACGGTCCCTGGCTGACAAGCTCAACCACCTGTTCGCCGCTCACACCGCGCGGTCCGGGCAGGAGTACAGCAACGAGCACGTCGCGGCGGCGATCGCCGACACCGGGGTGACCATCTCGCAGAGCTACATCTGGCAGCTGCGCAAGGGCCGCAAGGACAACCCGACCTTCAAGCACCTCCAGGCGCTGGCGGGGTTCTTCGGCGTGCCGGTGAGCTACTTCTTCGACGACGAGGTCACCGACCGGGTCAACGAGCAGCTGCAGCTGCTCAAGGAGGAGCAGTCCAGGTTGAACGAGCTGACCGCCTCCAGCGACGCGCAGCTGATGGCCATGCGCGCGGATGCGTTGTCACCGGACCGGCGCCGGCTCGTCATGGAGCTGCTGGACGTCGTCTACCGGCAGGAACAGGCCGAGCGCGGCGAGGGCTGACCCGTGGCCGAACGAGAGCTGCGCAGGCGCTGCCGCCGGCTGCTGAACGAGCTCGACATCCAGCCGCCGCTGGACGTCGCCGAGCTGTGCCGCCGCGTCGGCGAGCAGCGCGGCAGGCCGATCCGGCTGCTCGCGCACCCGATCCCGGTGCCGGGGCCGTTCGGCGTCTGGATCGCGACCGCGCAGGCCGACTACATCCTGTACCAGCGGGAGACGTCGAAGGCGCACCAGAACCACATCATCCTGCACGAGCTCGGGCACCTGCTGGCCGGTCACACGACCTCCGAGCAGGACGACGGCCTGCTCGCCGGCCTGTACCCGGACCTCGAACCGGAGGCGGTGCGGCGCGCGCTGCGGCGCACCTCCTACGACTCCGCGCACGAACGCGAGGCCGAGACGGTCGCGACGATCATCCTCGAATGGGCGTCGGTGCTGGACCAGGTCGCGCCGCGCAGCTCGGAGGGCCCCGCGCGGCGGATGGCCTCCTCGCTCGCCGACCGGATCGGGTGGCTGTAGTGGAGTACCTGAAGGAGACGCAGGGCATCGTCGCGTTCTCCGCGCTCGCCGTGGTGCTGTACCTGCTGGTGCGCCGCCCGCACGACCCGCGGCTGCGCTCGGTGACCGGTCTGGTGGCCGGCTGGGCGGTCGGCTACCCGTTCGGGCGGGCGGCGGCGAACGGGCGGTGGTTCCTCGGGCTCGACCCGATGGTGTGCCAGCTGGTCCAGCACTCGATGCTGCAGGTCGGGGTGTTCTGCCTGATCTGCTTCTTCCTCTTCTCCGCGCTGGACGACGAGGGTGCGCGCCGGAAGGCGGTGCAGCACCTGGTGCCGCTCGCCGGGTGCATCGCGGTCATGACGTGGGCGGTGCTGTCGATCCCGGACGAGCTGCGGGTGGCGGCGGCGCGCGTGCCGAACTCGCTGGGCGGTGGGCCGACCGGTGTCCTCGCGATCACGGTGTTCTACGCGCTGGGCAACGGCTACCTGCTCTACGGGTTCGCGACGATGTTCGGGTGGGCCCGCCGGTACGCGCGCGGTGCCGAACCGCGGCTGCGCAGGGGCCTGCTGATCACCTCGACCGGCCTCGCGCTGCTGGTGCCCGCCGACGCGATCTTCGTGTCGTCGAACGTCTCCCGCTACTTCGGCGAGCCGCTCCCCCGCTGGCTGCTGACCGCGGCCGTGTGGTTCCTGCTGCCCGGGGTGCTGCTGTGCGTGGTCGGCGTGCTCTACCCGGTCGCGGCGATGCGGTTCGCGGCGACGAGGCTGTGGTTGCGGCACCTGCGCGCCTACCACCGGCTCGGTCCGCTGTGGACGCTGCTGCACCAGTCGTTCCCGGAGGACGCGCTGCACCGGGTGCCGTCGCGGCGGGACGCGTTCTCGTTGCGCGGCGTGCACCGGCGCTACTACCGGCGGGTGATCGAGTGCCGGGACGGCCTGGTGCGGATCAGCCCGTACGTCGCGCAGACGCCGGAGGACCTGCCGCTGGCCGAACGGCTGCGGGCCGGCCTGGAGACGCGCAGGGCGGGCGGGGTGGCGCAGCGCAGGCCGATCGCGCTGGCCGTGCCCGAGCACGACGGGATGGACGCCGACGTCGGGGAGCTGGAAAAGCTCGCGGTGGCGTTGCGCTGAGCTTATGGTCCGGAGGTGGACCTGCCCGTGATGCCTCCGGTGAAGCCGATGCTCGCGAAGTCCGTGCCCGAGCTGCCGCGCGGGGACGGCCTGCACTACGAGCCGAAGTGGGACGGCTTCCGCTGCATCGTGTTCCGCGACGGCGACGAGGTCGAGCTCGGCTCGCGCAACGACAAGCCGCTGACCCGCTACTTCCCCGAGGTCGTGGAGCTGCTGCGGGACGCGCTGCCGCCGCGGTGCGTGGTCGACGGCGAGATCGTGCTGGTCACCCCGGACGGCCTGAGCTTCGACACGCTGCAGCTGCGCCTGCACCCCGCCGCGTCCCGCGTCCGCAAGCTCGCCGCCCAGACCCCGGCGAGCTTCGTGGCGTTCGACCTGCTGGCCCTCGGCGACACCGACGTGACCGGTCTCCCGCTGGCCGAGCGCCGCGCGATGCTGGAGGACGCCGTCCGCGAGGTGCCCGGTGCCTACCTGACACCGTCCACAACGGACCCGGTGGTGGCGCAGGACTGGTTCACCCGCTTCGAGGGCGCCGGCTTCGACGGTGTGGTGGTGAAGGCGCTGGACGGGGTCTACGAACCCGACAAGCGGGTGATGTTCAAGGTCAAGCACGAGCGCACGGCCGACTGCGTGGTCGCGGGCTACCGGCTGCACAAGGACGGCGAGACCGTCGGGTCGCTGGTCCTCGGCCTCTACCGGGACGGCGAGCTGCACAACGTGGGCGTGGCCAGCAGCTTCACCGCGGCCCGGCGGCGGGAGCTGGTCGAGGAGCTGGCGCCCCTGCTCGACCCCGCGGAGCACCCGTGGAGCGCGTGGGCGACGTACGAGGGTCCCGGCATGAACAGCCGCTGGAACCCCGACAAGCAGCTCCAGGTCGTGCTGCTCGACCCGGTCCGGGTGGCCGAGGTGCGCTACGAGCACGTGCAGGGCGGCCGGTTCCGGCACACGGCGCGGCTGGTGCGGTTCCGCCCCGACAAGGAGCCGCGGGACTGCACGTTCGAGCAGCTGGAGGAGGTGCCGCCCGCGGAGCTGGACGCGCTGTTCGGGGAGGCGGAGCGGCGGCGGATGATCGAGCCGTGAAGGTGATCAGGCGGAACGGCACGCACGAGATCGAGATCGGGCGGTCGCGGTTCCTGTGCCACATCGCCCGCGTCACCTCCGACCAGGAGGCGTCCGAGTTCTTCGCCCGCGTCCGCAAGGAGCACTGGCAGGCCACGCACAACTGCACGGCGTTCCGCACCGCCGACACCCAGCGGTCCTCCGACGACGGCGAACCCGCGGGCACGGCCGGTGTGCCGATGCTGGAGGTGCTGACCCGGCGCGACCTGGTCGACACCGCCGTCGTCGTCACCCGCTACTACGGCGGCATCAAGCTGGGCGCGGGTGGTTTGGTCCGTGCGTACGGACGAGCCGTATCCGAGGCGGTCGACGCACTGGGCACGCTGACCCGCGAACGGCACGAGAGCGTGCTTCTGGCCGTTCCGCACGACCAGGCCGGGAAGCTGGAGAACGCGTTGCGCGCGGCCGGGTACCACGTCGCCGACACCGAGTACGGCCACGACGTCACCTTCACCGTGCTGACGAAGGACCCGGACGGCTTCGAGGTCTGGCTCGCCGCGCAGACCGGCGGTGCGGTCACCGCGATCAGGGGCGAGCCGGTCGACCTCGACAGCTAGGCCGTCAGGGCGTCCAGAGCGGACTGGCTCGTGGCGTCCGCGGCGCGGTGCACCACCACCAGCTGGCCGGGGTCCTGCACCGGCCGCAGCGTCTCGAACCGGGTGGTGATGACGCCGGCGTCCGGGTGGTGCAGCACCTTGTGCCCGCGGGCGTTGACGCGGACCTCGCCCGAGGCCCAGAGCCGGGCGAACTGCTCGTCCCCGGCCACGCACTCGGCGATGAGCGCGCCCAGCACCCGGTCGTCGGGGTGCGCGGCCCACGCCGTGCGCAGGTGCGCGACCCCGTCCCGCACGACCTGGTCGCGGTCGGCGTAGAGCGTGCGCATCCGCGGGTCCACCAGGCACACCAGGATCGCGTTCCGCCTGGCTGGCGGCAGCGTGCCGAAGTCGAGGAACAGCCGCGCCATCGCGTCGTTCCAGGCCAGGACGTCGTAGCGGTGGTTGAGGACCATGGCCGGGCGCGGTGCGAGATCGGCGACCAGCGCGGCGAGCGCCGGGTCCGCGGTGGTGGCGGGCTCGGCGGTACCGCGCGGGCGCTGCCGGGTCAGGCCGTAGAGGTAGGCGCGCTCGTCCGGCGCCAGCCGCAACGCCCCGGCCAGCGCCTCGACCACGTCCGCCGACGGCCGCAGCCCGCGGGCCTGTTCCAGGCGCACGACGTAGTCGACGCTGATCCCGGCCAGCTCGGCGACCTCCTCGCGGCGCAGACCGGGTGTGCGCCGCGAACGGCGTTCGGGCAGGCCGACGGCGCGGGGGTCGAGGCGTTCGCGCCGGGTCCGCAGGAACGCGGCCAGCTCCGCGGTGGTGCTGATCACCCCTGGTCCAACCCGCCGGGTGGGACGGCTGTTCCCAGGAAGCGCCGTCCCTTACCCGCCGCTCGCCGCCGGCCGACCCTGGTCGCACGACGAGCACAGGAGGACCTGATGGCAACCACCCTCGACACCTACCGGCTGCTGGGCCGCTCGGGGTTGCGGGTCTCCCCGCTGGCGCTGGGCACGGCCACGTTCGGCAGCGAGCTGGGCTGGGGCGCCGACCGCGCCGACGCGCGGAAGCTGTTCGACACCTACGTCGAGCGCGGCGGCAACTTCATCGACACCGCGAGCGGCTACGGCGGTTCCGAGCGCCTGCTGGGCGAGTTCGCCGGGGACCGCCGCGAGAGCCTGGTGCTGGCGACGAAGTACGCGACGCTGCGCCGGCCCGGCGACCCGAACTCCGGTGGCGCGCACCGCAAGAACCTGGTCGCGTCGGTGGAGAACAGCCTGCGGCAGCTGCGGACCGGCTACCTCGACCTGCTGCACGTGCACGTGTGGGACTTCGCGACACCGGCCGAGGAGGTGCTGCGCGGCCTCGACGACCTGGTGCGCCAGGGCAAGGTGCTGTACGTGGCGGTGTCGAACACCCCCGCGTGGGAGATCTCGCGCATGCAGGCGGTCGCTGACCTGCGCGGGTGGTCGCCGCTGGTGGCGGTGCAGGTCGAGTACAGCCTGCTCAACAGGACCGCGGAGCGCGACCTGGTCCCGATGGCGCGGGCGCTGGGACTGGGCGTGACGCCGTACTCGCCGCTGGGCGGCGGGGTGCTGACCGGCAAGTACCGCCGCGCCGACCTGACCGCGCCGGACACGACCGAGAGCACCCGCAGGAGCTTCAACGCGGCCCTGGGCATGGTCACCGAACGCGCGCTGGGCATCGCCGGCGTCGTGCGGGAGGTCGCCGCGGAGCTGGACCGCACGCCCGCGCAGGTCGCGCTGGCGTGGAACCTGCGGCAGCCGGGCGTGACCGCACCCGTCGTCGGGGCCCGCACCCCCGAGCAGCTGCTCGCGAACCTGGACGCGCTGGCGGTCGACCTCTCCGACGACCAGCTGGCCCGGCTGGACGCCGTGAGCGCGATCGACCTCGGCCACCCGCACGACCTGCTGGCCGGTGAGCACATCCGCGCGGTGACCACCGGTGGGCTGAAGGTCGAGGCCCGCCGCTGAGAACAGCAGCGGCGCGGCTCCCCCGCTCCCGGGAGGGCCGCGCCGCGGTCTGCTGACGAGCTACGTGCAGGGCAAGGCGTCCGGATCAGCCCCCGCCTTGGGCACCCACCGCACGTTCGCGAACGAGGCCTGGAACGTGCCGTCGGTGTAGACGAGGAACGGCGTGTTCACGGTCTCCAGGTCGAGCCCCTTGTCGGAGAAGCAGGAGACCGGGATCTTGACGGTCGCCTTCTGCCCGATCGGGAGGCTGCGGAACGCCTGCGTGGCGTCGAACTCCGCCAGGCACGGATACACGCAGTGCGCGCTGAGGACCGTGCGGTTGGCCGGGGCCTGGTGCACGATCACGTCGAACTGGACGGCCGCGTTGGCGTTGCCGTAGCCGCGCAGGTCGGCTGCGGCCGGGCTCTGCAGGTACACCTGCGCGGGGCCGGTGCCGGTCCACGTCGTCTTGAGCGCGTCCTGCTGGACGTTCACGTCGGACTGCACGACGTTGATCTCGGCGTGCGCGGCCTGGCCGTCGGGGCCGATGACCGTGCCGCCCCAGTTCTCCGCCGACCCGATCATCGACTGGTAGGGCGCGACGTCGGTGCGGTTGAAGACCTCCAGGTCCTCGGTGGCCGTGCCGCCGCCACCGCCGGAGCACAGGGCGCCGGGGCTGGTCTCGTCGAGCTTGCCGACGTTGCCGGTCTGCCAGTCGCGCAGGCCGTAGCCGAGCTTGAACAGCGGCGTCTTCGCGGGCTCACCGGGCAGCGCCGGGCAGGCCTCGGCCGGCCACGAGTAGGACAGCTTGCCGCTGAACCCGTTGTGCTTGCCGCGGATCAGCAGGTCCGCGATGCCCTGGCCCTCGGTACCCGGCAGCCAGGCGGCCACGAACGCGTCGGAGCGGTTGATCTCCTTGTTCATGTGCAGCGCTCGGCCGCCGACGTAGACGGTGATGACCGGCTTGCCCTTGCCGGAGACCTTGTCCAGCACGGCGATGTCCTGCGGGTGCAGGCGCGCGGCCTCGAACGAGCGCTTGCCGAGGTCGCCCACGCCCTCCGCGTACGGGGTTTCGCCGATGACGGCGATGACGGCGTCGAACTGGCTCGCGTCCACGCCCTCCGCGGTCTCGGCGAACGTGACGTTGGCGGTGCCCAGGGTGTCCTGGATGCCCTTGAGGATGCTGGTGGCGTTGGGGAAGTCGGCGTTGGTGTTGCCGGTGCCCTGCCAGGACAGCGTCCAGCCGCCCGTCTGGTTCGAGATGTTGTCCGCGCTCTTGCCGACCACGAGCACCTTGCTGCGCTTGGACAACGGCAGCACGCGCTTGTCGTTCTTCAGCAGCACCGCGGACTCGCGCACGGCCTCGCGAGCGAGCTCCTTGTGCAGCAACGCCTTCTGCTCACCCGCGTGCTCGCGCTGCGAGGGCTTGGGGGCGTCGAACGTGCCGGCGCGCAGCTTGACGCGCAGGATGCGGGTGACGGCGTCGTCGATGCGCGCCATCGGGATCTCGCCGGCCTGGACCTGCGCGATCGTGTTGGTGATGAACGCCTTCCAGTCGTTGGGCACCATGATGATGTCCATGCCGGCGTTGATCGCCTGCGCGCAGCTGGCGTTGGTGCAGCCGGTGACCTGGCCGATGCCGTTCCAGTCGGAGACGAGCAGGCCGTCGAAGCCCATCTTCTCCTTGAGGATGCCGGTCTGCACGTACTTGCTGCCGTGCACCTTGCCCTCGTTGATGACGTCGTTCGTCCAGCTGTTGAACGAGATCATCACCGTCTGCGCACCGGCGGCGAGGGCACCGTAGTAGCCCTGCCCGTGCACGTTGATCATCTTCTGCTCGGTGGACGGGTTGACGCCCTGGTCCTTGCCGCCGGTCGTGCCGCCGTCACCGATGAAGTGCTTCGCGGTGGCGATCACGCCGTCCTCGCCGATGCGCTTCTTCGCGTTGTCCTGCAAGCCCTTGACGGCCTCGTAGCCGTAGGCGCGGGTGATCCGGGGGTCCTCGGAGAAGCCCTCGTAGGTGCGGCCCCAGCGGTCGTCCTCGACGACGGCGAGGGTCGGCGCGAACGCCCAGTCCTGGCCGGTGGCGCGGATCTGCTCCGCGGTGGCCGCGCTGATGTCGCGGACCAGGCACGGGTCCTGTGCGGCACCGAGACCGATGTTGTGCGGGAAGACCGTGGTGCCGAAGACGTTGTTGTTGCCGTGCACCGCGTCGATGCCCCAGATGACGGGGATCTTGGTGCGCGTCTGCTTCGACGCCTCCCAGTAGGCGTCGGCCAGCTTCAGCCAGTCCTGCGGCGTGGCCCGCTTGTTGCCGCCGGGGAAGCTGCCGCCGCCGTTCAGGACAGAGCCGAACCCGTAGGTCGTGACGTCGGCCGGGGTGATCGCGGCGATCTCCGGCTGCGTCATCTGGCCGACCTTCTCGGCCAGCGTCATGTCCTTGAGGATCGCCTTGACGCGCGCCTCGTCCCTGCGGTCACCGTCGAGCTGGCTGTCGACCTTCGGCCAGTCCTTCAACGTCGGCAGGGACTTCTCGATGCGGGCGCACCCGTGCTCGGTCTTGGGCTGCCCGATGACCGTCTGCTTCGGCGGCCGGTGCTGCGCTTCCTGCGCGGTGGCCGCCGACGTCGCGCTGGCGGCGAGCGTCAACCCCAGCACTGCGGCGAGAGTGCTTCTCCAATGCATGCCGCCGATCCTCAACTCCGTGTTACACCCACGTCAATGGGAACGCTCTCATGACTTTGTTCCGGAACGGGCCTGGACGAGGTTCCACTGTCCGGGCTGTGCGTTCGTGTGTGATTTTGGTCGAGGATTTTGAGGTGGGGCGGGTGTGCACGTGCGTGCCCGGACAGCGAACGGCCCCCGGCTCCTTCCGGAACCGGGGGCCGTTGTCAGCCGAAGATCAGCCGGCGAGCGCGCGCACCCGCCGCAGCACCTCGTCCTTGCCCAGCGTGCGGGCGACGGAGTGCAGGTCGGGGCTGCGGGTCGACCCGGTCAGGGCGACGCGGACCAGCTGCGCCGCCTCCTTGATGGAGCCGGGGTAGGCGTCCGGGTTCTTCTTGAACTCCTTGGGGTTCGGCGCGAAGCCGTGCTTGCCGGCCAGCTCGCGGATCTGGCCGAACCACTCCTGGCCGTCCTCGAGGTCGGCGTAGCCGTCCGCGAAGTCCGCGGCGAAGGCCGAGATCAGCTCCGGGGACAGGCCGCCGAGGCGCTCGTCGGTGCGGTCGGTGACCAGCTCGAACAGCGACGGGAAGAAGAACCCGTAGGCGGAGCGGAAGTCGGACCACTTGCGGAGGTCCTTGCGCGGGTTCGAGACCTCCGGGCCGCGCTCGACCTGGAGGGCCGCCAGTGCCTCCTCGCGCGCCGACGACAGCACCTCGACCAGCTCGGGGTCGTACGTGGCCGCCCACACCGAGATGCGCTCGACGATCTCCTCGCCGGACAGGGTCGCGACGTAGTCGGCGCAGATGTCGTCGAGCTTCACGAGGTCGACCAGCGGGCCGGCGACGCCGCACTCGGCCAGCGTCAAGGGCGACTCGAGGGCCTCGGCCAGGGGCAGCTCGGCCAGGCGGGCGTTGACCAGGCCGCGCAGGTAGTACTGGACGGCCTGCGCCGGGAAGCCCGCCTCGATGAAGTACTCGACGGAGGCCTCGGGGTCCTTGCGCTTGGAGAGCTTGCGGCGGGAGCCGCCCTGCTGCTTCATCAGCGGCGCGATGTGGGCGTACTCGACGCGCTCGAAGCCCAGTGCGTCGAACAGCTGCAGGTGGGTGGGGACCGAGGAGATCCACTCCTCGCCGCGGATCACCAGGTTCACGCGCATCAGGTGGTCGTCGACGGCGTGCGCGAAGTGGTAGGTGGGCAGGCGCGGCGACTGGTCGGAGGCCTTGAGGACCACCACGTCGTTGCGGTTGGCGTCGTGCTCCAGCTGACCGCGGATCGCGTCCACGAACGAGGTGCGCTCCCCCGCCTTGCCCGGCGAGCGGAAGCGGACGACGTACGGGCGGCCGGCGTCCAGGGCCTCCTGGACCTCCTCGGCGGTCTTGTCGCGCCACAGCGCCCAGCGGCCGTAGTAGCCGGTCGGGAGCTTCGTCGCCTGCTGACGGGCGGTGATGTCGGCGAGCTCCTCCTTCGTGGCGAAGCAGAGGTACGCCTTGTCCTGGCGCAGCAGCTCGCGCACGTAGGTCAGGTAGACCTGCTCGCGCTGCGACTGGTGGTACGGGCCGTAGGCGCCGACTGAGTCCGCCTCGTCGGGCTGGATGCCGAAGTAGGCGAACGCCCGGTTGAACTGGTCGACGGCGCCCTCGACCTCACGGGCCTGGTCGGTGTCCTCGACGCGCACGATGTAGGAGCCACCGGAGTGGGTGGCGATGTCGCGGTCGATCATGCCGACGTACAGGCCGCCGATGTGCAGGAAGCCGGTCGGCGACGGCCCCAGCCGGGTGACCTTGGCGCCTTCGGCCAGCCCGCGGGGCGGGTACTGCTCCTCCCAGTGGGACGGCTCGGGCAGGTCCGAGGGGAACAGGGCGTCGACGACGGCACGGTCGAGCATCGCTGAGGGTCTCCAAAACCGGGGAAAGAGAGTCGTCCCAGGTTATCAATGCGAACGACCGGGGAACGCCCTGGGCATGAAGGCAGTCACTTGGCACGGCAAACGCGACGTCCGGGTCGACAACGTTCCCGACCCGGCGCTCAAGGAACCAGAGGACGTCATCGTCAGGGTCACGTCCAGCGGCATCTGCGGGTCGGACCTGCACCTGTACGAGGTGCTGGGGCCGTTCCTCACCGAGGGCGACATCCTCGGGCACGAGCCGATGGGCGTCGTCGAGGAGGTGGGCGCCCAGGTCACCGAGCTCAAGCCCGGCGACCGGGTGGTGATCCCGTTCAACGTCTCCTGCAACCACTGCTTCATGTGCGACCAGGGGCTGCAGTCGCAGTGCGAGACGACCCAGGTCCGCGAGTACGGGTCCGGTGCCGCCCTGTTCGGCTACACGAAGCTCTACGGCCAGGTGCCCGGCGGTCAGGCCGAGTACCTGCGGGTTCCGTTCGGCAACAGCCTGCCGATCAAGGTGCCGGAGGGCCCGTCGGACGACCGGTTCGTGTACCTGTCGGACGTGCTGCCCACGGCGTGGCAGGCGGTCGAGTACGCGGGCGTGCGGGACGGCGGCACGGTCGCGGTGCTGGGCCTCGGCCCGATCGGCGACATGGCGTGCCGGGTCGCGATGCACCGGGGCGTGCGGGCGATCGGCATCGACCTGGTGCCCGAACGGCTGGCCCGCGCCAAGGCCAGGGGCGTCGAGACGATCGACCTGCGGGGTGCCGGCAAGCGCATCGCCGAGGTGGTCAGGGACCTCACCGGCGGTCGCGGGCCGGACGCGGTGATCGACGCGGTCGGCATGGAGGCCCACGGCGCACCGGTCGCGAAGGCCGCGCAGCAGTTCACCGGCCTGCTGCCGGACGTGGTCGCGCAGAAGTTCATGCGCGAGGCGGGCCTGGACCGGCTCAAGGCGCTGCACACCGCCATCGAGATCGTGCGGCGCGGTGGCACCATCTCGATCTCCGGCGTCTACGGCGGCATGGCCGACCCGATGCCCATGCTCACCATGTTCGACAAGCAGGTCCAGCTGCGCATGGGCCAGGCGAACGTGTGGCGCTGGGTGCCGGAGATCCTGCCGCTGCTGACCGACGGCGACCCGCTGGGCGTGGACGACTTCGCCACGCACCGGCTGCCGCTGGCCGAGGCGCCCCGGGCGTACGAGACGTTCCAGAAGAAGGCCGACGGCATGGTCAAAGTGCTGCTCAAACCTTGATCGGCCTAGACTGCGCGGCCATGGCGAAGTACCTGGACGTCCACCCGGACAACCCGCAGAAGCGCGCGATCGACCAGGCCGTGCGGATCTTGCAGGAGGACGGCCTGATCGCGTACCCGACCGACTCCTGCTACGCGCTGGGCTGCCGTCTGGGCAACAAGGACGGCATCGACCGGATCCGGTCGATCCGCAAGCTCGACGACAAGCACCACTTCACCCTGATGTGCGAGAACTTCGCGCAGCTCGGGCAGTTCGTGCAGGTCGACAACGCGGTGTTCCGCGCGGTCAAGGCGGCGACGCCGGGCGGCTACACGTTCATCCTGCCCGCCACGAAGGAGGTGCCGCGCCGGATGATGCACCCGAAGAAGAAGACGGTGGGTGCGCGCATCCCGGACCACATCGTGACGCAGGCGCTGCTGCAGGCGATGGGTGAGCCGCTGCTGACGTCCACCCTGCTGCTGCCAGACGAGGCGGAGCCGCTGGTGCAGGGCTGGGAGATCAAGGAACGGCTCGACCACGTGGTGGACGCGGTGATCGACTCCGGCGAGTGCGGCACCACGCCCACCACGGTGGTGGACTTCTCCGACGGCGAGCCCGAGATCACCCGCTACGGCGCCGGCGACCCAACCCGCTTCGAGTGACGTGTCACGCGGGGCCCCCGCGTGCCCCCAGGGGAACGCGGGACTCCCGCGTGACCCGAAAAGGGAACGCGGGGCCCCCGCGTGCCGTCGCACGCGGGGGCCTTTCGTGCGCTCAGAGAGTACGAAAGCTCCCCGCGTGCACCTTGCGCGATGGCGCACGCGGGGCCTTGCGTGATGGCGCACGCGGGGGCCTTTCGTGCGCTCAGAGAGTACGGAAGCTCCCCGCGTGCACTTTCTAGGAGACGACGAGGGCGTAGTCGGCGTCCGTTGCGGCCGTCTCGCGGTGGCCGTCGACGTTGACCGCCGTCGCGATCACCTCGACCGTCCAGGTGCCCGCGGCGGGCGTCTGGACGAGCACGTTCTCGACGGTGTCGACGGTGTTCGCGGACCCGCCGGGCGTCGACCAGTTGCCGGCCAGCAGGCCGTTGTTGCCGTAGTAGACGGTGCCGTCGGGCGCGGTGACCTTGAGCGTGAGGTCGTTGACGGTGGCCTTGGCCGCGGTCGGCGAGCCGGCCGGGTCGGTGTAGGCCAGGGTGGCCCGCAGCGGCGTCTGGCCGTTCGACGTCACGGTGTACTTGCGCGACTGGCCGGTCGTGAGCAGGTCGGTCTCGTTGACCAGCACCAGCAGCTTCCAGCCGCCGGCCTTCGCGCGGTCGTAGAGGTTGCGCACGGACGCGGTGCCCCAGCCCTGGTGGGTGCGGGTCTGGTCGTGCGTGGTGCCGGAGAACGCGTGCTGGTCGGCGGTGTTGATCAGCAGCGCCTTGGCCGTGGCCGCGTGCGGGCGCGCGGTGAACACGTCACGGCCCTTGCCGGGACCGCCGTCGAACACGCCGTCGGCCCACATCTGGAACAGCAGGCCGGCGTTGCCGCAGGTGATCGGCGTGGCGCCGGACGTGCCGCCGAACGACGTGGTGTAGGAGGTGTCCGAGGTGGACGACGTGGTGTCGATGCGGTCGTAGAAGTTCGACAGCTCCGGCTTGATGCGGCCGTCGGCGGCCGGTCCGATCGACGCGCCGCCGTTCCACTTGTCGTCGGCGCGCGAGGCGGTGTTGTAGTGGTAGTGGCCGCCGACCGACAGCACGTTCTTCGCCCACGCCTGCGGGCGTGAGCTGCGGGTGCCGGCGTTGCTCTGCGACTGGCAGATCAGGATGTCGTGGTCGAACACGATCCGGTCCATCTGCTGCGAGACCGACGTGTACGCGGTGGTGAGCGAGTCGCCCCAGCTGTTGCTCTGGAACACCGCCCGGTACTGCCCCGCCGGGTCGACGAGCTGCGCGGTGTGGGCGTAGCGGTCACCGGAGTTGTAGACGGCGAAGATGCCCTGGCCCTCCGGCAGCACGCCCCGCTGCGCGGCCGAGACGCCGGAGGCGAAGATCTGCCCGTAGGTCGACGTGCCGTGCGAGGTGCTCGACGAGTTGCCGGTGTGCATCAGCGGCGGGCGGGCCTTGAACTCCTGGTGCGTGGTGCGCAGCCCGCCGTCCATCACCTCGCCGCGCACGCCCTGGCCGCGGTAGCCGCCGGCGGCCTCGACGTAGTTGGCACCGGACGACTCTCGGGAGATCGCCATGTCGGTCTCCGGCGCGGACACCGGGTCGACGGCGAGCACGGCCGGCAGCTTCGCGACCTGCGCCGCCTGCCCCGCGTCCAGGTGGGCCAGGATGTGCTCGCGGCTCGCCGAGATCGAGTCGACGCGCGCGCCGATCGCCTTGATCTTGTCGGCGACGGCCCTCTGGTCGTCGGCGTTCTGCTCGACGAGCGTCACCAGGTACGCGGCGGACCCGGACAGCGCGGCCACCTGCGGCCGGGCCTCGAACGGGCGCAGGTCCCGCACGTAGCTCAACCGGGCGATCCGCGCCGTGTTCGTCATCCGCGCCACGTAGGTGCCGTCCTGCACGAACGCGCCGAGCCGGACCCCGAGGCCCTTGAGCTGGACGCGTTGCGCGTCGGACAACGTGTCGCGGAACTGGAGCAGATATGCGCCCTCGACCGGTGCGGCGACCGCGGGCGTGGCACCGCTGATCAGCGCGAACACTGATACGGCGGAGAGAATTGTGCGCAGCACTAAAGGAACCTCCACATCGGCAGGGATGCCCGGACAGGAGGTGCAGTCCAGGCCCGTGACCAGCACGTTACCGTGATCGACGAGATCAGGGCATCAGTCGTTCGGCGGGAGATGATCTGTCATAGGGTGTAGGTCGGCCACTTTGCCCGTCGATATCCACATTCACCCGGACGGGTGCGTCCGCAGTAACGCCGGAGCAGGTGGGCCCGACATGTCCGGCGAACTGAAATCCGCGCGGAGGATGGATGTCTGTCTCACCTGAGCAGTTGATGGAAGAACTGCGCACGTTGTGCCGCGGGCGCGGTGTGCAGACTCCCGGAATCGACGTGCACGTCGGTCCTGCGCTGCGCCAGGTGTGCGGCATCGCGGAGGCGGACGGCGCGGAGACCGTGCGCACGAAACTGCGCGAGTGGGTGACGAACGCGGTGCGCGGATTCCCGGTGGAGGTCCGCAACGCCGTTCTCGCGCCGCTCGGACTGCACGACGAGGCGCAGTACCGGTTCCTCAACGAACGCATCGACTGGCTCGCGCGGCAGCAGGACCGCGGCGCGCGCACGGTGCGCAGGAGGATGGAGTCCGGTTTGCAGCGCCTCGTGGAGGTGGCGCTGCAACCGGCTCCGGCGACGGCGCCCCCGGCACCGTCCGAGTCGTGGCACGTCAAGGAGTTCGAGGCGCTGTTGAAGCTGGACGGCCCGACGCCGGCCTGCACGGAGCGCCGGACCGTCGTGGCCGACACCGACGGCGTGAACGAGATCGCCTGGTCCATCACGATCCCCTCCCCGACCCCCGAGGGCGCGCCGGGCGACCTGGACATCGAGGTGTTGCACGGGGTCGAGCTCATCGGCCACGAACGACCGTCCCCGCGGCGCTTCCTCATGAAGCTGCGGTTGCCCCGACCCCTCAACACGGGGCAAACGCACCAGTTCGCACTGGAGGTGAGGGTGCCGCGGGGACAGTCGATGCGTCCGACCTACGTGTTCTGGCCGGAGCGGATGTGCGAGTCGTTCCGGTTGCGGGTGCGGTTCGACCGGAACGACCTGCCCGAGTCGGTGTGGCGCGTCGACGAGGCCTTGGCCCGCGACACCGACGACCTGACGCCCTGGCCCGCGAGGCTGCCCGTCGACGAGATCGGTGAGATCGACGTGGAGTTCTCACACCCCCGTCAGGGCCGCGGTTACGGCGTGCAGTGGGCACCACGTCCGCCGGTCTAGGCGAAGACGCCCAGCAGAGCGGACAGGAGCTCAACGAAGAAATGCGGTTCCACGGTTTCCACCTCCCTGTTTCGGCAAGGGAGAACCGCAGATCGAAGTCGGGTCAGATCACCGAGACGATGAGGAAACTACCG
Source organism: Lentzea sp. NPDC042327 (assembly GCF_040647275.1). Classification (NCBI taxonomy): domain Bacteria; kingdom Bacillati; phylum Actinomycetota; class Actinomycetes; order Pseudonocardiales; family Pseudonocardiaceae; genus Lentzea; species Lentzea sp. NPDC042327. Next base: position 37,166 of record NZ_JBEZBX010000018.1, read on the forward strand.
GCCACGAATCCCACCAGCAGGCAGATCGCGGCCACCTTCACCACGGTGGCGAGTGAGCACAGAACTCTCATCGCTAATTCACCTTCTCATTTCGACTGACTTCGGTCTGTTGTTCTCGCGTGCCACAAGAATGCGACCGGGCCGATCGGATGAGAACGGGTTTCCTGTTTCCTGGTGGATCAGGAAACACCTAGTGCGCGGTGGCGCGGCGCAGTGCCATCACGAGCACCGCGTGGGAGCTGCCGGCGTGCGGGAGCATGCCCTGCTGGACCAGTTCGAGCGCGTGCCGGAACGGGATCGTGCGCACCCGCAGGTCGGACTCGCCGGGTTCGAGGGACGCCTGGCCCTGGGTGAGGCCGGTGGCCAGGAAGATGTGGTCGACGTGGTTGCTCAGGCTGTCCGCGCCGTGGATCTGGCCGAGCCGTTCCCACCGCTCGGCGTGCAGCCCGGTCTCCTCGGCGAGCTCGCGGGCGGCCGCCTCGGCGGGACCCGCGTCGGTCTCGTCCACGGCACCGCCGGGTAGTCGCCACTGCGTGCCGTTGTGCGTGTAGATCCACTGCCTGGTCAGCACGACCTGGTCGTCGTCGCGGATCGCCAGCACCGTCACCGACGCGGGCGCCACCACGTGCGTGTACACGCCGTGGCCGCCGTCAGGTCTGACGACGTCGTCGCTGCGGACTTCGAACCACGGCGAACGGTGCACCACGTTGGTCGCCAAGCGCTGCCAGACCATCACCACACCAGCCGAGGAGGAGTCGGGACACGTCGTAGCCATGCCTCACATGGAACCATCGCCAACCGTCCCAGATACGCCCAGTTGATCGTCAATGAATGGCCAAATCGTGGACATTCGGCTCGGTGGGGCGCGCGGCGCGACACACTGGCGCGGGGAGGGGGTGAGCCCGGTGTCGCCCACGTTCGCCCAGGAGGTGCGGCGCCTGCGCACCGAGCGCGGGCTGTCGCTGACCAGACTCGCCGAACAGGTCCGCTACAGCAAGAGCTACCTGAGCAAGATAGAGAACGGCCAGGTCCGCCCGACGCCGGAGATGGCGCGGGTGTTCGAGGACGCCCTGCACGCCGGCGGCCGGTTGACGGCGCTCGCCGACGCGCCGGCCCGCCCGATCCCGGCTGACGACACGGTGCTGCTGACGTTCGACGCGATGTTCGGCAACATCCGCATGCTCGGTCACCGCTCCAGCCCCGAGGCGGTGCTGCAGTGGCTGCGGCCGCAGGTCGACACGCTGGGCACGATGGCGCGTTCCGCCGGCGACCCCGGTCTGGGCCAGGGCCTGTGGCTGCTGGCCGCGCGGTACGCCGAGTACGCGGGGTGGATGGAGCAGGAGAACGGCGACGAGGCGGCGGCCGCGGAGCTGACCCGCCAGGCGGTGCAGTACGCGATCAAGGGCGGTGACCGGGAGCTGGAGGCCTTCGCGCTGGTCCGGTCCGCCGAGTTCGCCCTGTACCGCGGTGACGCGCGCGCCACGGTCGAACGCGCGCGCCGGGCCGGGCGGTCGCGGTCACCGGCGGTGCAGCGGGCGGCGGCGCTGCGGGAGGCGCAGGGCTACGCGCTGGCCGGGGCCGCCCGGCGGTGTGAGGAGACGCTGGAACGCGCGTTGCTGCTGCAGCAGCAGGGCGGCGAGATCCGGTACGGCTCGACGAGCCTGGTCGACCAGGTGGCGATCACGACGGCGTGGGCGTTCCACGACCTGGGCCGCCACGCGGAGGCCGCCGCGATCCTCGACCTGCAGCTGCCGTTGATCGCCCCGGCGGCGTTGCGCGCCCGCACCCGGTTCGGGCTGCGGCGGGCGCTGGCCCACGCGGCGGCGGGCGACCTGGAGCACGCGTGCGAGCTCGTGACCGCGTTGCTGGACGACGTGCGGCAGGTGCAGTCGGCAACCGTGCACATCGACCTGACGGCGTTCAGCAACCTGCTCACCCGCTCCTGTCCCGCGGTGGGCCGGGAGCTGGCGGCGGAGATCGCGGAGCTCCTCTTCGCCGGCTAGCCGTCCGGCGCGGGGTCACACAGCGGCGCGGTTTTCGCGTTCCAGGGCGTCGGCCATCTCGGTCCACGCCTCGGCGCAGCTGCGCGCCATGTCCGCGACCAGCTCACGGCAGTGCGACGGCACCCCGTTCACCACCACGGCCCACTCCCCCGACGACACGGCGTGCGCCTCCAGCCAGCGCAGCACCAGCCGGCCGTGCTCGGTGAACCGCAGCGACGGGTCACGGCGCAGGATCGGCAGCGTCACGCCCGGTGCCCGCACCTCGGTGCGCACCTGCGGCGCCACGGCGTCGGCCCGTTCGGCGGCGCGCATGCGTTCGGGCACCGGGTCCAGGCCCTGGCTCAGCCGCCGCCGCACGTCCCGCACCGTCCCCGGTGACACCCCGGCGGCGCGGGCGACGTCGCGCAACGACGCCCCCGGCCGGTCCTGGATCAGCTGGCCCGCGAGCCGGCGGCCGGCGGCGCTGTTGACCGGGCGGACCTTGCCGTCGCGACCGACCCTGCTCGGTGACTGGCCGCCCACGGCCCTGCGCAGGACGCCGACGGACTTGGCCGCGAGACCGGTGACGGCGGCGATCGAGCGGTCGGACCACTGCGGGTGCGACCGCAGCACCCGCCGGGCCGCCGCCTCGCGGTCGGCGGTGGACAGCGTGGCCTGGTTCAGCTCGACGGACAGGACGAACGCGTCCTCGACCGTCCCGTCGACGTACTCGACGTCGACCGAACTCCAGCCGCGCAGTGCCGCCGCCCTGACCCGGTGCACGCCGTCGACGACCCTCATCGAGGGCCGGTGCACGACGACCGGTGGGATCGAGGCGTCCGAGGACGCCAGGTGGCGGACGAACTCGTCACTGCAGCCGCCAACGCGCGGAGAATCCGCGGGCTGCAGCACGTCGATGTCAACGCGCATGGCAGAACAAGCCCCCCAGGCTCAGTGTCCCCGAACCCCCAGGTGCCGGAGACGACTACAACGCAGGGTAGCCAAGGCGTCAGCGCGAGCGCCACTCGATCGCCGGGCAGACGTCCATGACCATCCGCAGCCCCGCGTCCTTGGTGCGCCGGAACGCCTGGTCGTCGACCACGCCGAGCTGGAACCACACGGCTTTGGCACCGATCTCGACGGCTTCGTCGGCGAACTGCCCCGCGTCCTCGGAGCGCCGGAACACGTCCACGACGTCCACCTCGAACGGGATGTCCTTCAGCGAGGCGTAGCCCTGTTCGCCGTGGACGGTCTCGGCCGACGGGTGCACGGGCACGATCTTCTTGCCGCGCTGCTGCAGGAAGCGGGCAACGCCGTGGGCGGCGCGGGACGGGTTGTCGGACAGGCCGACGATCGCCCAGACCTGGCAGTTCTCGAGAATCCACTCGACGTCGTCACGCATGCGCCCAGCCTAGCCCCGCATCGCAATTTGTGACGCCGGTCACAATGGAGTCCGTGCTGTCGAAAGCCACCGCCGCCCGATCGACGCGTGGGTAGAAACGCACGCACACCCGAGTTCACGAGGAGACCGACATGCGCTTCATGGTCATCGTCAAGGCGTCCGAGGAGTCCGAGAGCGGCGTCCTGCCCACCGCCGGCGAGCTCGCCGAGATGGGGGCCTTCAACGAGGAGCTGGTGAAGGCGGGCGTGATGCTCGCGGGCGAGGGGCTCTACGACAGCGCGAAGGGCGTCCGCGTCCACTTCGACGAGAAGGGCGCGACGACCGTGGTCGACGGCCCCTTCGCCGAGACCAAGGAGCTGATCGCCGGCTTCTGGATCTGGGAGCTGCCCACGCTCACCGACGCCGTCGAGTGGCTGAAGAAGGCGCCGTTCCGCGGCGGTTCGGTCGAGATCCGGCAGATCCACGGCGCGGAGGCGTTCGAGGAGGTCATGACGCAGGAGCTCAGGGAGCAGGAGGACCGGCTGCGCGAGCAGATCACGGCGCAGAACCAGTAGCGGCGGCGCGTGGCGGGCCCACCCGGCCCGCCGCACCGTCCGGTGTGGACGCCGCGGGCCTAGCGGCGCCGGGTCTTCGCGCCCTTCTTGGCCGGCTTCTTCGGCTGCCGCTGCCCGGAGGACTGGCGCTGCCCGGAGGACTGCCGCGCCTGGGACTGCGACTTCGACTGGGCCGCCGCCTTGCGCGGCTTCTCGGCCGGTTCCGCGGCGGGACCGCGGGTGCTGTTGACCGTGCGGCCGCGCACGATGCCGATCAGGTGCTCGACCAGCTCGGGGTTCTCGTCCTCGATCAACCACGCCAGCGCGACCCGCGACTGCGGTGCGTCGTGCACCGGCACGTGCTTGAGGTCCTTGCGGTGGTGCAGGCGGGCCAGCGACTGCGGCACGACCAGCAGACCCACCCCCGCGGCCACGAGCTCGACGGCGGCCGCGGTGGTCTCCGGCCGTTCGACGGGCGCCTGCCCCGGCTGCTCGTCCCAGCGGAGGGTGTCGTCGGCGGGCTGCCACAGCACGTGCTCGCGCAGGTCGGCCAGGGACAGCTCCTCGGCGGCCGCGAGCTCGTGGTCCTTCGGGACGACGACGACCGTGGTCTCGGTGTAGAGCGGGATCGCGTGCAGGTCCTCGCGGTCGCCGGGCAGCCGCAGCAGCACGGCGTCGGCCTCCTTCGCGCGCGCCTTGGCCGCGGCCTCGGCGACGGGGACTCCGACGAGGTGCAGCGGGGTCTCCGGCAGGCGTTCCTGCCAGACCCGCGCCCACTTGCCCGGCGTCACACCTGGGACGTACGCGAGCGTGAAAGAGCCGGTCACCTCCCGAGAGTAGCCTGGTCCGCCGGGTGGCCGAACGACCCGGTTACCCTTTGCGCATGAAGTCGCAGCAGACGATGAAGCCCGCCACCGCCGCCAAGAAGCTCGGCGTGTACCTGGAGGCGACGCCCGAGGAGTTCCGGGCCGGCGTCGTCTCGCGCGACCAGCTGGACGAGATGCAGGCGAACCCGCCGGAGTGGCTGCGAGACCTGCGCCGCAACGGCCCGCACCCCAAGCAGCTGATCGCGCAGAAGCTCGGCATCTCGACGTCGGGCCTCGTGCGCGCGGGCATCACCGAGGCGCTGACCACCGAGCAGATCACCGCGATCAAGGAGGAGAACCCGGACTGGCTGGTGCGCGAGCGCGCCACCTACGCCGAGTTCAAGGCCGAGGAGGCGCGGCTGGCGGAGAAGGCCCGTCTGGAGGCGGACGCCGAGGCCTAGGAGCCGCCCCGCCGTTCCGCTGAAGAAACCGCTCCGAGCGGTTAGGTTGAACGGCATGGGCAAGTCCCCGGCTGTGGAGCTCGAGGTGGAGGACCGCGTCGTGCGGATCTCCAACCCCGACCGCGTCTACTTCCCCGCGCGCGGGGAGACGAAGCTGGACCTCGCGCGGTACTACCTGTCCGTCGGCGACGGCATCGTCCGCGCCCTGCGGGAACGCCCGTGCATGCTGCACCGCTTCCCCGAGGGCGTCACCGGCGAGAAGGTGCACCAGAAACGCCTTCCGCACGGTGCGCCGCCGTGGGTCCGCACGGTGCGGGTGCACTTCCCGCGCTACAACCGGCACGCGGACGAGCTGTGCGTCTCCCACCTCGCCGACGTCATCTGGGCGGTGCAGATGTCCACAGTGGAGTTCCACCCGTGGAACTCCCGCGCGGCCGACACGGAGAAGCCCGACGAGTGGCGCATCGACCTCGACCCCGGGCCAACGTGCCCGTTCGACCGCGTGCGCCGCGTCGCCCTGGTGGTGCAGGAGGTGCTCGCCGAGCTGGGCGCGGTGGGCTTCCCGAAGACGTCGGGCTCGAAGGGCTTGCACGTCTACGTGCGCATCAAGCCGTCCTTCGGCTTCCAGGACGTCCGCAAGGCCGCGCTGGCGTTCGCGCACGAGGTGGAGCGCCGCGCGCCCGACGACGTCGAGACCACCTGGTGGCGCAAGGACCGCGACCCGTCCCTGGTGTTCGTCGACTACAACCAGAACACCCGCGACCGCACGATCGCCAGCGCCTACTCGGTCCGCGGCCACCCGGAGGCCACGGTCTCGACCCCGGTCCGCTGGGACGAGATCCCGGACGTGGACCCGCGCGAGTTCACCATCGCCACCGTCCCCGCCCGGTTCGCGGAGCTGGGTGACCTGCACGCCGGCATCGACGACGCGGTGTGGTCCATCGAACCCCTGCTGGAGTGGGCAGCCCGTGACGAGCTCGAGGTCCCCGATGAGCAGTGACGCCGTGAAGTTCACGAGCCTCGACCAACCGCTCTTCGGCGGCACCGTCAAGGCCGACCTCGTCGACTACCTGGGCTTCGTCGCCGACCGCTTCGTCCCGGTCCTCGCCGGCCGCCCGCTGTCGGTGTGGCGGGTCCTGCGCGGCCAGGACCCCTTCATGCAGAAGAACGTCCCGAAGTACACGCCGTCGTTCGTCAAGACCACCTCGGTCTGGGCGGAGGCCTCCCACCGCTCGATCCGGTACGCGCTGTGCGACGACGAGCGGACGCTGATGTGGTTCGCCAACCAGCGGGCCGTCGAGTACCACGTCCCGCTGTCCGCCGGTGAGCACCAGACGCACCTGGTCCTCGACGTCGACCCGCCGGAGGACGCGGGCTTCGACGTGGTCGTGCGGTCGGCGTTCTTGATCCGCGAGGCACTGGCGGCGGCCGGTCTCTCCGGCCTGGTGAAGACGAGCGGCGCCAAGGGCGTCCACGTCTTCGTCCCCCTGCTCCCCCACGACCCCGACGACGTCGCCGCCGCCACCCGCGCCCTCGCCGCGCGCGCCGAGAAGCTCGACCCCGCTCTCGCGACCACGGCGTACATCCGCGCGGAACGCGGCGGCAAGGTCTTCCTCGACTCGACCCGCGCGTGGGGCGCCACGGTGGTCGCCGCCTACAGCCCGCGGTTGCGCGAGGGCCTGCCGATCTCGTTCCCGGTGCCCTGGGAGTCGCTGGCCGACGTGACCCCGGCCGACTTCACCGTCCGCAGCCGGTTCGAGGGCGATCCGTGGACGTCGCTCATGCCCGCACCGCAGCAGCTGCCCGCGGACCTCGTGGCCGAGGGGCACGAGATCCCGGTGGCCAGGGTCGTGGCGATGCACGAGGGGAAGCGGCGGAAGCGGGCGGCGGAGCAGGCGGGCGAGTAGCCGCGCTACGACGGGTCGGACCCGCGGAAGGCGCCCCACCACAGCCCGAGGGCCCCGGCGACCACCGTGGCCGTGACCCACCCGAAGAACCCGCTGTCGTCCAGGTAGGCCCAGAACAGCCCGACGAACGGTGCCGGGGCGAAGAACACCGAGTCGACCCGCAGCTGCGCCCACACCCCGCGCACCCCGACGGTCTCGGCGTCCGGCCGCACCGGGTTGTCCACGCGCCGTCCCCGCGGGTGCCGCGTCACCACCCGCCCCGACGGGTACACCGCCACCCCGTCCAGGACGAACACCCGCCCGCGCCGCTCCCCGGCCGACGGCGACGGCAGCGTCACGAGCACCGGGTCGTAGTACACGGGCACCCACCGCTCGGTGGGCCCGTCGAGCTCCAGCCACGACCGCACCATCAGCCCTGACTGCACCCGGATCCGCCGCACGGTCACCGCCTCCGGCGCACCGCGGCGGGAGGCCAGCAGCACCCGCACCGCACCGGCCAGCACGACCAGCACCGCCACCGTGGCGGGGAACGTCACGCCGCCCAGCGCGCGGTCCGTGTCCACCAGCAGGTCCGACCCCGGCAGCACCGCCCGCGACGGGTCGGCCGGGTCGTAGGCGACCTGCGCCTGCCGGCCGACCAGCTTGTCCCCCGAGGAGTAAGCCACCCGCGCCGAACCGGACGGCCAGCGGACGTCCACGTAACCGTCCGAATAGGACACCACGTCGGCGATGGCACGGGAGGTCAGCGACGCCAGCTCCGCGCGTTTGTCCGTGTAGGACAGCCACGAGAACAGGGCGACCACGCCGCACACGAGCAGCACCACACCGGTGGCGACGAGACCATGACGCAAAGCGCGGACGCGCACAGGAAACTCCTACGGGCAAAGCGAACGGCCCGGCGGGGAGACCCACCGGGCCGTTCGGGCCTTACTACAACCGAGTACCTACAGCCGGGTCACTTCTGGATGAAGCCCATGTGGATGTAGTCGTACGGGCGGTTCGCGTACGCGACGGCACCGAAGTTCGCCACGGTGTCGCGGACCGCGACGGCGCCGGGCGACTGGTAGAGGGGCAGCTGGTGGCCCGCCTCCCAGATCTTCTTGTCCGCCTCGTTGGCGATCTCGAAGCGCTTGGCGTCGTCGAGCTCACCGTTGGCCTGCTCGAGCAGCTTGTTGATCTCCTCGGAACCGATGCGGCCGTAGTTCTGGTTGGTGCTGGCCTGGTCGAGGAAGTAGATGCCCTTGCTGTCCGAGATCGGCGAGGCCGAGGACAGCCAGCGGAAGCCGGTCATGTCGAAGTTGCCGACGTTCACGTACTGCTTGAAGTAGTCGGCGCTCGGCACGGCCTGGATGTCGACCTTGGCGCCGACGTCCTTCAGCTGCGTCTGGACCAGCTTCGAGATGTTGTCCGACACCGGGTTCGGGGTCGGGATGATGTACCGGATGACGAGCTCCTTGCCGTCCTTCTTCCGGGTCTCACCCTCGAGCTTCCAGCCCAGCTCGTCGAGCTGCTTCTTCGCGGCTTCCTTGTCGAACGCGGCGACGGCCGAGTTGTCCTTGTACTCCTTCGAGCCGATCAGGAAGAAGTGGTTGCCGACGACCTGCGGCTCGCCCTTGAGCATCTGGCCGAGCAGCGCCTTGGCGATCGTCTTGGTGTCGATGGCCTTCATCAGCGCGACGCGGAGCTTGGCGTCCTTGAGGATCGAGGTGTCCGCACCGTTGAACGTGATGTGCGAGTAGTCCGGCGACACGGCCTGGCGGATGACGGCGCCCGGCGTGGTCTTGGCACGCTGGAAGTAGTCGATGTTCGAGCCGATGTCGTAGAAGTCGATCTGGCCGTTCGCGAACGCGTCAGGGCCGGCGGTGCGGTCGACCTGGCGGAACGTGATCGAGTCGAGCTTCGGCTTCTCGCCCCACCAGTTGGCGTCGCGGACGACGGTCACGATCTTCGCGGTGCGGTCGATCGAGCCCAGCTTGAACGGGCCGGCGGTCGTCTGCGGCTGGTCGGCCCAGCCCTTGTTGAAGACCTCGGGCGAGTCGAACATCGCCTTCGGGTAGAGGGGCGAGAAGATGCCCTTCCACTCGGCGAACTTCTTCTTGAACGTCACCTTGACGTCCTGGTCGGTCGCGCCCTTCTCGACCTTCTCGATGTCCTCGTAGCCCGTGGTGGTCGACACCTCGTAGGCCTTGTTGGTGCCGTTGAGGGCCTTCCACATGGACTCGAAGTCCTGCCACGAGATCGCGGTGCCGTCCGACCACTTGGCCTTCGGGTTGATCTTGAACTCGAGGACCTGCGGGTCGGAGGAGGCGAGCTTCGCGTCCTCCAGGTAGTCCTTGTTGACCTCGATGGTCGAGTCGGCCTTCTGCGTGAACAGGCTCGGCATGAACGTGCGGAGCATGACGTCCGTGTCGGCGTTCGTGCCGTCGAGCTGCCAGTTGTTCCAGTTGTCCGCCAGCGAGGTGATCGGCCAGTTGAAGTTGCCGCCGTCCTTCACCTTGGACGCGTCCTGCGGGTTGATGTCCGCCTGACCGACGGCCTGGTCCGTTCCCTTGAGCCCGGTGTCGTTCTTAGCGGGCCCCCCACACGCCGTAAGCGTGAGGGCGACCGCGACCAGTGCGGCCGCTCCCACCTTGGTACGTCGACTCACTGTCGTGAACCTCCCTCGTGCCCGGACACCAGTTGCCGGGGACACTGTTCCTTCGTGCACGCAGGTCACCTGAGCCATCAGAGGACCTGTCGAATCTGGGCGAAGTGGCAGGCGGCCTCGTGGTCGACTGCCTGGACCTCGCGCGGCGGTTCCAGCTCGATGCACGTGCGCTGCTTCTCGGGAGGCAGCGAGGCGTGCAGGAAGCACCGGGTGCGGAACCGGCAGCCGGACGGCGGGTTCGCCGGGCTCGGCAGGTCGCCGGTGAGGATGATGCGCTCGCGCTGGCGTTCCTTGACGGGGTCCGGGATCGGGATCGCCGACAGCAGCGCCTGCGTGTACGGGTGGCGCGGTGCGTCGAACACCGAGTCCACCTCGCCGATCTCGACGATCTTCCCCAGGTACATCACGGCCACCCGGTCCGCGATGTGGCGCACCACCGACAGGTCGTGCGCCACGAACAGGTAGGCCAGTCCGAGCTTGGACTTCAGCTCCTCCAGCAGGTTGATGACACCGGCCTGGATGGAGACGTCGAGCGCGGAGACCGGCTCGTCGAGCACGACGAGCTTGGGCTCCAGAGCGAGGGCGCGCGCGATGCCGATGCGCTGGCGCTGGCCGCCGGAGAACTCGCCGGGGTAGCGCGACACCACCTCGGGCCGCAGCCCGACGAGCGACATCAGCTCCGGCACCCGGCGGGCGATGTCGGACTTGCCGTAGCCGTGCACCTGCATCGGCTCGGCGATGATGTCGTAGATCGGCAAGCGCGGGTCGAGCGAGGCCATCGGGTCCTGGAACACGACGGACATGTCCCTGCGGATCTCGAAGCGGCGCTTGGCGTCCAGGGACGCCACGTCCCGCCCGAGCACGGAGATGCCGCCGCTCATGGGCTTCTCGAGGCCGAGGATCTCCATCAGCGTCGTGGTCTTGCCGCAGCCCGACTCGCCGACGAGGCCCAGGGTCTCGCCCTCGCGGATGTCGAACGTGATGCCGTCGACGGCGTGCACGGTGCCGACGCGGCGCTTGAACACCACGCCCTTGGTGACCGCGTACTCCTTGACCAGCTCGTCGAGGCCCAGCACGACGTCGCGCTGCTCGCGCGGCACCTTGGCGATCTCGGCCTCTTCGACGACCTCGGCGCCGTAGATCTCCGCCGCGGCCTCCGCGCCCTCGGCGTCGGTCGCCGCGATCTCGCCGGTGCGGATGCACGCGGCCTGGTGCTCTGGCGAGCCGTCCACGTCGATCAGCGGCGGCTCGGCGGTGTGGCAGGCGTCGACCACCATCGGGCAGCGCGGCGCGAACGGGCACCCCGGGGGGAGGTCCGTGAGCGCGGGCGGCTGGCCCACGATCGGCACCAGCGCCTGCTTCTCGCCGACGTCCAGGCGCGGGATCGAGCCGAGCAGGCCGAGCGTGTACGGCATGCGCGGCCGCTGGTAGATCTCGTCGACCAGGCCGGTCTCGACGGCGCGGCCCGCGTACATGACCATCAGCCGGTCCGCGAACCCGGCGACCACGCCGAGGTCGTGGGTGATGAGCACGATGCCAGCGCCGGTGACCTCCTGCGCGGTCTTGAGCAGTTGCAGCACCTGCGCCTGCACCGTCACGTCGAGCGCGGTGGTCGGCTCGTCGGCGATGATCAGGTCGGGGTCGTTGGCGATCGCCATGGCGATCACCGCGCGCTGCCGCATGCCGCCGGAGAACTCGTGCGGGAACGCCTTGGCGCGCTCCGCGGCGTTCGGGATGCCGACCAGGTCGAGCAGCTCGACCGCGCGCTTGGCCGCGGCCTGCTTCGACACGGCGCCCCTGCGGTGCACCAGGATCGCCTCGGCGATCTGGTCGCCGACGGTGTAGACGGGCGTCAGCGCCGACAGCGGGTCCTGGAACACCATCGAGACGCGCCGGCCGCGGATCTTCGACAGCTCGGTGTCGGTGCGGCCGATGAGCTCGCGGCCCTGGAACCTGATGGAACCGGTGATGCGCGCCGAGGACGGCAGCAGGCCCATCACGGCGAGCGACGACACGGACTTGCCGGAGCCGGACTCGCCGACGATGCCGAGCACCTCACCGGGCGAGACCTGGTAGCTCAGGCCGCGCACGGCCTGCACGCGACCGGCCTCGCTGGGGAAGGACACGTGCAGGTCCTCGACCTGCAGCACCGGCCCGACGGCCGCCGGGCCGGCCGGCGAGTCGAACTGGATCTCCGAGGTGGTCATCGGGACGCCTTCTCCTTGCTGTCCTTCTTCTCGCGCTTGCGCACGCGCGTGGAGGTCGGGTCGAGCGCGTCGCGCAGACCGTCGCCGACCCAGTTGACCGCCAGCACGAACACGACGAGGAAGCCCGCCGGGAACAGGAACAGCCACGGGAAGGTGGTCGCGGACTGCGACGCGGAACCGATCAGGGTGCCGAGCGAGACGTCGGGCGACTGGACGCCGAACCCGAAGTAGCTCAGGCCCGTCTCGGCGAGCACGGCCGACCCGACGTTGATGGTCGCGTCGATGATCAGCAGCGACGCCATGTTCGGCACGATGTGCTTGGCGATGATCGTGCGCGCCGGCTGGCCCATGAACTTGGCCGCCTTGACGAACTCGCGTTCCTTGAGCGTCAGCGTCATGCCGCGCACGATGCGCGCGGTGATCATCCACTGGAACGCCGCCAGCATGAACACCAGCAGCCACCACGACTCGCCGCGGAACAGCGGGCTGAGGATCGCGATGATCAGGAACGACGGCAGCACCAGCAGCAGGTCGACGACCCACATGAGCGCGCGGTCGGCGACGCCGAGGAAGTACCCGGCGGTCGCGCCGATGATCGCGGCGACGGTGGTGGAGATGAGCGCCACCAGCATGCCGATGATCAACGACTTCTGCAGCCCGCGCATCACCTGCGCGAACATGTCGGTGCCGATGTTGTCGGTGCCGAAGATGTGCTCGTTGTAGGGCGGCTGCAGGAACGCGGTGTAGTCGCGGTCGGTGTAGCTCCACTGCGAGAAGAACGGGCTGACGAACGCCATCAGGTACAGCACCACGATGATGCCGAGCCCGACCAGCGCCAGCTTGTTGCGCTTGAAGCGGATGAACACCAGCTTGCCGCGGGTCATCGCCTTGCCGGGGTCCGGAGCGGCGTCCACCGGGCTGCCGGAGGCGGCGCCGGAGGTTCCCGCGGAGTCGCCCTCGTTGAGGATCACGGTCACGTCGTCGTCCTCTTCTAGTTGACCCGGATGCGGGGGTCGAGTGCGGCGTACAGGACGTCGGCCAGCCAGCCGGAGAACAGCACGCAGACCGCCACGAACAGGGTGACCGTCGCGGTGACGTTCGTGTCCTGCTTCGAGATCCCCTCGACCAGCCAGTGGCCCATGCCGAACCAGTTGAAGATCGTCTCCGTGAACGTGCCGCCGACGACGAGCAGGCCGAACCCGAACGCGAACAGCGTCGCCATCGGGATGAGCGCCGTGCGCAGGCCGTGCTTGAACAGCGCCCGCCTGCGGGTGAGCCCCTTGGCCTGCGCGGTGCGCAGGAAGTCGCTGCCCAGCACGTCGAGCATCGACGAGCGCTGGTAGCGGCTGTAGTAGGCGATCTGGCCGAGCGCGATCGTCAGCGTCGGCAGGATCAGGTGCTGCATCCGGTCCCAGAAGTGCTCGAACCAGCTGCCCTCGAAGTTCGGCGTCGTCTCGCCGACGAACAGCAGCACGTTGCTGCCGACCGCCTCGTTGAGGTCCTGTGCGCCGATCTTGAGCAGGTTGCCCAGCACGAACACCGGCGTGGACAGCAGTATGAAGCTGAAGAGGGTCGCGAAGTAGTCGCTGAACTTGTACTGCCGGATGGCGCTCACGACGCCCAGCAGCACGCCGAACAGGATGCCGATCGTGATGCCCAGCAGGAACAGCCGCAGGCTCACGCCGACGCGCCGGCCCAGCTCCTCCGTGATCGGCCGGTCGGTGACCGTCTTGCCGAAGTCACCCTGCACGACCCCGCTCATCCACGTCACGAACCGCTGCGGGATCGGCTGGTCCAGGTGGAGGTCTCTCTTCTTCGCCTCGATCGTGGCTGCCGGCGGCGGGGGGTTGCGCTGCTGCAGCACCCCGATCGGGTCGAACGTGACGGAGGCCAACGTGAACGCGAGGAACGTCGCCACGAGGGCGAGCACCACGTAGTTGACCAACCGCCGCAACAGAAATCCGGCCACCCGTGTTCAGTCCTCTCCCCGGTGGTTGCGACGTCGGCGCACTGGATTGCAGTGGACGAGTTGCACGAGATTAACCGCCGTTCTGGCGGACCGCCGCCCACCCCCACCATTCGCGGGGGTCCACTGACCGGGCCATAGTCGCCCACGTCAGCGGCAAAGGACGGCCGATCAGCCACATCAACAGTTGACTCTCGGCAATTGTGTGTCCAAGCGTGACCATTGTGCGTCCAGATCGCTGTATTCCCGGGCTTGTTCTGTCTCGGCACGGATCGACATGCCGCATCCGGGTGAATGCATTGACCGGAAGACGTGGGACAAGCAGCGCAATGTCATCGCAAACCCGGCATCACACAGCGGAGCTATTCGGGTGTCCGGAGTGACTGGATCGATCAGGCCCAGCGGGTGCCGCCGGGCGGCCCACCGGTGGCTCCGCCACTCCGCCCGCGAGCCGGTCGTCCCGTGGCCGCAACCGCACCGCCTCCAGGCGGGCCAGCGGTGAGGCGTGACGCGCGGTGTGGCGCGCGGGTCAAGCCAGCCGCCACAGGCGGTCGCCCGCGATCACGAACACCTGCCCGCCCGCCACCGCGGCGGCGCTGACCTTCCCGGTGGGCCCGTCGGCGGGCCGCTCGTCCCGTTCGGACACGAGCTTGACGCCGCCGTGGTCGACGAACAGCGTCGGGACGCCGTTGACCGGCACCGGTGGCGCGAGGTCGTCGCGGTCGCCCACCGGGACGTCGGGCGTGGAGACCTTCCGCCACCCCGCAGGCTCGGCCTGCGACCCCTGCCACCACGCGAGCTTCCCGCCGCTGCGGCCGACGACGTGGCAGGTGCCGTCCCAGCAGCGCGCGGCGAGCGCGGCGTCGCCGTCGGGGAGGGTCGCGGTGGTCCAGGTGCGGCCGTCGAACCGCCAGACCGCGGCACCGGTGCTGCCGCCGCCGGTCTGCCAGCCGACGACGAGCGCGCCGCCGTCGTCCGTCGAGGTTGCCGCCATCGGGAACTTCAGCAGCTCCTGCGAGCTCTCCAGGACCGTGCCCGCGCTGGGTTCGCGGGTCCACGTACCGGCGCCGTAGGTCCAGGTGGCGATGTCGAGACCGGCCTTCGCGCTCTGCCAGCTGCCGATGATCCGCGGGCCGGTCGCGGTGCCGACGACGGTGAGCAGCTCCCCCGCCCCGTACCCGCCGAACGTGCTGAAGCCCTGCGGCTGCTCGGCGATCTGGCGGCCGTCACCGGTCCACGCGCTCCACCGGACGTTGCCGTGCGCGCCGCCGCGTTCACCGCCGACGCCGAAGACGTCCCGGCCGTCGGACGTGAGCCCGTACCAGTGCGCCTCCTTGCCGTACGGGGTGGCCGGCGTGAGGCGGACGGCGCTCTGGGTGCCGTCCTTCGCGCGCAGCACCAGCTCGGGGTGGTCGCTGGGCCGCGTGCCGACGAGCAGCGCGTCCCCGTGCGGCGCCAGGGCCTCCGGGGTCGCGGTCAGGTCCACGCGGACCAGCTCGACCCCGTTCGCCGCGGTGCCGGAGCACCCGGTGAGCACCAGCAGAACCACGAGCACCAACCTGCGCATGGGCGTCAGTATGACCACATGCGCCCTGAACGCGGACAGGTTCTGCACTTCTCCGAGGACCCGGCGATCACGCGGTTCGTGCCGCACCTGGCGGCGACCGCGCGGCAGTCCGGCGAGTACGTGTGGGCGGTGGACGCGGAGCGGTCGCCGGACCACTGGTTCCCGCGCCAGTGCCCGCGGGTGCTGGCCTGGGTGGTGGACGGGACGACCGCCGGGGACCGCGACCGGGTCATCGGGCCCGGCTGCGGCGACCGGGTGCACGCCGTCGAGTACGGCTGGCTGGAGCGGATGCGGACGGTGGTGCTCTACGCCTACCGGTTCGACGCCGGGCCGTTCCGCCCGTTCGGCGAGCAGGGCGAGGGGCCGGGGCACGCGGTGGTGGCGACGGTCCCGGTCGAGCCGCTCGGGCCGCCCGAACGCGTGGGCGACCTGTTCGAGCTGCACGAGGAAGCGGAGATCTCGTTGCGGGTGCTGCCGGCGCTGCAGCCGTTCTGGGCCGCGGTGCGCGGGAGAACCCTCGGGTGGAGCGGCATCCGGTTGGGCAACGCCCGGCAGGTGGGGTGACCGGCGTGCGGACGAGTTCCCGGGAAGCCTGGTAAACGTGGACGCATGGGACTTCTCAGCGGGATGATGGGCAACGCTTCCAAGCTCGACCCCAGGGCGGCCGCGCAGGAGTTCGGCCGGCTGCTGGCCCAGGGCGAGCAGGTGCACGCGGCGTACCAGCTGCTGCGCGACGCGTTCGTGTTCACCGACCGGCGCCTGATCCTGGTCGACAAGCAGGGCATGACCGGCAAGAAGGTCGAGTACCACTCGATCCCCTACCGGGCGGTCACGCAGTTCAGCGTGGAGACCGCGGGCCACTTCGACCTCGACGCGGAGCTGAAGATCTGGGTCTCCGGCGCGGATGCGCCGATCGCCAAGCAGTTCGGCAAGGGCGTGGACGTGTACGAGGTGCAGGCCCTGCTGGCCGCTTTCGTCGCACGGTAGCCGGTGTCCTGTGGGGACACCGGCGGCGCGGGAACCCGTTCTGCGGTGAGCCCTAGCGGGCCTGCAGCATCGGGCGGAACCGGTCGCGGTACGCCCATGCCAGACCGATCTCGGCGGCGACGACGAGCAGTGCCGTCACCAGGCCGCCGGTCTCCAGGAAGACGTGGAACAGGAAGATGTTCACCACCACCGGCGCCAGCAGTGCGAGGGCCAGCGGCACGAACCGGCCGACCATCAGCAGCACGCCGGCGACGAGCTCGACACCGGCGGTCAGCTGCAGCATGTACCCGGTGGCGTACAACGCCCCGGTGAACGCGACACCACCCGGCGCCATGGTGCTCGGGTCCGGTGCGGGCAGGAACATCAGGAAGCCGTTCAGGCCGGTCGTCGCGAACAGCAACCCGGTCAGCACCCGCGTCACGGCGGTGGCGTAGCGGCCGACGGCGAACTTGCGGGTGGCGGTGGCGGTCGTGGCGCTCATGGTGATTCCCTCCAGGATGTCGTGTCCTTCCACTGATGCGTCGAACGGCACCGGCACCGGATCGACACGCGCCGCGAAAAATCTTGAAAGAGTTCTGCCGCCGGCCCGAGCACGAGGACCACGTCGTCTCCACGGTCCTGCCAACGTTGTCACCTCGGGCGCGGCACCTCGTGGCCACGTTCGCACGGCTTGGCCCGGTGCGGCGTGCTTCAGGTTGTCGGTATGGCAGGGCTTTGCGAGTATGCGGGTCCGTCTCTTCGTGAGGAGCGATTCCGGTGGCCACTCGCCTCAACCCGTACCTGCGCTTCGACGGCTCGGCCCGCGAGGCCATGGAGTTCTACCACTCGGTCTTCGGCGGCGAGCTGAAGGTGAGCACCTTCGGCGAGTTCGGCATGCGGGACACGCCGCAGGCCGATCAGGTCATGCACGCCCAGCTGGAGACCGAGGCCGGTTACACGATCATGGCCTCGGACACGCCGCCCGGAATGGACCACCGGCCCGGCGACACCATCACCGTGTCCCTGTCGGGTGACGAGGAGGTGCTGCGCACCTACTTCGAGAGGCTGTCCGAGGGCGGCGAGGTCGGGACGCCGCTGGAGAAGCAGATGTGGGGTGACGAGTACGGCGACCTCACCGACCGCTTCGGCGTGCGGTGGATGGTCAACCTCGGCTGACCGGTCCGGCGAGGTCCTCCCACCGGGTCGCGGCGGTGGCCCCGCCCGCCGCACTGCCGCATCATGTGGACCATGAGCGAGCGTCTGCGCCGGGTGGTCGGCCGGCTCGGCGTCCGGCCCCGCGACCGGGTGCTGGAGATCGGCTGCGGCCAGGGCGTGGCCGCCGGGCTGGTGTGCGAGCTGCTGTCCACCGGGACGCTCACGGCGATCGACCGGTCGGTGAAGATGGTGGAGGCCGCGACCCGGCGCAACGCGGCGCACGTCGCGTCCGGCAGGGCCGAGTTCCTGATCGCCTCGCTGGAGGACGCGGACCTCGGCGACCGCCGGTTCGACCTGGTCTTCGCGGTCAGGGTCGGGTTGTTCCACCGCGACCCCGGCCGTGCGCACGAGCTGGTGCGGCCCTGGCTGGCACCGGACGCGCGCGTGCTGTCGTTCTTCGACGAGCCCGGTGTCGCCTCAGCGCGGCTCCCCTGACGGGCCGCGCGGCGCGTCGAGGCTCTGCCGCAGGACCTCCTCGGCCCTGGCCCGCCAGTCGGCGGTCTCGTCGACCACGCCGTTGAGCACGGCGACGGCCACCAGCGTGACGGTGCCCTGGACGTCCGCGGTCAGCGCCGGGACCACCGGGGCGGCGGTGAACGCGGTGCCCTGCGGTGCTTTGTGCCGTGCGGTGCCGGTCCAGCCGGCGACCGGGACGAGCGCGGACGGCAGGTCGGTGGCCCAGCCGGTGAGCTCGGCGCGGGTGCCGGGCGGGGCGCCGACCACCCGGTGGATGCGCAGCTCCTGGTCGTCCCACACGGCGGTGACGCTCTCGACCCGCAGGCCGGGCACCATCGGCTGGTGCGCGTCGAACACCGGGCGGTGCGCGGAGGCGGCCCAGTTGTCCCGCGCGCCGAGCGGCTGGATGCGGCGGCGGACGCTGCGGTCGCCGTTGACCGTGAGGCAGAGGTGGTTGTCGGCGGTGTTGTGCCGCGCGGTCGGGCCCGTGGCGGTCGAGTAGGCGAAGCGGCCGTAGAGCGGGTCGTCGTCGGTCGCGTGCTCGCCCTCGAACGGGCGGACGTGGTCGCTGCCGTGGTTGTGCAGCCGGGTGATGCCGTTGTGCCGCTGGACGAGCAGCCCCGGTCCCGGGAGTGCGAGCACGCGGTCCTCCTCGTCGGCCTGCTCCTCCGGTGCGGTCCACAGCGGGTGGTCCGGTCCGGCGAGCAGGCAGACGAACGCCTTGCTGGCCCAGTACGGGGAGGCGGGACCGGAGTAGGGCTGCAGCGACGCCTCGTGCGGGCCGTGCCAGCCGAGGCTGAGCAGGCCGTCGGTGAGGGCGCCGCGGTCGAGGAAGTAGCGGAGGTTCCGGCCGATCAGGTCGCGGGACCGGCCTGGGCTCAGCGGCGTCTCGCCGGTGACCGCGCCGAGGGCGATCGCGGCCGAGGCGGCGAAGCGGTAGGTGAGCGACCGTCCGAAGTAGACAGGGGCGCCGTCCGCGCCGAACAGCAGGGCGAAGCTCTCCAGGTGCTCCCCGAGGTGGGTGGTGACCGGTGTGCCGCCGAGGTGCGCGTCCAGCGCCGGGTAGAGGTGCAGCGCCCAGCCGTTGTAGTGGTCGAACGCGCGGCCGTCGCCGTCGGAGTACCAGCCGTCGCCGACGTACCAGCCTTCGAGCAGCTCCATCGCGCGGTGCCGCGCCTGGCGGGTCTCGGCGTCTCCCCTGCCCACGGCGTCGAGGAACGACGCGACGGTGTACGGGAAGAAGTACCAGTTGTTGGCGGCGGGCACGTGCCGGAGCGCTTCCCGCAGCCACGCCTCGGCGCGGTCCTGCTGGGCTTCGCTCAGCCCGTCCCACAGCCACGGCTTGGTGAGGCGCAGGCCGAGTGCGACCGACGCCGACTCGACCATCGGCTGACCGACGTCGGTGATCGCGGGCCACTCCCCCGCCGTTCCCGCGGTGAGGCCGGCCGCGTAGCGCTCCAGCAGGTTGTCCGGGTCCTCGCCGTGGGCGGTGCGGAAGGCGGCGGCGAGGAACGTCCGCGCGTAGCCCTCCAGGCCGTCGGAGCGGACACCGCTGCGCGAGGGCCGTCCGGGCAGGTCGAGGAAGGCGTTGTCGGGTGAGGCGTGCCGCCAGGCGGCGGCCAGCAGGTCGTCAGCGGTGCGGACCCAGTGCTCGCGGCTGAGGCTCACGCGATGTGCTCCCGTCGTTCGGCCGGTACCGGTGTGGCGAAGGGTTCGCCGCCCGCCCACCTGCGGACCTCGGCGACGGCGTGCTCGGCGAGGCGGCCCCACTCGTTGCCCTGCGACCCGGCGAGGTGCGGGGTGATCAGCACGTTCTCGTTGTGCCACAGCGGGTGCTCCGGCGGCAGGACCTCGGGGTCGGTCACGTCGAGCACGGCCCGGATGCGGCCGGCCTCGTCGGCGAGCGCGTCCTGGTCGACGACGGCGCCGCGGGCGGTGTTGATGAGCACGGCGTCGTCGCGCAGGAGGCCGAGCAGCTCGCGGCTCACCAGTCCCCTGGTCTCGTGCAGCAGCGGGGTGTGCACGGTGACGACGTCGCTGCGGCGGAACAGGTCCGTGAGCGACACGGACTCGGCACCGTCCACGCAGGACACGAACGGGTCGTGCACCAGGACGTGGAAGTCGTGCGGCCGCAGCAGTTCGACCACCCGCCTGCCGACCAGCGACGCGGACAGGACGCCGACGGTGGTGCGGAAGTTGCCGACGGTGCCCGGGACGTCGTAGAGCCCCATCTGCCCGGTCTCGCGGTAGTCGCGGGCGCGTTCGAGCACGCGTTTGCCGCTCAGCAGGATCATGGCGAGCGCGTACTCGGCGACCGGCACGGCGTTGGCGGGCGCGGCGCTGGACACGGCGATGCCGCGGTCCCAGCAGGCGTCGGTGACGAAGCCCTTGACGGACCCGGCGGTGTGCACGATCGCCTTCAGGCTCGGCAACCGGCGCAGCACCTGTTCGGTGATCGGCGGGCAGCCCCAGCCGGTGACGAGCAGGTCGACGTCGGGCAGCTCGTCGAGGTCCCCGGTGACCGGCCCGAAGTCGCAGAGCTGCCGGAGCCGGTCGAGCACGGGCGCGAGGACGGCGGCCTGCGCCTGCGCCGACATCGCGGCCGCGGCCCTCACTTGACGGCTCCCGCGGTCAGGCCGGCCCGCCAGAACCGTTGCAGCAGCAGGAAGGCGACGATCAGCGGCAGGACGGCGAGCAGCGATCCCATGATCACCACCGGGAAGTACTCGGGGCTGACGGTGGCGGAGCTGTTCCACTGGTAGAGGCCGAGGCTGACCGGGTAGAGCTTCTGGTCGGACAGCATGACCATGGGGAGGAAGAAGTTGTTCCAGATCGCGGTGAGCTGGAACAGGAAGATCGTGACCGCGCCGGGGCCGAGCATGCGCAGCGCGACCTTGAAGTAGGTGCCGAGGTCGCCGGCGCCGTCGATGCGGGCGGCCTCCAAGACCTCGTCGGGAACGTAGCCCTGGCTGAAGATGCGGCCGAGGTAGACGCCGAAGGGGTTGAACAGCACCGGGATGAACACCGCCCAGAACGTGTTGACCAGCCCGGCCTCGGACGCCATCAGGTAGAGCGGCAGCGCGAGCACGGTCTGCGGCACCATGACGGCGGCGAGGACGAGGGCGAACAGCTTCTCCTTGTGCCGGAACGCGTACTTGTCGAACGCGTAGCCGGCGGCGATGGAGACGAACGCGCTGACGGCGGCACCGACGACCGCGTACAGGACGCTGTTCAGGTACCAGCGGCTGTAGAGGCCCTTGTCCATCGCGAAGAGCTCCTTCACGTTGTCAGCGAAGGAGAAGTCGCTGAGCGAGAGCAGGTCGCTCTGGAACAGCGCGTCGACGTTCTTCGTGGCGGCGAGGACGAGCCACAGCACCGGCAGCAGGGTGTAGAGGACCGAGATGCCGACGACCGCGTTGACCGCGGTGCGGCCGAGGAGGGTCATCGGGCCGCCTTCC
This sequence comes from Lentzea sp. NPDC042327, assembly GCF_040647275.1. Lineage (NCBI taxonomy): Bacteria > Bacillati > Actinomycetota > Actinomycetes > Pseudonocardiales > Pseudonocardiaceae > Lentzea > Lentzea sp. NPDC042327. Next base: position 58,739 of record NZ_JBEZBX010000018.1, read on the forward strand.
TGTTGGTCCAGCGGGTGATGGCGTAGGACAGCGCGACCGTGAACGCCAGCAGCACCACGGACGCGGCGGCGGCGAGGCCGTAGTTGTTGCGGGTGAAGGCGGCGTCGTAGATGTACATGCTGGGCGAGAAGCGGGCGCTGATCACCGGGGTGGACTGGCTGAGCAGCACCGGTTCGGTGAACAGCTGCAACGCCCAGATGAGCGTGAACATCGAGACGGTCACGATCGCGGCCTTGACCAGCGGTGTCTTGATCCGGATGGCCTGCTTGACCGGTCCGGCGCCGTCCACGACGGAGGCTTCGAGCACCTCGCGCGGCACGGCCTGGAGCGCGGCGTAGAAGATCACCATGTTGTAGCCGAGGTTCGACCACAGGGCGATGTTCACGATGGACGGCAGGACGGTGTGGATGCCGAGGAAGTTGATCCGGACGTCGGCGTGGGCGAACAGGTCGATGATGGGGCTGAGGCCGGGGGTGTAGAGGTAGAGCCAGATCAGCGCGGCGATGATGCCGGGCACCGCGTGCGGCAGGTAGAGGCCCATCTGGGCCCAGCCGCGCAGCTTCGCGACGCCGGAGTCGAGCAGGAGCGCGAGGGTGAGCGCGCCGACGACCATGACCGGGAGGTAGATCAGGCAGTAGAGGACGACGGTGAGCAGACCGGAGCGGAAGGTGGGGTCGCTGAGCACGGCGGCGTAGCTGCGCAGGCCGACGAACACGGTGCTCTCGGGGCCGAAGCCGAGGCCGGGCTGGTCCTGGGCGAAGAAGCTCAGCCAGACCGCGGTGCCGGTGGGGATGAGGAAGACGGTGGTCAGCAGCAGGAAGAACGGCGCCATCAGGACGGCGCAGGCGAGCTTGCTCCTCACCGGTCGACCTCCTCTGTGGACAGTCCGAGCGCCTTGAGGTCGGGCATGGTGCCGCTCTGCGCTTCCCTGACGGCGTCGAGCAGGGTGCCCTCGCCGGCGCCGGCCCTGGCGAAGCCGTCCTGCATGACCTTCTGGGTGGCGGTCATCCGCGGGCCCCACACCCAGCCGTCGAGGATCTTGTCGGCTTCCTGCTTGAAGAGCCGGTAGACGTCCTGGCCACCGTAGTAGTCGCTCGGGAACGCCTTGGCGCCCGCCTCGACCAGGCCGGGTGCCACCGGGTACTGGCTGCTGGTGCCGCTCTTGAGGCGGGCGGTGAGCGCGTCGGGGTGGGTGGTCTGCCACTCGATGAACTCCATGGCGGCCTCGGGTTCCCGGCAGTCCCTGGTGACCGCGAACGTGGAGCCGCCGTGGGTGCCGACGTGCGGCCGGTCCCAGACCGGCATGGGGGCGATGCGCCACTTGCCCTTCTGCCCGGGGCGGGCGCGCATCTGGGCGCCGGCGTCCCAGGCGCCGCTGAGCCGCGTCAGCACGAGGTCCTGGCCGAGCTGGGCGTCGTGCTGCTTGCTGTCGGCGGCGTTGCGGAAGACGAGGTCCTCGTCGATGAGGCCCTGCCAGTAGCCGGCGACCTTGCGGGTGGGGCCGTCGGCGAGGCTGACCTGCCACCTGCCCGCGCTGGTGTCGAACCACTTCGCACCGGCCTGCCAGGCGAAGCAGGCGAACTGCGTCGCGCCGTCGGTGGGGAAGAGCGCCAGCCGTCGGTTCGGGTGGCCGGCCCTGACCTTCCGCGCCAGTGCGGTGAACTCGTCCCAGTCCCGCGGCGGCTGGTAACCGCTTTCCGCGAACAGGTCGGCGCGGTAGTGCAGGACCATCGGCTCGACGTCGAGGGGAACGCTGAACACGCGGTCGTCGAACGTGGTGAGCTTGAGGGCCTGGGGCAGCAGCTTCCGCTTGACGCGGTCGGTGACGAGGTCGGTGATGTCGCGGGCCACGCCGTCGATGGCGTAGCCGGGGACCTGCGGGTACTCGATGGTCGCGACGTCCGGTGCGTTGCCCGCGCGGGCGGCGTTGCTGAGCTTCGCGTAGCCGCCCTGACCGCCGGAGGGGATCTGCTGGAAGACCACCCTGATGCGGTTCTGCGAGGAGTTGAACGCGTCGACGACCTGCTGACTACCGCGCAGTGCCGACCAGAAAGTGATCTCTACCGGACCTCCGGCACCGCGGCGTTGCGGAGTGGAGCAGGCCGCCAGTGGTGCCGCGAGACCCGCCGCGAGGAGCGTGCGACGACTCAGGCGCATACGACGCATCCTGATCGCCTGATCGCTTTTGCGTCAAGAAACGGTCAAACGCTCAGTCGATGACCGGACCTTCAACTCGGGCAGCAGCTCGATCCGTTCGCCGGTCGTGCTCTCCCCGCGCAGCTTCCTCAGCAGCAACTCAGCGGCCACCCGCCCGACCTCGGTCTTCGGTGGCGCGACGGCGGTGAGCGGGATGCTGCCGAGCGCCGCGACCACGTCGTCGTAGGCGACGACGGAGACCCCGCCCGGCACGCTCACACCGGCGTCGACCAGCTGTTGAACCAGGATCAGCGCGTCCACGTCACCGTGCAGGATCATCGCGGTCGCCTTGCGGGCCTTCACGACCTCCACCAGGCCGAGCCCGGGGTCGCTGCCCATCGCGACCGCCAGGTCGAGCCCCTCGCGGGTGATCTCGGCAAACGCTTTCCGCAACGCCCGCGCCGTCGGGCTGTCGTCCCGCGCCGCCAAGACGACCCGCCGGTGCCCGAGCGCCCTGAGGTGCTCGACGGCGAGCTGCATGCCGTACCAGTGGTCCGAGCACACCGAGCTCATGGCCCGCAGCGCCCCGCCCGGCCGCCGTTCCATGAGGACGGTCGGCACGCCGGTCCCGGCCAGCCACGAGTCAGCGAGCTCCTCCTCGTGCGTCCGCCACCGCGGCGCGATCAGCAGGCCCTGCACGGGTTCCTGCAGCGCCCGTTCGACGATCGGCCGCTCCGCGCCCCTGACCTGCGGCGCGATGTGCAGCACCACCCGCAGGCCGGCCTCTTCGAGGGCTTTGCGGGCACCGTTCATCGTCTCGTACAGGTAGGTGTGCCGTTCCGGGACGACCAGCGCGACCGCGCCGTTGACCTGCTGGTGCACCACCGGTTGCGCGACCGGCACCAGTGACCGCACCACGCCGTGCCCGCGCCGCAGCCGCCCGCTCTGCGCGAGCTCCTCGACGTCGCGCCGCACGGTGACGACCGAGACGTCCAGCTCGGTCGCGAGGTCGCTCACCCGCACCGCACCGCGTGAGGCGACCACGGCCAGGATTCGCTGCCTGCGCACTTCGCCGACCTCGCGCATGGGCCTCCTACCGCGCCACTTTCCTGATCGTTTGACCGTTTGCCGGGAGCATAACCCGCGGTGTCGCGACCGCACCGGCAACCGCGCCGGCCGCCGTGACCCCGGCCGCCACGAACGCCGCCGTCCGCACGGACGTGCCCTCGGCGATCAACGGCCCCGCGACCGCACCCACGACCGTCGCAAACGCTTCCACCACCAGGAAAACGGCGCCGATCCGCCCGAGGAACCCGTTGGGCACGACTCGTTGCAGCACTGTCTGCGGCACGACCAGCGCCACCGACCCGCACACCCCGACCACCACCGCCGCCCCGGCCGCGCCCACCGTCCCGCCCGCCGTGAACAACCCGACGAACCCCGCCGCAACCCCGAGCTGCGCCACCGCCAGCACCGTCCGCGGCTGCACCCGGCCCACCCACCGGTTGACCACCGCTCCGGCGAGGAACCCGATCCCCAGCGCCGACAACACCACCCCGACCTGCGCCGCACCTCCCAGCTCCCGCACCCCGAACGGCACCAGCACGGCCGACAACGACGCGTTGGCCGCGAGGAACACCCCGCTCAACGGCAACAGCACCCGCGCCACCGGCACCCCGGCAAGCACCCTGATCCCCTCCCGCAGCCCAGGCTTCGCCGCCTCCGCCACCGACCGCGCCCTCGTCAACGCGATCGCACCCGCCGACACCAGGTAACTGGCGACGTCAACGACCACCAACGCCTCGAACCCGGCCCACAACAACAACACTCCACCCAGCGGCGGCCCCACCAACCGCACGACGCCGTCGGTGGCGGCGTTCCACGAGTTGGCACTCGTCAGCCGCTCCCCCACCCCGACCACCGCCGGCACGAAGGCCTGCGCCGCAGGCCGAAAGGCCACCGCCCCGGCACTTTCCACGACCACCGCCGCGTAGATCGCGGCCGGCGTGCCCACCACCATCCCCGCAACCGCACCGGCCCGCACAAGATCGGCCACGACCATGACCCGCCGCCGATCCCACCGGTCGACCACCATCCCGGCCCACACGCCGAGCAGCAACGCCGGCAGGTGCTCCGCCGCCAACGCCAGCCCGGTCGCGACCACCGACCCGGTCACCGCGTACACGTGCGCCGGCACCGCCACCACCAACAGCCACGACCCGAGCAGGCTCACCGCACGCCCACCCCACAACAGCCGGAAATCCCGAAGCCCCCAGGCGCTCATACTCACAAGATAGAGACAGCCCTGGAGTGTTCTGTCAAGATAGGCAGTGTGAACGCTTCTTCCGCGGACTCGTCGGACTCTCCGGGCTCTCTGGGCTCAACCCTGCGCGCCCTTCGCCAGGCCACCGGCCGCACGGTCGCGTCGGTGGCCGCCGACGCCGGCCTCTCGGTGCCCTACATCGCGAACCTGGAGAACGACCGCGGCAACCCCACAGCCGGCGCGCTGACCCGGCTGGCCACGGCGCTGGGCACCACGCTGCGGATCGAGTTCGGCGCCCCGGCCCCGGCAGCTCCGGGGCCGGCCGCCCTGCCAGCGTCACTGGTCCGGTTGCGGCGCACCGAGCGGTTCCGGCGGGCGGTGGCCGAGCTCGACGCCGATCCGGGTGACGTGATCACGGCGTTGGCGGGGCTTGCGCGGGTGGTGGACGGCGGTGAGCAGGACTGGTGGCGGGTGCTGGATGCGCTGGTGCTGATTGCGCGCCATCCGGCGTGAGCGGGTGTCACCTCGCTCGACACAGCTCCCACTTCCCCAACACGACTCCAACAGCGCAGAATCGCCCCCAAGCCCAGGAGGGAGCACAGATGCCGAGGCTCAACGACGTCGGCGGCCAGACCACGTTCGGCCCCGTCGAGGAGGAACTGGACGAACCGCCGTTCCACCACGACTGGGAGGCCCACGTGCTCGCCATGAACCGGTCGCTGATCGGGCGCGGCATCTACAACCTCGACGAGTTCCGGGACGCGGTCGAGCGGACGATGTCGCACGAGTCGTCCTACTACGAGAACTGGTTCCGGGCGATCGGGACGTTGCTGCGGGAGAAGGGCCATGTCTGAGCGGCACAGGTCTGAGCGGTACGGGATGGGCGCGCGCGTCCGCACGTCCACAGTGGACCCGGACCACCACACGCGGCTGCCGCACTACGCGCGCGGCAAGCGGGGGACGGTGGTCGGCAGTGAGGGTGCGCACCCGTTGGCCGATGACCGGGCGCGGGGGTTGGACGTGCCGCCGCAGCCGGTGTACGCGGTGCGGTTCACGGCGCGGGAGTTGTTCGGGCACGGCGATCACACGGTGACGCTGTCCTTGTGGGAGGACTACCTCAGCGATGACTGACCATCACGACGACGCCCCGATCGCGGCGCAGGTGCGCGAGCTCGAAGCGCTGCTGGAGGAGAAGGGGTTGCTGGACGCGCGGGAGCTCGACCGCGCGTTGGAGGCGTTCACGGCGAACGCCTCGCCGGCCAACGGGTTCCGGGTGGTCGCCAGGGCGTGGGTCGACGAGGACTTCAAGGCGAGGCTGCTCGACGACGCCAACGCCGCCCTGCCGGCGATCGGCCTGTCCATGAGCAGTGGTCTTCAGGTGCAGGCGCTCAAGGTCGTCGAGAACACGCCGGACGTGCACAACGTGGTCGTCTGCACGCTGTGCTCGTGCTACCCGATCGCGCTGCTCGGGCCGTCGCCCACCTGGTACAAGAGCCCGGCCTACCGCTCGCGAGTCGTCACGCACCCGCGTGAGGTGCTCGCGCAGTTCGGGTTCGTCCCGCCCGACGACGTCGAGATCCGGGTGTGGGACGCGACCGCCGAGACGCGGTACCTCGTGCTGCCGCGGCGCCCTGCGGGTACCGAGCACCTCGGCGAGGACGAGCTGCGGGCGCTGGTCACGCGCAACGGCCTGATCGGCACCGCAGCCGTCTGAAGTCCGCTCTAGTGCGACACGGGCTCGACGCAGCTGCCCTCACCGGTGGTGCCCTGCACGAACAACCGGATCACGCCCGCCGACAGGTCGCCGTTCAGGCACGTGACCCGTTGTCCCGCCCTGGTCTCCATCGAGAAGAACACCAGCGTCGGCCGCTGTTCGACGTGGGGCCGGTGCTCGGCGAGCGCCTTGCGGACGGGAGCGGCGGACAGGTCTCCGGCTGCGCAGATCGGTTCGAGTGCCGGGAGGACCCGTTTGATCAGGTCGCGGCCGGCCTGCACCCCGTCGGCGGGCAGCGACTTGCGCTGCTTCCACCTGTTGTTCTCCGCGTTGTGCGGTGCGACGTCGGGGCCGACACCCGCGGTCGGCCCGTCGAGGGGCGCGGCGGGCGGCTGCTCGACGACCGGTTCCGGGATCTGCTCCTCGACCTTGCACGGCCCGGTCACCGCCACGGTCAGGCCGGGCGGGTCCGGCGGTGGTGTCGGCACGACCTCCACCGTCGGCGCGCACGCGGCGCAGCACAGCAGTCCGACCAGTGCCCCCAGCACTTTGCCCATGACCGCAGACTCTTGCACAAAACGCCGGCGCGCGCGTCCGATCGCCGCAAAGCAGTCCCCCGGCCCGCAACGCGAGGAGCCGCCCGGCCCCTGCGGCCGAGCGGCTCCGCGTCACCGCACCCGCGAGTGCGATGAGGCGATGACCACCGCGGCGGCGACGGTCACCAGGTTCTTGAGGACGTACTGGGCCTCGAACGTCGGCTGCACCGGTCCCGCCCACATCTCCGCGGGGAAGAGCACCAGCGGTGTCGACACCACGACGACGTGACCGACGAGCAGTGCCGCGCTCACGAGGGGAACGCGGAAGCTCAGCAGCACCAGCGCGATCGCGATCTCCGTGAGGGCGGCCGTCACCCTCGCGAGGTCCCCGTGGACGATCCCGAACGTCAGTGCGGACACCGTGCGTTCAACGAGGTCCTGTGCGGGACTGCCACCGGGGAAGAGCTTCAGCACGCCGAACCAGAGGTACACGATCCCCAGTCCGATGCGCAGCAGCGGTGTGCCGGCCTCACCCGCGAACCGGGTGAGCCTTTCCTCCGCGCTGTGCCGGCGGGTCATTCCTGGACGCAACATCGATCTCCCTCTCCTGTCTGGCTGCCACCACCCGGCCAGACAGGAGGAACGAGGGGGATCAGGCGCCGGCCGGCCCGGCGACCGGGTCGCCCAGCGGGTTCAGCAGGTCCGCCTTGCCCTCGAACGCGAACAGCAGCAGGTCGACCATCCGGAACGTCGAGCTGTCCGGTCCGAGCGTGGGCCGCCAGTACGGCGAGCGCACGATCGAGATCCGGCTGCCCTCGATGGCCCGGTGGAACACCTCGGCGGTGATGCGGCCTCCGACGGGTCCCAGCCGCCCGCTGTTCAGCTCCGCCTCGCGCAGCACGTAGAACCACAGCGGCGTCGCCTCGACGAGCTCCGCCTTCTGCTCGTCGGTCAGCGCGTCGAGCGACACGCCTCCCGGTCCGCCGGTCAGGAGCTGCTCGGCGGTGAGCGGTTCGACGCCCATGAGCCCGGCCATCTGCTGGCCGCTCGCGAGGTCCATCATGCCGGCGCGGGTCAGGTTCCGGAACGCGAGGTTGCGCTCGACGTCCCGGAACTGCGTGCCGCGGCCGCCGAACGTGCCCGCCGGCAGTGCGGTGAGCGGGTTGACCAGCAGCGTGTCGATCTCCTTCGCGACGTTGCCGCCACCGATCTCCGCGGGCGGCACCAGGTCGTCGCGCCCCGCCTCGGCGAAGTCGTAGAGCCGCCGGAAGTCCGCGATCCAGTTGCTGGGCAACGTGAAGATCGGGCCCCGGTTGACGTCGTCGAGGTCGGCGGGCGTCTGCGAGCTCGGGTCGAAGTTGCCCGCCACGCCGGTGAACGTGAACAGCGCGAACAGCGTCGCGATCCCGCCGGGACCGGTCGAGTTGAACACCCGGTTCCACTGGTAGGCGCCGCGGATCATGCTGTGCCCCAGCCGGTACGACGCGACCGAGAACTCGATCGGCATCGTCGGCGTGTTGTCGCGGCCGTGGCAGCGGCCGGGCACCTCGAAGAACCGGCGACCGTTGGTGAAGACGTCGTCCACGATCGCCGGGTCGACGATGCGCGGCAGGAAGTCCGTCTTCAGCATGTACTGGTAGTGCCGCACCACCAGCTCCTTGGCCGCGCGGAACAACCGCTCCCCGGTCAGGCCGGTGAGCGCGAGCTCGTCGACCACCCGGTTGTGGAAGCGGATGAACGCCAGGTGCGTCTGCGCCACCACCAGGTTCTCGTCGTTGCGCGCGTCCGGGATCAGCGGCAGCCGCCGGTCCGCCGCCGTGCCCGCGTCCCCGCCGCGGCGCGGCAGGTCGAAGCCCTCGAACGGCACGTTGGTGCCCTCGTCCGGGAACGGCACCGGCGTCGTGGTGCCGACCTTGAGCTTCACCCCGTCCTCGGCGTAGAACACCCGGTCGTCGCGGTCACGCGGCCCCCGCCCGTAGACCGAGTCGAGGTCGAGCGCCGGCGAGCGGCCCTGCAACAGCTCGTCCAGGTTGACCTCGCTGCCCAGCTGCGCCTCGGTGCGGTCCATCGTGAGGTCGTGGTCCACGAACTGCCCGAGGTAGGTGAACCCCGCCGGCACGGCCGGGTCCTCCGAGTCGGGCTGCGCCACGGCCGGGCCGGGCGCCATCGCGGTCGCGAGCGCCACCCGCAGCTCCTCGCTCGTCCCGGTGCCCTTGGGCCCCAGGCGCGAGAACCGGAACCGCCGCAGCTCCTCCGTCGTGGAGGGCCGGCGGGTGGTGGCCTCGCCGTTCTCGCCGAATTCCAGCACACCTTCGCCCACGACGAAGAAACTGTCGCGCGAATGCCTTTTCATGTCTCCCCCTGTGTTCCCCTGATCCAGGCGACCTGTTCTCCCCAACAAGCACCTGCCCCAACGCCAGTCTCCAGACGGTGGAAAACACCGTCGAAGCTTTCGAGGAAAACCAAAACGTCGTCACGCAGCGGATACGAGGCGGTCGGAATGACTTTTTTCGAAAAGATCTTCCGACGGCCGCGCCGGGCGACCTGGAATCTTTTCAGTGAATGGGGATTGGGAGCCCGCGGCACGGGGTACCCACCAGAATGCTCTCTGTCACGACCACGGCGTCGTCCGGTGTCTCCACGCTGCTCACGGTGGCCGGGGTGCTCGACAAGAACGGCGCGGAACGCCTGCTGTCCCGGCTCGACCGGCTCCTCGACCAGGGGCACCGGCGGCTGGTGCTGGACCTCGGCGGCGTCGAGTTCTGCGACTCCAGCGGCGTGAGCGCGCTCGTCCGCGGGCACGCGCGGGCGTCCTCGGCGGCGGGCGGGCTGCGGATCTCGGAGGCCTCGCCGCAGGTGCTGAAGGTGCTGGAGATCTCCGGTCTGGCGCGGATGTTCGGACTTCAGTCCACTGTGGACGAACAGGCGGCGGCCGTCCGGTCCTGACCGCCCGGCTGGCGGGCCGGGAGCGGACCGCGCACATCGGATCGGCCGGGATGCCATGATGGCGGGGTGGAGTCCACGCGCATCGACCGCTGGCTGTGGGCGGTCCGGCTGACGAAGACCCGTCCCGACGCCGCCGCCGCGTGCCGTGGCGGGCACGTGCGCATCAACGACAAGTCGGCCAAGCCCTCCACGGTCGTCGTGCCCGGTGACGAGGTGCGGGCCCGCGTGGGCGACCGGACGAAGATCGTCGAGGTCGTGCGGGTGATCCAGAAACGGGTCGGTGCCGCGGATGCCTCGACGTGCTTCATCGACCGCACGCCGCCTCCGCCGAAGGACGTGCCGGTGGTGGCGCAGCGCGAACGCGGTGCCGGGCGGCCGACGAAGCGTGAACGCCGGGTGCTCGACCGCTTCCGGTCACAGGGCTAGGCGCTCCACCGCGTCGGCGAGCTCGGTGAGCGCTGCGCCCAGCGGCAGGTCTACCCGCACGGTGGCGTACCGGTCGCCGCGGGTCTCGCCGCGGTTGATGATCGCGACCGGCAGCCCGGTTTCGGCTGCGCGGCGGACGAACCGCAGGCCCGACATCACGGTCAGCGAGGAACCCAGCACCAGCAGCGACTTCGCGACGGCGACGAGGTCGTAGCACTGCTCGACGCGCGGGCGCGGGACGTTCTCGCCGAAGAACACGACGTCCGGCTTGAGCACACCGCCGCACGCTGAGCAGTCGACGACCGCGAAGCCGCGCACCTGCTCCTCGGGCAGGAACACGTCGCCGTCGGGGTTGATCTCGGTCGTGGTGGCGGCGAAGTCCGGGTTCGCCTCGCGCAGCCGCCGGTCGAGCTCGGCGCGCGGCGACAGCAGGCCGCAGCCCAGGCAGACCACCCGGTCCAGGCCGCCGTGCAGCTCGACGACGTCGCGGGTGCCCGCCGCCTGGTGCAGGCCGTCGACGTTCTGGGTGATCACACCGGACAGCCGCTCGCCCAGCCGGGTCACGGCGCGGTGGCCCGCGTTGGGGTGGGCGCGGGCGATGGTGCGCCAGCCGACGTGGCTGCGCGCCCAGTAGCGCTGCCGGCCCGCGGCGCTGGTGGTGAACTCCTCGTAGGTCATCGGGGTGTGCCGGCGCAGGGAGCCGCCCTCGCCGCGGTAGTCGGGGATGCCGGACTCGGTCGACAGGCCCGCGCCGCTGAGCACCAGGACCCCGCCGCGTTCGACGAGACCCACGACCTCGGTGAGGTCGGAGGTGCGCGGCAACGGAGGGCCCGAAGGCGACCAGGTCAGCGTGGGCCGTGTCCGCACGTCACCAGCTTACGTGCCACTGGCGGAGCTCGGCCTCCGCTGCGGCCGTGTTGCCCGCCGACGGGGCCGTGACCAGCGCGAACTGCCGTCCGGGGCCGCCGGTGAGGAGCAGCTTGTCCCCGTTCACCGCGGCGTTCGCGGAGCTGACCACGAGCGGCGAGCGCAGCGACTCCGGCAGGTGCACCTCCGTCGGTGCGGGGCCGCCGGTCGAGTCCCAGACCAGGACCGCGAACGGCGCCGAGCCGACCAGCGCGCGCACGGCGGGCAACGGGATCTGCTGCCAGGTCTGGTGCACGCGGTCCTCGTAGGTGAACGCGAGCGTGGTGCCCGCGACGGCCTGCGGGTAGACGCGGTCCACGACCGCGCGGTCGACGGTGAACACCGGGGTGCCGGCCGCGTCGAGCCTGATCGCCGAGAAGTGCTCGTCGTTCATGGCGTCGCCCTCGGTCTTGACCTTGTCCGGGTTGTCGTTCATCAGCTCGTGGTGGCGGTCGTAGCCGGTGTCCCAGTGCCACTGGCTGCCCGAGACCACGGTGCCGCGCGGCGCCGACCACCACTGCGCGCCCGCCGCGGTCGAGTCGAGGGCCTGGTACATCGCCTTGAGCACCGAGGCGTTCTTGTCGGAGGTGAAGCCGGCGACCGGGTGCCCGAACTCCGACACGATGGCCGTGGTGCCGAGCGCCTGCGCGCGGGAGCGGATGGTGTTGAACGCCGAAACGTACTGACCGTCCGACGCCTTGCCGGGCATGAGGACGCCGGACTGCGCTTTGCCGTCGTAGAAGTGCGAGTTGAACACGAACCGCTCACCGAGGGCGGGCACGAGCGTGAGACCGCCGGGTTCGGCGAAGAAGTCGACGTTCTGGTTCCAGAACACGAGCGGTTCGACGAACGCCGCCTTGTGCGCCCAGCCCTCGGCGTCCATCTCCGCGCGGAACCGGCGGTAGAACGGCATCAGGAGGTCGCGCTCCCACGTCTGCGAGGTCTGGCCCTGGTCGTACCGGCCCGCGTACGGCTCGTTGAGCGGGTCGACGCCGGCGACGAGCTTGAACTCGGCGGCGGGCAACGCTTCCCGCACGTGTCGCAGCGCCTCGCCAGCGGCCGCGATGAACGAGTCCTGCACGCCGTTGCGGTTGTGCCAGAAGTCGTGGATGGCGGCGGTGACCGCGGTGTTGTTCTTCATGTTCTGCCCCCAGTGGAAGCAGAGGCCGCACGACTCCTGCGGGTACCCGCTCGCGGCCCACGCCGGTGCGCCGTCGCCGGTGTACCAGCTGCCGGGGTTGAACAGGTACCGCGAGTACAGGTCCTGGTGGAAGTCGAGGTAGACCCGGCGGTAACACGAGGACATCGCTGCTGGCGGCGATCGAGGCGCTGCGCGCCCGCGACGCCACACCGGCCGTGCGGATCGCGCTGGCAGAGGCCGAGTTCCGGCTGGCCGTCGCGGAGGACACCGAACCGGCGGAGGCGATCGACCGGCTGCGCGCCGCCATCGAGCAGGACCCGTTCTGCCCCAAGCTGTTCCTGCACCTCGGTCGGTTGTTGCACAGGTCCGGCGGCGCGGTGGCCGCAGTGCCCGAGTACCGCCACGCCATCCGCCTGGCACCGAACAGCCGCCGGGCGCACCTGCTGCTCGCGCTGGCACTGCTGGACATCGGGAAGCACACCCGTGAGCTCGGCGACCGGGTGCTCGCGGGCCTGAACAGCGGCAGCCCGCAGGACCTGAAGGCCGCCGTCGCCGAGGTGGACTCGTGGCTGGAGGACCAGGGCACCCCCGGCGGTGACCGGAAGTCCCGCCGTCCCGCCCCCAACCGCGGCGTGCAGGGCGCGCCGGCCGCCTGGCGGGTCGCGCTGCACGAGCAGATCACCCGTGGCAAGACGCAGGCGAGCCAGCTTTCCGCCCTCCTGCAGGCGGGACTGCTGCGCGTGGGCGAAGCCGGTGAGGTCGGCGAGTACGCCACCGCGTGCGCGTTGCTGCTGGCGAACGGCCAGAAACCGCGTTCGGTCCGGGAGTTCGCCAAGCCCGTCATGGCCGGGCACTCGGACCACCCGGCGGTCAGGATGCTCGCCGCGGCACTGGACCTCGCCGAGGCGGGCGGTCCGGCGGCGTTCGTCACGACGGCGGCCGAGCACGTCGAGAACGGCACGCTGCCACTGGAACTGGTGTGCTGCCTGCATCTGGACCGGTACGGACCGGACCACCACAGCTCTGCCGTCGAGGCGCTCGCACTGCTGGACACCTACCCGCGGGCGCTTCGGGACTCCGACGGCTTCGACGAGCTGAGGCTGGCCGTGCTGGACGGGCACGCGCGCAAGGCGTGGGCGGCCGAACGGTTCGACGAGGCCAGGTTGCTGTGGCAGGAGGCAGGCTCGATCGACAGGTTCCGCGTCCCGGTGGCGCTCAACCTCGCGTTGCTGGCCGCCAAGACGAAGTCGGAACAGGACTACGGCCCGGCCTGGGACCGGGCGAGCGAGCTGCTCTACCTGCACGCGGCCGGCGCCGGCGACGTCCAGCTGCTGCTGGAGGAGCGCCGGTCGTTGCACTCCGCCCTGACCCAGCAGGCCCACCAGCGGCACTGCGAGCGCACCGGACTCAGGGACACACCGAGTGCCGAGGAGATCACGGCGTGGATGGCCGATCCGGACGCGCTGACCGAATGGCTGCACCAGTGGGACCTCCACTACGTCAACGCACGCCTCGGTTTCCGGTCACCGGCCCACCTGCTCGGGGTTCCCGCCGACGCCGGCCAGGAGGACCACGTGGCGGCCGAGGAGGCGTTCGTCAAGCACCTGCGGCTGGCCTTGAGCGGGCGGGACTGGGCCGGTGTCGGCGTTTTCGCGACCCTGGCCGCCGGGCAGGCCCGGCGCGCCCGCCTGTCGATCGGCGAGACCAGAGACGCCTACTACGAGCCGGAGCGCCAGGAGGCACGGTCGCTGGCCGAGCTGGCGTTGCGCCGCGGGCTGATCCTGCGGGAGATGATGAAGGAGCTGCACAGGAGACCGTCCGGTGCGCAGCTCCGGATGGGCTACGAGCTGGCACGCCGGCAGCTGGTGCTGCCCTGGCGGGCGCTGCGGCCGATCTGCGTCGCGATCGGTGCGATCGCCGACGACTTCGACCTCGTCCGGATGTTCGAACAGGACCTCGTCGCGCTGGCGACCTACTGGGACACCCCGAAGCCGCGCACCGACGAGGAGTCGGCCGATCGGTTGTCCCTCTTGGACGGTTGCGTCGAGGTGGTGCCGCACGACCTGACGCTGCGGTTGATGCGGTGCCTGGCGCTGCGCGCCGTGAACCGGCATGACGACGCGTACGCGGCCGCGGTGGCAGCACTGGAGCTCCCGCCACCGCAGGACGAGGACGACAACCGGCAGGCGACGGTCGACGAGCTGGTCGCCCTGGTCGACCTCATCGGCATGGAGGGCATCCCGCGGAGCCTGCCGAGCCGGGAGGCGGCGATCGCGGCGGCCCGGCGGGAGCTGGAACGGTTCCCGCGCTGCGGGCAGCTGCGGCGGGAGCTGGTGAAGCAGCTGTCGGCGACGGGCCGCGTGGCGGAGACGAACGAGGCGATCGCCCTGCTGAGCGAGGGCATCGAGCTGGCGCTGAGCGCGGGGCAACGGGCCGACTTCACCGAGCGGCTCGTGGCGCTGGAGCCGGTGGCGGCGGCCGCGCCGGTCCGCGCGTCGCTCCGGCAGCTGGTGGAGCCCGCCCAGGAGGCGGCCAGTGCCGCGATCGCCGAGTACGTGCGCGACACCGGCGACGAGACGAGGAAGTCGGCGCTGACGGCCGTGCGCGTGGCCGTCGACAAGGTGACCGAAGGGCTGCGGATCGCGGAGCAGGCGGGGCTCGACGCGGAACGCGCGTCACTGGACAAGGCCCTCGCCAGGCTGCGGGAGATGGCGGCCCGGCTGGCAGGCGAGCCGGAAGACGCTGGGAGATGACGATGTTCATGATCGACCTCGGGGGTGACTCCCACTACTCGCGGCTGGGGGTGTCACCGGACGCCTCCGCAGAAGAGATCCGGCAGGCCAGGGACCGGTTGATCCGCGAGCTGCGGGAACGGGTGCGCCGCGAACCGGGGCGCAAGGACGAGCTCACCGAACGGCAACAGCAGATCAACGGTGTCGCGGACGTGCTGGTCCGTCCGGCGAAGCGGCAGCAGTACGACAGGGGGCACGAGCACCTGCGGTTCTTCACGATCCGCTCCGCGGCCGCGCCGGTGTTCACCAGCCAGGCGGACCGGATCGACGTGCTGCACCGGGTGATCAGCGCTCATCTGCGAGCGGCCGGAGTCGAGCTCCGTCCGCTGTCCGATGTGGACCGCAGCGACTTCGCGGCCGACGTGACCCCGAACACCCTCCTCGACGACCTGATCGGACAGTGCTGATGGACACGGCGCCGGACACCGACCGCACGACCGAACCGGAGCTCAAGACCGACCCGGAACCCACGACGGCCCCAGAGCTCACGACGGCCCCGGAGCACACGACGGACCACACCGCTGACCCGCCGGCCGGCACCGACCCCGCTGTCGAGCGGCTGGACCGGATCGGGGCGTTGCTGGAGGAGGTCGTCGACGACAACACCGCCGTCACGACGTCGATGAACCAGCTCGGCCAGGCCCAGCGCGCGCTGGGCGCCGACGTGCGGCGGGAGCTCGGCGAGCTGCGCCGGGACCTCGCGGCCGGCCTCGCCTACCGCACCCTCAAGGACCTGTGCGTCGAGCTGATCGGCCCGCTGGGCGCGATGGAGGCGATGCTGGACAAGGCCGACTTCACCGACACCGAGGCCGTGTCCGGGCACGTGCGCAGTCTCGTGATCACGTTGCACGGGGTGCTGAGCCGGATGGGTGCGGAGCGCATCGCCGTCTCGCTCGGCGAGGAGGCGTTCAACCCCAACCGGCACCGCTGCGTCAGCCTGGTGGCGCCGGACGAGTCGCCGTTCCCGGACGCCCCGCCCCGCACCGTCGTGCGCGTGCTCGAAGACGGCTACCTGCTCGATCAACGCCTGCTCACGCCCGTCGCGGTGGAGGTGCAGGCCGACCGTCCCGCCGCCGGTACCGAGCCGGAAACCGGCACGACCACGGACACCGACACCGACACCGCAGAGGCATAGGAGAGTCATGCCATTCCACAAGGTCATCGGGATCGACCTGGGCACCACCTACTCCGCGGTGTCCATCTACGACGGCAAGGACACCGTCGTCATCGAGAGCGCGCTCGGCACGAAGACGGTGCCGAGCGTCGTGGGGCTCGACCCGGAGGGTCAGGTGATCGTCGGGGCGCCCGCGCAGAACAACCTGGCCAGCGACCCGGAGAACACCGTCATCGAGGTCAAGCGCGACATGGGCGCGTACCTCAGGGAGCCGACCGGGCCGGAGGACTCCGGCGAGCCCAAGCGGGTCCGGTTCCGCGGCAGGGACTACCTGCCGCAGGAGATCTCCGCGTTCATCCTGATGGAGCTCAAGCGGCAGGCCGAGGAGTTCGTCGGCGAGCCGATCCACGACGCCGTGATCACGGTGCCCGCGTACTTCCGCGAACCCCAGCGCGGCGCGACCGAGGACGCGGCCAGGATGGCCAGGCTGAACGTGCGCCGGCTGGTGAACGAGCCGACCTCCGCCGCGGTGTGCTTCGGCGCGGACAAGATCGAGGACGACCAGACCCACACCTACGCGGTGTACGACCTCGGCGGCGGCACGTTCGACGTGTCGATCATCCAGGTCAGCCCCGGCAACATCAGCGTCGTCGGCACCGGCGGCGACCCCCGGCTGGGCGGCGGCGACTTCGACGACCTCATCACCGGCTACGTGCTCAACCACATCAAGGAGAAGCACGGCACCGACCTCTCCGGCGACCGCGCGATCTGGCAGCGGGTGAAGCGGGAGGCGGAGATGCGCAAGCGCGAGCTGTCGGTCGCCAACGCCGCGACGCTCAACCTGCCGTTCCTCACCAAGGACCTGTCGGTGAACGTGCCGCTGACCAGGACCGTGTTCGAGTCGCTGATCAAGGACCTGCTCGACCGCTCGCTCACCTGCCTCGACGAGGCGATCGAGTCGGCGCGGGAGAGCAACGGCATCGAGCGCGACGAGATCGAGCAGGTGCTGCTGGTCGGCGGGTCCACCAGGATCGCGTGCATCCGCGGGATGCTCGCCGAGCACCTGGGCCTGGAGCTCAAGGACATCCGATCCGACATCAGCCCTGACGAGGTGGTCGCCCGCGGCGCGGGCATGGTCGCGCGGGACTACCCCGCCGCCGACGGTTACGAGGGCGCCGACATCGAGATGGCCCCGGTGGAGGACGAGAACGGCCTGGTGATCGGCGGGGCCTCGCCGGAGGGCGGGATGATCGTCCTGCAGGACGTCACCAGCCACACCCTGGGCATCCTGGCGAACAAGACGGACTTCGTGCCGATCCTGCCCAAGGACAGCCGGATTCCCGGCAGCGAGACGAAGGACCACTTCACCAACTCCGGTCCCGGCAAGCTGCTGATGGTCCGCATCTTCCAGGGCGAGAACCCGGTCGCCTACGAGAACGACCTGATCGGCAAGCTGCCCATCGAACTGCCCGAGTCGCGGGAACAGGGCTACTACAGGTTCGCCGTGACGTTCTCGATCGACGAGAGCGGGCTGCTGGCCGTCGGCGTGCGGAACCTGAACGACAACCGGTTGTGGGAAACCAAGCTGCAGTGCGACGTGCGGGCCACCCGCGAGCAGATCGAGAAGAGCGCGGCGCACCTGAAGGAAGCGATGGCCGGTCATCAGGGCGCCGGGCTGCCGGAACCGCCCGGTGGCACCGAGGTCGTGCCGGACGGGCTGCCGAAACCCCCTGGGGCACCAGGGGACCAGAGCGACGCCGCGGCGCTGCCCCCGCCGCCGGACGACACCCCGGCCGAGTTCAAGAGCGTGGTGAGGCGGTCGTACAAGCTGATCCCGCAGCTGCCGGAGGCGCGGCGGGCGGAGCTCACGTCGGCGTACCTGGCGTTCGTGATCGCCGTGCGCAACGGCTCCGCTGAGCTGGAGGACCTCGGCGACCAGCTCAGCGACGTCTTCTACCGGTACAGGTAACCGTGCAGGGACCACCGGGGGTCGAGATGGTGGCCGCGGTCGGCAGCACCGGCCGCGGCACCCTGTGGCGCGCGAGCAGGCGGCAGCCGGACGACCGGATCGTGCGCATCGTCGAGCCGCGGTTCGCCGACGGCGTCTTCCGGCAGGCCGTCGCCGCGCTCGCCAGGCGGCAGCCGGCCGGGATGGTCGCGATCATCGGGCACGACTGGACCCCCGACGGCTGCTACTACCTCGAGTACGCCACCGGTGACGCCTGGCTGACGCTGGCCGAGCGGCTGGCCGGGCTCGCGGACTGGCAGGACCGGGTGGTGCTGCTGGAACGGGTCTGCTCGCTGTTCTCCCGCTGGCAGCGCAGCCCGGTGCACCCGCTCGGGCTGAGCCTGCACGACATCGTGGTGGTGGCGGAGGACGACCGCTGGCTGCCGTGGTTGTTGCCCTGCCCGGAGATCACCCCGGCCACGCCGTGCGACCTGTTCGGAGTGGACACCCCTGCGGTCGCGGCGCTGGCCCCGGAGATCGTGCGCGGGCTGCGGCCGGACCACCGGGCGGTGGACTGCTACGCCCTCGGCACGGTGGTGGCGCAGGCTTTGTGCGACGACGACGTGCCGTCGTCCGTCGCCGCCGAGGACCAGGTCGAGGCACAGGCGCGCGGCATGCTGTGGCCCGCGCTGCGGTCCCGGACGCGGATACCGAGCGCGCTGGCCGCCGTTCAGGAGGGCGAGGACCTGTTCCGCGCGGTCGAGCACTACCGCCACGCCGTGCCGAGCGCCCGGCCAGCGGACGCGGAGGAGCTGCGGTCGGCGCTGGCGGCGCTGGCGGATCCGGTGTCGATCGCGACCCGGCTCCGCGACACCGATCCGCTGCTCGCGCTGGACGTCCTGCGGTGGGTGCGGGAGGACGGCGGAGCCGCGCACGTCCGCGCGGGCCTGCTCGGGGCGGAGATCGCCGCCGGCCGCGGTGACGACGAGACGGCCCTGCGCCACCTGAACGGGGTGGTCCGGTCCGCGCCGTACCGGTTCGACCTGCGCCGCCGCCGGTACGAGGCCGCGTGGCGGGTGTTCGCGGCACGACCGGCGGATCGCGCGCTGGGCGAGGTGCTCCTGGACGACATCGCCCTGCTCAAGCAGACGAACCCCGAGGACGACGACTCCGCGCTGCACCAGCGGGCCGCCGAGGTGCACCTGCTGCTCGGCGATCCGGGCGCGGCCGCACGGGAGCTCTTCACCGTGCTCGCCCGTGACCCGGGTGACCTCGACGCGCTGGTGGCGTACTGCCGCTGCTGGCTCGAACTGGGCGATGTCCAGAACGCCAGGCGGACCGGGGCCGAGGCACGGCGGCGCATCGAGCGCATGGTCGACACACAGCTGCTCACGTCAGGGGAGGCACAGCAGTGGTACGAGCGGTTCGCCCGGCTGTTGTCCTGATCATCGCGGTCGTGGCCGTGCTGGTCGCGGCACCGGCCCACGGCGCTCCACAGGACCCCGTGATCGTCCTGCCCAGCGGCACCGTGCTGCCGCCCGGCCGCCACCAGGCCAGGATCGACACGGGATCAGGGGTCGTGACGGCCGAGGTCGTCGTGCCCGGTGCTCCCGCGGCCGGCACGACCCAGCCCGCTGTCCCCAGTGGACAGCCGACGACGAACGGTTCGGCCGCGCCTTCGTCGGCCACCACCGGCCAACCGGCCGCGTCGTCATCCGGGTCGTCGTCGTCCGAATCGTCATCGGGGTTCTGGACGACATTGCTCGCGGTTCTCGCCGTCGTCCTGCTGCTGATCGGTGTCCTGGTCGGCTACCGCAGGCTGGTCGCGCCGCGCCGCCAGGTCCGCGAGTACCGCGACGCGGTGGGCATGGTCAAGCGCGGCGACCACGTGAAGGCGTTGCCCGCGCTCGAACGGCTCGAACACCGGCTGCCGGAGAAGCACCGGGCCGAGGCCGGGTTCTTCGCCGCCTTCGCACTGGTCAAGGCCGGCCTTCCGGAGGAGGCGGAGTACCGGCTGGCCGCGCTGCACCGGGAGAACCCCCGTGACGTCGACGTCGCGTACCTGCTGGCCTACCTGCGGGTGCAACGCCAAGATCACGACGGCGCGGAGCCGTTGCTGGAGGCGATCGAGGCGGCGGGCGGGATGGGCGAACCGCGGGCGCGCCGGCTCTACGGCATCGTGGAGTTCCACCGTGCGCTGGCGGCGTTGCGCGACGGCCGGGTCGACGCCGCGGCCATGTTGTTCCAGAAGGTGGAGAGGCTCGGCGACTTCGCCGACCGGGTGCCTGCCGACCTGCGCAACCAGCACGCCGTGCTGGGCGCGCAGGCGTTGTTCGACCGGGACCTGGTCGTGGCTCGCGGCCAGTTCGAGGACCTGGCGCGGGCGGCAGCGGACGCGGACCCCGACCGGCGGGAGTCGATGCTGGCGTCGGCGAAGATCGGCCTGGCGCTGGCGGCGTGGCTGGAGCACACGGTGGCGTCGACGGGCCAGGTGGACGAGTTGCTGGAGAGCGCGGCGAAGCACCTCGACCCGGACGCGGAGACCGAGCGGGAGTGGAGTTGCGTTCCCGACGACGAGAGCGTCACGGAGCGACTGGCCGCACTGGTCGCCCGCCAGGGCAGGGCGGCCGAGATCACCGAACGCGACATCACGTTGCGCGCCGTCCACCTGCTGCGCGCCGCTGCCGTGCTGCGCCTCTGGGCGGCGGGCAAACGCACGCGCGAGGGGGACGCCAAGCGGCTGACCGAGGTGCTCGGCCGGCTGGCGTGCGCCCGCGAGTACGACCCGGAGCTCGGTGACCCGTACCTGGTCGCCGGTCTGCTCAAGTGCTACCTGGCGACGACGGCGCGGGAACGCGACGACGGGGTCGCCCTGCTGCGGCACGCCCAGCGACTGGGCGTGCGGGAACCGGAGGTCGTGCGCATCCTCAACGAGGAGGCCCGCCGGGGCCAGGCCCGCAGGGACGCGGCCGACCGGTACCTGCAGGTGCTCGACCAGTTCATCGAGGACCCGTCGGTCCGCCACGAGGTCCGGGTCAGCCTGCTCGAACGGTTGTCGCGGTTCAGCAAGGTGCGTTCGCTGGACCGCCGGCCGGAACTGGCCAAGGCGCGCACCGTGGCGCCGACGGTGGACGAGATGAACAGCCGCACCGAGCTGCTGCGGGAACGGGTGAGCCAGCTGATGAGCGCCCAGAGCGGCAACGAGAACCTGACCGCTGCCCAGCAGCTGGTGCACAACCTGGAGGACGACAGCCGGGTGCTGGCGGAGCAGGCGCATTCCGTGGAGGCGAAGGAAGCGGACCTGCTGGTGCTCATCGGGGACTGGCTGCTCGGCGACGACGAGAGGTGACCTGATGGCGAGAAAGCACATCTCCCCCGCCGACTGCCTGGACGAGCTGCCGGAGCCGGAGCTGGAGTTCACCGACGAGGCCATGGGCGACTCGATGCGGCGGATCGAGCTGCGCCGCTCGATCCTCGCGATCGCCGAGCTGGACCACCCCGCGGAGACGGCGCTCGTGACCGCGGTGGCGAAGAACCGCAAGGAAGGCAAGGCGAAGCGACGTGGATGACAACGGCGTGGACCACGGTGAAGACGCCGGTCTCGCCTTCCAGCCAGGCGAGGACTCGGACCTGAGCTTCGTCAGGAAGACGGCCGAAGCGTTCGAGCCACTCGATCTCGGCCGCCGAGGCGCGTTCGCACCGGAGCCCGAGATCGGCCGGAAGACCCGTCTCGGTGAGATCGGCGACCGGTTCGAGCCGACCGGCGACGGCCTGTGGATCGACGCGGACGACGACCGGTTGCGCGACGACCTGGCAAAGCTCGAGGAGCACCAGGCCGACCTGAGGCTGCGCGCCCTGCTGACCAACGCGGACCGCGCGCTGCGGGCCGGCCGTGCCGGCGAGGCGTGGGAGCACGTCGAGGCGGCGTTGCGGATCGCGCCCGCCAACGTGGCCGCACTCCTGCTCGGTGCCCGCTGCCACGACGCGCTCGAAGCGTTCGACAGCGCGCTCGACCTGCTGGCGACGGCACGGCAGCACGCCACCGACGCCGACGAGGTGACCGTCCTGCTGCGCCTGCGGGACGGCTGCCGGCTCAGGCTGACCAAACACGTCACCGTCCGCGCGGACGAGCTCCTGCGCGAGGGCCGCACGCCGGAGGCGGTCGAGTACACCGGGCAGCGACGGGCCAAGCACCCGGACGTGCTCGGACTGCACTACGTCCACGGTTCGGTGCTGCTCATCGCCGACCGGCCCGCACAGGCACGCGAGGTGGTCGAGGCGGCGCTGGCCACCGCACCGGACAGCGAGATGTTCGCCGAGCTGCACCGGGTGATCCTGTCCAGGCTGTGCAAACCCCAGGTGGACCGCGCCTGCCGGTCGTTGCGGGCCGGTCAGCCCAAGGCCGCCATCGAACACCTCGAAGTCTGCGGCGACGCACTGCACAGCGAGCCCATGCACGAGTGGCTGTGGTCCTACGCGCACGAGCGGTACGCGAAGAAGGTGCCGATCATCGGCTGGCGCCGCGCACGCCGCGCGAACGTCGTGCCGCTGGACGCGGACAGCCTCCAGGAGGTGCTCGGGCGGCTGCTGACCGAGGAGTTCACCGAGGTGATGAAGGCCTTCGAGCGCGGCGACTTCGAGGCCGCCGGCGAACACTGCGAACGCGCCGAGGCCATCGACGGGCGCTACGGCACCATCGCCTACCTGCACGCCACAGCCGAGGCCCTCGCGGCCGACAAGGCACTCAGGACGATCAACCTGCGCACGCTGACGATCGCCGAACGACATCTGTCCGCAGCCGCGCGGATCGCGCCGAAGATGGCCTTCGACCCCGAGCTGACCGCCCAGCGCGACAAACTGACGGCCAGGATCGACAGCGAGCTCGCCGAAGTGGCCCGGCTCAAGAGGTTCATCACCTGCGTGTCCCGGTTCAACGACCTGATGTCGCGCTACGAACATCAGAGCATCACGAGCCGCTACGAGCTCCAGAACGTCCGGAGCGAGCTGATCTCGATCCGGAAGGCGGCCCACAGGTCCAGGCAGGAGCACCCGCCGAACTCCCCCGCCCAGCAAACACTGGACCGGGTGATCATCGCGGTCGACTCCAACCTGCGGTCGTTGCCGACCTGACGAAGCAAAATCGCCCATTCGCGGACGACCTCGCTCGACGTGGGCCAAAAAAGGAACCAGCGGGCTGGTTCAGACCGCCGGACGCCAGGATTTGAACCTGCGGCCCCTCGCCCTCAGGACGATCTGCGCCGACCGGCAAAAACAGCGAACACGCACGCCCGACATGCGGCACAAGCTGGGGCAAACCGAACAAGCACGACGACAAAGGAATGTTCGGCAGCAAGCCCTGCAAATGCGCACAAACAAGTGGGTGTGAATAAGTTAGTCCTTGTTAACGGTCGGTTCGCAACCGATCCTTGCCGTGCTCCGTAAACACATTCACCTCGACGAACGTCCGGCTCTCCCTGCAACCGCAGAGCCGGGCCGTTCGCCCTGCAACGAGGAGAACGATGCAAGCGAGACGTAGTTTTGTGCTGGCCGCGGCCGGGTCACTGGCCGTCGCCGTGCTCACCCAGACAGGTGCGCACGCGGCCCCGCAGCCCCAACCCGGCCAGACCGCTGAGGCGCTGGCGGTGGACGCGGCCGCGAGCCTCGTCGACAGCCGGCCCAGCCAGCTGCACGCCAGCGCGAGCGACCAGTTCGTGCGGCACAACGTCATCTCGTCCACCAACGGCCTCAAGTACGTCCCCTACGACCGGACCTACAAGGGCATGCCGGTGGTCGGCGGTGACTTCGTCGTCGTCACCAACTCGACCGGGCAGGTGCTGCACACCTCGGTCGGCCAGAGTTCCACGATCGACCTGGCGAACACGACCCCGGCCGTCACCAAGGCGCAGGCCGAGAAGACCGCGCGGACCGCCCTGTCCACTGTGGATGGTGTCGGCGCGCCCGAGCAGGTCGTCTACGCGCTCGACTCCACGCCGAAGCTCGCTTGGAAGGTCTCGGTCACCGGCCGGGGCTCCGAGGGCCCGAGCAAGCTCGACGTGGTCGTGGACGCGACGACCGGCCAGGTGCTGCACACGCAGGAGCACGTCCTGCACGGCACCGGCAACAGCGGGTGGAACGGTCCCTCCGTCCCCCTCGCCACCACGCAGTCCGGGTCGACGTACTCCCTGAAGGACCCGAACCTCACCAACGTCAGCTGCCAGGACGCGGCGAACAACACCACGTTCACGAAGTCCTCCGACTCGTGGGGCAACGGCAACGCGACCAACCGCGAGACCGGCTGCACCGACGTGCTGTTCGCAGCGCAGACCGAGTCGAAGATGCTCACGCAGTGGCTGGGCCGCAACGGTTTCGACGGCAACGGCGGTGGCTGGCCGATGCGCGTCGGCCTGAACGACCAGAACGCCTACTACGACGGCAGCCAGGTCCAGATCGGCAAGAACACCAACGGGCAGTGGATCGGCTCGCTCGACGTCGTGGCGCACGAGCTCGGTCACGGCATCGACGACCACACGCCGGGTGGCATCTCCGGTGCGGGCACGCAGGAGTTCGTCGCGGACGTCTTCGGCGCCACCACCGAGTGGTTCGCCAACGAGCCGTCGCCCTACGACACGCCTGACTTCCTGGTCGGCGAGACGATCAACCTCGTCGGCAGCGGCCCGATCCGCAACATGTACAACCCGAGCGCCATCGGCCACGCGAACTGCTACAGCAGCTCGATCCCGAACACCGAGGTGCACGCGGCGGCCGGGCCCGGCAACCACTGGTTCTACCTGCTGTCGCAGGGCACGAACCCGACCAACGGCCAGCCGACCAGCTCGACGTGCAACAACACCTCGATCACGGGTCTCGGCGTCGAGAAGGCCGTCAAGATCTTCTACAACGCCATGCTGCTCAAGACCTCCGGCAGCTCGTACCCCAGGTACCGCACGTGGACGCTGACCGCGGCGAAGAACCTCTACCCCGGCAGCTGCGCGGAGTTCAACACCGTCAAGGCCGCCTGGGACGCGATCAGCGTGCCCGCGCAGACGGCCGACCCGACGTGCAGCGCGACCGGCACGGTCACCGTCAGCAACCCCGGCAACCAGTCCAGCACCGTCGGCACCGCGGTGAGCCTGCCGCTGTCGGCGAGCGGCGGCACCGCGCCGTACACGTGGTCGGCCACCGGCCTGCCCGCCGGCCTGTCCATCAACTCCGGCACCGGCACCATCTCCGGCACGCCGACCACCGCGGCCACGTCGAACGTCACGGTGACCGCCACGGACAGCGCGAACAAGAGCGGCACCGCGTCGTTCAGCTGGACCGTCGGCACGGGCGGCGGCAACTGCTCCGGCCAGAAGCTCGCCAACCCTGGCTTCGAGTCCGGCAACACCTCCTGGACGGCGACCTCCGGTGTCATCGGCCAGCACGGCAGCAACGGTGAGCCCGCGCGGTCCGGCACCTGGTCGTCGTGGCTGAACGGCTACGGCTCGTCGCACACCGACTCGCTGACCCAGTCGGTGACGATCCCGGCCGGCTGCAAGGCGACCCTCACGTTCTACCTGCACATCGACACCAACGAGACCGGCAGCACCGTGTACGACAAGCTGACGGTCACGGCCGGGAGCACCACCCTCGGCACGTTCTCGAACGCCAACGCGGCCTCCGGCTACGTGCTGAAGACGTTCAACCTGTCCTCGTTCGCGGGTCAGACCGTGTCGGTGAAGTTCAACGGCACTGAAGACGCCTCCCAGCAGACCTCGTTCGTCATCGACGACACGGCGGTCACGCTCAGCTGACGCGTGGTGCGGTTGCCGGCGCTGGAACATCAGCCCGGCAACCGCACACCCGTTTTGCGGTGGTGGGGAGCGGTCCACAAGCCGTGGACGGTCGCTTGGTCATCGCCGATGTCGACGGGCGATTGGAGAAGTCACCGGCCTCCGCCCGCGGACTGAAGCGTGCACTCGGCAGGGGGTGCCAGGGGTAGCCCCTGCCGAGACACGTTGCGAGATTCGTGGCATGAGCTCAGCTATCACCTCAAATGCTTGGTTGCGGCGGTTCCGGCCGCGGGACAGCGCCCCCGTGCGCCTGGTCTGCCTTCCGCACGCCGGAGGTTCGGCGACCTACTTCCTGCCCGTGGCAGCGGCGCTGGATCCCTCGGTGGACGTCCTGGCGGTCCAGTACCCCGGCCGCCAGGACCGGCGTACCGAGCCGTTCGTGCGCACCATCGACGAGCTCGCCGAGCTCGTCACCGAGCAGTTGAGCGGCTGGACGGACCGCCCGCTGGCGTTGTTCGGGCACAGCATGGGCGCGACGCTCGGCTTCGAGGTCGCGCGCAGGCTGGAGCGGGCGGGCACGGTTCCGGTGGCGTTGTTCGTCTCGGGCAGGCGGGCGCCCTCGTGCTTCCGCGACGAGCGCGTCCACCAGGAGGACGACGAGCAGCTGCTGGCCGATGTGCGCGCGCTCAGCGGCACCGACGCACGGCTCTTCGGCGACGAGGAGATCATGCGGATGGTGCTGCCCGCGCTGCGCGCCGACTACGAGGCGGCGGAGACCTACCGGTACGAGCCGGGAGAGCCTCTGCGGGCACCCGTCGTCAGCCTGGTCGGAGACGCCGACTCCAAGGTGACCGTGGACGAGGCGCGCGCGTGGGATCGGCACACGAGCGGGGAGTTCGACTTCCACGTGTACCCCGGCGGGCACTTCTTCCTCGACGAGCACGCCACCGCGGTGATCGGCATGATCAAGCGGCGGCTGCTCGGCTGAACGAGCTCAGGTGTTGAGGTAGGCCAGCACCGCGAGCACCCGGCGATTGGTGTCCCCGGTCGCCGGGAGCACCAGCTTCGTGAAGATGCTGGAGATGTGCTTCGCCACGGCGCCTTCGGTGACCGCGAGGTGCTGGGCGATCGAGGTGTTCGAGCGGCCCTCCGCCATCAGCTCGAGGATCTCGCGCTCGCGGGCGGTGAGCGCGGCCAGCGGTTCGTCCTTGGAGTGGCTGACCATCAGCTGTGCCACCACTGTGGGGTCCATGGCGGTTCCGCCGCCGGCGACCCTGCGCACCGCGTCGATGAACTGCACGTCGTCGAGGACACTGTCCTTGAGCAGATAGCCGATCCCTCCCTTGCCGTCGCTGAGCAGCTCCCGTGCGTACATCTGCTCCACGTGCTGCGACAGCACGAGGATCGGCAGCCCGGAGTGTTCACGCCGCACCCGCAGCGCGGCTTGCAGGCCCTCGGTGGTGAAGGTGGGGGGCAGGCGCACGTCCACGATCGCCACGTCCGGCCGATGCCGGGCGACGGCGGTCACGAAGTCGGCGCCGTTGTCGACCGCCTCCAGCACCGTGCACCCGTGCACCTCCAGCAGTTGAACAATGCCTTGTCTCAGGAGGAAGAGGTCCTCGGCGAGAACAACGCGCACGGCACCTCCATCTTTGTTCTCGTGGGACCGCCGGGCGGGCTGTCCAGGTCGAAACTTCCGTCGAACGCGGCAAGTCTGCGCCGGATCCCACCGAGTCCGCCCTCCTCGGTGAGGACCGCGCCGCCACGGCCGTCATCGGTGACCGTGACGTGGAACGTGCCCTCGTCGTACCCGCCGACGATGTCCACGTGGCGCGCATCGGAGTGCTTGAGCACGTTCGCCAGCAGCTCCGAGATCGAGAAGTACACCGCCGACTCCACCGGGTCGGGCAGCTTCCCCGGCAGGTCGAACGTCACCTCGACGGCCAGCGGACTGGCCAGCCCGAGCGCGCGCACGGCGTCGGCGAGGCCACGTTCGGCGAGCACCGGGGGGTGGATACCGCGCACCAGGTCGCGGAGCTCCCGCAGCGCCTGCACGGACGACGCACGGGCCTCGCGCAGCACCTGCCGCGCTTTCTCGGCGTCGTTGTTGCCGACGTGGCGGTCGGCCACGCCGAGCTGCAGGCCGAGGCTCACCAGCCGGGCCTGCACGCCGTCGTGCAGATCGCGCTCGATCCGCCGCAGCTCCGCCGCCTGGGTGTCCAGCGCGCCGGAACGCGTCTCGGCGAGGTGCCGCACGCGGGAGGCGAGCCGGCTCCGCTCGGTGGGGCCGAGCAGCAAGCGGACGAAGTGCGCATAGCCCGTGACGATCCACGGCGACAGCGTCAGCCACACCACGAACCCCACGACCGCGAGGCCCGCCACGGCCGCCGCGGAGCCCCAGCTGCCGACCTGGAAGAAGGCGTACCAGGTCGGAGAACCGTCCTCGGCCAAGGGAATCCAGAGGCCGCTCGCGAGCACGAGCCCGTGACCGACGTAGTAGAGCAGCGCCGCGGGCAGCACGGCCACGAGGCCGGCCACGCAGTTCAGCAGCAGCCACAGCAGGTCGCGCCAGGTCGCCGGGTCGGCGAGGATCCACTTGCAGCGGCGCGTCCAGCCGACGATGTCGCGCTCCACCTGCTCCGGCTGCGGGCGGTACGGGCGCTCGACCGGCACTCCGAGCCGGGTGGCCGCGCGGCGGTTGAGGTCGCACAACCACCGCACGGCCGCGGTCAGGTGCGGCAGCACGACGAAGCCGATGCCGATCAGGCACAGGATGGTGAAGTACGTCGTCGAGATGAACAGGACGATCGAGAGCAGCGCGCCGGCTCCGGCGGCCGCACCGATCGCGGTGTGCAGGACGGCACGGCGGAGCCAGGGGCGCCAGGAGGCCGCGATCGTGTGCACCCGAACATGATCCCATTCCCCGAGTGCGGCAGGCGGATCGCCCCAGTTCTGGAACGGGGGCGATCCGTGACCGGTGGTCGCGGTCATCCTTCCTTGACCGCCTCCACCGCCGGCGAGCGCATGCCCCGCCAGGAGGACGTCAGCGTCGCGCCGAACACCAGCAGCAGCGAGCCGGCGACGATCGCCAGGTAGATGCCGATGGAGCCGGACGGCAGCCAGTCGCCGGTCTTCACCAGGCTGTAGGGCACGATCGTGGTGGCCGACGCGATCGTGCCGAGCAGGATCGCCACCACACCGACCAGCACGCCCTCGGCCGTCAGCATCCCGAGCACCTGCCGCTTGGTCGCGCCGACCAGCTGCTGCAGCCCGAACTCGGCCTTCCGCTTGCGGGTCACCGCGATCAGCGTGTTGAGCACGGTGATCGCCGCGTAGCTCACGATCATCGCGACGATCGTGTAGTTGGCCGAGGCGAGGATCTGCTGGATCTGGTTGTTGCGAGCGGCCAGCGCGGAGCTGTCGACCAGCTCGGTGCCGGGCACGCCGGCGGCGAGGGTCGAGAGCCGGTCGCGCACCGCGCCCACCTGGCCCTCGTTGGAGCGAACCAGGATCTGGCTGACCACGCCTTCGGTGGTGTGCCGCGCGAGGGTGTCCGCGGGCAGCGTCAGGTAGTTCTGGTCGGGGTTGTCGGCGTACAGGGCGACCACGGTGGGCCGGACGCCGGTGCCGTCGCCGAGCTGCAGCGGCAGCCGGTCGCCGACCTTGACGCCCTGCTTCTCCGCGGTCTTGTCCGACAGCGCCACCGCGTCACCGGTCAGCCGGTCCAGCGAACCCGCGACCAGCGGCAGGTCGAGGTTCCGCGCCACGCCGTCCGCGGAGACACCGCGCAGCTCGACCGAGTCGCCGCCGCCCCCCAGGTAGCCCGTGCTGGTGACGAAGTCCGTGGCCGCCGCCACACCCGGTGTGGTCCGCACCCGGTCGAGCACCTCGGGGGCGAAGCCGCCGGAGGAGGAGACGAGCAGGTGGTCCGCGAGCACGTTCCGGTCGTACGAGGCCTGCGACACGGTGTCCTCGGTGGCCTGCATGTACAGCGTGCCCGTGGCGATGCCGACGAGCAGGATGATCGGCGCGATGGCACCGGCCGTCCGCACCGACGAGGTCATCGCGTTCCGCACCGCGAGCCTGCCCGACAGCCCGCTGAGCAGCCGGACCGGCCACCACAGCACGGCGATCAGCGCCTTGGTGATGCCGGGGGCGAGCAGCGCGATGCCGATGCAGAACAGCACCGAGGCGGGTCCCGCCGTGCTGGCCAGCGTGGGACCGTTCTCCATCAGCGTCGCGGTGGCCACGGCGAGCCCGATGCCGTTGGCGAGGAAGAACAACGCGAAGATCAGCCGCCACTTGCTGAACCACTTGGCTTCCGACGCGCTCTCCGCTGCGGCCACCACCGGTTCGGTGCGCGCGGACTTCCGCCCGGCGAAGCGGGTCGCGAGCGCCGCGGCCAGGACGGTGACCAGCGCGCCGACGGCCATGGGCGCCCAGCCCGCGTGGTAGACCACCGAGGAGGACACCACGCCGCTCGAGGACAGCACGGCGAAGAGCGCGTTGCCGAGCCAGTACCCGGGGAAGAGCGCCAGGAGCACGGCCAGCACCGACAGCACGGCCGTCTCGGACCCGATCATCCGCCGCAGCTGCCCCGGCGTGGCGCCGACGCCGCGCAGCAGTGCCATCTCGCGCACCCGCTGCTGCAGGGACAGCCCGAACGTCGAGGCGACACCGAACATCACGATGAGCACGACCGCCGTGCCGAAGACCGCGGCGAGGATGACGATCGTCTCCCGGCTCGCGAGCGTGCCCGGCAGCTCGGCGAGCCCGCGGGTGTCCCCGGTGAGGACTTCGGCGCCGGTACCGACCTTGGCGCTGATCGCGGCGGCGACCGCGGTCACGTCGGCGCCCGGAGCGAGCACGACGGCCACGGAGTCGATGCTGCCGCCCGCGAGCCGGCGTGCGGTGTCGTCGGTGAAGAACAGTGCGCCCGCGGGGTTCGCGTCGCCGTTCTGCCCGGCGACACCGGTGACGCGGAAGGTCTGGGTGACGCCGCGGACGGCGACCCGCACCGACGCACCCGGCTTGACCCCCGCGGCCGCTGCCAGACCGGAGTCGAGCACGACGTCGTCACGACCGGCGGGCGCCTTGCCGTCGGAGAGGGAGTAGGGCGTCAGGCCCGCACTCCCCCAGCCGTGGCCGTAGGAGGTGCCGCCCACGGCCTTGCCGTCGCGCA
This sequence comes from Lentzea sp. NPDC042327, assembly GCF_040647275.1. Classification (NCBI taxonomy): domain Bacteria; kingdom Bacillati; phylum Actinomycetota; class Actinomycetes; order Pseudonocardiales; family Pseudonocardiaceae; genus Lentzea; species Lentzea sp. NPDC042327. The sequence goes on from NZ_JBEZBX010000018.1 coordinate 89,615, forward strand.
GCACGGCCGACTGGACCGAGACGTCGGGAACCACGCCTTCGACACCGGGCACCGACGCCACGGTAGCGGCCAGCTTCGGATCGAGGTGGCGGCGCTCGGTGAGCGCCCCCGCGTCGCCGGACTGCTGCCCGGTGACGACGATCGGCGCACCGCCGAGCCGCTGGGGCTCGGCGGACATCCGGATGCCGGTCTCCATCAGCGCGCCGCAGGCGATCACGATCGCGGCGCCGAGGAACATCGCGAGGAACGTCGCGACGAAGCTCGCCCTGCGGAACTTGAGCGTGCTCAGTGCCAGCCGGAACATCAGAACCCACCCCTCATGGGCGCGGCCGCCGTGTCGTCCTGCCAGGCGCCGAGCCGGGTCATCCGCGCCGCGACCGCGTCGGCCGTCGGCGACACCAGCTCACCCGCGATGGCGCCGTCGGCCAGGAACACCACGCGGTCCGCGTAGGACGCGGCGACCGGGTCGTGGGTGACCATGACGAGCGTCTGGCCGGCCTGGTTGACCGACTGGCGCAGCAGGGCGAGCACCGAGGAGGCGGTACGGGTGTCGAGGGCGCCGGTCGGCTCGTCGGCGAACACCACGGCGGGCCGGGTCACCAGCGCCCGCGCGATGGCGACGCGCTGCTGCTGACCGCCGGAGAGCTCCGACGGCCGGTGCTTGAGCCGGTCGGCCAGACCGACGCGGTGGACGACCTCGCTGATGAGCGCCTTGTCCGCGCGCTTGCCCGCCAGCTGCAGCGGCAGGGTGATGTTCTCCATCACCGTCAGCGCGGGCATCAGGTTGAAGGACTGGAAGATGAAGCCGATCCGGTCGCGCCGCAGCTCGGTGAGCTGGGTGCTGTCCAGACCGGACAGGTCGATGCCGCCGACGGTCACCCGGCCCGAGGTCGGCGTCACGAGCCCCGCCGCGCAGTGCAGGAAGGTGCTCTTGCCGGAACCGGAGGGTCCCATCACGGCGGTGAAGGTGCCGTCGCCGAAGTCGAGGCTCAGACCGCGCAACGCGGCGACCTGGCTGTTGCCCTTGCCATAGGTCTTCGACACGGACTCGAGCCGGACCGCCTTCGTGCGGCCGCGGATGGCAGTTGTGGTCACTGCGGTCTCCTGACTGGATTCCCGCGCTCCTAGCACGGCGTCTGGATTCGAGATTAGTGATCGGGCCGGGAGGCCACATTGGCTCTAACCCGCCGATTGAAGGTAGACTTTTCTCCACCTCGACACGCTCAGTAGCCGCGCGGGGAGGAACCTCCCCGTCGAACCTCCAGTTTTCTCCACTGTTTCCGCTCCGGTTCGTACCACCGCATGAATTGACCTCAGCACCAATGCATTCGCACTTCAGGTCCGGTAACCTCCAGATGTCAAGATCAGTGCGGAATCCGCGGCGACGGCCGCGGACTCGGAGGTTCACGCCATGACGGCGCATGATGAGGAATTCATCGCACGTGTGCTGCCCGACGGATGTCTCGAACTCTTCTGCCAGAGCGAGCAGACCTGGCACAAGTGCAGCCGGCGCGGTACCGCGATGTGGATCGCACTGCGGCGCAGCGACTGGCGGCCGGATCTGGCAGCACACGAAATTGCGTGGCAGTTGAATGTGGACGCCGACTCCGTGCGGTGTGACGCGGAAGCCTGGCTGGCACATTTTCGCATGAAGACGAACTGAGCAACCCCGTCGCCGTTTCCCGTCACTTCCGGCCGCTGCTCTCACCGGCTGACTTCACGGGACGTGCGCACCCAGCGGTCGACGGCTTCGGCCGTCGACGTGGCGAAATCCTCCAGCACGGTGAAATGCGTTCCGGGAACCTCGGTCAGCTCGTGGTCGCCGGGCCAGGTCGCCCGCCACTCGGAATCCCCCTCGGCGAAGGACTCGGAAGGCCGCACGAACAGGACGGGCGCGGTCAGCGCGCCAGGGGGGCAGTGCTGGATCAGGTCGCTGTAGCGGCTCATCGCCGCGAGCCGGGAGGTGCCGAACCCGCCGAACGCCGACTCGCGGTCCAGCATCCCGCCGAACATCTGCTGCCACAGGTCGTCCCTGCCCTCGCCGCCGGGCAGGTACGTGTCCACCAGCACCACACCGCCGGCAGGCAGACCGGCCCTCTCCAGGGCTTCGGCGGCGGCGTGCGCGAACTGCCCGCCGGAGGAGTAGCCCACGAGCACGTAGGGCCGGCCGTCCTCACAGGCGGCGCGAACGCCCTCGACCACCACGTCCACCACCGCGGCCACCGAAGCCGGCAGCGGCTCACCGGCACCGAAACCGGGCACGGCGGGCACGAGGACGTCGCGCACGCCGTGGAAGTGCCGGGCGAACCGCGCGTACTGGTGCGCGCCGCCGAGGGCCATCGGCGAGGGCACGCACACCAGCCGGACGGGGGCGTCCCCGGTGGAGAGCCGGACCGGCGGCGGCACCACGCCGAACTCCTCGACGCCGTCGAACGCGGGCAGGACGTCCGCGACGCAGCGCAGCAGGTCGATCGCCGCGGACATCCGGCCGTCCGCCGCGGCCCTGCGCACCAACCCGGCGACCGACTCGTCCTCGGTGAGACCGCCGGAAGCAGGCTGCTCCCCCGCGACCAGCTGCTCCTGCAGGTGCGCGGCGAGCGCGTACGGGGTGCCGTGGTCGAACACGGTGCCGGCGGGCAGCGTCGTGCCGAGAGCGCCGGCGAGGGAGTTGCGGAGCTCGGCGGCCGAGACCGAGTCCATGCCGATCTCCAGGAACACCGCGTCCTCGTCGACGTCGCCGGGACCCGCGTGACCGAGCACGGCGGCGGTGTGCGCGCGCACCGCGTCGGTCAGCCGCGCCAGCTGTTCCTCGCGGGGCAGTCCGGAGATCCTCGCCCACAACGCCTTCTCGGGCGGGGCGTCGTCGACGTGACCGGGCAGCGTGTCGAAGGTGAGCTGCGCCTGCGAGGCCAGCCAGTAGCGCTCGCGCTGGAAGGCGTACGTGGGCAGCGCCGCGCGGCGCGTGCCGGGGAACAGCCTCCGCCAGTCGAGCGCCACTCCGCTGACGTGCAGCCGCGCGAGACCGGCGGCCAGTGCCAGGGGTTCCTCGACCTGGCGACGTCCGAGGGCGATGAGCCCGGTCTTGCCGTCCTCGTCCAGACACTCGCCGGTCATGCCGGTCAGCACGGCGTCGGGGCCGAGCTCGACGTAGCGGGTGACACCGGAGGCGCGCAGGGTCGCCACCGCGTCCGCGAACCGCACGGTCTCGCGCACGTGGCGCACCCAGTAGCCGGGGTCGGTCAGCTCGGCCGCGGCCGCGCGGCCGGTGAGCGCCGAGACGATCGGGATGCGCGGCTCGTGGTACGTGAGCTTTTCCGCCACCACGCGGAAGTCGGCGAGCATGTCGTCCATCAGCGGGGAGTGGAAGGCGTGCGAGACGGTGAGCCGGCGGGTCTTCGCGAACCGTCCCGCGACCGCCAGCACGGCCGCCTCGTCGCCGGAGAGCACCACCGAACCGGGTCCGTTGACCGCCGCGACCGCCACGCGGCCGGGAGCGTCCGCCAGCAGCGGGAGGACGTCGTCCTCGCTCGCGGCCACCGCGACCATCACGCCGCCTTCCGGCAGCGCCTGCATCAGCTTGCCGCGCGCCACGACGAGCGCGCACGCGTCGGGCAGGTCGAGCACCCCCGCCACGTGCGCGGCGGCGAGCTCGCCGATCGAATGTCCCGTCAGGGCGGCCGGTTTCACCCCGAGCGAGGTGACCAGCCGGAACATCGCGACCTCGAAGGCGAACAACGCCGGTTGCGCGTACTCGGTCCTGCGCACCAGCTCGGGGTCCTCCGAGGCCAGCACCTCCGCGAGGCCGAGGCCGGACACGGCGTCGATCTCGTCGAACGCTTCCGCGAACACCGGGTGGTGCGCGCGCAGGGCCAGCCCCATGCCGGGGCGCTGGGCGCCCTGGCCGGTGAAGAGGAACGCCGTGCGGCCGCGGTTCTGCGCACGGCCGCTGACGGCTGCCGCGCTCGGTTCGCCCGCCTCGAACGCGCGCAACGCGTCGAGCAGCTGTTCCCCGGTGGAACCGAAGACGGCCGCGCGGTGCTCGAACGCCGACCGCGCCGTGCCGAGCGTCCGCGCGACGGCGGTGATCGGCTCCGCCTCCCGCTCCGCCAGGAAGGCGTGCAGCTTGCCGGCCTGCGCGGCGAGTGCGCAGGGCGACCGTGCGGACAACGGCCACACCACGACGGGTGCCGGGGGCTCGTCTCCCGGCTCGGGTGCCGCGGGAGGTGCTTCGAGCACCACGTGGGCGTTCGTGCCGCTGATGCCGAACGAGGAGATCCCCGCGCGGCGCGGACGGCCGGTCTCCGGCCACGCCCGTTGCCGGGTCAGCGGCCGCACGGCTCCCGCCGACCAGTCCACCCTGGTGGACGGGGTGCCGACGTGCAGCGTCCGCGGCAGGACCCCGTGCCGCATGGCGAGCACCATCTTGATCACGGCCGCCGCACCGGCGGCGGCCTGGGTGTGCCCGATGTTCGACTTGACCGAGCCGAGCCACAGCGGTTCGCCGCCCTCACGGCCCTGGCCGTAGGTGGCCAGCAGCGCCTGCGCCTCGATCGGGTCACCGAGGGTCGTTCCGGTGCCGTGCGCCTCCACCACGTCCACATCGGACGGTGCCAGCTCCGCCGCGGCGAGGGCCTGCGCGATGACGCGCTGCTGTGACGGCCCGTTGGGCGCGGTGATGCCGTTCGACGCGCCGTCGGAGTTCACGGCGGAGCCGCGCAGGACGGCGAGCACCTCGTGACCGCACCGCCGCGCTTCCGACAGCCGCTCCAGCACGACGACCCCGACGCCCTCGGCGAAGCCGGTTCCGTTGGCGTCGTCGGAGAACGACCGGCAGCGGCCGTCCGGGGACAGTCCTCCCTGCCTGCTGAACTCCACGAAGGTGCCGGGGGTGCCCATCACCGTCACACCGCCTGCCAGCGCCCGGTCGCACTGGCCGCCGCGGATGGCCTCGGCGGCGAGGTGCAGCGCGACGAGCGACGAGGAGCAGGCGGTGTCCACCGACATCGTCGGGCCTTCCAGGCCCAGCACGTACGACACGCGGCCGGAGACCATGTTGCCGGTGCCGAAGCTGCCGAAGTAGTCGTGGTACATCACGCCCGCGTAGACGCCGGTGCGGCTGCCCTTGAGCGAGTGCGGGTCGATTCCCGCGTCCTCCAGGGCCTCCCAGGAGGCCTCCAGCAGCAGCCGTTGCTGGGGGTCGAGCACGGCGGCCTCGTTCGGGCTGATGCCGAAGAACGCGGCGTCGAACTCCCCCGCGTCGTGCAGGAAACCGCCTTCCCAGGTGTAGGTGTGCCCTGCCTTCCCCGGTTCCGGGTCGTACAGCGCGGGGTCCCAGTCGCGGTCGGAGGGGAAGGCGGTGATGCCCTCCCGGCCCTCCACGACCAGCTGCCACAGCTCGTCCGGTGTCGTGACCCCGCCGGGGTACCGGCACGCCATGCCGACGAGCACCACCGGGTCGTCGGCCACCTCGGTGAGGGAGCGGTTGAGCTCGCGCAGCCGCTCGTTCTCCTTCAGCGAGGCACGCAGGGCCTCGACGAGTCTGGCGTCCGGTTTGCCGGCGTTGTCAGCCATCCGTGCCTCCATGTCACAGCCCTTCGCCGGCGAACTCGTCGCCGGTCTCGCCGAGGGCGAGACTGATGAGGGCTTCGGTGTCGAGATCGTCCAGCGCGTCGGCCACCGGGGCGTTCGTCCCGGTGGCGGCGGGACGGGGCTCGGCGAGCGCGAGCAGGGTGTCGAGCAGACCGGCCTCGCGGAGCCTGCCCACCGGGATCGACGCGAGCACCGCCCGGACGTCCGCTTCGGCGCCGTCGCCGCCACGCGGAGCGGGCGTCACGGGCTCGAGCTGTGCCGCGAGGTGCGCGGTCAGCGCGTCCGGGTTCGGGTAGTCGAAGACGAGCGTCGCCGGCAGCCGCAGACCGGTGGCCTCGTTGAGGCGGTTGCGGAACTCGACGGCGCTGAGCGAGTCGAAACCGAGGTCCTTGAACGACAGGCCCTCCTCGATCCGCTCGACGCCGAGCGCGTACCGCACCTCCTCCTCGACGAGCCGCACCAGCCGTTCCGCGCGGCCCTCCTCGTCCAGCGCCGCCAGCTCGCGCCGCAACGCCGCCGCCGCACCGGAGCCGGACGCCGCCGCCTGCTGCTTCGGCACCCTGACGAGCCCGCGCAGCAACGGGGCCACGTGAGCGGCATCGCGCGGAGCCGAGGTGTCGAGCACGGCGGCGAGCAGCAGCGCGGACTCCCCCGCCTCCCCGGCCGTCGCGGTGTCGAACAACGCGAGCGCGGCCTCCCGGGCGAGCGGGAGCACACCACCCCTGCTCATCCGGCCGGCGTCGCCGTCGTCCAGCGAGGCGGCCATGCCGGCCCCCTCCCACGGTCCCCAGGCGAGCGACACGGCGGGGAGTCCGAGCGCACGGCGGTGTTCGGCGAGCGCGTCGAGGAACGCGTTGCCCGCCGCGTACCCGGCCTGTCCCGGGCTGCCGAGCAGACCCGCCGCCGAGGAGAACAGCACGAACCGCCTCAGGCCCCGGTCACGGGTCAGCTCGTGCAGGTGCCAGGCCGCGTCCAGCTTCGGGCGCAGGACCTCGCTCAGCCGTTCGGCGGTCAGGGAGGTCAGCACGGCGTCGGCCAGCACACCCGCGGTGTGCACGACGGAGGACACCGGGTGTTCGTCGAGCACCCTGGCCAGCTCCGCGCGATCCGCGGTGTCGCAGGCGACGACGGTCACCTCGGCACCAGCCCCGGCCAGTTCGTCCCGCAGCGCGAGCGCTCCGGGGGCGTCGGGACCGCTGCGGCTCACCAGCACGAGCCGGTCGGCACCGTGCGCGGTGACCAGGTGCCGTGCGACGGCGGCGCCGAGCGCACCCGTGCCACCGGTCACCAGCACACCCCCGGACCAGTCGGCCGGGTCCGCGGCCCGCTTCGGGGCACGCACGAGCCGGGGGATGGCGACGTGGCCCTCGCGCACGACGAACTGCGGTTCGCCGGACGCCACGGCACCGGGCAGCGCTCGCCAGGAGCTCCCCGCGGTGTCGGGTGCTTCGAGGTCCGCGAGCACCACGCGGCCGGGGTTCTCCGTCTGTGCCGAGCGGAGCAGCCCCCACGCGGCCGCCTGACCAGGACGGGTCGGGTCCGGCCCCGCCGCGCCGTGCGTGACCACCACGAGCGTCATGTCGGCGAACCGGTCGTCCGTGAGCCAGTCCCGCACCAGGGCGAGCAGCCGTTCGAGGGCGGCACGCGCGGAGTCAGGACCGTCGCCGCCGGGCTCGGCGAGCACGACGAGCGTGTCCGTCGTGCTGTCCAGCTCGCGGAGGTCCCTGGCGAGGACCACCTCGGCGACGGCCTCCTCGAGCACGCTCGCGACCTCCTTGCACCGCGAGTCCGGCACGTCGCCCTGGCCGAGCACGGTCCACCGTCCCGCGCTCGGAGCGGACGGCACGGCGAGCGGCGTCCACGCGAGCTGGAACAGGTGCTCGTGCCCGCCGGACGCCGCCGCGGAGAGCTGCTCGGGCCGGATCTCGCGCAGGGCGAGGGAGTCCACGGTGAACACCAGGCGGCCGGTCGCGTCGGTGGCCACGACCCGCACGGCGTCGCCACCGCTCGGGCTGATCCTGACGCGCAGCGCGGTCGCTCCCCGCGTCGCCAGCTCCACGCCGTTCCACGCGAACGGCAGCCGGATCCGCTCCGGCTCCTCGCCGGAGCGCAGGCCGATGCCGTGCAGCACCGCGTCCAGCAACGCCGGGTACAGCAGGAACGGCTCCGGGGCGACCGGCTCGCGCGGCACCTCCACCTCGGCGTAGACGTCCTCGCCGCGCCGCCAGGCCGAACGCAGGCCCTGGAAGCGGGGACCGTAGTCCGCGCCCAGCTCGGCGAAGCGTTCGTACACGCCGTCGAGCGCGACGGGTTCCGCGGCCGGCGGAGGCCACGCACCGAGGTCGGCCGTCTGCCCGTGCGCGGGCCGCAGCAGGCCGGACGCGTGCAGCGTCCACGGCTCGCTCCCGACCGCCGCGTAGCAGCGGAACTCACGACGTCCGGCGTCGTCGGGCTCCCCGACGGTGCACTGCACCCGCACCGCCGCGTGGTCCGGCAGGACCAGCGGCTCGGTGACCAGCAGCTCGTCGATCCGCGCACAGCCGAGCCCGGCACCGGCGGCCAGCGCCAGCTCCACGAACGCTGCGCCCGCGAGCAGCGGCACGCCGCCCACGGCGTGCTCGGCGAGCCACGGCTGCTCGGCCAGCGACAGCCGTGCCGTGTGGACCACGCCCTCGCTGCCCGCGAGGTCGACGGCGGTGCCCAGCAGCGGGTGCCCGCCCCCGGACGAGGCCGCGGCGCCGCTGGTGAGCCAGAACCGCCGGTGCTGGAAGGCGTACGTCGGCAGGCCCGCGCCGTCGCGGTGCGGCAGCAGCGCCGTCCAGTCGACAGCGGCACCGTGCACGTGCAGAGCGGCGAGCGCGGACACCACCGACGCGGCCTCGTCGGAGTCCTTGCGCAGCAGGGGAACGACCGCGCTGCCGTCCTCCGGCAGGCATTCGACCGCGGCCGCGGTGAGGGCGTTGCCGGTGCCGACCTCGGCGAACCGGCGCACCCCCGCGTCGTGCAGCGCGCCGACCGCGTCGGCGAACCGCACCGCTTCGCGCGCGTGGCGCACCCAGTACTCGGGTGAGGCCAGGTCGGCGCCGGTGACCGCCGTCCCGGTCAGGCTGGAGACGAACGCGATGCGCGGCGTTCCGAAGCTCACCGACTCGGCGATCTCGCGGAACTCGGCGAGCATCGGGTCCATCAGGGACGAGTGGAAGGCGTGGCTGACCTTCAGCTCCCGTGTGCGGCCGAACCGCGCCGCGATCGCCCGCACCGGTTCCGCGGGGCCCGCCACGACCACCGACGACGGGCCGTTGACCGCGGCGATGCTCACGTCCCGGGTCAGCAGTGGCGCCACCTCGGCCTCGGTGGCCTTGATCGCGATCATCACGCCGCCCGCGGGCAGCTCCTGCATGAGCCTGCCGCGCGCGGCGACGAGGCGGCACGCGTCGGGCAGGTCGAGCACACCCGCGACGTGCGCGGCCGCGAACTCCCCGACCGAGTGCCCCGCGACGGCGTCCGGCCGGACGCCGAGCGCGGTGAGCAGCCGGAACAACGCCACCTGGTGCGCGAAGAGCGCGGGCTGCGTGTACCCGGTGCGGTCCAGCGCGGCGGCGTCGTCGAGCACGTCGTCCAGCGGCCGTTCGAGCAGCGGGTCGAGGTGCGCGCGGACCTCGGCGAAGGCCTCGGCGTAGACGGGGAACACCTCGCGGAGCCGCTTGCCCATGCCCGCTCGCTGCGACCCCTGTCCGGAGAACAGGAAGGCGAGCTTGCCCTCGGTGGCGGCGCCCGACGCGCCGGTGCGCGGCGACCGGCCTTCGGCGACCTCGCGCAGCCCGCCGGTCAGTTCCTCGACGGTGCCGCCGAGCACGGCGGCACGGTGCCGCAGCCGGGTGCGGGCGCTCGCCAGTCCACCCGCGAGCACCGCGATCGGTTCCCCGGTACCCCCGGTGACGTGGTCCAGCAGCCGGGCGGCCTGCGCGCGCAACGCCTCCGGTGTGTGGCCGGACAGCAGCCACGGGACGACACCGGTGTCCGGCGCGGCCGGTTCGATCGCCGGTACCTCGTCTTCCGGCGCGGCTTCGATGATCACGTGCGCGTTGGTGCCCGAGATGCCGAACGAGGACACACCGGCGCGGCGGGGACGGCCGGACGCGGGCCACGGGCGCGACTCGGTGAGCAGCTGGACGTTGCCGCCCTCCCACTCCACGTGCCGGGAGGGGGCGTCGACGCCGAGGCTCGCCGGCATCGTCCCGGCACGCATCGCCTCGATCATCTTGATCACCCCGGCGACGCCCGCCGCGGCCTGCGTGTGACCGAGGTTGGACTTCACCGATCCCAGCCACAGCGGCGTGTCCGCGGACCGGCCGGCGCCGTAGGTGGCCTGCAGGGCCTGCGCCTCGATCGGGTCGCCCAGCGTCGTGCCCGTGCCGTGCGCCTCCACCACGTCCACATCGGACGGTGCGAGTCCTGCGGCTTCGAGCGCCCTGCGGATCACGCGCTGCTGCGCGGGCCCGTTCGGAGCGGTGATGCCGTTGGACGCGCCGTCGGAGTTCACGGCGCTGCCCCGCACGACGGCCAGCACGCGCCTGCCGTTGCGCCGGGCGTCGGAGAGCCGTTCGAGGACGAGCACGCCGGAGCCCTCGCCGAAACCGGTGCCGTCGGCACCGTCGGCGAACGGCCTGCACCGGCCGTCCCGCGAGAGCCCGCGGTGCTTGCTGAACTCCACGAAGGTTCCCGGCGTCGCCATGACGGTCACGCCACCGGCCAGCGCCAGCGCGCAGTCGCCCTGCCGCAGCGACTGCACGGCGAGGTGCAGCGCGACGAGCGACGACGAGCACGCGGTGTCGATCGACAGCGTCGGCCCTTCGAGTCCCAGCTCGTACGCCACGCGGCCGGACACCACGCTGCCGGAACCGGCACTGCCGACGTAGTCGTGGTACATCACGCCCGCGAACACACCGGTGTCGGAGCCGCGCAGGGTCACGGGGTCGATCGACGCGCGTTCGAGCGCCTCCCACGAGGTCTCCAGCAGCAACCGCTGCTGGGGGTCGGTGGTGAGCGCCTCCTCGTCGTCCATGCCGAAGAAGCCGGGGTCGAAGTCGGCGGCGCCGTCGAGGAACGAGCCGTGCTTCGTGTAGCTCGTGCCCGGCCGGTCGAGGGTGGGGTCGTACAGGTTCGCGACGTCCCAGCCGCGGTCCTGCGGGAACTCGCCCACCACGTCACGGCCTTCGGCGACGACCCGCCACAGGTCCTCGGGAGAGCCGATCCCGCCGGGAAGCCGGCAGCCGATGCCGATGACGGCGATCGGCTCGTCCGAGGCCCCGCCCGCCTTCGGGCGCGGCGCGCTGACCGCCGTGGCGATCGTGCCCGCGAACTCGTCCAGCAGGTGCCGCCCGAGCGCGGCGGACGTCGGGTGGTCGAACACGAGCGTCGCGGGCAGCCGCAGGCCCGTCGCCCTGGACAGGCCGTTGCGCAGTTCCACCGCGGCCAGGGAGTCGAACCCGAGCTCGCGGAACGCCAGCGTGCGGTCGACCTCCTGCGCCGACCGGTAGCCGAGGATGGCCGCCACGTGCTCGCGGACCAGGTCGACCAGCAGTGGTTCGCGGTCCGGCTCGGCCACGGCGGCGAGCCGTTCGCGCAGCCCGCCGGCGCCGGTCGTGCTCGCCCTGCCCGCCGCGACGCGGCGGACCGGCACGAGGCCGCGGAACAACGGCGCCAGGTCCTCGCCCTGAGCGCGCAACGCGGCCAGCTCCAACCGGACCGGGAGCACGACGGGCTCGCTGCCGCGCAGCGCGGCGTCGAACAGCGCCAGACCGTCCGCTGTGGACAGAGGCGCGACACCCCCGCGCGCGATGCGCGAGCGGTCGGTCTCGTCGAGCGTGCCGGTCATGCCGCCCGACTGGTCCCACAGGCCCCACGCGAGGGAGCGCGCGGGCAGTCCGAGTCCGTGCCGGTGCCGCGCGAGCGCGTCGAGGTAGCTGTTCGCCGCCGCGTAGTTGGCCTGTCCCGGCGATCCGAGGGTGGCGGCCGACGAGGAGAACACGACGAACTCCGCCAACGCACTGCCCGCCGTCAACTCGTGGAGGTTCCACGCGGCGTCGACCTTGGGCCGGAACACCGCGTCCACGCGCTCCGGCGTCATCGACTCCAGCACGCCGTCCGCGAGCACGCCCGCGGCGTGGATCACCGCGGCCAGCGGGCGCTCCGGGGGCAGGCCCGCCAGCACGGCGGCGAGCGCGGCGCGGTCGGCGACGTCGCAGGCGACCGACGTCACCTCGGCACCGAGCGCGGTCAGCTCGTCGACGAACTCCGGCGCGGCGCCGCGCCGGCTGAGCAGCAGGAGGTTCCGGACGCCCCGCGCGGTGACCAGGTGGCGCGCGATCGCCGTGCCGAGTGCACCGGTGGCGCCGGTGAGCAGCACGGTCCCTTCCGCGAGGGACGCCGGTTCGGTGTCCTCGATCGTGCTCCTGGTGAGCCGCGGCGCGAACCACGCGCCGTCCCGCAGCAGCACGTGCGGTTCACCGATCGCGACGGCCTGGCTGATCCGGTCTTCCGTCACGTCCGCGCCGTCGCTCTCCACGAGCAGCACGCGGCCGGGGTTCTCCGACTGCGCCGAGCGCACGAACCCGGCGACCGCGGCGCCCACGGGATCGGACCCGGTCACGACCGCCAGCAGACCGTCCGCGGCGAGGGCGTCCCGCAGCTGGGCGCACACCTGGTTCACCGCGGCGCGCGCTTCGCCCGCACTGCTGCCTTCCGCCGCCCGCAGGACCGCCGCGACGGGTTCGCCGGTGGCGTCCGGTACGGCCACGGGTGTCCAGCCGACGCCGTACAGGGCGCCGTTCGCACCGGCCTGCTCGGCGGCGGCGAGTGCGTCGGTGCGCAACGGCCGCAGCGTCAGCGACTCGGCCGTCGCCACGACGCTGCCCGCGGGATCGGCGAGCACCAGTGAGACCGCGCCTTCGCCCAGCGGGCGGATCAGCGCGCGCAGGGCCGTCGCACCGGTGGCGTGCAGGCGCACACCGGACCACGCGAACGGCAGCATCGGGCCGGACCCGGAGCCGCCGAGCACCTCGCCGGCGAGCGCCACGGTGTGCAGTGCCGCGTCGGACAGCGCGGGATGCAGGCCGAACCCGTCGGCGGTGGCGCCGCGACCGTCGAGCACCAGGTCCGCGCAGAGGCCGTCCGCCGTGCGCCACGCGGCGCGCAGGCCGCGGAACAGCGGTCCGTAACCCAGCCCGATCTCGGCGAGCTCGTCGTAGAACCCTTCGAGCGGCAGCGGTTCCGCGTTCGCCGGTGGCCAGGCGGCCAGGTCCGCACCGGGGACGGCGGGCAGCGTGCCGGTCGGGGCGAGGACACCTTCGGCGTGCCGGGTCCAGCTCACCTCGTCCTCGCGGTCGGCCGGCCGCGAGTAGACGCCGACCTCGCGCGTGCCGTTGCCCGGGTCCGCGGCGCCGACCACCACCTGCAGCTGGACCGCGCCCTCGTCGGGCACCACCAGCGGGGCGCCGAGGGTCAGCTCGGCGACGTCACCGGCGCCGACCTGCTCTCCCGCGCGCAGGGCGATCTCCAGGTGCCCGGTGCCGGGGAACAGCAGCCGGCCGGCCACGCGGTGGTCGTTCAGCCAGGGCTGCAACGCGGGCGAGAGCCGTCCCGTGAACACGGCGCTGTCCTCGTCCGCGCGCAGGACCGCCGCACCGAGCACGGCGTGCTCCGTGGGCGCGAGGCCGAGCGAGGTCACGTCGGCGCCGGCGGCGGTGCTGTCGAGCCAGTACCACTCGCGCTGGAACGCGTAGCCGGGCAGCGCCACCCGCTTCGGACGCCCGCCGTGACCGTCGGCGACGGCGGCCCAGTCCACGGCGGCACCGTGCGCGAACGCCTCACCGAACGAGGCGAGGACCCGGTCGAGGCCTCCGTCGTCGCGGCGCAGCGAGCCGACAGCGGCCACCGCGGCGTCGGTCTCCTGGATTCCCACGGTGAGAACCGGGTGCGGGCTCGCCTCAACGAAGAGCGTGTGCCCGGCGTCGACCGCCGCGCGCACGGCCTGTTCGAACAGGACGGTGCCGCGCAGGTTCGTGTACCAGTAGCCGGCGCCCATCGTGGCGGTGTCGATCGGCTCACCGGTCACCGTCGAGTAGAACGGCACGCCGGTCGAGCTCGGCCGCAGGCCGTCGAGCACCTCGGCGAGGCGTTCGCGCAACGACTCGACGTGCGCGCTGTGCGAGGCGTAGTCCACCGGGAGCCGTTTCGCCCGGACGCCGCCGGCCACCAGCTGCTCGTACAGCTCGTCGAGCGCGTCACCGTCACCGGAGACCACGGTCGAGGCGGCACCGTTGACGGCGGCGACCGACAGCCTCCCCTCCCACGCGCCGAGGCGTTCCCGGACGTCGTCCACCCCGGCACCGACCGACATCATGCCGCCGGTGCCCGCGAGCACCTCCGCGATGGCGCGCGACCGCAACGCCACGACACGGGCGCCATCGGCCAGCGACAGCGCGCCCGCGGCGCACGCGGCGGCGATCTCCCCCTGCGAGTGGCCGATGAAGGCCGCGGGGGTGACACCGGCCGCCTGCCAGGTGTGCGCCAGCGACACCATCACCGCCCACAGCAGTGGTTGCACCACGTCCACGCGGTCCAGCGCGCCGGAGAGCTCGGAGTCGAAGTCCCAGTCGGTGTACGGCTTCAGCGCGGCCGCGCAGTCGGCCATGCGCGCGGCGAACACCGGTGAGGAGTCGATCAGCTCGGTGGCCATGCCCCGCCACTGCGACCCCTGGCCGGGGAAGACGAACACCGGTTTGGCCCTGCCCGCCGCGGTGGCGGAGGTGAGCGCGGCGTGGGTGCCGCCGGCCGCGAGCGCGGCCAGGGCCTCGCGCCGTTCCGCGTCGGTACCGGTGATGGACGCGCGCTGCGCGAAGCGTGCCCTGCCGTGGGCGAGCGACCAGCCGACTTCCGGCGTGCCGAGCCCGGGATGCGCGTTCAGGTGGTCGCGCAGGGCGGCCGCCTGGCCCGCGAGCGCGTCCGGCGTCTTCGCGGAGAGCAGCCAGGGCAGCCGCGCTCCTTCCCCGGCGGCGCTCGCGGCGGGCACGGCGGGCGCCTGCTCGACGATCACGTGCGTGTTGGTGCCGCTGATCCCGAACGAGGAGATCCCGGCGCGGCGCGGACGGGACAGCGCGGGCCACTCCCTCGCCTCGGTCAGCAGCCGCACCTCGCCCGCCTCCCAGTCCACCTTGGACGAAGGGGCGTCGACGTGCAGGGTCTTCGGCATGATGCCGTGGCGCAGCGCCTGGACCATCTTGATGACGCCGGCGACACCGGCGGCCGCCTGGGTGTGACCGATGTTCGACTTGATCGAGCCGAGCCACAGCGGTTCGCCGTGCTCGCCGCGTTCCTGCCCGTAGGTGGCGAGCAGCGCCTGCGCCTCGATGGGGTCGCCCAGGGTGGTGCCCGTGCCGTGCGCCTCCACGACGTCCACATCGGACGGTGAGAGGCGCGCGTTCGCCAGCGCGTCCAGGATGACGCGCTCCTGCGACGGCCCGTTCGGCGCGGTCAGGCCGTTGGAGGCGCCGTCCGAGTTCACCGCGGTCCCGCGGACCAGGGCGAGGACCTCGTGGCCGTTGCGGCGTGCTTCGGAGAGCCGTTCCACGACCAGCACGCCGACGCCCTCTCCCCACACCGTGCCGGACGCCGAGTCGGCGAAGGCGTGGGTGCGGGCATCGGCGGCGAGCGCGCCCTGCCGGCTGAACTCCACGAACGTGTCCGGCGTCGCCATCACCGCGACACCGCCGACGAGCGCCAGCCCGCACTCGCCCTGCCGCAGCGCCTGCCCCGCGAGGTGCAGCGCCACCAGCGAGGAGGAGCACGCGGTGTCCACGGACAGGCTCGGGCCCTCCAGTCCGAGGGTGTAGGAGATCCGGCCGGAGATGATGCTGCCGGTGCCGAAGCTGCCGAGGTAGTCGTGGTACTGCACACCGGCGAACACGCCCGTGCGGCTGCCCTTGAGGGACTGCGGGTCGATGCCCGCCGCTTCCAGCGCCTCCCAGGAGGCTTCGAGCAGCAACCGCTGCTGCGGGTCCATCACCGCGGCCTCGTTGGGGCTGATGCCGAAGAACGCCGCGTCGAACTCGCCTGCCTCGTGCAGGAAGCCGCCTTCGCCGACGTAGC
The DNA here is from genome assembly GCF_040647275.1 of Lentzea sp. NPDC042327. NCBI lineage: Bacteria > Bacillati > Actinomycetota > Actinomycetes > Pseudonocardiales > Pseudonocardiaceae > Lentzea > Lentzea sp. NPDC042327. Next base: position 105,353 of record NZ_JBEZBX010000018.1, read on the forward strand.
TGGTGCCGGGACGCCCGCCGGTCGGGTCGAGGACGCGGTCGACGTCCCAGCCGCGGTTGCGCGGGAACGGGGTGATCGCGTCGGAGGCGTCGTGCACCAGCCGCCACAGCTCGTCGGGCGAGGTGACACCACCGGGGTACCGGCAGGCCATGCCGACGATCGCGAGCGGCTCGTCCGCGGGGGCGGTGGAGGTGCGGCCGCGACGCTTGCGCCCTCCGCCGGTGACGAGGGTGCCGAGGTAGCTGCTGAGCACCTCGGACGACGGGTGGTCGAACACGAGCGTCGCCGGCAGGCGCAGCCCCGTCTCCTGGATGAGCGCGTTGCGCAGCTCGATCGCGGCGAGCGAGTCGAAGCCGAGGTCGTTGAACGCGCGGTCGGCCTCGATCCCCTCGGGTGAGGCGTGCCCCAGCACCGCGGCGACGTGCGTGCGCACGAGCTGCAGCAGCGCCTCGGCGCGTTCTTCGTCCCCGAGGGCGGCGATGCGGTCGGCGAAGGCCGTCCCCGTCTCGCCCGCGGCGGCCCTGCGGCGCTCGGTCCGTCCGGCGAGCGCGCGGAACACGGGGGCGAGCGACTCACCCTGCGCGCGCAACGCGGTGAGGTCGAGCCGCACCGGTGCGAGCGCCGGCACGGCGGTGCGCAGGGCGCGGTCGAACAGCGCCGTGCCTTCTTCTTCCGTCAGCGGCGTCATGCCGCCGCGCGCGATCCGCGCGTGGTCGGCCGCCTCGATCGTGCTCGTCATCCCACCGGTGGGCACCCAGGGTCCCCATGCGAGCGACAGCGCGGGCAGACCGCTCGCGGCGCGGTGCGCGGCGAGGGCGTCGAGGAGGGCGTTCGCCGCGGCGTAGTTGCCCTGGCCCGGTGCGCCGGCGGTGCCGGCGATCGAGGAGAACAGCACGAACGCCGAGACCTCGCCGGCCAGTTCGTGCAGGTGCAGCGCGCCGAGCGCCTTCGGCCCCAGCACGGTGTCGAGCCGTTGCGGTGTCAGGGAGTCCACGACGCCGTCGTCGAGCACGCCGGCCGCGTGCACGACGGCGGTGAGCGGGTGCCCGGCCGGGATGGCGGCGAGCACGGCGGCGAGCGCGGCGCGGTCGGCCACGTCGCAGGCGGCGCTCGTCACCGCCGCGCCGAGATCGGTCAGCTCCGCCACCAGCTCCGCACCCGCGCCGCTCCGGCTGACCAGCAGCAGGTGCCGCACGCCGTGCTCGGTGACGAGGTGCCGGGCGAGCACCGGGCCGAGACCGCCGGTGGCACCGGTGAGCAGCACCGTGCCTTCGGGGTCGAACGCGGGCCGGTCGTCGTCCGCGGCGCGGTTCGCGCGCAGGAGGCGGGCCGCGTAGGTCCGGCCGTCGCGGACGGCGAGCTGCGGTTCGCCGGAGGCGAGAGCCGCCGGGACGAGCTCGGCGAGGTTGTCGGCGGCGCCGGGTTCGAGGTCGACCAGCAGGAACCGGTCCGGCTGCTCGGACTGGGCGGACCGCACCAGGCCCCACACCGCGGCACCGGCCAGGTCGGTGACACCTCCGGCGCCGGTGTGGTCGACCGCGCCGCGCGTCACGACCGCGAGCGGCCGCGCGTCGTCCTCCTGGAGCGCGGCCAGCGCGGCGTGCGTCGCCATGCGGACCGCCTCGGGCGTGGTACCGGGTGTCGTCATCAGCACCCGGTAGCCGGAGTCGCCGCCGGTCTCGCCGAGCGTCACCGGCTGCCAGCCGAGGGCGTACAGCGCGTCGGCGGTCGCGTCGTGCTCCCGGCGCAGGTTCGCCAGTGGCCGCGAGACGAGCGAGGCCGCGGTGGCGACCGGTGCGCCCTCGCTGTCGGCGAGCTCCACCGCGAACTCGCCGTCGGACAGCGGCAGCAGCCGCGCGCGCAGCACCGCCGCACCCGTGGCGTGCAGCGCGACTCCGGTGAACAGGAACGGCAGCCGCGCGCCGTCACCTCCCGGGGTGTCGCCGCCGAGCAGCGCGAGGGAGTGCAGTGCGGCGTCGAACGCGGCCGGGTGCAGACCGAACCGGCCGGCGTCGGCCGCCGGGCCGTCCGGGAGGCGGACCTCGGCGTACACCTCACCGGTCGCACCGCGCCACGCCGCCGTGAGCGCGCGGAACGCGGGGCCGTAGTCCAGCCCGGACTCGGCCAGCCGCTCGTAGAGGCCGGTGACGTCGAGCGGTTCGGCGTCCTCGGGCGGCCAGACGTCCAGCCCGGCCGGCCGCTCAGTCCGCCCGGAGCCGAGCAGGCCCGACGCGTGCAGCGTCCAGGGCTCGTCCGGCGCCGCCTGCTCGGGACGCGCGTACACCGCGACCTCCCGGAGGTCGTCCTGTCCCCCGCCGACGACGACCTGGATGCGCACGGCCCCGTCGGGTGGGAGCACGAGGGGCACCTCGAGCGTCAGCTCGTCGATGCTCCGCGCGCCGACCTGGTCTCCCGCGCGGACGGCGAGCTCCACCATCGCGGTACCGGGCAGCACCACCGCGCCGCCCACGACGTGATCGGCGAGCCACGGGTGCGTGCGGGTGGAGAGCCTGCCCGTGAGCACCACCCCGCCCGAACCGGCGACCACCGTCACCGCGCCCAGCAGCGGGTGCTCGGCCGCGTCGACACCGAACGCGGCGACCGAACCCGTCGAGCCCGTGTCCCCGACCGTCTCCGGCCAGAACCGGTCGCGCTGGAACGCCGTCGGCGGCAGGTCGACCGGACGTGCGCCGCGCACCAGCTCCGTCCACTCGGGACCGGCGCCGGAGACGTGCAGCCCGGCCGCGGCGGTCAGGAGCGTCTCGGCCTCGTCGCGCTCACGGCGCGCCGTCGCGACCAGCACCACGTCCGCCTCGGTGCCGTCCTCGGCGACCAGGCACTCGCGCGCCATCGCGGTGAGCACCGCGTCCGGGCCGATCTCCAGGAAACGGGTGACGCCCGCGTTGTGGAGGGCGCGCACGCCGTCGTGGAAGCGCACCGCCTCACGCACGTGACGTACCCAGTACTCCGGTGCGGCGAGCTCTTCGTGCCCGGCGAGCGCGCCGCTGACGTTGGAGACGACGGGAACCGTCGCGCGCCGGTAGGTCAGCGCGGCGGCGACCGCGCGGAACTCGGCCAGCATCGGCTCCATGAGCGGCGAGTGGAAGGCGTGGGACACGCGCAGCTGCCGGGTCTTCTCGAACTGCGCGGCAACCGACCGCACGGCGTCGGTGTCACCCGAGATGACCACGGACCGCGGTCCGTTGACGGCCGCGATGCCCACCCGTCCGCCGGTCCTGTCGAGCAGCGGCAGGACCTCGCTCTCGGTGGCGCGCAGCGACACCATGGCGCCGCCCTCCGGCAGCGCCTGCATGAGCCTGCCGCGCGCGGCCACCAGCCGGACGGCGTTGTCCAGGTCGAGCACCCCGGCGACGTGCGCCGCGGCCAGCTCGCCGATCGAGTGGCCGCCGACGTGGTCCGGTGCCATGCCCCAGGACTCGACCAGCCGGTACAGCGCGACCTCGAAGGTGAACAACGCGGCCTGCGTCACCGCGGTGCGGTTCAGCGGTTCGGCATCGGTGCCGAACATGACGTCGCGCAAGCCGGACAGCGCCGCGTCCTCCTGTGCGAAACGCGCGCACAGCTCGTCGAACGCCGCCGCGAAGACCGGGAAGCCGGCGTGCAGCTCCCTGCCCATGCCGGGCCGCTGCGAGCCCTGTCCGGTGAACAGGTACGCGGTCTGTCCTTTCCGGACACGACCGGCCACGGCGGCGGGTCCGCCCTCGGCGACGCGCGCGACGGCGGCCAGCAGCGCGTCGCGGTCCGCGCCCAGCACCACCGCGCGGTACTGCTGGGCGGTGCGCGTCCCGGCGAGCGACCAGGCGACGTCCAGCGGGTCCAGGTCGCGAGCGTGCTCGGCCAGTCCCGCTGCCTGTGCGCGGACCGCCGCCGGCGTGCGACCGGACAGCACCCACGGCACGACCGCCGGCACGAGGCGGTCCGCCGGCGTTTCCCCGTCGCCCGCGGGCTCCACGACCGGGGCTTCCTCGATGATGGTGTGCGCGTTGGTGCCGCTGGCGCCGAACGACGACACGGCGGCCCTCCGGGGACGGTCCGCCTCCGGCCACGGCCGGTTCTCGGTCAGCAGCCGGATCTCGCCGCCGCTCCAGTCCACCTTGGACGTCGGCTCTTCGCCGTGCAGCGTCTTCGGCAGGGTGCGGTGCCGCAACGCCATGACGACCTTGATGATCCCGGCGACGCCCGCGGCGGCCTGGGTGTGCCCGATGTTGGTCTTGACCGAACCGAGGAACAGCGGGGCCTCACGGGTGTGCTCCGCGCCGTACGTCGCCTGCAGGGACTGGGCTTCGATCGGGTCGCCGAGCGTGGTGCCGGTGCCGTGCGCCTCGACCAGGTCCACATCGGCCGGGGTGAGCCTGGCCGAGTCCAGCGCCGCGCGGATGACGCGCTGCTGCGACGGTCCGTTCGGGGCGGTGAGGCCGTTCGAGGCGCCGTCCTGGTTCACCGCGCTGCCGCGCACGACGGCCAGCACCTCGTGGCCGTTGCGGCGCGCGTCGGAGAGCCGTTCGAGCACGAGCATCCCGGCGCCCTCGCCCCAGCCAGTGCCGTCCGCGGAGTCGGAGAAGGCCTTGCACCGGCCGTCCGCCGACAGCCCGCGCTGGCGGCTGAACGCGATGAAGGCGTTCGGCGTGGCCATGACCGTCGCGCCGCCCGCGAGCGCGAGCGTGCACTCCTTGGCCCGCAGCGCCTGGATGGCGAGGTGCACCGCGACGAGCGCGGACGAGCACGCGGTGTCGACCGTGACCGCCGGGCCTTCGAGCCCGAGGGTGTAGGAGATGCGGCCGGAGAGCACCGCGGCGAGCACACCGGTCCCGAGCGCCGCCTCCCGGTCGCTCGGCATCCGGGCGAGCAGGTCCTTGTAGTCCTGCCCGTTCGTGCCCGCGAAGACGCCGACGCGCGCGCCCCGCAGGGTGCCCGGCGCCACCCCGGACCGCTCCAGCGCCTCCCAGGAGGTTTCGAGCAGCAACCTCTGCTGGGGGTCCATCGCGAGCGCCTCGCGCGGGCTGATGCCGAAGAAGTCCGGCTCGAACCCCGCGGCGTCGTCGAGGAAGGCGCCGCGGGTGAGGTAGGTCTTCCCCTCGGCGTCGGGGTCCGGGTCGAAGAGCTGCCCGATGTCCCAGCCGCGGTCGGACGGGAACTCGTCCACCGCGTCGACCCCACCGGTCACCAGCTGCCACAGCTGTTCCGGCGTGGTGACACCGCCGGGGAACCGGCAGCCCATGCCGACGATCGCGATCGGTTCGGCGTCCTGCGTCTCGACCTCGCGCAGCCGCTGCCGCGTCGCGTGCAGCTCGCCCGAGACGCGCTTGAGGTAGGCGAGCAGCTTCTCGTCGTTGGTCATCGGTGTGTCGCCACTCCTGTGCGAAGCCGAGGGCCGCGGCCGGATCAGGCCGAGCCGAGTTCTTTGTCGATGAAGGCGAAGACGTCGTCCGCCGACGCCTCCTCCAGCCGTCCGGCCAGCACAGCCGCCCCGTCACCGACGAGGGCCTCGTTCAGGTCGGTGAGCAGCGCCTGCAGCCGCATGGTGATCCGGCCCTGCTCCAGGTCGGACGGGCTCATCGCGGTCAGCCGGGCGGCCATGCCCTCCAGTTCGGCCACCACGCCGTCCACGGTGCCCGCCGCGTCCGCGGCCGCGCCGCCGCCGATCTGCTCGTCCAGGTGCCGGGCGAGGGCCAGTGGCGTGGCGTAGTCGAAGATCAGCGTCGCGGGCAACGGGACGCCGGCCGCGCTGCTGATCCGGTTGCGCAGGTCCACCGAGGTCAGCGAGTCGAAGCCGAGGTCGCGGAACGCGGTGCCCGGCTCGATCGCGGTACCGCTCTCGTAGCCGAGCACCGACGCGGCCTGGGTGCACACGAGGTCCTGCAACGCCCGGTCGCGCTCACCGGCGGTCAGGCCGGCGAGGCTGTCGGCGAAGCCCGCGAGCTCGGCGGTGCCGGCACCGCCGCCCGCGCTGACGGTGGCCCCGGGAAGCTCCGCCAGCAGCGGGCTCGGCCGCGTCGCGGTGAACGCTGGGGCGAAGGTGGACCACTCGACGTCCGCGACGGTCACCGCGCTGTCGCCTCCGTCGAGCGCACGGCGCAACGCCACCAGCGCTTTGCCGGGGTCGAGCGCCGTGATGCCCATGGCGGCCGTCGCGGAGCGCACCGCGCCGTGTGCCGCCATGCCCTCGCCGCCCCACGGTCCCCAGGCCACCGACGTCGCCGCGAGTCCCATGCCACGGCGGTGCTCGGCGAGCGCGTCGAGGTAGGCGTTGGCCGCCGCGTAGTTGGCCTGGCCCGCGCCGCCGACCGTCGCGGTCAGCGAGGAGAAGAGCACGAACGCCGAGAGGCCCTTGTCCTTCGTCAGCTCGTGCAGATGCCTCGCGGCGTCGGCCTTCGGCGCGAAGACGCCGCTGAACCGCTCGGGCGTGAGCGAGTCGAGCACGCCGTCGTCCAGCACGCCCGCGAGGTGCACGACCGTCGAGAGTGGACGGTCTGCGGGGATGCCGTCGAGCAGTGCGGCCACCGCGTCGCGGTCGGCCACGTCGCAGGCGACCAGGCGCGCCTCGACACCCGCCGCGGCCAGTTCGGCGACGAGCTCGTCCGCACCGGGTGCCTCCGCGCCGCGCCGCGAGATCAGCAGCAGGTGCTTCGCACCCTGGTCGACGAGCCAGCCGGTGACGGCGGCGCCGACCGCACCGGTGGCGCCGGTGACCAGCACCGTTCCCTCCGGCTCCCAGCGGGACGCGATCCGCGCGGGCGCGGGTTCGAGCCGCCTGCCGTAGGCGACGGACTCGCGGACGAGCAGCTGGTCCTCGTCTCCCGGGTCGGCGAGCACGGCCGCGAACCGCGCCACGGCGGCGGTTCCCAGCTCGGCGGGCAGGTCCACGACGCCGCCCCACCGGTCGGGGTGCTCCAGCGCGGCGACCCTGGCGAGGCCCCAGACCGCCGCCTGGTCGACCCCGGTCACCGCGGATGAGGCGCCGTGGGCCACCGCATCCCGTGTGACGCACCAGAGCGGTGCGCCGTGGCCGGCGTCGCCGAGGGCCTGGACGAGGGCCGCGGTCACCGCGGCCGCCTCCACCGCGGTGCCGGCGGCCGGTGCGAGCAGCGACAGCACTCCGTCGGCGCCGGGGCCGGCCGAGGCGAGCAGCTCGGCGAGCGCGGTGCGGCCGGCGCCACCGGGCACGGCGAGCACCTCGGTCCGCATCCCGGCTACCGCGAGACCGTCGAGCACCGCGCGCGTCCAGTCGTCGGGGTCCTGCGGTGCCAGGACGAGCCAGGAGGCCGCTCCACCGGGCGTCGCGGGCGGTGCCAGCGGAGCCCACGTGACCCGGTGGCGCCAGGCGTCGGCGGCCGCGTCGGCGCGCTGCCGGTCGTACCACGAGGCGAGTGCGGGAAGCACCGGCGCGACCGAGTCCTCGCCGACGCCCAGCGTCGCGGTGAGAGAGGCCAGGTCCCCTTCGGACACCAGGTCCCAGAAGGCGGCGGTCACGTCGCCGCGGGTGCCTGCGGACCGTTCGGCCTGCAGGATCGGCGCGTCCTCCCAGTAGCGGTCGCGCCGGAACGGGTACGTCGGCAGGTCCACCTTGCGCCCGCCGGCGAACACGGCCCTCCACTCAGGACCTCCGCCGGTGGTGTGCAGTGCGCACAGGGCTTCCACGAGGGTCTCGTCCTCGGGCCGGTCGCGCCGCTGCGTGCGGAGGACCGCGACCGTCTCGCCCACCACGGCCAGTGCCATGGTGGTCAGCACCGAGTCCGGCCCCACCTCGAGCAGCCGCGTCGCGCCTTCCTCGACCAGCGTGGAGACACCGTCGCCGAAGCGCACGGCCTGGCGCACGTGCCGCACCCAGTACTCCGGTGAGGTCAGCTCCTCCGCCGTGGCGAGCACGCCGGTGACGTTGGAGACCACCGGCAGCGAGGGCTCGTGGAACGTCAGTCCGGACAGGACTTCCCGGAACTGTCCGAGCATCGGGTCCATGCGGTGCGAGTGGAAGGCGTGCGAGACGGTCAGGCGGGTGGTCTTCTCGAAGTGCGCGGCCACCGCGGTCACGGCGTCCTCGTCACCGGAGATCACGACCGAGCGCGGTCCGTTGACCGCCGCGATGTCGACGCCCTCGGTCAGCAGCGGGACGACGTCGGCTTCGGCGGCCAGCAGCGACACCATCGCACCACCGGACGGCAAGGCCTGCATCAGCCTGCCGCGCGCGGCCACCAGCGCGACGGCGTCCTCGACGCTCAGCACGCCCGCGACGTGCGCGGCCACCACCTCGCCGATCGAGTGACCGCCGACGTGGTCGGGACGCACGCCCCAGTGCTCCAGCTGGCGGTAGAGCGCGGTCTCGAAGGTGAACAACGCCGCCTGCGTGTAGGCCGTGCGCGCGAGCGCCGTCACGGCGGCCGGGTCCTCGGGGTCGGCGAACATCAGGTCGCGCAGCGGTTCGTCGAGGTGCTTGCCGAACGCCAGGCAGAGCTCGTCGAAGGTCTGCGCGAACACGTCGAACCCGGCGTGCAGCGTGCGGCCCATGCCGGGTCGCTGGGAACCCTGGCCCGAGAAGAGGACCGCGAGCCCGCCGGGCGCCCCGGCGACGACGGCGGGAATGTCCCCGGACGCGACCGCGCGCAGCGCCTCCAGCAGTTCGGCGCGGTTCCTGCCGGTCACGGCGGCGCGGTGGGAGAACGCCGCGCGCGTGGTGGCGAGCGAGAACCCGATGTCGAACGGATCGGCGTCGGCGTCGTCGCCGAACCTCGCGCGCAGCCGGTCGGCCTGACGCCGCACGGCGTCGGACCCCTTGCCCGACAGCACCCACGGCACCACCGGCAGCGCGGCGCGCTCCCGCTCCTGCCCGGCGGCGGGCTCGGGTGCCTGCTCGACGATCACGTGCGAGTTGGTGCCGGAGATGCCGAACGACGAGACACCGATGCGGCGCGGGTGGTCCTGCTCCGGCCAGTCGCGGGTCTCGGTGAGCAGCCGGACGTTGCCCGCGGACCAGTCCACGGCCTTGCTCGGCTCGGTGACGTGCAGCGTCTTCGGGAGCACGCCGTGCCGGATCGCCTGGACCGCCTTGATGATCGAGGCCACGCCCGCCGCCGCCTGCGGGTGACCCATGTTCGACTTGATCGAGCCCAGCCACAGCGGCGCCTGGCGGTTCTGGCCGTAGGCGGTGATCACGGACTGCGCCTCGATCGGGTCCCCGAGCGTGGTGCCGGTGCCGTGCGCCTCGACCGCGTCGACGTGGTGCGGTGCGAGCCGCGCGTCGGCGAGCGCCTGCTCGATCACGCGCACCTGCGCCGGGCCGCTGGGCGCGGTGAGGCCGTTGGAGGCGCCGTCCTGGTTGACCGCGCTGCCGCGCACGACGGCCAGCACCTCGTGCCCGTTGCGCACGGCGTCCGAGAGGCGTTCGAGCAGCAGCATCCCCGCTCCCTCCGACCAGGCGGCACCGGCCGCGTCGTCGGAGAAGGAGTGGCAGCGCCCGTCCGGGGACAGCGCGCGGCGCTCGCTGAACTCGAGGAACATCTCCGGGCTCGCCATGACCGCGGCGCCGCCGGCGAGGGCGAGCGTGCACTCCCCGCGGCGCAGCGACCCGATCGCCGAGTGCAGTGCGACCAGCGAGGACGAGCACGCGGTGTCCATCGTGACCGCGGGCCCCTCCAGTCCGAGCGTGTAGGCGATGCGGCCGGAGACGATGCTGCCGGAGATCGTGCCGCCGACGTAGTCGTGGTGCATCAGTCCGACGAAGACCCCGGTCGGGGTGCCCTTGCAGGCCCCGGGGTCGATTCCCGCGCGCTCGAACGCCTCCCACGTGACCTCCAGCAGCAGCCGCTGCTGCGGGTCGGTGCCCGGAGCGTCCTTGGGGCTGATGCCGAAGAACGCGGGGTCGCACTCGGCGGCGTCGTGCAGGAAGCCGCCCTCGCGGACGTAGGAGGTGCCGGGCGGGCCGGGCTCGGGGACGTAGAACGACTCGGCGTCCCAGCCCCGGTCGGACGGGAACTCGCTCACCACGTCGACGCCGTCGGCGACGACCTCCCACAGGTCCTCCGGCGTGCGCACCCCGCCGGGGTACCGGCAGCCCATGCCGATGATCGCGATGGGCTCGCGGTGGCGGTCCTCCAGCTCGCGGACGCGGCGGCGGCTGCGCTCCAGCTCTGTCGTCGCCCGCTTGAGGTAGTCGCGGAGCTTGTCCGCAGTCGCCGAATCTGCCGTGGCATCCATCAGAGGGCTCCCAGTTCGTTGTCGATCCTCGCGAAGAGCTCGTCGTCGCTCGCCTCGCCGGCATCGGGCGAGGCGGGTTCGGAGCCGTCCGTGCGGCCGTCGCGCCAGGCGTGCAGCAACGCCTCCAGCCGTGCCGTCACGCGGGCCTGCCCGTCACCGTCGCCGTGCAGCGCGCGCAGGGCCGCTTCCAGGCCGTCGATCTCGGTCAGCACCGCCTGGGCGAGGTCCTCGGGGCCGGGCACGAGTGCGGCCTTGAGGTGCGCGGCGAGCGCGATCGGGTTCGGCTGGTCGAACACCAGCGTCGCCGGGAGGGTCAGTCCCGTCGCCGCGGCGAGCAGGTTGCGCAGCTCCACGGCGGCGAGCGAGTCGAACCCCAGCTCCTGGAACGCGCGGCCCGGGTCGATCGACTCGGCCGACGGGTGGCCGAGCACAACGGCCACGTGAGTGCGCACGAGGTCCAGCAACGCCTTGTCCCGCTGCGCTTCGGTGAGCGACGCGAGTCGCTCGCGCCAGCCCGCGCCGTTCGCGGCGCCGGCACCCGGCTCGGCTGCGCGCCGCGGTGCGCGCACGAGACCGCGCAGCAACGGCGGCACACCGCCCGCGCGGTGCCGCACGGCGGCCGCGTCGAGCCGAGTGGGGACGAGCACCGCCTCCTCGCCACCGACCGCGGCGTCGAAGAGGCGCAGGCCCTGCTCGGCGGTCAGCGGCGGGAACCCGAGGCGCCGCAGGCGTTCGGTGTCCGCCTCGTCCATGTCGTCGCTCATGCCGCCGGTGCCCGTCCACAGGCCGTAGGCGAGTGAGACGGCGGGAAGTCCCAGCGCGCGGCGGTGCTCGGCGAGCCCGTCGAGGAAGGTGTTCGCCGCGGCGTAGTTGCCCTGGCCGCCCGGTACCAGCGTGCCCGCGGCCGACGACAGCAGCACGAAGGCCGACAGGTTCCGTTCGCTCGTGAGCTCGTGCAGGTGCCACGCGGCGTCCACCTTCGGCCGCAGCACCCGGTCGACGCGCTCGGGGTCGAGCCCGGCCAGCACACCGTTGTCCACTACGCCGGCCGCGTGCACCACGGCGCGCACGTCGTGCTCGGCGAGCAGCGCGGCGAGCGCCGCGCGGTCCGTCACGTCGCAGCGGGCGAGCGTCACCGACGCGCTGGCCGCCTCCAGCTCCGCGCGCAGCTCCTCGGCGCCGGGCGCGGCCGCTCCCCTGCGCCCGGCCAGGAGCAGCCGCCGCACACCGCGTTCCGCGACGAGGTGCCGCGCGAGCTGCGCGCCGAGGCCACCTGTGCCGCCGGTGATGAGCACAAGTCCGTCGGAATCCCAGGACAGCGGTTCGGCCGACTCGGCCCGTGCGAGGCGCGGCACCCACAGCTCACCGCCGGCGACGACGACCTCCGGCTCGCCGACGGTCAGCGCCGCGCGGACCGCGTCGTCGGCGGCGACCTGCTCGTCGGTCGCGGCCAGATCGGTGCTCACGACGAGGAACCGGCCGGGGTTCTCCGCCTCCGCGGCGCGGATCAGCCCGCGCACGGCCGCGTGGGCGAGGTCGCCCGTGCGCAGCACCACGGCCAGGCGGCGTCCGGCGGACAGCGGGTCGTCCAGCCACCCCCGCACCCGGTCGAGCGTCGTGTGCACGCGTTCCCGCACCATTCCCGGCACCTCGTCACCGGCGTCGGGCACCGGCGGGACGAACACGGGGTCGGTGTCGGAGCGGTCGGCCGCACCGGACGCCGCGACCAGTTCGATCCGGTACAGCGGCAGGTCCGCGGAGCCCGCGAGCGCCTCCGGGGACACCGGGCGCGCGACGAGGCTGCGCACACTGGCCACCGGGTGCCCGTGCTGATCGGACAGCTCGAGCGACACCGCACCCGTCCCGTCCGGCGAGAGCCGCAGCCGCAGCACGTCGGCTCCGGCGCGGTGCAACCGCACCCCGCCCCACGCGAACGGCAGCACGGCACGTCCGTCGGGCAGGTCGAGCAGGTTGACGTGCAACACGGCGTCGAGCAGCGCGGGGTGCAGGCCGAACCCGGCGGCGGTGCCCCGGGCGGAGTCGGGCAGCGCGGCTTCGCCGAACAGCTCGTCGCCGCGGCGCCACATGGCCCGCAGGCCCTGGAACACCTCGCCGTAGCCGTAGCCGGTGCGCGCCAGCCGCGGGTACAGGTCGGCCAGCTCGACCGGCTCCGCTCCCTCCGGCGGCCAGACCTCCGGCGCCGCGGCCGCTTCCCCCGCACCCGCGGCCAGGGTGCCGCTCGCGTGGCGCGTCCAGGAGCCACCTTCGTCGGCGGCGTCACCCCGGCGGGACCAGATGGTCAGTTCACGGCGGTCCGGCGCGTCGTCGCGCGCACCGCCGACGACCACCCGGACGGCCACCGCGCCGTCGCCGGGGAGGAGCAGCGGTGCGTCGAGGGTCAGCTCCTCGACGGTGTCGCACCCGACGTGCTCGCCCGCTCGCAGGGCCAGCTCGACGAACGCCGTACCGGGCAACAGCACCGCGCCGTGCACCGAGTGGTCGGCCAGCCAGGTCTGCGCCGTCGGCGAGAGCCGTCCGGTGAGCACGGCGGCCCCGCTTTCGGGCACGTCGGTCGCCGCGGGCACCAGCGGGTGCCCGGTCGAGTGCTGGCCGAGCCCCTCCGGGTCGCCCGCCGGCGTCGTGCTCTCCTCCAGCCACAGCCGTTCGCGCTGGAACGCATAGGTCGGCAGCTCCACCCGCTGGGCGTTGTGGGCGGCGAAGAAGCGCTCCCAGTCGACTGTGCCCCCCGCGGCGTGCAGGGTCGCGGCGGCGCTGACGACGTCCAGTTCCTCGTCACCGTCGCGGCGGAGCCCGGCGATCGCCACGCTGTCACCGCCGAGTGCGTCGGCGGCGAGCGCGGTGAGCGCGGCGTCCGGTCCCAGCTCGACGAACCGGCGCGCGCCGAGCGCGTGCGCAGCCGCCAGCGCGGGGGCGAAGCGGACCGGTTTCACCACGTGCTCGACCCAGTACTCCGGTGTGGTCAGCGCGGTGGTCGCGAGCTCACCCGTCATCGTCGAGACGATCGGCACCCGCGGCTCCGCGTAGGAGCACCGTTCCGCCACCTGCGCGAACTCCGCGAGCATCGGACGCATCAGCGGCGAGTGGAAGGCGTGGGACACGGTGAGCCGCTTGACCTTCCCGAACCGCGCGGCGAGCTCGTCGACGGCTTCGGCCGTGCCGGAGACGACGACCGACCGCTCGCCGTTGACGGCCGCGAGTGCCACCTGGCCGGTGAGGAACGGCGCGACCTCGGCCTCGGAGGCCCGCACCGCGGCCATCGCGCCCCCGGACGGCAGTGCCGCCATCAGGCGACCCCGCGCACCGGTCAGCGCGACCGCGTCCTCCAGCGAGAACACACCGGCGACGTGAGCGGCGGCCAGCTCACCGACCGAGTGGCCGACCAGGTGGCCGGGCACGATCCCCCAGGACTCGAACAACCGGTACAGCGCGACCTCCACGGCGAAGATGGCGAGCTGCGCGTAGTCGGTGCGGTTCAGCAGCTCGGCGTCGCCGTCGATCACGGCAGCCAGCGGCTCGTCCAGGTGCCGGTCCGCGAGCACGCACACGGCGTCGAAGGTTTCGGCGTACACGGGGAACGCCGCGCGCAGCGCGCGGCCCATGCCGATCCGCTGCGAACCCTGGCCGGTGAACAAGAACGCCGTCGAACCCCTCTTGCCGGCCAACGGGGACGCGAGGGCGAGCCGGTCGAGCAGCTCCCCCTCGTCCCTGCCGACGGCGATCACGCCGTGCTCGAACCTGGACCGCGTGACGGCAAGGGACAGCGCGACGTCCGCACTGCGCAGCTCGGGGTGTTCGGCGAGGTGTGCTCGCAGGCGGGCACGCTGGTCCTCGAGCGCGCGCGGCGTGCGCGCGGTGACGATCCACGGCACCGCGGAACTCGCCGCTTTCCCGGCTTCCGGGGGCGGTGCCGGCGCGGGAGGCTGCTCCAGCACCACGTGCGCGTTGGTCCCGCTGAGCCCGAACGAGGACACGGCGGCCCTGCGCGGCCGGCCGGTCTCCGGCCACGGCTGCCGCTTCACCGCCAGCTCGACGGCGCCCGCGGTCCAGTCCACCTGGTCGGTGGCGGTGTCGGCGTGCAGCGTCGGCGGAACCTCGCCGTGCTTCATGGCCAGCACCACCTTGATCACGCCCGCGATCCCGGCCGCGGCCTGGGCGTGACCGATGTTCGACTTCACCGAACCGAGGAGCAGCGGGTGTGCGCGGTCCTGACCGTAGGTGGCCAGCAGCGCCTGCGCCTCGATCGGGTCGCCCAGCGCCGTACCGGTGCCGTGCGCCTCCACGACGTCCACGTCCGACGGCTTCAGGCCGGCACTCGCCAGCGCCTGCCGGATGACGCGCTGCTGCGACGGCCCGTTCGGTGCGGTCAGCCTGCTGCTCGCACCGTCGGAGTTGATCGCGGAACCGCGGATCACCGCGAGCACGGGGTGACCGTTGCGCTGAGCGTCGGACAGGCGTTCCAGCAGGACCATCCCGGCGCCTTCGCCCCAGCCCGTGCCGTCCGCGTCGGCCGAGAACGCCTTGCACCGGCCGTCGGGAGCAAGTCCGCGCTGCCGTGAGAAGTCCACGAACGTCTCGGGAGTCGACATCACCGTCACGCCGCCGGCCAGCGCGAGTGAGCACTCGCCGGACTGCAGCGCGCGCACCGCCCAGTGCAGCCCGACCAGGGAGGAGGAACAGGCGGTGTCGACGGTGACGACCGGGCCTTCGAGCCCGAAGGTGTAGGCGACGCGACCGGAGGCGATGCTCGCGGCGCTGCCGTTGGAGAGGTAGCCGTCGAGGTCTTCCGGGACCGAGGTGATCCTGGTGGCGTAGTCGTTGTACATGACGCCCGCGAAGACTCCGGTGCGGCTGCCCCGCAGGGACGACGGGGCGATGCCGGCGCGCTCGAACGCCTCGAAGGACGTTTCGAGCAACAGCCGCTGCTGCGGGTCCATGGCGAGCGCTTCACGCGGGCTGATGCCGAAGAAGTCGTGGTCGAACTCGGCGGCGTCGTGCAGGAATCCGCCCGTGCGGGCGTAGGTGTGCCCGCGGCGCGACGGATCGGGGTCGTACAGCGCCGAGATGTCCCAGTTCCGGTTCGACGGGAACTCCGAGATCGCGTCGACACCGGAGGAGACCAGGTCCCACAGGTGTTCCGGCGCCGTGACGCCGCCGGGGAACCGGCAGCCGATCCCGATGATCGCGACCGGGCCGCGTTCCCGCTCTTCCTGCTCGCGCAACCGCTTCCGCGCCTCCCGCAGCTCCGCCGTGGTCCGCTTGAGGTAGTCGAGAAGCTGATCTTCGTTGTTCACCAGCGCGCCATCCGATCACGATCGCCGTGCCTGTTCGGCCGTTGGCTTCCGCCCGCGGACCCCCTTGGCCGCTCTGCATCGGAGGCTAGGGAGACGGCATTCACGTCAGGTACCCCTAATGCCCCCAGGAGGGCGTCCTGCAGTGCAGGGGTCAGACGTGGGGACAGGCCGGCACACCCTGGCGCAGGTCGCTTGCCGGAGAGGGCCGGATGAGGCCGGCACACACGCGCGACCAAGTGGTTTAGGAGAATTCCCAGGACGGTTCCGCGTTGATCCGCGAGTCAGTTAACAACGGTGTTACCGGCAGGTTCACCGTCCGGAAAGGATCTTGAACGGCCGGGCGCGAATTGAGACATGTGCCCTTCGTACACCGGCGAAAGTATCCCGAATCGTGCTAGCTTGGACCCATGCCGGGCAACACCGCTGCATGACATGAGCGACTCCGGAAGCAGTCATTGCGGAGTCGTTCCCCGTGAGGTCGGAGTGACCGCGGACGAACGGTCATCACCCTTCTCACCGGCGGTGGCTTCGCACCAGGGCGCGGCCGCACACAACGGCGAGTGCGAGTTCCCCGGCTCCCTGCGGGTACTGGGACGGAATACGAGGCGATGGCGCGCATATTCGGTCGAACGAGAGAACTGGCCAGTCTGCACGAAGCATTCGTCGAGAGCACCAGAGGAAACGGCCTGCTCGTACTGGTGAGCGGCACACCCGGTTCCGGAAAGACCCAGGTTCTCGACGAGTTTCTGATCAGCGTCCGGGAATCGGGTGCGCGGATACTGCACGCCACGGCAGACCCCGCCTCCCGGGACAGACCGCTGAGCCTCGCCCGGAATTTGCTGAAGAACAGCGGAACCGCCTGCCCGGAGCTGTGGAGCGAAAAGCACGACCACATCGTTTCCGACCGCGTTCACCCTCCGCGAGAAAAAAGTGAAGAAGTCGATTTCCCCACGGCCGAGCTGGAAGCCTCTGCGGAGGCTCTGCTCGGCCGCGCGGACGAGGACTGCCCGCTGGTGCTCGCGGTGGACGACGCCCACCTGATGGACGC
This sequence comes from Lentzea sp. NPDC042327, assembly GCF_040647275.1. Classification (NCBI taxonomy): domain Bacteria; kingdom Bacillati; phylum Actinomycetota; class Actinomycetes; order Pseudonocardiales; family Pseudonocardiaceae; genus Lentzea; species Lentzea sp. NPDC042327. The sequence goes on from NZ_JBEZBX010000018.1 coordinate 121,922, forward strand.
CTGGTCCACCACGAGCATCGTGCACCTGCTGCAGCGCGGCCGGTTCCGCAAGCTGCTCGTCGTGTGCACGCTCGGGATCGAGGACGACGCCTCGCGCACCGTCTCCTCCCGGCAGCTGAACCGCCATCCGCACCGGCGCATCCGGCTGGCGCCGCTGTCCGCCGCGGAGCTCGCCGAGCTGCTCGCCGCGGACGCCGGAGGACCGCCTTCCGAGGAACTGACGACCGGGTTCTCCCGGATGACCGCGGGTGTCCCGCTGCTCGCGCACGCGCTCCTGGACGACTGCAAGACGCGCGGCGCCCTGGTCGAGCGGCCGGTCGCGGGAGCCGCGTACCGCAACGCGGTCCTGCAACTGCTGCACCGCAACTCGTCCGAGAAGATCCACGTGCTGCGGCTGCTGGCGTTGTTCGGCGAGTCCGTCCAACACCTCAGCGACACCATCGACAGCGTCAACCTGTCCGAGACCATGGGTGTGAGCGACGAAACGGTCAGCAACGCCGTCGACCGGGGCAACTCGACCGGCCTGCTCACCGGTCGCCGTTTCCTCGACCCGGCCGCCGCGGCCGCGGTGCGCGAGGACATGAGACCGGACCTGCGCACGACCCTGCACTGCAGGATCGCCGAAGCGCTCTACAACTCCGGCGCGCCGGCCGAGGTGGTCGCCTCACACCTGCTCGCCGCCGAGCTCGTGCCGGCGGGCTGGGGCACGAGCACGCTGCGCAGCGCCGCGGAGGCGGCGCTCGGGCGGGACGACCTCGAACGCTGTGCCGCCTGCCTCCAGCTCGCCCTGCGCGGCTGCTCCGGCACCGCGGAAAGCCACGAGATCACCGCGGCGCTCGCCAGGGTCGAGTGGCTCACCAACCCGGCCGCGGCCGGCAGACGCCTCGACCCGCTGCGGCAGGCCGCCGAGAAGGGCGAGCTGGACCTGCGTGATGCCACCACGGTGCTCCGGCACGTGCTGTGGCAGGGCGACACGGAGCTGGCCGGCCGGATCGCGGAAGCGCTGCCGCCGCCGGTCTCCTCGGCCGACGAGCTGGTGCGGCAAGAGGTCGACATGATCCGGCAGTGGTTCTACGGCGCGGGCGAACCCGCCGGCCCCTCCCGTTCGAACGGGCACCCCGACAAACGGCGCACCATGTACGGCATCATGGCGCCGCTGAGCGCCCTGCTCAACGGGGTGGACACGGCGGAGTCCACCACCGCGCTGGCGCAGTGCCTGCAGGGCCACCGGCTGGACGACCTCAACCTCGAGATCGTGGCGATGTCGCTGCTGGCGATCGCGTACGCCGGCCAGCCGGCGCTGGCCGGCGCCGCCTGCGAGGGACTGCTGGAGTCCGCCGTCGCGCGGCGTGCCAAGACGTGGCAGGCGATCCTGGGCAGCGTGCAGGCCGAGGTCGCACGATTACAGGGAGACCTGCCGGCCGCGCTGACAGGGGCGAGGGAGGCGGTGGAGCTGCTGGCCCCGCAGGGGTGGGGTGTGCTCATCGGCCTGCCGCTGTCCACCGCGTTGTTCGCCAACCCCGGGCTGGGCGCGATCGCGCACAACGAGCAGCTGCTCAACCTCCCCGTGCCGAAACCGATGTACCGCACCGTGTTCGGCGTGCAGTACCTGCGCGCGCGAGGGCACCACTACCTGGAGACCGCGCAGCCGTTCGCCGCACTGAACGACTTCGAGACCAGCGCACGGCTGATCCGGGAGGGCAACTCCCAGCTGCAGCGCGGCATTCCGTGGCGCACCGACCTCGCCATGGCGTACCTGCGGCTGGGCAAGACGCGCACGGCCCGCACACTGGCCGAGGAGGAGCTGCGACGTTCGCGGACCAGCAGCGCGAACGCCCAGGCCCTCGCGCTGAGGGTGCTGGCGGCGACCAGCAAGCCCTACCAGCGCGCACCGCTGCTCCACCAGTCGATCGACCTGCTCAAGGCTTGCGGCGACCGGCAGTCCCTCGCTCACGCGTACGCCGAACTGGCGTCCGCGCACTACGAGTTCGGCGAGTTCGCCCGCGCACGGCTGGTCGCCAAGCACGCCGCGCGCGAGGCGGAGGCGTGCCGGATGGTCTCCCCCGTCGACCAGCACCTGCTCGAGGACGCGGAACCGACGGCCTCCGACTCCGACCAGAGGGGGACCGTCCTGCTCAGCGACGCCGAACGCCGCGTCGCGCACTTCGCCGTGCTCGGCTACACCAACCGCGAGATCAGCGACCGGTTGCACGTCACGATCAGCACCGTCGAACAGCACCTGACCCGCGTGTACCGCAAGCTCAACGTCGCCAAGCGCTCCGAGCTCCCGTCGGACATCATCGTCGGTGAGCAGGCGCAGCGGCAGAAGACGGCGGTGGACTGACAACCGCCCGGGGGACGAGCCCAGACGTGCCGAAGCGGCCCGCCACAGGATGGCGGGCCGCTTCGCGCGTCAGATGTGGCTTCCGAGCTCGTCGTCCAGGATGCCGAGCAGTTCCTCCACGGTCGCGGTCTCCAGCGCGCGCTCGTCGCTCACGACCGGTACGTCCACGCCGTAGGTGGCGGCACCGTCCCAGCGCGCGCTCAGTGCGCGCAGCCGGGCGCCCACCCTGGCGCGCTGCTCGTCGTCCACCGAGGCCGGGTCCGCGGTGGTGTCCAGCAGCGTCTCCAGCCGGACCACCTCGGCCTCCAGGTCCACCACCCCCGCGGCCGCTGTCGCCCCGCCCAGCTCGGTGAACAGGTGCTCGGCGAGTGCGTCGGCGGTCGGGTGGTCGAACGTGAGCGTGCTCGACAACCGCAGGCCGGTGTCGGCTCCGAGCCGGTTGCGGAGCTCGAGCGCGGCCAGTGAGTCCACGCCGAGGTCACCCAGGGAGCGGTCGGGTTCGACCGCGGCCGCGGAGGTGTGGCCCAGCACGCCGGCGACGTGACCGCACACCAGTTCGGTGAGCAGCTTCCTGCCTTCGGCCGCCGGGAGCTTCGGCAGCCGTGCGGACAGCGGCTCGGCCACGACCTCACCGGCGGCGTTCGCCACCCGGCGAACCGGTGCCGCCGCGGCGTGCCCGGACAGCGCGCGGACGAGGGCGGGAGCGTCGTCGGTGACGCGCACCCGCACCGGCAGGACGGCAGCGTGGTCGGCACCGAGCGCGGCGTCGAACAACTCCAGCGCGCGACTCACCGGCAACGGCAGGATGCCGTCGCGGGCGAGCCTGCTCCGCTCCGCCTCGTCCAGGCTCGCGCCCATGCCTCCCGCGCCCGCGGTCTCCCACAGGCCCCACCCGAGCGAGTGCGCCGGCAGGCCCAGGGAACGGCGGTACGCGGCGAGGGCGTCGAGGAAGGCGTTGCCCGCCGCGTAGTTGGCCTGTCCCGCGGCTCCCAGGGTGCCCGCCGCCGACGAGAACAGCACGAACGCCGCCAGGTCCAGGTCCTTCGTCAGCTCGTGCAGGTGCCACGCCGCGTCCGCCTTGGGCCGCAGCACCGTCTCGAACCGGTGCGGGGTGAGGTCGGTGAGCAGTCCGTCGTCGAGGACGCCCGCCGCGTGCACGACGGCCGTCAGCGGGCGGTCCGCGGACACCGATGCGACCAGTCCGGCCAGCGCGGCGCGGTCGGTGACGTCACAGACCACCACCTCCACCCGCGCACCGAGCTCGTGGAGCTCCGTCAGGTCCGGCTCGCGGTGACCGCGCCCCACCAGCACCAGGTGACGGACCCCGTGGTTCGCCACCAGGTGGCGGGCCAGCAGCAGACCGAGGCCACCGGTGCCGCCGAGGACGAGCACCGTGCCCGCCGGGTCGAGCGGCACGGGCGTGCCCGGACCGTCCACTTCGGACAGCTCGGGGACGTGGGCCACCCCGGCGCGCAACGCGAGCTCCGGAGCCCCGGTCGCGACAGCGGCCGCGAGGACGGCGTCCGACTCGGCCGTGCCGTCGGAGTCGAGCAGCACGAACAGGCCGGGGTGCTCGACGGCGGCCGCGCGCACCATGCCCCACACCGCCGCCTGCGCGAGGTCGGGGGTCTCGTCCGCGGTGACCGCCACCGCACGCCGGGTGCGGACCACGAGCGGACCGCTCGCGGTGCCGCCGGCCTCGCGTTGCAGCACCGCGAGGGTGGCCGCCACCGTCGCACGCGTCGCGGCCGTCACCTCGCCACCGGCGTGGTCCACGGTGTGCACCCGCGGTTCGGCGGTCGCGGTTCCGACCGGCTTCGGCGTCCAGTGGAGGCGCAGCAGGTCACCGGGCTCGGTCGTCCGCAGCTGGCCGGGGTCGATCTCGCGCAGGCTCAGCGCGGCGACGTCGGCGACCGGAGCGCCCACGCCGTCGTACAGGCGCACGCCGAGCCGGCCCTGCTCCAGCGGCGTCAACCGCACCCGGAGCGCGGTCGCCCCGGTGGCGTGCACGTCGACGCCCTCCCACGAGAACGGCAGGGCCATGACGTCCGGGTCCTGGCCATCGAGGAGGTCGAGCAGGTGCAGTGCCGAGTCCAGCAGTGCCGGGTGCAGGCCGAAACCGGTGCCCTTGCCGTCCGGCAGCCGCACTTCGGCGCACACGTCGGCACCGTCGCGCCACGCGGCGCGCAGCCCGCGGAACAGCGGCCCGTAGTCGTAGCCCTGTGCCGAAAGCCGGTCGTAGACGCCGCTGACGTCGATCGGCTCCGCACCCGCGGGCGGCCACTCGCCCAGCGCGGGCGGTTCCTCCGCCGAGGCCGTGCCGAGGACACCGGTGGCGTGCCGCGTCCAGGCCGCGTCCGTCCCTTCCGGACGCGAGTGCACGGCGAGCGCGCGACTGCCGTCCGATCCTGGTGCGGCAGCGGTCACCTGCAGCTGCACGGCCTCACCGGCGGCGAGCGTCAGCGGCCGTTCGAGCGTCAGCTCGGCCACGTGCGGGCAGCCGGCCTGGTCGCCCGCGCGCACAGCGAGCTCCACGAACGCGCTGCCGGGCACGAGCACGGTCCCGGCGACGACGTGGTCGGCGAGCCACGGGTGCGTCGCGATCGACAGCCGCCCGGTCAGCGCCACGGTGTCGTCGCCCGCGAGCGTCACGGCAGCGCCCAGCATCGGGTGCGCCGCGGGGGTCTGGCCGAGGCCGCGGGCGTCCACCACTGCGCCGGGCTCGTCGTGCAGCCACAGCCGCTGGTGCTGGAAGGCGTAGGTTGGCAGGTCGATCGTGCGCGCGCCGGTGCCCTCGAACGCCTGCGCCCAGTCGACGTCGATTCCTCGGACGTGGGCGGTGCCGAGCAGCGTGGCGAAGGTGCGCACCTCGTCGTGCCCGCGTCGGCACACCGGTGCGAAGGCCGGCGTGGCGTTCTCCGCGTTCCCGACGACCTCGCGGCCCATCGCGGTGAGAACCGCGTCGGGACCGACCTCGATGAAGGTGCTCACCCCGGCGTCGGCGAGCGTGCGAACGCCATCGGCGAAGCGCACGGCCTCGCGCACGTGCCGCACCCAGTACGCCGGCGAGCACAGCTCCTCGTCGGTCGCGCGCTCACCGGTCACGTTGGACACCAGGGGAATCGACGGCGCCGCGAACTCCAGCCCGGCTGCGACCTGCTCGAACTCCGCGAGCATCGGTTCCATCAGCGGCGAGTGGAAGGCGTGGCTGACCCGCAACCGCTTCGTGCGGCGGCCGGTCAGCTTGTCCGCCACCGCGGCCACGGCGGCTTCGGAGCCGGACACGACGACGGCGCTCGGCCCGTTGACCGCGGCGATCGCCACGTCGTCGGCCGTCAGGTACGGCAGCACGTCGGTTTCCGCCGCGTCGACGGCGAGCATCGTGCCACCGGCGGGCAGGGCGGCCATGAGCCGTCCGCGTGCCGCGACGAGACGCGCGGCGTCCCGCAGCGACCACACGCCCGCGACGTGGGCCGCGGTCAGCTCGCCGATCGAGTGGCCCGCCACCCAGTCCGGCCGCACGCCGTAGGACGCGAGCAGCCGGAAGAGCGCGGTCTCGACGGCGAACAACGCGCACTGGGTGTAGTCGGTGCGGTCGAGCAACGCGCTCATGTCGTCCGCATCGGCCCACACGACCTCGCGCAGCGGTACGTCGAGGTGCTCGTCCAGCGCCTCGCAGACCTCGTCGAAGGCGGCGCGGAACACGGGGTGGCTCTCGTACAGCGCACGCCCCATGCCGAGTCGCTGGGCGCCCTGCCCGGTGAACAGGAACGCGACCTTGCCCGCCACCGGACGCCCGGTGACGACCGCCTCCGACGTGCGTCCCCCGGCGAGCGCCTCGAGCGCCGCGTCCAACTCCCCGGCGTCGCACGCCACCACGGCGGCGCGGTGGCCGAACGTGCTGCGCGTCGTGAACAGCGAGTAGGCGAGGTCCGGCAGCGACGCGCCCGCGACCTGCCGCAGTCGCGCGGCCTGCGCGGCGAGTGCGTCCGGTGTGGTCGCGGAGACCACGAACGGCAGCAGGGGGGCCTCCGCCGCAGGTTCCGGCGCGGGAGGGGCGGCCGGGGCCTGCTCCAGGATCAGGTGGGCGTTGGTGCCGCTGATCCCGAACGACGACACGCCCGCACGACGCGGGTGGCCGGACTCCGGCCAGGCGCGCTGCTCGGTGACCAGCCGCACGGCACCGGCGTCCCAGTCCACCTCCGCCGACGGCGCGGTGACGTTCAGCGTCGCGGGCAGGACGCCGTGGCGCATCGCCTGCACCATCTTCACCACCCCGGCGACGCCCGCCGCGGCCTGCGTGTGCCCGAGGTTCGACTTGATCGAACCGAGCCACAGCGGTTCACCGCGGCCCTGGCCGTAGGTCGCCAGCAGCGCCTGCGCCTCGATCGGATCGCCGAGGGTCGTGCCGGTGCCGTGCGCCTCCACGGCGTCCACATCGGACGGTCCGAGGCCGGAGACGCGCAACGCCTCCCTGATCACGCGCTGCTGCGACGGGCCGTTGGGCGCGGTGAGGCCGTTCGACGCCCCGTCCGAGTTCACCGCGGAGCCGCGGACGACGGCCAGCACGTCGTGGCCGTGGCGCCGGGCCTGCGACAGCCGTTCCACCACGAGGACGCCGACGCCTTCGGACAGCGCCGTGCCGTCCGCGTCGTCGGAGAAGGCCTTGACCTTGCCGTCGGCCGCGAGGTTGCGCTGCCTGCTGAAGTCCACGAACGTGTCCGCGGTCGACATCACGCTCACGCCACCGGCGAGAGCACGGTCGCATTCGCCCCGTCGCACGGCCTCAGCGGCGAGGTGCAGCGCGACGAGCGACGACGAGCACGCGGTGTCCACGGAGAGCGTCGGGCCCTCCAGTCCCAGCGCGTAGGCGACGCGGCCGGAGGCGACACTGCCGAGACTGCCGTTGCCGAGGTAGTCGCGCACCTCCTCGGGCACGGCGCGCAGCCTGCTGCCGTAGTCGTGGTACATCACGCCCACGTACACACCGGTCCGGGTGCCGCGCACGGTGTGCGGGTCGACGCCCGCGCGCTCCAGCGCCTCCCAGGAGACCTCCAGCAGCAACCGCTGCTGCGGGTCCATGGCGAGCGCCTCCCGCGGGCCGATGCCGAAGAAGTCGGGGTCGAACCGGTCGGCGTCGTGGAGGAACCCGCCCACGGCCGTGCTGCAGTGCCCGGCCTTGCCCGGCTCCGGGTCGTAGAGGTGCGCGAGGTCCCAGCCGCGGTCGGTGGGGAACCCGCCCATGCCGTCGCGGCCGTCGGTGACGAGCTGCCACAGGTCCTCCGGCGTGGCGATGCCGCCGGGGAACCGGCAGGCCATGCCGACGATCACCACCGGATCGTCCTGCGCGTCCACGGTGACCGGCGCGGCCGGCACGGGCTCGTCCGCCTCGGCGCCGAACAGCTCCGTGCTGACGTATGCGATCAGCGCGTCGGCGTCGGGGTAGTCGAAGACGAGCGTGGCGGGCAGTCGCAGGCCCAGCGCCGTGCCGAGGCGGTTGCGCAGTTCCACGGCGGTCAGCGAGTCGAAGCCGGTCTCCCGGAACGGGCGGCGCGGGTCGAGCACGAGGTCGTCACCGAAGCCGAGCACGGCGGCGACGAGCGTGCGCAGGAGCTCGCGCAGCTCGGTGTCGCGTTCGGCGGGACCGAGGGCGGTGAGGCGGTCGACGAGCGACGACCGCGCGGCGGCGGCGAGGCCGGTCGCGGCGCGCTTGCCCGAGGGCACGAGGCCCCGCAGCAGCGGTGCCACCTCTCCCGCCCTGCGCAGAGCGGGGAGGTCGAGAGCGATCGGCACCAGCCGGGCGTCCGGCGCGGACAGCGCCACGTCGAACAACCGGAGTCCGTCGGCGGTCTGGATCGGGCGCACGCCCGCGCGGGCCATGCGCTCGACGTCGGCGTCGGTCAGGTGCTCGGTGAGCCCGGTGCGCTGGTCCCAGAACCCCCAGGCGAGGGAGTGCGCGGGCAGGCCGAGGGACCGGCGGTGCGCGGCGAGCGCGTCGAGGAACGCGTTGGCCGCCGCGTAGCCGGCCTGTCCCCCGCCGTCGACCGTGCCGGCGGCCGAGGAGAACAGCACGAACGCCGCGAGGTCCAGGTCCTTCGTCAGCTCGTGCAGGTGCCACGCCGCGTCCGCCTTGGGCCGCAGCACCGCGTCGAGGCGCTCGGGGGTCTGGTCGCTCACCAGGCCGTCGTCGAGCACACCCGCGAGGTGCACCACGGCGGTCAGCGGGTGTGCGGGGTCCACGGCGGACACCACGCGGGCGAGCTGGTCGCGGTCTGCGGCGTCGCAGGCGACCACCGACACGTCGGCGCCGAGGTCCGACAGGTCGTCCGCCGCCACACCGCGGCGGCCGGTGAGGACGAGCCGCCGCACACCGTGCTCCTGCACCAGGTGCCGGGCGACCAGGCAACCGAGGACACCGGTGCCCCCCGTCAGGAGCACCGTGCCCTCCGGGTCGAGGGTCACGGTCCGCGCGGTGGCCGGCACTCGCGCGAGGCGTGGCACGGACACGGTGCCGTCGTGCACGGCGAGCTGCGGTTCGGTGGTCGCGCCCGCGGCCGCGACCGCCGCCTCCACCCCGTCGCCGGAGTCGACCAGCACGAACCGGCCGGGGTGCTCGTCCTGGGCCGCGCGCACCAGGCCCCACACCGCGGCGGCGGCCACGTCGCGGACGGGTTCGGTGACTGCGCCCCCGGTGAGCACGAGCAGCCGCGCGGAGGGCTCCTCGGTGATCCAGCGCTGGATCGCGGCGAGCGCGAGTCCCGTGGTGCCGCGTGCCGCGGCAGCGGGGTCGAGAGCGCCTCCGGTGGTCCCGTCGATCGGCAGGACCACCCACTCGTGTGCGCCATCGGGCAGTGCGGAGTCACCGTCCCACACGACGAACGAGCCGGGTTCGGTCCTGGGTACCGGCAGCACCGGCCAGCTCAGGCGGTAGAGGTCGTCGGTGCGGGTGGCGACGGCACCCCGGTCGACCGGGCGTGCCACCAGCGCTTCCACCTCCGCCACCGGCGCGCCGGTGGGGTCGGCCATGCGCAGCGACAGGGTCTCACCGCGCCGGATCGCCACTCGCAGGGCGGTCGCGCCGGTGGCGTGCAGGGAGACACCGGTCCAGGCGAACGGCAGGCTCGTCTCGTCGGCACCGTCGGCGGCCAGGCCGTCCACGTGCAGGGCGGCGTCGAACAGCGCCGGGTGCAGGCCGAAGCCCGCCGCCTCGACGGGCAGCTCCACCTCGGCGAACAGCTCGTCACCCCGCCGCCAGGCCGCGCGCAGCCCCTGGAAGGAGGGACCGTAGTCGTAGCCGAGCGCGGCGAGCCTGTCGTAGGCGTCGTCGACGACCAGCGGTTCCGCGCCGCTCGGCGGCCACACCGCCAGGTCGAAGGCCGCGGCCGCGGGCTGGGGAGCGAGCAGGCCGGAGGCGTTGCGCGACCAGGGTTCGCCGGGATCGCCGTGCGGTCGCGAGTGGACGGTCAGCGCGCGGTGCCCGGTCTCGTCCGGCGCGTCGACGCGCACCTGCAGCTGGACGCTCCCCCGCCCGGCCAGCACGACCGGCGCGTGGAGGGTGAGCTCCGCGAGGTGACCGTGCCCGAGGTCGTGGCCCAGCGACAGCGCGAGCTCGACCAGCGCCGTGCCGGGGAGCAGCACCGTGCCGGCCACGGCGTGATCGGCGAGCCACGGCAGCGCCGACGTCGAGAGACGGGCGGTGAAGACCACCGCTCCCGCACCGTCCTCGTCCTGGGCCACGGGGACCGCGGCGCCGACGAGCGGGTGCGCGACGGTGTCGAGGCCGGCCGCCGTGACGTCGCCCGTCGCCCCGGACCGGCCCAGCCAGTAGCGTTCCCGCTGGAACGCGTACGTCGGCAGATCGGTCACGCGCGCGCCGGAAGCGCTGAACACCGCGCGCCAGTCCACGGGGACCCCGGCGACGAACGCCTCGGCCAGCGAGGTGAACAGCCGTTCGGGACCGCCGTCGTGCCGGCGCAGCGACCCGACCCCGGTGACGTCGACTCCGGCGGCGTCGGCCGTCTCCGCGATGCTGTGCAGCAGCACCGGATGCGGGCTGCACTCGATGAAGGCACCGTACCCGGCGTCGAACAGCTCGCGGGTCGTCTGTTCGAAGAGGACGGTCTGCCGCAGGTTCTCGTACCAGTACTGGGCGTCGAGGACCACCGTGTCGATCCGGCCGCCGGTCACGGTCGAGTAGAACGGCACGTCCGCCGTGCGCGGCCGGATGCCGGCGAGGTCGGTGAGCAGCCGCTCGTGGATCGCCTCGACGTGCGCGCAGTGCGACGCGTAGTCGACCGGCACGAGCTTGGCCCGGTGCCCGTCCGCGATCACCGCCGCGCGCAGTTCGCCGAGCGCCTCGGGGTCGCCGGAGACCACCACCGACAGCGGGCCGTTCACCACGGCGATCTCGAGGAGGCCGCCGTGGGCCGCGAGTCGTTCGCGCACCTGCTCGGCCGGGAGCGCGACCGACAGCATCCCGCCGCGGCCGGAGAGCTCGTCGGCGATGGCCTTCGCGCGCAGGGTCACCACCTTCGCACCGTCGGCGAGGCTGAGCGCGCCCGCCACGCACGCGGCGGCGATCTCGCCCTGCGAGTGGCCGATGACCGCCGCGGGCTCGACCCCGTGCGCACGCCAGAGTGCCGCCAGCGACACCATGACCGCCCACAGCACCGGCTGCACGACGTCGACGCGGCCCAGCTCACGCCGGGCGCGGACGGTGTCGAGCAGGTCCCATCCCGTGATGGGGTCGAGCACCGCCGCGCACTCCGCCAGCGCGGCGGAGAACGCCGGTGAGGAGTCGAGGAGGTCGGCGGCCATGCCGGCCCACTGCGAGCCCTGGCCGGGGAAGACGAACGCGACCCGCGACTCGGGGGCGCGGGCACCGCGCACGACACCGGTGGCGGTGTCGCCCGCGGCCAGCGCGGTGAGCCCCGCCGTCAGCGCGGCGAGGTCGCTCCCGACGACGACGGCGCGTTCGTCGAGCACCGCACGCGACGCCACGAGGCCGTACGCGATGTCGGCCGGGGAGTCCGGGGTCGCGGCGAGGTGGTCGAGCATCCGGCGGGCCTGCGCCGCGAGGCCGCGTCCGCTCGCTCCCGACAGCACCAGGGGCACCGGGCCCGACCACGGCTCTGCCGGTTCCGCGACGGGCTCTTCCGCCGGCGGTGACTCGAGGATGACGTGGGCATTGGTGCCGCTGATGCCGAACGAGGACACGGCGGCCCTGCGCCGCCCGTCGCGCGCCGGCCAGTCGCGCGCCTCGCGGAGCAGCTCGACCGCGCCCTCCTCCCAGTCGACCTTCGAGGTGGGCTCGCCGGCGTGGAGGGTCCGGGGCAGCCTGCCGTGCCGCATGGCCTCGACCATCTTGATGATCCCGGCGACACCCGCCGCGGCCTGGGTGTGCCCGATGTTCGACTTGATCGAACCGAGCCACAGCGGTTCACCGCGGTCCTGGCCGTAGGTCGCGAGCAGCGCCTGCGCCTCGATCGGGTCGCCGAGCGGCGTGCCGGTGCCGTGCGCCTCCACGACGTCCACATCGGACGGTTCGAGTTCCGCGTCGGCCAGCGCCGCCCGGATCACGCGTTGCTGCGACGGGCCGTTCGGCGCCGTCAGCCCGTTCGACGCGCCGTCCTGGTTGATCGCGGAACCGCTCACCACGGCCAGCACGCGGTGCCCGTTGCGCCGCGCGTCGGAGAGGCGTTCGAGCAACACCATCCCGGTGCCCTCGCCCCAGCCCGTGCCGTCCGCGCCCTCGGCGAACGACTTGCAGCGCCCGTCCTGCGCGAGACCGCGCTGCTTCGAGAAGTCGATGAACGTGTCCGGGGTGGACATCACCGTCACGCCGCCCGCGAGCGCCAGCGAGCACTCGCCTGACCGGAGCGCCTGCACCGCGAGGTGCAGCGCGACCAGCGAGGACGAGCACGCCGTGTCCACCGTGACGGCGGGGCCTTCGAGTCCGAGCGTGTACGACACCCGCCCGGACGCGACGCTGCCCAGGTTGCCGTTGCCGAGGTAGCCCTCGACCTCCTCGGGCACCTCGGTGAGCCAGGTCCCGTAGTCGTGGTACATCACGCCCGCGTAGATGCCGGTCCGGGTGCCGCGCAGGCTGTGGGGGTCGATGCCCGCGCGTTCCAGGGCCTCCCAGCAGACCTCCAGCAGCAACCGCTGCTGCGGGTCCATGGCGAGCGCCTCCCGCGGGCTGATGCCGAAGAAGGCGGGGTCGAACCACGCGGCCTCGTGCAGGAACCCGCCTTCGCGCACGTGGGTCCTGCCCGGTGCGTCGGGATCGGGGTCGTAGATGTTGTCGACGTCCCAGTCGCGGTCGGCCGGGAAGTCACCGATCGCGTCGGTGCCTCCGGCGACCAGCTCCCAGAGCTTCTCCGGGGTGTCGGCGCCACCGGGATACCGGCAGCTCATCCCGACGATCGCGACCGGTTCCCTGGCCGCTTGGGCGTTCTGCGCGCGCAGCCGCTCGTTCTCGATCAACGACTGGCGCAGCGCTTCGACGATCTGTTCGACGGAAGTTTCCATGCTCGGTGTCGCTCCCCTGCTCGCTCGGCTTGGCCCTGCTTCCCCGGGTGGCCGGGCGGGCGGCTCAGGTGCCGCTGCGGTTCAACGCGGCGCGCACGAGGTCGGCCACGTCCATGGACTTGATGTCGGTGCCGGGTTCGCCGTCCGCTGTCCGCGGCACCTGCGGTTCGGCCGGCGGTTCCGGGGCCAGGCGGCCGAGGAGGTAGCCGGCGAGTGCGGCGGGCGTCGCGTAGTCGAAGATCATCGTGGACGGCAGCCGCAGCCCGCTGACGGCGTTGAGCCGGTTGCGCAGCTCCACCGCGGCGAGCGAGTCGAACCCCAGCTCGGTGAAAGCGCGCCGTGGTTCCACGTCGGCGGGCCCTGCGTGGCCGAGCACCCCGGCCACCTCGGTGCGGACGGCGGTGAGCACGACGTGCTCGTGGTCGGCCTTCGGCAGCCCGGCGAGCCGGTCGCCGAGGGTGCGGGCGTGCTGGGCGGGTGCCACGGCGACGCCGGCGAGCGTCCGCAGCGGCGCGGGCACCTCCTCGCCTCGCCGCCGCAGCGCCCGGAGGTCGAGCCGGACCGGCAGCACGGCGGGCAGGCCGGTCGTCACGGCGGCGTCGAAGAGGGCGAGCGCGTCGTCCGGTTCGAGCACGCCGACGCCGGAACGCTCGATCCGGGCGAGCTCGCCCTCGTCCAGCGACGCGCCCATGCCGCCGCCCGCCCACAGGCCCCACGCCATCGACGTCGCGGCGAGCCCGAGGTCCGCCCGGTGCGCGGCGAGCGCGTCGAGGAACGCGTTGGCCGCCGCGTAGTTGCCCTGGCCGGAGGCGTCGATGGTGCCCGCGGCCGACGAGAACAGCACGAAGTGCGCCAGCTCGCGGCCGAGGGTCAGCTCGTGCAGGTGCCAGGCGGCCTCGGCCTTCGGGCGCAGCACGGTGTCCACACGCGACGGTGTCAGCGCCGTGATGACGCCGTCGTCCAGCACACCGGCCGTGTGCACGACGCTGTCGACCGGCGTGAGCGCGAGCAACGCGGCGACGGCCGCGCGGTCGGCGACGTCGCAGGCGACGACCTCGGCCTTGGCGCCCAGCGCGCTCAGCTCGCCGAGCAGGTCGGCGGCACCCGGCGCGTCCGGCCCGCGCCTGCTCGTGAGAACGAGCCTTTCGACGTCGTTGCGCCGTGCGAGGTGCTTCGCGACGAGCGCGCCGAGCCCGCCCGTCCCTCCGGTGATGAGCACGGTGCCCCACGGGCGCTGCGCCGTGCGGTCCACCGCGTCCGGTGCGCGGACGAGACGCGGTGCGTGCACTTCGCCGTCCTTGAGGCGCACCTCCGGCTCACCGGTGTCGAGTGCCGCGCCGAGGGACGCGAGGTCCGGCCGGGCGTCTCCGAGGTCCACGAGCACCACGCGTCCGGGTTCCTCCGCGTACGCGGCACGGACGAGACCGCGCACCGCCGCGCCGGCGAGATCGTCGCGGGTCAGCACGACGAGCACCGCCTGCCGTTCGTCGGCGAGCCACGCCTGCACGACCCGCAGGGTCTCGGCGAGGGCTGACCGCACGGCGTCCGGCACAGCGGTGCCGTCCGGCACCGGTGCGGCGTACAGGACCGCGTCGGCGGTGCCCAGTGCGGCGGGCTCCGGTGCGACCGGGACGCCGAGTCCGAGGTCGTCGTCACCGAGCACCGCCCAGTTCCGGTGTGCCCGCACGACGGGCTTCGGCACCGGCTCGCCGGCCACGACGTACAGCTCCCGGGCCGGGGCACCCAGCCGGTCTGCGGCGACGGGCCGCGTCACGTACGACGCCACGGTCGCCAGCGGTGCTCCGTCCTCTGTGGAGAGTTCGATCCGCAGGCCGCCGGTGCCCGCGCGGGTCACGCGCACCCTGGCGGCGAGCGCGCCGGAGCCGTGCTGGGTGACCCCGGTCCACGCGAACGGCAGCTCGACCACGCCCGCGCCGGCATCGGCGGGTTCGGCTCGCGGGTCGAGCAGACCGGTGACGTGCAGCGCCGCGTCGAGCAACGCCGGGTGCAGGCCGTAGCGGACGGCGTCGTGCCTGGCCTCCGCGGGCAGCTCCAGCTCCGCGAGCACGGTGTCCTCGCCGGCCCGCCACGCGGCGCGCACGGCGCGGAAGACGGGCCCGTAGTCGTAGCCCTCGGCGTGCATCCGCTCGTACAGGCCGCTGACGTCGAGCCCGGTCGCGCCCGGCGCGGGCCACTCGGCGACCGGCGCCTGACCGGACGCGTCCCCGACCACGTCGAGAACGCCCGTGGCGTGGCAGGTCCACTCTCCGGTCGCGTCGTCGGGCCGCGAGTGGATCTCGACGGTGCCGTCGGCGGCGGCCGAGACGTGCAGCCGCACGGCCGACTCCCCCGGCACGACGAGCGGCGACTGCAGGGTCAGCTCGGTGAGCGCGGGGCGGCCGGTGAGGCGGCCGGCGTGCAGGGCGAGGCCGACCAGCGCGGCACCGGGTACCAGCACGGTGCCGAGGACGGCGTGCTCGGCGAGCAGCGGGTGCGTGGCGAGCGAGACGCGTCCGGTGAGCAGCAGGCCGCCGGCACCCGGCAGGTCCACGGCCGCGCTGACCAGCGGGTGGTCCACTGAGGACAGTCCGTGCGCGGTGACGTCGCCGCCGGTCGCGGCCAGCGGCAGCCAGTGGTGCCGGTGCTGGAACGGGTAGGTCGGCAGGTCCACGTGCGCGCCGGTGAAGTCGCCGTAGAGCTGACGCCAGTCGACGTCGAAGCCCCGCACGTGCACCTCGGCGAGCGAGGTCAGCAGCGCGCGCACCTCCCCGGTGTCCTTGCGCGCGGTGCACGCGAAGGCCGGTTCGGCATCGCCCTGGGCCTCGACGAGGCAGTCGGGTCCCATCGCGGTCAGCACGGGGGCGGCGCCGAGCTCCAGGAACGTGTCGACGCCGCGGTCGGCGAGCGCGCGCACGGCGTCGGCGAAGCGCACGGTCCCGCGCACGTGGTCCACCCAGTAGCCGGCCGAGCCGAGCTGGGCGGCGGTCGCGGGCTCGCCGGTGAGCGTGGACATGATCGGCACCGCGGGCTCGTGCGCGATGAGCCCGGCCATGACCTCGCGGAAGCCGGCCAGCATCGGTTCCATGCGCGGCGAGTGGAAGGCGTGCGAGACCCGCAGCCGCCGGGTCGTGGCGAACCGCGCGGCGACCGCCTCCACGGCGTCCTCGTCACCGGACACCACGACCGCGCGGGGCCCGTTGACCGCGGCGATGCCGCACCGCTCGCCGAGGAGCGGGGTGACCTCCTCCTCGGTGGCCTGCACGGCGATCATGGCCCCGCCGGCGGGCAGGGCCTGCATCAGCTCGCCCCGCGCGGCGACCGCGGTCACCGCGTCGGACAGCGACCAGACACCCGCCACGTGCGCGGCGGCGAACTCGCCGATGGAGTGCCCCGCGAGCCACGCCGGACGCAGCCCCGCCGACTCGA
The DNA here is from genome assembly GCF_040647275.1 of Lentzea sp. NPDC042327. NCBI lineage: Bacteria > Bacillati > Actinomycetota > Actinomycetes > Pseudonocardiales > Pseudonocardiaceae > Lentzea > Lentzea sp. NPDC042327. The sequence continues at coordinate 138,222 of NZ_JBEZBX010000018.1, forward strand.
GCACCCGGTAGAGGGCCACCTGCGTGGTGAACAGCGCGGCCTGCGTGTAGGCGGTCTGGTCGAGCAGCGCGGCCGCCTCGCCGTCGCCGAACAGCACGTCGGCGAGCGGGTGGCCGAGGTGACCGGCGAACTGCGCGGCGATGCGGTCGAAGTGCTCCGCGAAGACGGGGTGGGTGCGGTACCAGTCGCGTCCCATGCCCGGTCGCTGGGCACCCTGACCGGAGAACAGGAACGCCAGCGTGCCGTCGGTGACCGAACCGGTCACGACGAGCCCCGGCGCGTCGGCGGCCAGGGCGAGCGCGTCGAGGCCCGCCGTGACGTCGTCGGAGGAGTCCGCGCCGGCGAGGACGACGGCGCGCTCGTCGTGCGCCGCGCGCGTGGTGGCGAGGGCGAAGCCGAGGTCGGCGGGGGCGGTGGTGGACGCCGCGGTGACCAGGTTGCGTGCCTGGTCGCGCAGCGCCGCGGTCGTCCGCGCCGAGACCGGCAGGGCGACGACCGGGGGCGCTTCTCCCCCGGCCACCGCCTCCTGCGCGCCGGGCTCCTCGATGATGACGTGGGCGTTCGTGCCGCTGATGCCGAAGGACGACACGGCGGCACGGCGCGGCCGGGCTCCGGGTTCCCACGGACGGGCCTCGGTGAGCAGCTCGACGGAGCCCGCCTCCCAGTCGACCTTCGAGGACGGCGCGTCGACGTGCAACGTCTTCGGGAGGACGCCGTGCCGCATGGCCTCGACCATCTTGATGACACCCGCGACACCCGCCGCGGCCTGCGTGTGCCCGATGTTCGACTTGATCGAACCGAGCCACAGCGGTTCACCGCGGTCCTGACCGTAGGTCGCCAGCAGCGCCTGCGCCTCGATCGGGTCGCCGAGGGTCGTTCCGGTGCCGTGCGCCTCCACGGCGTCCACATCGGACGGTGCCAGGCCGGCCGCGGCGAGGGCCGCGCGGATGACCCGTTGCTGCGACGGGCCGTTCGGCGCCGTCAGCCCGTTCGACGCGCCGTCCTGGTTGATCGCGGAACCGCTCACCACGGCCAGCACCCGGTGCCCGTTGCGCCGCGCGTCGGAGAGCCGTTCGACGACGAGCACCCCGACGCCCTCGCCCCAGCCCGTGCCGTCCGCGCCGTCGGCGAACGACTTGCAGCGGCCGTCGGCGGCGAGCCCGCGCTGGCGGGAGAAGTCGATGAACGTGTCCGGTGTGGACATCACCGTGACGCCGCCGGCGAGGGCGAGGTCGCATTCGCCCTGCCGCAGCGCCTGAGCGGCGAGGTGCAACGTGACCAGGGACGAGGAGCACGCCGTGTCGACGGTGACCGCGGGGCCCTCGAGACCGAGCGCGTACGCGACGCGGCCGGAGACGACACTGCCCAGGTTGCCGTTGCCCGCGTAGGCCGCGAGGTCCTCCGGCAGCTCGGGGAGCCAGGCACCGTAGTCGTGGTACATCACGCCCGCGTAGACGCCGGTCCGGCTGCCGCGCACGGTGGCGGGGTCGATCGACGCCCGTTCCAGCGCCTCCCAGGACACCTCCAGCAGCAACCGCTGCTGCGGGTCCATCGCGGTGGCCTCCCGGGGGCTGATGCCGAAGAAGCCGGCGTCGAACCGCGCGGCGTCGTGGAGGAACGCGCCTTCCCGCGTGTACGTGCGGCCGGGCGTGCCCGGCTCGGGGTCGTAGAGCGCGTCGGCGTCCCAGCCGCGGTCGGCGGGGAACCCGCCCACCGCGTCGACGCCGTCGGCGACCAGCCGCCACAGGTCCTCGGGCGAGGTGACGCCGCCGGGATAGCGGCAGGCCGTGCCGACGATGACGATCGGATCGGTGGTGGTGCCGGGGTCGCGCACGACGACGGGAACCACGGGCTCGGCGCTGCCGAACAGGCCCTCCTCGACGTGCTTGGCGAGCGCGCGCGGCGTCGGGTGGTCGAACACGAGGGTGGCGGTCAGCCGCAGCCCGGTCACCGCGTTGAGCCGGTTGCGCAGCTCGACGGCGGCGAGGGAGTCGAACCCGAGCTCGGTGAACGCGCGCGCCGGGTCGATGGCGGAGGCTCCGTCGTGGCGCAGCACGTCGGCCACCTCGGTGCGCACGAGGTCCAGCACCACGCGTTCGCGCTCGGCGACCGGAACGGTGGCGAACCGGCCTTCCTCGGTGGTCCGCGCACCGCCCGCGGCAGCACGGCGCACGGCGGGACGCACGAGCTCGCGCAACAGGTGCGGCACGCCGTCGGGACGGCGTCGCACGGCGGCCGCGTCCACCTCGACCGGCACCGCGGTGGACCGTCCTGATCGGACGGCGAGGTCGAACAGCCGCAACGACCGTTCCGCCGGGAGTCCCGGCAGCCCGGCGGCGGCGATGCGGCGCAGCGCGGCGGCGTCGAGTGCGGCACCCATGCCGGTGCCCGTCGCCCACAGGCTCCAGGACAGCGCCGTGGCGGGCAGGCCGAGTGACGCGCGGTGCTCGGCGAGCGCGTCCAGGTAGGCGTTGGCGGCGGCGTAGTTGGCCTGGCCCGGCGCGTCGAGCACCGCGGCGAGCGAGGAGAACAGCACGAACCGCTTCAGCGGGCGGTCGAGCGTCAGCTCGTGCAACAGCCAGGCGCCGTGGGCCTTGGCGTGGAAGACCTCGTCGACCATCTCGTCGGTGAGCGAGCCGAGCAGACCATCGCGGACGACTCCCGCCGCGTGCACCACCGAGTCGGCGGGGTGCTCCGCCAGCAACCGCGTGACGGCGTCGCGGTCGCCGATGTCGCAGGCCACCACGGTCACCTCGGCGTCCAGGTCCCCGACGAAGCCGGGCACCTCTCCGCGCCTGCCGGCCAGCACCAGGCGGCGGACGCCGTGCGCCTCGACCAGGTGCCGCGCCACGAGCGACCCGATCCCGCCGGTGCCACCGGTCACCAGCACGGTGCCCCAGTCGTCGGCGGCTGCGGTGGCCGGGACCGAGACCGGAGCGGAGACCAGGCGCGGGACGAGGAACTGCCCGCCGGTCAGCGACAGCTCCGGCTCACCGCTGGCGAGGGCCTGGGCCAGTTCGGTCTCGGAAGGCTCGGCGTCGTGCTCGACGAGCACGAAACGACCGGGGTTCTCGGCCTGCGCCGCGCGGACGAGCCCGCGGACCGCGGCGTGCGCGGGGCTCGCGGGTGGGGTCACCACGACGAGCGGTGCGGTCGTGCTGTCGTCTTCCAGCCACGTGCGCACCAGGCGCAGTGCCGTGCCGGCGTGCTCGCGGGCGTCCCGCGCGTCCGCGCTCGCGGCACCGCCGAAGCGGTGCACGACAGTGCCCTGTGGAACTGCGGTGGGTGCCGGGGCACGGTGTGGCACCCACCGCACAGCGTGCAGGACCTCCTGGTCCTGCACGAGCCGGGAAACCAGTCCGCCGATGTCGGCCACCGGTGCACCGGTGACGTCGGCGAGCCGGAGCGAGATGCCGCCTCCGTCGCCGCGCGTGATCGCGACGCGCACGGCGGTCGCGCCGGTGGCGTGCAGCGTGACGCCGGTCCAGGCGAACGGCACGCTCACCTCCGACGGAGGCGCGTCCAGGTCCGCCGCGTGCAACGCCGCGTCGAGCAACGCGGGGTGCAGGCCGAACGCACCCGCGCTCTCCGCGATCCCCTCCGGCAACGCGACCTCGGCGTACACGGTCCCGCCCTGCCGCCACGCCGCGCGAAGACCCCGGAACGCCGGCCCGTAGCCGTACCCCTCGTCAGCCAGGCGCTCGTAGAGGTCGTCCGTGTCCACCGGGTCGGCACCCGGCGGCGGCCACTCGCCGAACGGCGCGGGATCGGCGGCGTCGGCCGGGGCGAGGACACCCGCGGCGTGCTCGGTCCACGGGCCCGCCTGGTCGGCGCGGCTGTGGACGGTGACCTGACGACGACCGTCCTCGTCCGCCACGCCGACCGCCACCTGGACGGAGACCTCCTCGTCGCCACCGAGGACGAGCGGTGCGCTCAGGGTCAGTTCCTCCAGCTGCAGCGGCGGGCCGGCGGGTACGTGGTCGGCGGCGCGCAGAGCGAGCTCCACGAACGCCGTGCCGGGGAACAGCACCCTGCCGCCGATGACGTGATCGGCGAGCCACGGCTGGGTGCGCGTGGAGATCCGTCCGGTCAGCACCGCGGCGTCCGCGCCCACGCCGGCGACAGCGGCGAGCAGCGGGTGATCGGCGGGCAGCTGTCCGAGCGCGCCGGCGGACGTGCCCTGGTCGAGCCAGAAGCGCCGCCGCTGGAACGGGTACTGGGGCAACTGGACCGGAGCGCCGCCGAACCCGGCGAAGTGCCGCCGCCAGTCGACGGGGACGCCGCGCGAGTGCACGGCCGCGAGCCCCGACATGGCCTCGTGCGCTTCGGGCCGGTCCCGGCGCAGCGCCGCGATGAAGGCCACTCCGCCGGCGTCCACGCACTCCGGTCCCATCGCCGACAGCGTGGCGCCCGGTCCGAGCTCGAGGAACGTGCGCACGCCCGTGTCGGCGAGCAGCCGCAGCGCGTCGTGGAAACGCACCTGTGCGCGGACGTGGCCGACCCAGTACTCCGGATCGCACATTTCGCCCGACACCGGCTGCCCGGTCACGGTCGACACGATCGGCAGGCGCGGCTCGCGGAAGTCGAGCACGCGCACGACGCGGCGGAACTCGTCGAGCATCGGCTCCATGAGCGGCGAGTGGAAGGCGTGGCTCACGCGCAGACGCCGGGTGTCGCGACCACGTGACGACAGCTCCGCGGCGATCCGCTCGACGTCGCCGAGCTCGCCCGACACCACGACCGACTCGGGGCCGTTGACGGCGGCGATCCCGGTTCCCGCGGTCAGCAGAGGGGTCACTTCGGCCTCGGACGCGCGAACGGCGAGCATCGCGCCCCCGGCGGGCAGCCGCTGCATGAGCCGGCCGCGCGCGGCGACGAGGATCGTCGCGTCCTGCAGCGTCAGCACGCCCGCGACGTGCGCGGCCGCGATCTCGCCGACGGAGTGGCCCGCGAGGTGGTCCGGCGTGAGGCCCCAGCTCTCGAACAGCCGGTACAGCGCGACCTCGACGGCGAACAGCGCGGGCTGCGCGTACTCCGTCGTGTCCAGCAGGGCGGCGTCGGCACTGCCCGGCTCGGCGAACATCAGCTCGTCGAGCCGGCGCGGCAGCTGGAGGTCGAAGTGGGCACAGGTCGCGGCGAGCGAGTCCGCGAAGACGGGATAGGCGGCCGCCAGCTCGCGGCCCATCCCCGCGCGCTGGCTGCCCTGCCCGGCGAACAGGAACGCGATCTCGCCCGGCACCCGCTGCGGCACCGCGGTGGCACCGTTCGCGAGTCCCTCCAGGGCAGCGCGCAGCTCGTCCCGGCCGGTCGCGACGAGCACCGCCGAGTCGCGCAGCGCGGCACGCGTGGTGCCGAGCGCCTGTGCCAGCTCCACCGGTTCGACGGTGTCGACGAGGGGCAGCAGGTCACGGGCACGCGCGCGGAGCGCGTCCTCGCCGCGCGCGGACAGCGGGAACGCCAGCGGGCGGGCGCCGGCCGGGCTCGGCGCGGAGGTGTCCGGTTCCTGCTCGGGGCGTTCGAGGATGACGTGCGCGTTGGTGCCGCTGACGCCGAAGGACGACACGGCGGCGCGGCGCGGGCGGCCCGTCTCCGGCCACGGACGGGACTCGACGGTCAGCTCGACCTGGCCGGAGGACCAGTCGACGTGCGGCGTCGGTTCGTCGACGTGCAGCGTCGCGGGAACCTCGCCGTGCTGCATCGCGAGCACGGCCTTGATCACCCCGGCAACGCCGGCGGCGGCCTGGGTGTGCCCGAGGTTGGACTTCACCGACCCGAGCAGCAGGGGCCTCGCGCGGTCGCGTCCGTAGGTGGCCAGCAGCGCCGTCGCCTCGATCGGGTCGCCGAGCCGGGTACCGGTGCCGTGCGCCTCGACGACGTCGACGTCCGCCGGCGTGAGTCCCGCTGACGCGAGCGCACTGCGGATGACCCGCTGCTGCGCGGTGCCGTTGGGCGCGGTGAGGCCGTTGGACGCGCCGTCGGAGTTCACCGCGGAGCCGCGCACCACGGCGAGCACCCGGTGGCCGTTCTTCCGCGCGTCCGACAGCCGCTCCAGGACCAGGACGCCCACGCCTTCGGCGAAACCGGTGCCGTCCGCGGCCGCGGCGAAGGGTTTGCAGACCCCGTCCGGCGCGAGGCCGCGCTGCCTGCTGAACGCGGTGAAGACACCCGGTCCACCGAGCACGGCCACACCACCGGCGAGCGCGAGCGTCGTTTCCCCCGCGCGCAACGAGCGGCACGCCAGGTGCAGCGAGACGAGTCCCGCGGAGCACGCCGTGTCCACGGTGAGCGCGGGACCTTCCACACCGAGCACGTACGCGACCCGGCCGGACACGACGCTGGAGGCGTTGCCCGCCAACAGGTACGCGTCCATGCCGTCGGGTGCCTCGTGCAGGTGCGGGCCGTAGTCCAGCATCTCCGCACCGACGAAGACACCGGTCGCCGTGCCGCGCAACGCGGTGGGGTCGATCCCGGCGTTCTCGAGCGCGTGCCAGGTGGTCTCGAGCACGAGCCGCTGCTGCGGGTCCATGCCCAGCGCCTCGCGCGGGCTGATGCCGAAGAACTCGGCGTCGAAGCCGGTCGCGGTGCCGAGGAACCCGCCCTTGCGCACGTAGGCGCTGCCCGGCGTCTCGGGATCGTCGTCGAACAGGGCGCCGAGGTCCCAACCGCGGTCGGAGGGGAAGTCGGACAGCACGGTGCCGCCCTCGGCGAGCAGCTGCCACAACGCCGCCGGATCGTCGATGCCGCCGGGGAAGCGGCAGCCGATGCCCACGATCGCGACCAGCTCGTCGTCGATGGTGGCGGGGGTGGCGGGGGCTGCGGGCACGTCCGCGGCGTCGTCGGATCCGTCGGCCGCGCGCAGCAGCCGGTCCACCAGCTCCGGCAGCGTCGGGCAGTCGTAGGCGAGGCTCACCGGCAGGGGAATCCCGGTGCGCTCGGTGAGGACGTGGTGCAGGTGGACGGCGGCCAGCGAGTCGAGCCCCTGCGCCGCGAAGGACTGCTCGGCGTCGAGCGCGGCACCGGCGGCCGCTGCGTCCGGCCGCGCCTGCGCGATGGCCTCCGCCACGGCGGCGCGCACCAACTCGGTGACCACCCGGCGGCGTCCGCCCGGCGCGGCCTGCGCCAGCCGTGTCGCCAGTGCTGATTCGGCTACGAGCCCGTTCATCCGCGCATCTCCCGACTGACCGGCGCGATCTCTGGTCCTTGCTTGGAACGTAACGAGAGCAGGAGGAGGGACCCCACCCTTAAAAGCCCCTAAGACACACCGGCGGCGGCCATGCCGTCGTAGCTGCGGCGCACGAAGGACAGCGACCGCAGCAGTTCCGACGACGTGAGTCCGCGCGCCGCGCGGCTCTCGGCGATACCGCGCAACGGCATCCGCCCGATCCGCGACCAGCGCAGGCTGCCATCGGTGTCGATGTAGCTCCTGCTCTCCCCCGCGTTGTCCGGGTGCAGGCAGTACGGCACGTCGAGCAGGCCCGTCGCGAACGCCGTCAGGAACGCCTGGCCGAGGTCGTCGTTCAACGCCAGCACGGCCTCCACCAGTGCGCGGGCTTCGGCGTGGACGGCGTTGCCCTCCAGCGGGGCCGGCGCGTACGGCGTGCGGGCGGCGACGTCGGAGGCCAGCTCCAGGGCGGCCACGTTCTCCTCGATCGACGGGATGCGTTGCGACTCCGCGACCGTCTTGACGATGATCCGCTCCGACCCCGTGCGCGACGCCAGCCCTGCCGCCGCGCCGAGCAACGCACGCGCGCCGTCCTCGGTCTCCGGGAACACTCCCATGTAGGCGTAGATGACGACGTGCCAGTCGACGTCCGGCAGGAGCATCGAGCACAGCGCGCGCAACGCGGCGACGGCTTCGGCGTCCTGGGCCTCGTTCGTCTGCTGCGCATAGCTGACCGAGATGCTGCGTATGCCCAGCCGCCGGAAGAACACCGCTTCCAGCACGCTGATCGCGACGAGCAGGCTCGGCGGGCACAGCTGCCCGAGCATGCACCCGCCGAACGTCTCGAGGTGCGGTTCCACGCCCGGCCCGCGCGCGGCCGCCATCAGCTCGGACGCCGCCGTCCAGTGCGCCACGGACTCCCGCAGCGACACCCGCCCGTAGGGCAGGCAGTAGGAGATCGGCCCGCCCTCCGAAGCGTCCAGCCCGACCTCGAGCAGAGCGCGGATGATGTCCTCCGGTGCCGCCGAACCGTGCCGCACCTGGACCGGGAAGTCCGGTCCGCAGACGCCGTCGAGCACCGCCTCGGTGGTCCGGCGCTCGTGGCTCACGATCGGGTACCCGTTGAGCGCGGCCCCTTCGAGCAGGGCCAGGCGGGCCGACTCCAGATCACCGACGCGCGTGTAGCTGTCGATGGTCAGGGTGCCGACCGTGGTCGCGTCGGCCTTCCTGGTGGCCCGCAGGCCCGCGCGCATCCGCTCGGGATCGCTCATCCCCATGCGCGGTTGCACGACGAGCCTGCCGCGCTCGTGCGCCTCGCGGACGAAGGCGCCGAAACCGGTTCTTGCGCGGGTCATACCCGCAGCCGCTGGGGCAGTTCGAACAGCAGGCGGCTGAACTCGTCGATGCCCCCGCTGTCCACGCCGTCGGCGAACACCGCGTCGTAGCCCGCCGCCTTCAGCTCGGCGACCTGTTCCGCGGACGAGCTGCCGGTGATGCCGAGCTTGCCCCCGATCACCGCGGGGACGTCGGCGAGCTCCTGCCGCGCGCGCAGTCGTGTGACCATCCGGATGCCGTCGTGGAAGCCGTGGCCGTTGACGCTGCTCACGACCACGAGCGCGGGCTGCTCCGCCACCGCCTCTTCGACGAGCAGGTCCTCCGGCACGCACGGGCCGAGGTTGACCACCCGCCTGCCGTGCTCCTCGATCAACAGCTGCAGGTAGACGAGGTTCCAGGTGTGCGAGTCCGACGTACCGCCCGCCACGAGCACGGGCTGGTCGCCCGCGTCGCCGGGAAGGAGATCGACGTTGTCGCGCTGCGGCGAAGAAATGGTCATCAGAGTGCCTCTCCGTGTTCATATGCTCGTGAGTGCTCGATGCGGGAGGCGGAGACGACATCGGCACCGCGGACGACGACTTCGGTGGGCGCGGGCCTGCCGAGGAACATCAGCAGGCTCGCGGTCGGGCCGTAGGACCCGGCGTTGGGCACGGTCAGCAGTTCACCGGGCTCCAGGTCGGGCAGCCGGACCCCCCTGCCGAGCAGGTCGCCGGGGGTGCACAGCGGGCCGGCGAGGTGCGCGCCGGCGCCCTCGGCGACGGCCTCGTGCGGCTCGACGGAGATCGGCATGATCCGCCCGAGCCCGGACATGCCGCCGAAGGTGTTGATCCCCGCGTCGAGGACCAGGTAGCGCTGTCCCCTGCTGTGCTTGACGTTGACGACCGAGGTCAGCAGCGTGCCGCTGTCCGCGACGAGGTACCGGCCCGACTCGCAGGCGATCCGCGGCGCGCCGTCCCGCCAGCCGGGGAAGTGCTCGTCGAGCGCCTCCGACATGGCCTTGCCCAGGTACTCGTAGACAGGGCGGTGGCCCTGCACGGCGTACGGCGCGGCGAAACCACCGCCGATGTCGACCAAGCGGAACCGGACACCGAGAACGTCCTGCAGCCGTGCGGCGCTGGTGATGGTGTGCTGGAACTCCGCGATGAGGCTGTCCTCGTCCTGGGTGTTGCTCAACGGGAAGAAGTGCAGCCCGGCGATGGTCGTCCCGGGCACCTCGCGCAGAGCCGGGGCGAGGTCGGCCAGCGTCTCGCTGTCGAACCCGAACTGCGACGGCACACCGGTCATCCGGATGCTCGTCGCCGCGGCCCCCGTGGCGTTGTTGACGCGCAGGAGGCAGTCCGCGGTCGTGCCCGCCTCCAGCGCCACCGCGCCGACGCGGCGCAGGTCCCCGATCGACTCGACCGAGAACAGCCGCACGCCGTGCGCGATCGCCGTGGCGAGTTCGCCCGCCGTCTTGCCGGGGCCGGTGTAGAGCACCTCGTCACCGCGGAAACCGGCGCGCAGCACCGCGTCCAGCTCGCCGGTCGAGCTGATCTCCGCGCGGACGCCGCGTTCGCCGGAACGCAGCTCGCGCAGCAGCTCGGGGTGGGGGTTGGCCTTCGCGGCGTAGTACAGCACCACCTGCTCGGGCAACGCCGCGAGCAGGTCGTCCCTGGCCGCCACGACGCGGTCGAGGTCGTAGACGAAGGCAGGCGTGCCGAAGCGGTCCGCGATCTCCCGGTAGCCGGTCACGGTGCGACTCCTTCCAGGAGCTTGGTGAGGCGGGCCCTGTCGTACTTGCCGTGCTGGGTCAGCGGCAGTTCTTCGACGATCCTCGCCACCGAGGGCACCTTCGCGGGTTCGAGCCGGCGCGCGAGCTCCCGCAGCAGTGCGTGCGGTTCGATGTCGCCCTCCACGAACACGGCGAGCGCACGGCCGTCCTCGGGCGGCACCGCGGCTGCCGCGCGCACACCGGGCACGTCGGCGGCCGCGGCCTCCAGCTCGGTCGTGCTCATGCGCACGCCCTTGTGCTTGAACATGTCGTCGCGGCGGCCCTCGTAGTAGAGGAACCCGTCCTCGTCCACACGACCGAAATCGCCGGTGTGCAACCGAAGCCCGCCATCGGACCCGACGCGGAAGGAACGCGCGGTCTGCTCGGGGGCGCGCCAGTAGCCCGGCATCACGTGCGGTCCTTCGACCACGATCTCCCCGATCTCTCCCGGCGGCAACGGCTCACCGTGCTCGTCCACGACGAAGGCGCGGGTGCCGGGCAGTGGCCTGCCCACCGAGTCCGGCTTGCTGCCGGCGAGCTCCGGCGGCAGCACGGACACCCGCTTGCACTCGGTCTGTCCGAACTGGATGATCACCTCGGCGCCGGGGAAGGCCGCGCGCAACGCGTCGGCGGTGGGCTTCGGCAGCGCGGCACCGGTGTTGGTGAACATCCGCACCCGCGCACCCTCCGGGACACCGCGCTCCGCGAGCGTGCTGATCATGGTGGCCAGCGAGGGCACGATCGGCACGACGGTCGCGCCGGTGTCCACGATCCGGCTCAGCAGCAGCAGGTCCGACTCGCCGTCGGCGAGCACCAGCTCGCTGTGGCCGGCTGCGGTGAGCAGCACCTTGTAGAGCCCGTAGTCCCAGGAGATGGGGAACCGGCAGAAGACCACGTCGTCGGGCCGGTAGCCGAGCTCGGCGTTGATCGCCCCGGTGACGAACACCATCTGCCGGTGCGGGCAGATCACCGCCTTGGGCGCCGCGGTCGAGCCCGAGGTGTAGACGAGCACGGCGACGTCGTCGGGGTGCACGTCGGTGCCGGCGCCCCGCGCCTTCATCCGGTACAGGTCCTCGATCTCGGCCCACACACCGGAGAAGCCGCGCACGGCCACGCCGCCGGAGAACGCGGCGACGCGGTCCACCGCCTCGTCGGGCACGATGATGAGCGCCGGTTCGGCGTTCTGCACCACCGCGCGGAGGTGGAAGTCCTTCATCCCGGTGTTGACCGGCACCAGCACCGCGCCGCAGCGCGACGTGCCGTACAGCAGGGCCGCCAGTTCGCGGTTGCTCGGCAGCTGGACCAGCACGCGGTCGCCGCGGCCGATGCCGGAGAGGGCCAGCCAGGCGTCGACGGCGTGGCTGTGGCCGGCCAGCTCCTGGTAGGTCCACCGGCCGGCGGAGTCGCTGATCGCGAAGGAGTCGGGGTGGCCGGCGAGGGCTTCGTCGAGCAGGTCGTGGACCAGGGCGCCGGTGCGGGCCCCGGTGGTCTGGGTGGAGTTCACTTGTGGCTCGGGCCTTTCGTGCTGGTTCCCGGTCACCGGCCGCCGCGAGGGCGGGGCCGGCCTCTGACCGCGGCCCCGCTCGCCTCGGAGGTGAGCTTCGAGCGGTCGATCTTGCGGTTGCTGTTCAACGGGAACGCGTCGATGTGGTAGTAGGCCCGCGGCACGACGCCGGAGGGCAGCCGGTCGCGCAGGTGCCGCGCGAGCCGCGCGGGCGAGAGCGGTTCCCCGGTGTGGAACACGGCCAGCTCGACCGTGCCCTCCATCTCCAGCGCCACCGTGACGGCCTGGTCGACGCCTTCGCAGTCCCGGACCGCCGCGTCCACCTCGGCCAGCTCGACGCGGATGCCGTGCACCTGCACCTGGGAGTCCCTGCGGCCCAGGTACAGCAGCCCCGCGCCGTCGGTGGCGAGCCGCACGCGGTCGCCGGTGCGGTAGAAGCGCTTTCCCTCGTGCACCAGGAAGCGGTTCACGTCGTCGGCCGGGTCGAGGTAGCCCGCGGTCAGCTGCGGGCCCGCGACGCACAGCTCGCCTTCCCCGGTCCGGCTCGGCCTGCCGTTGTCGTCCAGCAGCACCAGGTCGTGACCTTCGTGGAGCTCGCCGATGGGCACGACGTGGTGCCGCCGTTCCTCGTCGCACCAGCGGTAGGCGCTGACGGTGATCGTCAGCTCGGTGGGCCCGTAGAGGTTCTCCAGGGTGGACCTGGACGCGGCCTGCGCCCAGTCGGCGGCGTCGACGTCGTGCAGCGCCTCACCGGCGAAGAAGCTCCAGCGCAGGGTGCTGAGGGACCCCTCCTGGAGACCGCCGGTCTTGCGCACCAGGGAGATCGCGCTCGGCGTGGAGAACCACACCGTGATGCCGTGCTCGCTCAAGAACTCGGGGAGCCGCGCGTAGGCTTGGGGCGGCAGCGGAACCACCGGCGCGCCCGCACCCCAGGCGCAGAACAGGTCGAACATCGCGCAGTCGAAGTTGAGGTCGAAGGTCTGCGAGAAGACGTCCTCGGGACCGAAGTCGTAGCGCTTGTCCTGCAAGGCGAAGTAGTGCGCCGTGTTGGCGTGCGTGACCGGGACGCCCTTGGGACGTCCCGTGGACCCCGAGGTGAACAGCACGTACGCGACGTCGTGCGGACGTGTCGGCATCGGGGCCGTCAACGCGCTGCCGGGGTCGATCCGCAGACCCGGCGCCGGGTGGCCGCCCGGCGCGAACAACGTCGGCAGCTCGACCCCCTCGTCCGCCAGCGCGCGCAGCGCGGGCAGGGAGTCGTCGTCGGCGAGAAGTGCCTGCACACCGGCCGCCTCGATCATCTGCCGGGTGCGCGCCGCGGGGAACGCGGGCTGCAGCGGCACCACGGTCAGTCCACTGTAGAATCCCGCGAGCAGGGTCGCGTAGGCCGAGGTTCCCTTGCCCACCAGCACCCCGAGCGTCCGGGTGTCCTCGGCGAGGCCGGCGAGTGCGGAGCCGGCGAGCAGCAGTGCCCGCTCGTGCAGCTCGCGGAAGGTCGTCACGCCCCCGTCCGCGCGCACGGCCGGCCGCTCCGGTGACAGGGCGAGGCCGCGGGAGAACCGTCCCGCCAGGGTGCTGTCGGTGATCTGGACCAGGTTCGCCGTCATGGCTCAGCGCGCCGCGTGGTCGAGTGTGCGCTCCACGGTCGACCACAGCATGCCCGCCGTGCGGAAGGTCTCCATGCTCAGCGCGCTGTCGTCGAAGCGGACGCGGTAGGCGTTCTCCAGAACGCTGAGCAGGTGCACCGCGTTCAGCGAGTCGAGGCCGAGCTCCTTGAGGTCGGCCTCCGGTGCCAGGTCCTCGGTGTCGGGAAGGAACGGCAGAAAGCCGCGGACCAGGTCCTCGAAGTCATCGTTCCACATGGTTTCCTCCATCTGTCTGGCTCAGGCCGCGAGCACGCGGCGCCGGGGTGTCATCGCGAGCCGCGGCTGGGCGGCGACGACGTCGAACCGCTCCGCCGCGCACGGAACGCGGCCGAACAGGCTGTCCGGCCCGGCGACGCACAGCCGCCGCACGCCGGAGTCGCGCAGCGCGTCCGTCACGCTCGGCCAGTTCATCGGGTGGTCGAACCCGTCGAGCAGCATCGTGCGCAGCTGCTCACCGGTGTGCAGCAGCGAGCCGTCCTGGTCGGCCACGACGGGCAGCGAGGGGTCGGCGAACCGGTAGCGCGAGACGACCTCGCGCTCGGCCTTGTCGCGCAGCCCGCGGAAGAGTGAGGCGTGCATCGGCGGCCGCATCGTGTAGAGCGGCATCCCGCCGATCCCGCGCACCCGTGCCGCCAGCCACTCGACCTCGCTCTCCGCGATCGACACCATGAAGAACCCGTCGTCGACGTAGCAGGAGATCTCGTGCCACTCGCCGCGTTCGGTGAGCTCGGCGAAGATCGGCTCGATCTTCGCCATGGGGGCGCGGACGAAGGACAGCGTGACGACATCGGTGTGCTCCTCGGCGAAGTACTCGTCGAGGCACCGGGCGATGTCGGCGGTGAGCCGCACCGCGTCAGGCAGTTCGAGCACGCCGGTGTAGGCGAGCACCGCCTTCTCGCCGAAGCTGGGTCCCGTCACCACGTCCGGTGTCACGCCGAGGTCCGCCTCTGCCCACCGCGCGCAGGCGAGGCAGTTCACGAAGAACGCCACCTGCGCGGCCTCGGTGTAGTCGCCGGGGTCCTCGCGCAGCGAGTCCACCAGCGAGTAGCCGAGCACGTCGTCGGCCACGGCGACCAGTTCCCGCGCGAACGGGTTGGCCACCATGAACCGGCCGATGTCGCGGAACGGCACCGGTCCCATGCCGGGGAAGACCATCGCCGTGGTGAACCCACCGCCGCCACTGGGCGCGCCCACCGTTCAGAGCCCCTTGAGGAAGTCGACGAGCACCTCGTGGAAGAGCTCGGGCTCTTCGAGGTGCGGAAGGTGCGCGGAGTTCTCGAAGATCTCCCAGCGCGCGCCCTTGACGTGCTCCTCGTAGGGCCGCATCACGGTCGGCGTCGCCTCGTCGTAGCGGCCGCTGAGCAGCAGCGTCGGGGTGTCGATCGCGGGGAGGTCGTCGATGACCGAGAAGTCCTTGAGCGAGCCGATCACGTGGAACTCGTTCGGCCCGTTCATCGCGTAGTAGACGGTGGGGTCGTTGTAGATCTCCATGTACGAGGAGACGAAGTCGCGCGGCCACGGCCGGGCCCGGCAGACGTGCCGGTCGTAGAAGACCCGCATCGCGGCGAGGTACTCCCGGTCGTCGTAGGTACCGGCCGCCTCGTGGCGCAGCAACGCTTCCTGGGTCTCCCTCGGCAGGTCGGCACGCAGGCGCGCCATCTCCTGCAACCAGATCGGGTACGAGGCCGGCGCGTTGGCCACCACCAGCCCGCGCAGCCCTGCCGGGCCGGCCGCGGCGTGCTTCGCGCACAGCGGACCGCCCCACGACTGTCCGAAGAGGACGTAATTGTCGGCGATCCCGAGGCTGGTCAGCAGGTTGTCCAGCTCCTCCAGGAAGAGCTCGACCGTCCAGAACGCCGGATCGGCGTCGGGCAGGTGCGTCGACCCGCCGTTGCCGAGCTGGTCGTAGTGCACCACCGGCCAGCCGTCGTCCGCGAGCCGCGCCAGCGGCAGCAGGTAGTCGTGTGTGCTGCCCGGTCCACCGTGGACCGCGACCACGGCCGGCCGGTCGCCGCCGAGCTCACCGGTCACGCGGTACCAGGTCCGGTAGTCGCGGAAGGCCACCGTTCCCTTGGTGCTGGCCAAGGGGACACGGGTTCCGAACGGCACGAAGACCACCTCCTCGGGCAGCACTCGCTGGAACGGCAGCGGCACCGGCAAAATGGCGCGCTGACCGTTGGGGACCGAACTTCCAGCCGAAAGCTATCGCCGACCCCGACCCCTAAAAGCCCCTACGCGGCGGGGCCGGGTTCCGGTGCTCCGTGAGGTGCGTCCCCTGTGTGGTTCGCTTCAGAAATGAGAACGCTCACAACGGAAAGCTCGCACGGCACAACCGAAAGCGTCTCACTACGGACAGCGGTTTCTAGGGGCGATTAGGGGTGGGAGCGCTCTCCCCCTCTCCCTAGGTTGCGGACAGTGGCGTGCACCGCTGCCATCCCGTCCGTCTACCCCAGCGACGAGGACTGCCCATGGCTACCCCCGACTCCCCTTCCGCACCGGTCGGTGACTCCGATCTCCCGGACTTCCCGATGCGCAGGGCCTGTCCGTTCAGCCCGCCCGCCGAGTACGCGCGACTGCGCGAGACCGAGCCCGTCTCCAAGGCGAAGTTGAAGGTCAACGGCAAGCACACCTGGCTGGTGACCCGCCACGACCTGTACAAGAAGCTGCTGTCGGACTCGAGGGTGAGCTCGAACCTCAAGCTGCCCGGCTACCCGCTCCAGGTCCCGGTGCCCGACGAGATCCTCCAGCAGGTCCCGCACACCTTCCTGTCGCTGGACCCGCCGGAGCACTCCGTGCAGCGGCGCATGCTCACGCCGGAGTTCAGCGTGCGCAGGATGCGCCAGCTGCGCACGCGCGTGCAGGAGATCGTCGACGAGCGGGTGGACGAGCTGCTGGCCAAGGCGGGCGACGGCCCGGTGGACCTGGTGTCCGTGCTCGCGCTGCCGGTGCCCTCGCTGGTGATCTGCGAACTGCTCGGCGTGCCCTACGCCGACCACGGTCGCTTCGAGGCCTGGGCGTGGGCGATCATGAGCCACGAGCTGAGCGAGGAGGAACGCGGCCGCGCGCACTACGAGCTGGACCGCTACGTCGACGAGCTGGTCACGCTCAAGGAGTCGGAGCCGGGCGACGACATGATCAGCCGGCTGATCGCGTTCAACCGGGAGACCCCGTCGGTCACGCACTCCGAGCTCTCCAGCATGGCCAAGGTCATGCTGATCACCGGGCACGAGACGACGGCCAACATGATCGCCCTCGGCGTGCTCGCCCTGCTGGAGCACCCCGACCAGCTCGCCGCACTGCGCGCCGAGCCGGAGCTGATGACGACCGCGGTGGAAGAGCTGCTGCGGTACTTCTCCATCTCCGACGCGGGTACCGCGCGCGTGGCGATGGAGGACATCGAGCTCGGCGGGGTCACCATCCGCGCCGGTGAGGGCATCCTGCCGCTCAACCACGCCGCGAACCGCGACGTGAACGTCTTCGAGGACCCCGACAGGCTGGACGTGCGGCGCGAAGCGCGCAGCCACGTCGCCTTCGGCTACGGGGTGCACCAGTGCGTCGGGCAGAACCTCGCCCGCATGGAGCTGGAGATCGTGTACTCGACGCTGCTGCGCCGCGTGCCGGGGTTGCGCCTCGCCGCACCACTGGAAGAACTGCGCTTCAAGGACGACGCCATCGTCTACGGCGTCTACGAGCTGCCCGTCCACTGCTGAGACCGCCCACGCCTTCCGAGAGGCAGTCATGACCGAATCGCTCCAGTCCCCCGGCACCGTCGGCGCAGAGCCAGAGCTGCCGCAGTTCCCGATGCGCCGCGAATGCCCGTTCAAGGAGCCGGCTGCCTACTCGGAGCTGCGGGAACGTGAACCCGTCTCACGGGCGACGGTGAAGGTCACCGGACGACCCGCGTGGTTGGTCACCCGGCACGCCGACGTCAAGCAGGTCCTCGGCGACCCGCGCGTCAGCTCGAACCTCAAGCTGCCCGGCTACCCGCACCAGTTCCACATCCCACCGGAGCTGCTGGCACAGGTGCGGCTGATGATGCTGTCGATGGACCCGCCGGACCACACCGCGCAGCGACGGATGCTGATCCCCGAGTTCACCGCACGGCGCGTCCGCGAGATGCGCCCGCGCATCCAGCAGATCGTGGACGAGCGGATCGACGCGATGCTCGCGGCAGGCGGTCCCGCGGACCTGGTCACGGCACTCTCGCTGCCGGTGCCGTCACTGGTGATCTGCGAACTGCTCGGCGTGCCCTACGCCGACCACGCGCAGTTCGAGGAGTGGTCGGCGGCCATGATGAACCACGAGCTGAGCCCGGCCGAGTACGGTGCGGCCGTGCAGGCGTTGGACGCCTACCTCGACGGGCTGGTCACCGCCAAGGAGAAGGAGCCCGGTGACGACCTGATCAGCCGGTTCCTGGAGAAGAACCGGGTGGAGCAGGTCGCCGACCACCTCGACGTGGTCACGATGGCCCGGCTGATGCTCGTCGGCGGGCACGAGACGACGGCGAACATGATCTCCCTGGGCGTGCTGGCGCTGCTGGAGCACCCCGGGCTGTCCGAGGAGCTGCGCGCCGACCCGTCCCTGCTGCCCGGCGCGATCGAGGAGCTGCTGCGCACGTTCTCGATCTCCGACTCCGGCACCGCCAGGGTCGCGCTGGAGGACATCGAGGTCGGCGGCGTGACCATCCCGGCCGGCGACGGCGTCCTCGCCCTGAACGGCGCGGCGAACCACGACGCGTCGGTGTTCCCCGACCCCGGCGTGATCGACCTCCACCGCAAGGAGGCCCGCAGCCACCTGGCCTTCGGTTTCGGCATCCACCAGTGCATCGGCGCCAACCTCGCCCGCGTCGAGCTCGAGGTCGTCTACGGAACGCTGCTCCAGCGGATTCCCGGGCTGAAACTGGCCGTACCCGCCGACCAGCTGCGCTACAAGGACGACGCGATGGTCTACGGCGTCTACGAACTTCCCGTCACCTGGTGAGGAACGGCAAGAGGAGCACCCTGATGCACGTCACCACCGACAGCGCCCGCTGCGTGGGCGCGGGTCAGTGCGCCATGGTCAGCCCCGAGGTGTTCGACCAGGACGACAACGGTCTGGTCGTCGTGCTCCAGGACCACCCCGCCGAGGACCTGCACGACTCGGTCCACCAGGCGGCGGACCTGTGTCCGGCGCGCACGATCGTCCTGAACACCGCGAGCGTCTGAGATCTGGCGGCCGGGCGCTGTTCGAGTGGTTGTCCCAGCCACTCGAACGGTTCCCGCGCTCCTGTCCGCACTGGAGGCGGTGACCACCCCGCCGCCGCTCGCCTGCGGGTGTGGCATGGCGGCTTTGTGCATCGCGGCGAACGTGCGTTCATTGAGTCCATAATGGACATATTGATCTCAGCGAAAGTTGTGGGGACTCGGCTTTCCCGCACCGCACGCCGCTCGCGCTGACCGGCCCCGGCACCCCTAAGCGTTGTGGGATAGGGGTTGTCGAAGCCCGTAGTCGTGGAAAGACTCGACACATGATGGAGCTGGCAGCAGAGTTCCCAGCAGCGTCGTACGGACAGTGGCGCGATCTGGTCGACGCCGTGCTCCGCAAGTCGGGAGCGGACTTCGACTCACTGATCACCCGCACGCCCGACGGCATCGACGTTCAGCCTCTCTACACCGACGCACCGGCGAGCTTTCCTTGCCTGGCGCCGGTGAAGCAGGGCTGGGACATCCGCCAGCGGCACTCCGTTCCGGACCCGATCGCCGTGCTGAACGACCTCGAAGGCGGCGTCACGTCGTTGTGGCTGTCCGTACCGGCCGATTCCCTCAAGACCGTGCTGGCGGACGTCCACCTGGACCTGACGCCGATCGTGCTGGACGGCTCGCCGGAGGTGGCCGTCGCCATGCTGCGGCTGTGGGGCCGGATCGCTCCGGAGTCCGTCCGCGGCACCCTCGCGCTCAGGCCGACCGGCGACGCACTCGACTTGATCACGCGGGTTTCCCGCACGTTCCCCGGTCTGCGGACGGTCGTGGTGGACGCGTTGCCGTTCCACGACGCGGGCGGGTCGGACGCGGAGGAGCTGGGTGCGTCGCTGGCCTTGG